>NZ_MKKH01000006.1 GCF_001942335.1 Cellulosimicrobium sp. CUA-896 | reverse complement strand
TCGGCGGCGAGGTCGACGACCGCGACCCGGCGCCGCACGGCGGACGCCCGCTCCGGCAGGACGAGCCCCGTGACCTTGAGCGCGCCCGCGGACGGTCGCACACGCCCCGCGAGGGCGAGGACGACCGCGGACACGGCCGCCCCGGTCGCGCCGTGCACGACGAGCGCCCCGCCGTCGGGCACGCGGACCGTGACCGGCGCGGTGAGCGGGCCGTCCGGCCCCGCGACGACGAGCCCGTGCGCGACGAGGGCGTCGCGCGCCCCGGGCTCGGGCCAGTCCCGCAGCGCGAGCTCGCGCGCGACGCCCTGCCCCTCGACGTCGAACGACGGCAGCACGCGGTCGAGGCGGCGCGGCAACCACCAGGCACGGTCACCGAGCAGCGCGAGCACCGCCGGGACGAGCACCATGCGCACGACGAACGCGTCGACGAGGACCCCGACGCGAGGCCGAGCGCGATCGGCTTGAGGCTCATGTCGCTCTCCGGCACGAACGAGGCGAAGACGCCGAACATGATGACCGCCGCCGCGGTGACGACCGTCGCCGACCCCTGGAAGCCCGTCACGACGGAGGCCCGCGCGTCGCGGGTGCGGACGTAGTCCTCGCGGATGCGCGAGACGAGGAAGACCTCGTAGTCCATCGCGAGGCCGAAGAGGATGCCCATGAGGATGATCGGCATGAAGCTGATGACAGGCCCCGTCCTCGTGACGTTCAGGAGGTCCGCGAGGACGCCGTGCTCGAACACGAGCGTCACGACGCCGAACGCCACCCCGACCGAGAACAGGTACCCGAGCGACGCCTTGACGGGCACCGCGACCGAGCGGAACACCATGGTGAGCAGCACGAGCGAGAGCCCGACGACGACGAGCGCGAACGGCAGCAGCGCGTCGCCGAGCTTCGCGGAGACGTCGATGCCCACGGCCGTGGCGCCCGTGACCGCGAGGGAGACGCCGTACTCGTCGAGGTACTGGTCGTGCTGCGCGCGGATCGTGCGGACGAGGTCCTTGGTCTGCTCGGAGTCCGGGCCGCCGGTGGGGATCACGTCGACGATCCCCGTGTCGCCGGCGGGGTTCGGCGTCGCGAGGGGCACGTCGGCGACGCCCGGCAGCCCGGCGATCTCGTCGCCGAGGTCGTCCATGAGACCGACGGGGTCGGTCGACGTCACGACGGTCCCCGTGACGAGCAGCGGGCCGTTGTAGCCGGGCCCGAAGTACTCGGACACGAGGTCGTACGTGACGCGCGCGGGGTCGCCCTCGGGCAGCGAGCCGGCGTCGGGCAGCGCGAGGCGCAGGTCCCGCGCGGGGATCGTCAGCAGCACGAGGACGGCGAGCACGACGACGACGGTCAGCGCGGGCACGCGCGTGACCACGCGGACCCACCGGGCGAAGAACCGGTTGCGGCCGTGCCCGACGGCCTCCCCGGTCGCCGGGGTCGCGGGATCCGGCGACCCGGGTGCGTGCGACCGGGCCGACCGGTCCGCGCGACGACGTCCGCGCCGCCGCGGCCCGTGCACGCGCGGGCGGATCCGTTCCCCCGCGAACCCGAGCATCGCCGGCAGCAGGGTGACCGAGACGAGGACCGCGAGCCCCACGCCGACGGCGGCCGCGAGACCCATCGTCGTGAGGAACGGGATGCCGGCCACACCGAGGCCCACCAGGGCGATCATGACCGTCAGACCCGCGAAGATCACCGCCGAGCCCGCCGTGGCGACGGCCCGCGCCACGGACTCCTCGACGTCCGCCCCCGCCCGGAGCTGGTCGCGGTGCCGGGAGACGACGAACAGCGCGTAGTCGATGCCGACGGCCAGCCCGAGCATCACGGCGAGCAGCGGCGTCGTCGAGTTGATCGTCGCCACCGAGGTGGCGGTGAACAGCAGTCCCATGGACACGCCGACGCCGACGATCGCGTTGAGCAGCGGCATGCCCGCCGCGACGAACGACCCGAACGTCACGACGAGCACCACGAGCGCGCCGAGCAGCCCGAGGGCCTCGGTGACGGACAGGCTCGGGAAGCTCGTGCTGAACAGCTGCCCGCCGAGGGACGACTGCGCGCCGTCGGGGAGAGCCGCGGCGAGGTCGGCGGCCGCGCCCTCGAGCGCCGTGAGCGTCGCGTCCGTCACCGCGCTCTGCTCGACCGCGAGCTGGATCGTCAGGAGCGCGGCGCTGTCGTCGTCGTCCACGGTCGCGGGGGTCTGGTCGTCGTAGGGCGAGGTGACCGCGGTGATCTGCGAGAGACCTCCGATCGTCCCGACGGCCGACTCGACGGGCTGCTGCACCGCGTCGTCGTCGAGCGTGCCGCCGTCGGGGGCGACGACCACGAGCTGGGCGCTGGCCCCGCTGACCTGGGGGAAGGTCGCCGCGAGGTGGTCCAGGGCCGCCTGGGACTCCGTCCCGGGGATCGTCACCTCGTCGTCGAGCCCGCCCTGCAGCGTCGCCGCGAGCACCCCCACGAGCACGAGCACGCCCGACCACGCCAGGAGGACCACGCGCCGTGCGCGGACCGCCCAGCTGCCGAGGGAGTAGAGCGCTGCGGACACGCGGTCTCCGGTCACCGTCGACGGGCCGTCTCCGACGATACGCCGCGCCGCGCCCGCCGTCAGCGGGGCGCTCGTCCGGGGTCAGCGCACCGCGACCGCACCGGCGGGCGGCTCGCCGACGTCCTCGACCGGGCGCGGGACGTACGCCTCGCGCGTGACGTCGGCGCGGACCACGCGGGCGAGGCGGAACCAGCGCACGCCCTCGCGCAGCCGGCACCACGCGACGAGGTACCAGCGGCCGTCGGTGTGGGCGAGGATCACCGGCTCGACCCGGCGCTCGCTCTCCTCCCCGTGCCGGTCGCGATAGCGGATCGCGAGCACGCGCGACGAGCCGAGGGACTGCTCCACCGCGCGCAGCACGCGCAGGTGCGACCGCGCAGGACCGACGACGGGGCCGACGACGCGGTCGGCGGCGCCGCTGCGGTCCGTGGTGCCGTCGGCCGTGCGGACCTCGGTGGCCGCGCCGTCGTCGGGGTCCGGCGGTCCCGGCGGCTGCCGTACCCACACGCGCGCGGCCAGGGCCTCCGCCCGGTCGCGGTCGCCGGTCGCGAGCGCGTCCCAGACCTTGCCCCGCGCGGCGAGGGCGTCGACGGCGAACGGGCTCCCGGGCGGCAGCGTCGCGAGAGCGACGGCCACCGCGACGGCCTGCCCCGGCGTGAAGTTCACCGGCGGGAGCGTCGCGCTCGGGTCGAGGACGTACCCGCCCCCGGGGCCCGCCTGCGCCCAGATGGTCAGACCCGCCTGCTGGAGCGCGGACACGTCGCGCTTGATCGTCCGCTCGCTCACCTCGAGCGCGGTCGCGAGACGTCGGCCCGTCGTGCCCGTCCGGCCCGCGCGGCGCAGCTGCTCGGCGATCGCGTAGAGCCGCTCCGTCCTGTTCACGGCGCCCTCCCGTCGCGGCCCGCCGCCGGGGCCGGCTCCCGCACCTATGGTGACAGACCGGTGTCACCAGGGCGGTGGGACGGTGAGGGCATGACGCAGAGAACCGAGCACCAGAGCACCGACCGCGCCTCGGGCGGCGCCGCTCCCCGTGGCGGCGAGCCCGTGCACGTCGTCCTCGTCCCCGGCTTCTGGCTGGCGCGTGGGCGTGGGACGACGTCGTCCCCCACCTCGAGGCCGCCGGCCTCCTGACGCACCCCGTCACGCTGCCCGGCCTGGCGCCGGGGAGCACCGCCGCGGACCGCGCCGCCGTCGCGCGCGCCGACCACGTCGACGCCGTCGCCGACCTCGTCGCCGGGCTCGACGGGCAGGTCGTCCTCGTGGGGCACAGCGGCGGCGGTCCCGTCGTCCAGGAGGTGGTCGACCGCGACCCCGCGCGCGTCCGCCGGGTCGTCTACGTGGACACCGGGCCCCTCGTGGACGGGGCCGCGCCGAACCCCGGGCTGCCGCAGGACGTGGACGAGCTCCCGCTGCGTCGTGGGACGAGCTGGCCGACCAGGGGTCGAGCACCGACGGGCTCGACGACGCCGCGCTCGCGACGTTCCGCGAGCGCGCGGTGCCGATGCCCGCGCGCGTGGCGCGCGAGCCGGTGCGCGTGGCCGACCCGGCCCGCCTCGCCGTGCCCGCCACGGTGGTCTGCTCGTCGATCCCGTCCACGGTGCTCGCCGAGCTCGCGACCCCCGGTCCGCCGCTGCACACGGAGCTCGGCGAGATCGCCGACCTCACCTGGGTCGACGTGCCGACCGGCCACTGGCCCATGCTGTCGCGTCCTCGCGATCTCGCCGACGCGATCGTGGCCGCCGCCCGCCAGGCCTGAGCGTCACCGGCGGGCACCGGGTGAAAAAAGGTGTCGAAGTCGCGTCACGGATGACCAGGATCTCCGTCTTGTCCGATAGAGACGGCCGACAGGCCACCCACCACGACGACACGAGACGGACCATGCACGACACCCTGCCCTCCGCCCCCGCGCTCCACGACGTCCGAGCCGCCCTCCTGTGGGCGCTCGAGCACGACCGCACGGCCCTGCTCGAGCACCGCGAGGCGACCCAGCGCTGCGTCTGGGCGGCGGCCCGCGGTGCGGCCGACCGCCGGCTCGTGCGCCGGTGGCGGCACGCCACCACGCACGAGCCGGCGCCGATCGTCGCCTGACCGGCGGGCACCTGTGCCCGCCGGTCGCCGGCGCACCCGGTGGGCCGAGGCTCAGCCGAGCGTCGTCGGCCGGACCGCCTCGCCCTCGCCCGGGGTCGCGCCGAGCACGTGCTCCGCGAGGAACCCGAGCACCACCTCGTACCAGACCTTCGCGTGCTGCGGCGCGAGCACCCAGTGGTTCTCGTCCGGGAAGTACAGGAACCGGTGCACCGTCCCGCCGTCAGGACCGGCCGCAGTCCCGAGTCGGCGAGCAGCTCGTACCACAGGCGCAGGCCCTCGCCGATCGGCACGCGGTAGTCCTTGTCGCCGTGGATCACGAGCATCGGCGTGACGATGTCCTTCACGAACCGGTGCGGGCTGTTCTCGAGCGCCATCTCGGGCGTCATCTCGCGCTGCCAGTAGTACGAGTGGTCCGTGGTCGGGCCGAACTGGTCGAGCGCCCACAGGCTCGCGTGCGTGACGACCGCCGCGAAGCGGTCCGTGTGCCCAGCGACCCAGTTCGCCATGTAGCCGCCGAACGACCCGCCCATCGCCGCCGTGCGGGACGCGTCGACCTCGGGCAGCGTCTCGACGTGGTCGGTGATCGCCATGAGGTCCGTGTACGGCGCCTGGCCCCACGTGCCCCAGCCGCGCTGCACGAAGTCCTGCCCGTAGCCGGTGGACAGCGCCGGGTCCGGCAGCAGCACGGCGTAGCCGCGCGCGACCATCAGCCACGGGTTCCAGCGCCAGCTCCACGCGTTCCACGAGCCGAGGGGCCCGCCGTGGATCCACAGCAGCAGCGGGGCCGGGTCATCGGCGCTCGCCCCGTGCGGCAGCGCGAGCCAGCCGCGCACGCGCACGTCGTCCGACGCCGCGGTCTCCACCTCGACGAGCGTGCCCGGGAGCTCGGGGCTCGCGACCGGGCCGCGCAGGGCGGTCGCCGGCACGGGCGTCCGCGCGCCGGGCTCCCCGCTGTCGAGGAACGCGCCGAGGTCGATCCGCACCGGGTGGGACGGCTCGAGGTAGCTCGTGCGCATCGCGTACGCGGTGCGGCCGTCGGGCGAGACCTGGACGTCCGTGAGGACGGCGTCGTCGCTCGTGACCTTCTCGGCGGTGCCGTGCTCCCCCTTGGCGTCCGGGGAGAACGCGACGAGGAAGACGGGGCCGCGGCCGTCGTCGTCGGCCGTGACGAGCAGGCCGGAGCCGTCCGGGAGCCAGCGCAGCGACGTGGGCCACCGGTCCCAGTGCGGGGCGAGCGTGCGCGGCGTCGCATGGTTCTCGGCGCGCGTCGTGGGCGTGTCGTCGTGGGCGTCGTGCACGCCGGCGCGGGCGTCGGGCGCGTGCAGCGGCACGACGGCGACCGTCTCCTCCGGCGCGCTCTGCGGGGTCGTGAGGGTCTCGCGCACGAACGCGACGAACGCGCCGTCGGGCGAGATGCGCGGGCCGTGCACCTGGGCGCCCGGCTCGTCGACGAGCGTGCGGCGCGCACCCGTGGCCGTGTCGACCGCGACGAGCGTGCTGCGGGTGGCCGGGCCCGGGCCGGGGACCTGCCAGGTCGTGACGAGCGTCGCGCCGTCGGCGGACAGGTCGGCGGAGTGCTCCCACAGCGCGCGGCCGGGACCACCCGCGTCGTCGCCGGCGCCGCGGCTGACGTCGCGCAGGTCGAGGAGCCGGGGGTCGTGCTCGTGGGCGGTCTGGCCGTCGGGCCCGTCCTCACGGTCCGAGGCGGGCAGGGGCCGGGCCGGCTCGTCGACCGTCGTCGTGAGGTCGGCGACGAAGCGGTGCGTCGTGCCGGGGCCGAGGTCGTGGTCCCAGTGCCGGACCGGGTACGCGTCGTGGAGGATCGCCGCGACCTTGGCGTCCTTGCGGGTCGTGCGCAGCTCGGCGTCGTGCGCGAGGTCGCGCGCGCTCGGCAGGACGTCCGCCGCGACCGACACGACCGGTGCCTCCGCGGCGGCGAGCGGCGCGCTCAGCCCCGCGGGCGCCGTCGCGACCACGCGCGCCTCGCCCCCGCCGGCGGGCAGGAGCCACAGCGCCGTCTTCGCGTCGTCGCCGTCGGTGCCGTCCGGGTCGGGACGGGCCGAGGTGAACAGGAGGTCGCCCGCGGCCGTGAACGTGGCCCCCGCCTCGCCCTTCGCGCTGCGGGTGAGCCGCCGCGCCGGGGCCTGCCCGGTGGGGTCGACCTCCCACAGCGCGGTGCGGTACGCCGTGCGCGTGCCGTCGAGCGTCTGCACGGCCGTCACGAGGCGGCTCCCGTCGCGCGACAGGGCGAGCCCGCCCGCGCGCGGGATCGCGACGTACTCGTCGAGGTCGTGGAACGGCGTCGTGGCGGAGGAGTCGGCGGTCGTGGGGCGGGCAGGCTCGGGCCCGGCAGCAGTACTCACGAGTACGTCCTATCACGCCCCCGTTTCGCGCCCCCGGCTCGCGTGCCCGCCCTCTCCAAGCCGCGCCCGCCCCGCTCCCCGGCCGCGCCCGCCCCTCTCCCCGCCGCGAGGTCAGGGACGACGACGGCCGCTTCCTCGGACGCGCCGAACTCGGGTGGCGCCTGCCGGCGGGACGGTGGCTCGTCGCGGAGATGGACGGCGTGGACGTCCACTCGCAGCCGTCGGCCCTGCTGCGCGACCGTGAGCGGCAGAACGACCTCGTCGCCTGCGGGACCGTGGACGTCCTCCGGTTCACGGGACGGGACCTGACGCTGCCGGGCGCGTCCCGGCCGGGCCGGATGGTGACGGCCGTGCGCCGTCACCTCGCGCGAGCACGTGATTCGTCCCGCTCGACCATGACGTTGACGTCGTGAACGGCCGGATAACGACGTCAAGGTCGTGCTCGGCGCTGAGCGGGTGCGGCGGGAGGGGTTACGGGCGGTCGTCGCGCTCCGCCATCTTCGCGAGCATGGCGTTGTACTCGGTGAGCTCGGCGTCGCCGTCGCGGTCGGCCTGGCGGTCCCGGCGCCGGGCCTCGCGCTCGTCGGACCGCGTCCACATGACCGCGACGATGATCGCGAGGCTCAGCGTGGGCAGCTCGCCGATGCCCCACGCGACGCCGCCGCCGCGCTGCTGGTCCTCGATCGCCGTCGGCCCCCACTCGCGGCCGAGCAGCCCGAACCACTCGGGCACGAGCAGCACCTCGCCCGAGGTGAGCGCGACGCCGAAGAACGCGTGGAACGCCATCGTCGCGAACAGCAGCAGGAGCCGCTGGGGGTAGCCGGGCCGGTGCGGGCCGGGGTCGATGCCGACGAGCGCGTTCGCGAACAGGTACCCGGCGAGCGTGAAGTGCAGGATCATCGCGAGGTGCCCGACGTACGTCGTGAGGGCGAGCTCGAAGGCGGGCGTGTAGTAGAAGACGATCATCGAGCCGGCGAAGTTCACGGCGGCCACGACCGGGTTGGCGAAGAACTGCCCGACGCGCGACGTCACGACGGCGAGCACCCACTCGCGCGGCCCGCGCGACCCGTCCTTGCGCGGCGGCACCGCCCGGACGAGCAGCGTCACCGGGGCCGCCAGCACGAGGAAGACCGGCACGAGCATCGCCAGGATCATGTGCTGCACCATGTGCGCGCTGAACAGCACGTGCCCGTAGGTCGCGGGCCCACCCGACGTCACCCAGAACAGCACGACGATCCCCGCGCACCACGACGCGGTGCGCCCGAGCGGCCAGCGGTCGCCGCGACGCGCGAGGCGCCGCACCCACACCAGGTACACGACGAGCGCCGCCCCGCACGCGAACGCGGGCAGCAGGTCCCAGCGCCACTCGGTGAACCAGCGCGCGAGCGTCGGCTCCGGGGGCAGCGGGTGACCGGTGACGATCTCGGCGGGCGTGGCGTCGAGGACCTCGTCGTCCGGCACGGGCGGCGCGGTGGAGCCGAGCGCGACCGCCACGCCGGAGACGGCGCCCATGATGGCGAGCTCGACGGCGACGAGGCGCCAGAACAACCAGCCGGTGGCCTCGGCGGCGCGCCGGGCACCGGCGTCCCGGACCTTCTGCTGCCCCGACAGCCGGCGCACGACGAGCTCGCGGTGCGCGAACCCGACGACGCCGAGCACCACGATGAGCGCGACCTTGACGAGCAGCAGGACGCCGTAGTCGGTGCCGAGGTCGGCGAGGTCCTCGACCCGGATGCTCGCGTTGACGACGCCGGACAGCGCGACCGCGACGTAGCACCACAGCGCGATCGCGGAGTACCGCGCGACGGCGGACGCGAGCCCGTCGCGGCCGAGCCCGTCCCGGCCGAGGCCGCCGCGCACCCGCACGACGGCCAGCGTCCCGAGGCCGCCGACCCACAGCGCCGCACCGGCGAGGTGCAGGAACATCGACGACACGGCGAGCTCGTGGCTCGCGGCGCCCGCGGCGTGCCCGGTGTTCGCCTGCGCGGCCACCGCGACGAGCGCGAGGACGGCCGTCCACAGGGCGCCCGTGGCACCGCGGACCGCGAGCGCGAACGCCGACGTCGCCGCCGCGACCACGACGACGAGCAGGTAGTTGCGCCCGAGCCCCACCTGCGAGACGAACAGCCCGAGCTGGTCGCCGAACGTGGCCGCCGGGACCGGCGTCCCCGAGATCACGGAGTAGCGCAGCACGAGCTGCACGACGGCGAGCACCGCCCAGGTCCCCGACGCGACACCGGCGAGGCCGAGCGCGCGCCGCACCGGCTCTCCCGGGGCGAGCACGCACGCCGCGAGGACGAGCGACCCCACGGTCAGCGCGACGGACAGCTCGGTGAGCACGGTGACGACCGGCGTCCCGAGGCGCGCGAGCGCACCCGGGTCGCTGAACCCGGGGACGGCGGCGAACGCGGACGAGTAGGCCCCCGCAGCGAGCACGGCGAGGACCGCGACGACGACCGCCGTCGGGCCCGCGAGCACGAGCCACCAGGGGTTGGCGGGCCGCGCGGCGCCCGACGGCGCGCGGCGCACGGCTGTCGTCGTCATCCCACCAGCTAGGCGGGCGGCGACCCGCCGCGGTGCCGCCCGGACCGACGCCGGCGGGCACAGGACGCGCGGTCCCGCCCGCCCGGGCCTGTGGACGACGCCGTTCGCGCGCGAGAGCCCGCTGGCATACTGGCCGGGTTCGCCGGCGGGCACCGCGCCCCGCCCGTCCGCACGGTGCACCGTGCGCGCACAGCAACCACCCCACCGGGAACCCCGCACCCGGAACCCCACCCGGAGGACGACCCATGGCCGCAGGCACGGCAGCATCTCCACGGCGGACCTGGACCGGGCGAGCCACCTGCTCAAGCGCATGGGCCAGGTGTTCGACCAGCGCGTCGTCGGGCAGGAGGCCCTGCGCACCGCGCTCGTGTCGGCGCTGCTCGCGGGCGGCCACGTCCTGCTGGAGTCGGTGCCCGGGCTCGCGAAGACGACGGCCGCCCAGACCCTCGCCGCCGCGATCGACGGGTCGTTCCGCCGCATCCAGTGCACGCCCGACCTCATGCCGAACGACATCGTCGGCACCCAGATCTTCAACTACGCGTCCGGTCAGTTCACGACGCAGCTCGGGCCGGTGCACGCGAACGTCGTGCTGCTCGACGAGATCAACCGCTCCTCCGCCAAGACCCAGTCGGCCATGCTCGAGGCGATGCAGGAGAAGCAGACGTCGATCGGCGGCGAGGTCTACCCCCTTCCCGACCCGTTCATGGTGCTCGCGACGCAGAACCCCATCGAGGAGGAGGGCACCTACGTGCTGCCCGAGGCCCAGATGGACCGCTTCCTCATGAAGGAGGTGCTCACCTACCCCACGCCGCACCAGGAGCTCGAGATCCTCCAGCGCGTCGCGAGCGGTCAGCTGGACGAGCCCGTCTCCGCCCAGCCGGTCTCGCTCGACGACGTCCGGTTCCTGCGCGGGCTCGTCGACGACGTCTACGTGGACGACTCGATCAAGCGCTACGTCGTCGACCTCGTGAGCACCACGCGCGGCGCCGGCCCCCGACCCGTCGCGGGGCTGGAGCAGCACGTGCGGGTCGGCGCGTCCCCGCGCGGCGCCATCGCGCTCATGCGCGTGGGCCAGGCGCTCGCGGTCCTCGCGGGACGGGCGTTCGTCGTGCCCGACGACATCAAGGCGGTGCGCTACTCGGTCCTGCGGCACCGCCTCGTGCGCACGTTCGACGCGCTCGCGCACGACGTGCCGCCGGAGCAGCTCGTCGACGCGGTGTTCGACGCCGTCCCCACGCCCTGAGCTCCCGTGCCCGACGTCTCCCGCCTCGCCCAGGTCCGGGCCCGGCTCGACCTCCCGGTCGTGCGCCGGGCCGCGGGCCTGCTCGAGGGACACCACCGCTCCGTCTACAAGGGCCACGGGCAGGACTTCGACGACCTGCACCTGTACGCGCCGGGGGAGGACGTCGGCGACATCGACTGGAAGTCGTCCGCGCGTGCGGGCATCCCGATCGTCCGGCGGTTCGTGCGGGCGTCGAACGTCAACCTCGTGCTCGTCGTCGACACGGGGCGCTCGATGGCCGCCGCCGCGCCGAGCGGGGAGACGAAGGCCGAGGTGGCGAGCCTGTGCTGCGCGCTCGTCGCGTACCTGGCCCGCGACCGCGGCGACCGGGTGGCGCTCGTGGCGGGCGACGCGGACCGCGTCGTCCAGCTCCCCCCGCGCGCGAGCACGCGCGACCTCGAGGTGCTCCTGCGCACCGTCGACCGCCTGTGGCACCCGGGCGCTCCCGCGAGCGACCTGGGGCGCCCGCTGGACCGCGCGCTCACGGCGTTCCGGCGGCGGTCGCTCGTGGTCGTCGTCACCGACGAGGCCCGTCCCGACGCCGGTCACGCCACGCTCCTGCGGTCGCTGCGCGTGCGGCACGAGGTGCTCCTGGTGCGCGTCGCCGACCTGTCCCCCGTCGCCGTCGACGGCGCCGGCGGCGCGCGCCGCGAGGTCGCGGACGTCGACGGCGGCCTGCGCCTGCCCCCGTTCCTGCGCGGGCGGGCGGCGCTCGTGCAGGCCGCGGCGGACGCGGTCTCCCGTCGACGCGCCGAGGTCGCGCAGCGGCTCACCGACCTCCGGGTGGAGTCCGTGCTCGTCGCGGGGACGGACGACGTCGTGCCGCGCCTCGTCGAGCTGCTGGGGAGGAGCGCCCGTGCCCGCCGATGAGCTTGTGGCCCCCGTGGGCTACCCGTGGTGGTGGACCGCCGTGGGCGTCGGCCTGCTCCTCGTGGCGGCCGCGGTCGTCGTCCTGGTCCTGTGGCGCACGCGCGCGAGCGCGCAGGAGCGGGCGGCGGAGGCGGCCGCGCAGCCGTCCCCCGCCGGGCCGCCGGACCCGTACGGTCGGCTGCGCGCCGAGTACGGGCGCCGGCTCGACGTCGTCGCGCAGCGCTACCGGGCGGGCGAGCTCGACGCGCGCGCCTGCACCTCGCGCTGTCGGCGGAGCTGCGCGGGTTCGCGTCGGGGCGCACCGGGCAGGACGCGTCGTCGATGACGCTGTCGGAGATCGAGCAGCTCGCCGACGCCGAGCGGCTCGCACCGGTCATCGCGCGCTACTACCGCCCGGCGTTCGCCGACCACGCCAGCGACCCGCAGGCGCGCTCGACCGACGGCGAGGACTCGATCTCCCGCGCCCGCGCGGTGGTGAGCGCGTGGTGACGGCCGTGCCCGGCCCGCAGGCGCGTCCGTCCTGTGGCCGTGGGTGTGGGTGGCCGTCGTCGTGGCCGTGGCGGTCGTCGGCGCGGTCGCGTGGTGGCTCGCACGACGCCGCCGGGTGCGCGAGCGCGACGTGCTGTGGGTCGCGAACACCGGCTACCTCGCGACCGTGCCCGCCTTCGTGTCGTGGGTGCGCCGCTACCGCGCGCTGCAGGGCCTGGCCGCGGTGTCGCTGCTCACGGCGGTCGTCGGCGCCGGGGCGGTGGCGGCCCGTCCCGTGGAGACGGACGTCGTCGTGGACCGGCTCGGCACGCGCGACATCGTGCTCTGCCTCGACGTCTCCGGCTCGATGATCGAGTACGACGGCGCGGTCCTGCGGGTGTTCTCCGAGCTCGTCGACAGCTTCGAGGGCGAGCGGATCGCGCTGTCGATCTTCAACTCGTCGTCGCGGACCGTCTTCCCCCTGACCGACGACTACGCGCTCGTCCAGGAGGAGCTGCAGGCCGGTGTCGAGGCGCTCGACGAGGACCCCGCGGACTTCGACTACACCGGCGGGTCGGACGACGCCGACATCCTCGTGTTCACCACCTTCACCGCGGGTACCACCGCGAACCTCGCCGGCGCGAGCCTCATCGGCGACGGCCTGGCGAGCTGCGCGTTGCAGTTCGACGAGGGCGCCGCCGACCGGTCGCGCTCCATCATCCTCGCGACCGACAACTACGTGTCGGGCGAGCCGATCTACACGCTGCCGCAGGCGGCGGACCTCGTGTCGTCGCGCGGCATCACGCTGCACGGCGTCTTCGGCGGGTCCGCGCGCTACGAGGGCACACCCGAGGAGACGGAGTACCGGCAGGTCGTGGAGGCGGGCGGCGGGCTGTACTTCCTCGCCGACGACCCGGCGGCCGTGCAGGGGATCGTCGACGACGTCGTCGCGCAGCAGGCCGTCGAGCTCGACGCCACGCCCGAGGTGATCGTCACCGACACCCCGACGGCGTGGTTCCTCGTCACGGTCGCGGGCGTCGGGCTGCTGCTCGTCGTCGCGTGGCGGGTGCGGCAGTGAGCGCGCGGACCGGCGGGCTCCCCCGCGCGCTGCTCCGGGTGCGGACCCGCGCGCACGCCGGAGGGGAGGTGGGACGGTGACCCTGCAACCCCTCGTCCCCGTGTGGCTCC
The DNA here is from genome assembly GCF_001942335.1 of Cellulosimicrobium sp. CUA-896. Lineage (GTDB taxonomy): Bacteria > Actinomycetota > Actinomycetes > Actinomycetales > Cellulomonadaceae > Cellulosimicrobium. The sequence continues at coordinate 78,885 of NZ_MKKH01000006.1, read as the reverse complement.
TCGCGCTGCTCGTCGTGCCGCTGCTCGGCCTCACCGTGCGGCAGGTGGTGGTCGCGGGCCGGCGCGGGCCCGACGGCGTCGCGCTCCCGGGTGCGCCGCGCGCCGCGTGGGTGCGGCGCACCGGCGTCGTGGTGCTGCTCGCGCTGGTCGGCCTCGGGCCGTCGGTGGCGTCGACGTCCCGCGACACGTCGGTCGCGAACGTCGACATGATCTTCGTCGTGGACCGCACCGGCTCCATGGCCGCGGAGGACTACGGGCCCGGCCGCGACCAGGAACGGCTCGACGGCGTCCGGCACGACGTCGTGAGCCTCGCGGAGTCGGTCCCCGGCGCCCGCTACTCGATCATCTCGTTCGACTCGCAGGCCTCTCGCCAGCTCCCGCTCACCACCGACGCGCGCGCGATCGCGTCGTGGGCCCAGACGTTCGACCGCGAGATCACGCGCTACTCCCAGGGGTCGCTCACGGACCGGCCGCTCGAGGAGCTGGCGTCCGCCCTGCGCGGCTCCGCGGAGCAGCACCCGGCGAGCACGCGCCTCGTGTTCTTCCTCTCCGACGGCGAGCAGACCGCCGACGGCGAGCCGCGGTCGTTCGCGGACCTCGCGCCGCTGGTGGACGGCGGCGCGGTCCTCGGCTACGGCACCGCGGAGGGCGGTCCCCTGAAGGAGTACGACCCCGACGTCGCACCGGAGGACGCCGAGTACCTCGTCGACCCGTCGCTGCCCGCCGAGGACGGAGCGGCGGCCCGGGCGGTGTCGGTGCTCGACGCGGAGACGCTGCGCACGCTCGCGGACCAGCTCGGCGTGCCGTACGTGCACCGGGAGGCGCCCACGGAGACGGCGTCGCTCGTCGCGGGGGTCGACCCCGAGCAGGTCGCCGCGGACGGCCGGCGCGACGTGACGAGCTACCGACCGGTCGTGTGGCCCCTCGCGCTCGCGCTCGTCGTGCTGCTCGCCGTCGAGACGTGGTTCTGGTCGCGGTCCGCGAGCCGGTCGCTGGTGCGGCCAGCCGGGAACGGGTCCCGCGCGCGTGCGACGACGGACGGTCCGGAGGTGCGGCGATGAACGCGGTGCCCCCGACCCCGCCGTGGGGCGCGCCGCCCGCTCCGCAGGGTGCCGGCCGCCAGGGACCGGGGTCGCGCTCGGCCGCGTCGCTCCGGCGGGCACGCCTGCGCCGTCGGACGGCGTGGCTCCTCGTCACCGCGCCCGTCGTCGTGGGCCTCGTGGTGCTCGGCCTCAAGCTCGCGCTGCTCGCACCGATCGCGTCGTTCGCACGCTCCGACTACGACGACGGCGCGCACCTGGACGCCGCCGGCACGTACGGGTCGCAGCGCACGCTCAACCTCGTCGACCCCTGGAAGGCGCACTTCAACACCGGGACGGCGAACGCCCGCTCCGAGGACGTGTGGGCGCTGTACGACGCGATCGACGGGCTGGACCGCGCGTACCGGCTCGCCGAGGAGGAGCCCGCCGAGGTGCGGTGCGCGGTCCAGACCAACCTCTCGCTGGCGTACGAGATCTCGGGCGACCACGACGCGGCGAATGCGCAGGAGAAGGCCGACGAGCTCGGCGCCGTGGAGGACGCGATCGCCGCACGTGCCGCCGGCCGACCGTACGACGAGGCCGTCCTCGACCCGTACGGCGACGGGAACGAGGTCGACCCGGAGGAGCTGCGGCAGGACGTGCAGGACTGGTACGAGTACGCCGAGCGGTCGTACGCGACCGCCGAGCAGGTCCGCGGCTGGCCGGACTGCGGGGAGTCCGAGCAGACCCCCGAGGAGCAGCAGCAGGCCGCGGCGGCCCTGCAGCGCCTCGAGGAGAAGCAGCAGCAGGCGCGGGAGTCGCAGCCGGAGGAGCAGGAGGGCGAGGGACGGCCCGAGGACGGCCAGGGCGAGCCGGAGCAGGGTGAGCAGCAGCCGGACGCCGCGGACGGGCAGAGCCAGGCGGAACGCGACGCGCAGGAGGAGCAGGAGCGCCGGCAGCGGCTCCAGGAGCAGAGCTCCGAGGCTCGCGAGCAGGCCGACCGCGAGCAGCAGGAGCTCCGCGAGCTCTACGGCGACGAGACCGGCGGGGGCGACGACGCCGGCGAGGGCACCACCAAGAACTGGTGACGCCCTCGCGCCTCGTCACGACCTCGGGCATTCCCCCGCACGCGCCCGCTCGTCACCGCCAGGGAGAGGGATCCCGCCGAGGTAGAGGCAGATGCCCCTCGGCCTGGAGGGAAGCCTCTACCTCGCGGCGGCGAGCGTCGCGGCGGCGTCGGCGTAGCGGTCGAGGACGATCGCGGTGAGCCGCGGGTCGGGCGCGAGCGGAGCCGTCACGAGGTCGGCGCCCGCCTCGAGCAGACGGTCGTGGAAGAAGCCGGGGGCGAGCAGGTACGCCGCGACGACGACGCGCGGGCCGGCATCCCCGGCGTCCGGGCGCCCGGCACTCGCGCCCAGGCCGGCGCGCGCGGCGGCCACGGCGTCCGGCACCGACGGCGTCGCCATCGCGCCGTAGCCGACGCTCACCGGACCGGGGTGCCGCTCGCGCAGGCCCGCGGCGAGCCGCTCGACGTCGCGCGCGCCCGGGCGCTGGAGCCCGCGGCAGCGATGACGACGGCGTCGTCGGCGCGCACCCCGGCCTCGGCGAGACGGTCCGCGAGCAGGTCGACGAGCCGCGCGTCGGGACCGAGCGGCGTCGCCGCCGCGGCGGAGCCCGTGCCGGGGCCGCGGTCCTCGACCGACGCCGCGATGTCGACCCCGACGTGGAACCCGCCCGAGAGCAGCAGCGGCACGACGACCGCGTCCCCCGGCCCGCCCTCCGCGGGCGCGACGACCGACGTGACGACGTCCGCCACCTCGGGCTCCTGCACGTCGACGAACGCCTCGCGCACGTCGAGGTCGGGCCGGGCGGCGCGCACGTCGTCGAGCAGAGCGCGCACCACGGCCCGCCCGTCGAGGTCGCTCGTGCCGTGCGAGCACCCGACGAGGACGGGCCGCGGGCCCGTGCCCGGCGCTACGCCCTCGTCGCCCCCGTCGCCCCCGCCGCCCCCGGGCGCGGCACGCCGCGCCGGCGCGCCGGAGGGGAAGGCAGGATCTCCGCGCTCATGCGAGCTCCAATCGGTATCCGCGCTTGACGACGGTCTTCACGAGGTCGCGCCGCCCGGTCGCCTCCCGCAGCCGCGCGACGGCGACCTCGGCGGCGTGCGGGTCACGCGAGTCGCCGGGCAGCACGTCGAGCACGTCGTCGCGCGTGACGACCTCGCCGCGGCGCGACGCCAGGAGGCGCAGGACCTCGAGGGTGCTCGGGGACAGGGGCAGCACGACGCCGTCGAGCACCGCGACGCGCGAGCGGATCTGCAGCGCGCCGGCGACGGTCGCGAGCGCCACGGTCTCGGCGTGCTCGTAGTGCGCGACGAGCGCGCGGACGAGTGCGCCCAGGCGCCCGCGCTCGGGCTGGAGCGGTGTGACGCCGCGGTGCTCGAGCGGCTTGGCCGTGACCGGTCCGACGGCGGCCGCCACCATCGAGCCGTCCTGGAACCGGCTGACGACCAGGCGGCCGACGCCGTGCTCCTCGGCCGCGCTCAACCACGCCTCCGCACCGGGCGCCGAGGTGAAGACGACGGCGTCGATCTCTCCCGAGGCGGCGGCCTCCGCCGACGCGCGCACGGCCTCCGGGTCGGGCGGCGGCCCCCACCGGTACACGACGAGCGACGCGACCTGCGCGCCCGCCTCCGCGAACACCACGTCGAGCCCGTCCGCGCCCGCGCCGTGGTGCTGGACGGCGATCCGCAGCCCCGCCACGCCCTCGCCGAGCAGCACGTCGGCGATCTCGGCCGACGTCTCCGACTCCGCGACCCAGTCCGCGGTGAGGCCGGCGGCCTGGATGGCGCCCCGCGCCTTCGGGCCGCGCGCGACGATCCGCGCGTCGGCGAGCACCTCGAGCAGCCGGTCGGCGAGGCCGTGCGCGTCCGCGGCCTCGACCCACGAGCGGAACCCGATGCCCGTCGTCACGACGACCACGTCCGGCGGCCGCTCGACGAGGTCGCGCGTCCCGGCGAGGAGCTGCTCGTCGTCGCGTGCGGGATCATGCTCAGCGCCGGCGCGTGCCGCACCTCCGCCCCGCGGCGCTCGAGCGCTGCGGCGAGCTCGCCCTTGCGGCGGTCGGCCGTGAGGAGGACGGTGCAGCCGGCCATCACCTGCCCGAGTGCCGGCCGGGTGCCGTCCGTCACGACGTCGGCGTGCTCGCCGTTCACGCGGGCGGCGCCGGGTCGAGCCGTCCCTCCGCGGCCACGTCCCCGATCACGATGATCGCCGGGGCCCGGACCCCGACCTGGGCGGCACGCTCCGCGACGTCGCGCAGCGGGGCGCGCGTGACGCGCTGGCGCGGCGTGGACCCGTTCTCGACGACCGCGACGGGCAGCGCCGGGTCGGCCCCGGCGTCCAGCGCCTGGGCCGCGATGCGATCGAGCTGCGAGACACCCATGAGGACGACCAGCGTAGCGGCGCGGTCGCGCACGGACACGAGCGACGCCTCGTCGAGACCCTCGTGACCGCTCACGACGTGGAACGCGGCGACGGTCCCGCGGTGCGTGAGCGGGATGCCCGCGAGCGCGGGGACGCTGAGCGCGCTCGACACGCCCGGCACGACCTCGACGGGCACGCCGGCCTCCCGGCACGCGAGGACCTCCTCGCCGCCGCGCCCGTAGACGAACGGGTCCCCGCCCTTGAGCCGCACGACCTCCCGGCCGCGTTGCGCCTGCTCGACGAGGATCGCGTTGATCTCGTGCTGCGGCACGGGGTGGTTCCCCGCCGTCTTGCCGACGTCGATCACCTCGACGCCGGGCGCGAGCTCCTCGAGCACATCGACGGGCCCGAGCCGGTCGGCGACGACGACGTCGGCCTCGGCGATCGCGCGCCGTCCGCGCACGGTGAGCAGGTCGACGGCGCCCGGTCCCCCGCCGACGAGCACGACCCGGCCGAGCCCGCCCTGCGCGGGCCGACGCCGCCGCCTGTCGCCCCCGCCCGCACGCAGGTGCTCGGCGACCGCGTCGCGCACGGCCCGGGTGCGGCGCGGGTCGGCGCCCTGAGCCGGCCCGTCGGTGACGACGCCGACCAGGACGTCCCCCTGGCGCGTCGTCGCGGGTGTCCGGGCGGAGCCCTCGTCCGCCGCGCCGGCGTTGACGCACCACGTGCGGCGCGCGTGCGCCCAGGCAGCGACGTCGCGGTTGACGCCCGAGTCGTCGGTCGCGGCGAGGACGAGCCAGGCGTCGGCGACGTCCGACTCGCGCACGTCGCGCGGCGCCCACGAGACGGTGCCCCGCAACGGCGGCGCGGCCGTCGGCGCGGGCACGGCCGCCTCCAGGGCGTCGCACGCGGCGACGAGCTCGTGCAGGTCCTCGCACAGCTGCGGCGCGACGACGCGGACCCGCGCGCGTCGGCCCACATCGCGCGGGCCCGGCGGGCGGCGACCGGCCCGCCCCCCGCGACGAGCACGGTGCGGCCCGCGAGGTCCAGGCCGAGCAGCGTGGTCACGGTGCACCCGACCTGGGCGTGGCGTCCGCTCCCGTGCGGGGCCGGCTCGCGACGTGCACGACGCCGTCGCGCACCTCGACCGCCCACGTCGCGAGGTCCTCGGCGGAGCCGTCGACCGGCTCGAAGCCCACCTTGTCGAGGCACCGGCCCGTCGCGAGGTCGAAAACTTGCTTGTACATCGGCCCGGCGACCGTCGGTACGCCGCCGCGCGTGCCGACGATGCCGCGCGACATGACGTTCGCCCCCGAGAACGGGTCGCGCTGCTGGACGGCGCGGACCGTCCCGTCGCGAGGCGGAACAGCGCGACCTGGACGCCCCCGACGAGGGCGGCGGCGCCGCGCTCGACGGCGAGGTCCTGCACCAGGCACACGCGCTCCCACGAACCGTCCGCGACGAGCGGGCCTGCGGCGGACGGGCCTGCGGCGGGCTGGGACGCTGACGTGACGCTCATCGACGGACCTCCAGGGTCGAGCCGGCGATCACGACGGGACCGGCGGGGACGGGGTCGGCACCGGCGAGGCCGGCGGCCTCGAGCGCGGCCGCGCGCTCGGCGGCGGTCGCAGGGCGGATCTGCCCGCGCTCGGTGACGTACGCGAGGTCCGGGTCCGGCTCCGCGGGGGCGTTGACGAACGACCCGAAGCGGCGCAGCTTCTCCGGGTCCTCGAGCACCGCGCGCCACTCGTCCTCGTAGTCGCCCACGTGCCGGGCCATCGCGGCGTCGAGGTCGGCGCCGATCCCCAGGCTGTCCTCGAGCACGACCGCGCGGATCGCGTCCAGGCCGCCCTCGAAGTCCTCGACCCACGCGGCCGTGCGCTGGAGCCGGTCCGCCGTGCGGACGTAGTACATGAGGAACCGGTCGATCGTGCGGACCAGCTCCTCCGACGTGAGGTCCTCGGCCAGGAGCTGCGCGTGGCGCGGCGTGAACCCGCCGTTGCCGCCGACGTAGACGTTCCAGCCCTTGTCCGTGGCGATCACCCCGACGTCCTTGCCGCGCGCCTCCGCGCACTCGCGCGCGCACCCGGAGACACCGAGCTTGATCTTGTGCGGCGACCGCAGCCCGCGGTAGCGCAGCTCGAGCTCGACGGCCATGCCCACGGAGTCCTGCACGCCGAACCGGCACCACGTGGAGCCCACGCACGACTTCACGGTGCGCAGCGACTTGCCGTACGCGTGGCCGGACTCGAACCCGTGCTCGACGAGACGGCGCCAGATGTGCGGGAGCTGCTCGATGCGCGCGCCGAACATGTCGATGCGCTGGCCACCGGTGATCTTCGTGTAGAGCCCGAAGTCCTTCGCGACCTGGCCGATGACGAGCAGCCCGTCCGGCGTGATCTCCCCGCCGGGGATGCGCGGGACGACCGAGTACGTGCCGTCCTTCTGCATGTTCGCCATGACGTGGTCGTTGGTGTCCTGGAGCGTCGCCTGCTCGCCGTCGAGGATGTGCCCGTTGCCGAGCGAGGCGAGGATCGACGCGACGACCGGCTTGCAGATGTCGCAGCCGCGCCCCGGGTCGACCGTCGCGCCGGTCTCGTCGACGACCGACCGGCCGAAGCGCGCGATGATCTCGCTGAACGTGTGCAGCTCGGCGATCCGGACGGCGTCGAAGAGCTGGGCGCGCGAGAGCTCGAAGTGCTCGCAGAGGGCGTTCGACACCTCGACGCCCGCTCGCTCGAGCTCGGTCGTCGTGATCTTCTTGACGAGCGGCAGGCACGAGCCGCACGACGTGCCGGCCTTCGTGCACGCCTTGACGCCCGCGAGGTCGGTGCAGCCGTGCTCGGTGACGGCGTCCCGGATCGTCCCGGCGGAGACGTTGTTGCACGAGCAGACGGCCGCGTCGTCGGGCAGCTCCAGGGACGGCGCCCCGCCGCCGGAGCCCTCGGGGAGCAGGAACGCGCCCGGGTCGCCCGGCAGCTCGCTGCCGACCATCGGCCGCAGCGACGCGTACGGCGTCGCGTCGCCGACGAACACGCCGCCGAGGAGGGTGCGCGCGTCGTCGGAAAGCACGAGCTTCTTGTAGACCCCCGCGACCGGGTCGGCCCACACGAGCTCCATCGCGCCCTCGGTGCGCGCGAACGCGTCGCCGAAGCTCGCGACGTCGACGCCCTGGAGCTTGAGCTTGGTCGCCGTGTCGGCGCCGGGGAACGTCGCCTCGCCGCCGAGCAGGCGGTCCGCGACGACCTCCGCCATCGCGTAGCCCGGCGCGACGAGGCCGATGCACCGGCCCTCGATGCACGCGACCTCACCGACCGCCCAGACGTGCTCGTCCGCGGTGCGGCACGCGAGGTCGACGACGGCACCGCCGCGCGCGCCGACCTCGAGACCGGCGGCCCGCGCGAGCTCGTCGCGCGGCCGCACGCCCGTCGCGACGACGACGACGTCGACGTCGAGCCGCCCGCCGTCCGCGAAGTCGAGCCGGCCCACGTGCCCGGTGCGCCTGGAGACCTTCATCTCCTTGGTCCCGGTGTCGCAGCGGACCGCGATGCCCATGCCGTTGATGAGGCGCTTGAGCGCCTCGCCGCCGCCCAGGTCGATCTGCGCGTCCATGAGGTGCGTGCCGAACTGGATCACGGTGGCCTGCGCGCCGAGCGCCCTGAGCGCGCCCGCCGCCTCGAGCCCGAGCAGCCCGCCGCCGATGACCGCACCGCGCACGGGGCGCTCCCAGCCGCCCTCGGTGGTCGCGCTGCGCCGCTTCTCCTCGACCCAGCCGCGCAGCGCCGCGACGTCGTCGATCGTGCGGTACACGAAGACGCCGGGCAGGTCGCTGCCGGGGATGGGCGGCACGAACGCGTTCGAGCCCGTCGCGAGGACGAGCTCGTCGTAGGCGTGCACCCGGCCGAGGCGGTCGGTCACCGTGCGCGTCTCGCGGTCGACGTCCGTCACGGCGCAGTCCCGGTGCAGCGTGACGAGCGGGTCGTCCCACAGGGCCGGGTCGCCGAGCGTGAGCTCCTCGGCGTCGCGCGCCGAGAAGTAGCTCGTGAGGGCGACGCGGTCGTAGGGCTTGCGCGGCTCCTCGGCGAACACCGAGATGCGCCACGCGCCGGCGCCGTCGCGCGCCCGCAGCGCCTCGACGAGCCGCTGGGCGACCATGCCGCCGCCGACGACGACGAGGTGCCGCGGGCCGGCGGACACGTCCTGCGGGTCCGGGGCGGGGTCGGTCTGAGGTCCGGTCACGATGGCTCCTGGGGGGTCGGGAACGTGCGGACGACGCTACGGAGCGGCGGTTTCGCGACGGTGCCCCGGCCGTTGCCCGTCCGTAACGGTCTTCTCACCCGGGCGGCGCGTGCCGTGTGAGAAGACCTACGGCGCGCTCGCGCCCGCGCGCCGGGCAGGCGTCGGCTCCTCGGGGTCCGCCGAGGCGAGCCAGTCCACGAGACCGCACACGACGTCCGTGCAGCCGCCGCAGCCGGTCGTCGCGCGCGTCGCCCGGGCCAGCTCCTCGACCGACCGCGCGCCGTCGCGCCAGCTGCCCACGAGGTCGCCCTTCGTCACCCCGTTGCACTGGCACACGGTCGTCCGGTCCGGCATGTGCGTGGGCGTCGTCGCCGGCGCGGGCGCCTGCGCGACGGGGCGCACGACGAGCTGCGCCGGGTCCGCCGGCACGGGCAGGCGGCGCGTGTACGCCGCCGTGAGGTCGGCGCCGACGTCGGCCGCTCCCACGCACGTGGCGCCCACGAGCAGCCCCTCCGCCACGATGACCTCGACATGGCGGCCCGCCGCCGGGTCGCTGAGCGTGACGGTCCGGTGCGCCGGGTCCGTCGCGCGCCGCGACCCGCACACGCCCATCGTGACGATCTCCAGCCCGGCGGCCTTCACGCGCACGACGTCGGTCCCGGCGCCGCGGGCGGTGCGGCGGGAGGTGCCGGGGGAGGTGGCACGTCCGTCGTCGGCGGGGCGGGGCGGGCGACGACGTCCGTCGCGAGCCGCAGCGCCATGCTGGGCCGGCCCGGACCCGCCGGACGTCCGGGCGTCGGCGCGGCCGCGCCGCGCGTCGCGCGTGCCGCGAGCGCGTCGGCGAGCCGCCGCGACTGGTCCCAGCCCTGGGCGATCAGCCCCGTGCCGCCCTCGGGAGGCTGCGCGCAGTCGCCGATCGCGAAGACCCGCGGGTCGTCAGGGCTCGCCAGGTCCGCGCCGACGACGACGCCCCGGTCCACGGTGAGACCGGCCGCCCGGGCCAGCCCCGCCTCGGGCACCGTGCCGCACGCGAGGACGACCAGGTCGGCGTCCAGCTCGACCGCGCGCGTGGCGCCGGGGTCGTCGCCGCGCGTCTCGGGCACGCGGAGCGCGACCGCCCGCACGCGCCCGTCCCGGTCGACGTCGACGCGCTCCGTCCGGGCGCCCGTCCACGTCCGCACACCGAGCCGGGCGAGGGAGCGCTCGGCGACACGCCCCGCGGCGGCGTCGAGCTGGCGGTCCATGGGGCTCGCCCCACCGTGCACGAGGCCCACCGGGACGCCCCGCAGCGCGAGCCCGCACGCGACCTCGATCCCCAGCACGCCCGCGCCGACGACGACCGCGTGCCGCGCGTTGAGCGACGCGGCGACGATCTCGCGGGCGTCGTCGAGCGTGCGCAGCGCGTGCGCGCCGCGCGGCAGCCCGTCCGGCCGGTCCGTGAGCCCGACGACGTCCGGGACCCGTGCCGCGGCACCGGTCGCGAGGACGACGACGTCGTACGGGTACGCGCCGTCCGCGGTGACGACCCGGCGCGCCTCGCGGTCGAGCGCGATCGCCTCGGTGCCGCGCCGGACGCTCACGCGCGGGTCGTCGACCGACGCCATCCCGATCGCCGCGACGTCGGTCCTCCCCGCCACGACGTCGCTGAGGAGCACGCGGTTGTACGGCTCGTACTCCTCGGCACCGAGCACCGTGACCTCGAAGGGCCCGGCGCCGGCGCCCGCGCGCGCGACGAGGTCCTGGGCGAACCGCGCACCGACCATGCCGTGGCCGACGACGACGACGCGCGTGGGCGCGGCGGACCGCTCGGCGGGCGACCGCGGGGCGGTCCGGGGCGTGAGGCTCATGCGCGGACCTCCTGGGGGACGGCGGACGCGACCACCGCGTCCGCGCTGCCGGGCGGGCCGGGCAGCCCGGTCGGGTCGGGCGCGGGACCCACGTCGACGGCGCACACCTTGAACTCGGGCATGCCGGAGACCGGGTCGGTCGCGTCGGTCGTGACCCGGTTGACGCTGCCGACGCGCTCCAGTGGAACGGCATGAAGACGGTGTCGGGGCGGACGCGGTCCGTCCAGCGCGCCGCGGCCTCGACGTGGCCGCGGCTCGACGTGAGGCGGACGCGGTCGCGTCGTCGACGCCGAGCCGCGTGGCGAGGAGCGGGTGGATCTCGACGAACGGGTCCGGGACGAGCCGGTCGAGCTCGGGCACACGGTGCGTCTGCGCGCCGGACTGGTAGTGCTGGAGCACGCGGCCGGTCACGAGGTAGAACGGCGCCCCGGGGCGCACGTCGTCGCTGGGCCCGACGTGGTCGACGGCGATCGCGCGCGCCCGCCCGTCCGGCGTCGGGAAGCGGTCGAGGAACGGGCGCGGCGTGCCGGGGTGCGGGCCGGGGCTCGCCGTGACGTGAGCGTCGGCTCCGGGCGCCGGGACGGGCCAGAACAGGCCCGGTCCGCCCGCGGCCTCGTCGGCGTCGAGGCGTGCGTGGCTCAGGCCGGAGTAGTCCGCCACGCCGCCGGCGGACGCCCGGGCCAGCTCGTCGAAGACGGCGGCCGGGTCGGTCGGGAACGCGACGTCGGACCCGAGGCGGCGCGCGAGCTCGGCGAGGACCCACAGCTCGGAGCGCGCCCCGCCGGGCGGGTCGACCGCCCGACGGCGCCGGATCACGCGCCCCTCGAGCGACGTCATGGTGCCCTCCTCCTCGGCCCACTGCGTCACGGGCAGCACGACGTCGGCGAGCAACGCCGTCTCGGACGGCACGACGTCGCACACGACGAGCAGGTCGAGCGCGCGCAGGTTCGCCTCGACACGGCCGGCGTCCGGCGCGCTGACGACGACGTTCGACCCGTGCACGAGCAGGGCCCGCGGCCGGACCTTCTGCTGATCGACGTCGAGAAGTGACTCTCCGCCCCGATTTCCGTCCGATCCGGGGCCGGAACTCACTTCTCGGCGGTCGGGGGCCAGTGACCGCAGGAGCTCTACCGCCGGCATGCCCGGGCCGGGGATCGTCTCCGGGTCGACGCCCCAGACGGTCGCGACGTGCGCGCGCGCCGCCGGGTCGTCGATCTTCCGGTAGCCCGGGAGCTGGTCGGCCTTCTGCCCGTGCTCGCGCCCGCCCTGCCCGTTGCCCTGACCGGTGATCGCGCCGTAGCCGGACCCGACCCGGCCGGGCAGGCCGAGCGCGAGCGCGAGGTCGATCGCCGCGGTGACGGTCGCCGTGCCCTGGGTCGACTGCTCGACGCCGCGCCCGGTGAGCACGTAGGCACCCGCGCCGCCGCGCGCCGGGCTCGCGGCGGCGAGCAGCCGGGCGACATGGCGCAGCCGCGCGGCGGGGACGCCGCACACCGTCTCCGCCCGCTCGGGCCACCACGAAGCCACGGAGCGGCGCACGTCGTCGAACCCCGTGGTGCGCGCGGCGACGTACTCCTCGTCGACGAGGCCCTCCGCGACCACGACGTGCAGCAGCGCGAGCAGCACCACGAGGTCGGTGCCGGGCACGGGCTGCAGGTGGACGCCCTGGTCCCCCACCGGCCCGACGCCCGGGCCCGCGCCGGCACGCTCCTCGGCGTCGCCGGTGAGCGCGGCGGTGGCGCTGCGCCGCGGGTCCACGACGACGAGCCCGCCGCGCGACCGCACGCCCGCGAGGTGCTGGACGGACGGCGGCATGGTCTCGGCGAGGTTGGAGCCGAGCAGCAGCACGGCGTCCGCGCCCGCGAGGTCGGCGAGCGGGAACGGCAGACCGCGGTCCATGCCGAACGCGCGGTTCGACGCCGCGGCGGCGGACGCCATGCAGAAGCGCCCGTTGTAGTCGATGTTCGCCGTCCGCAGCACGGTGCGCGCGAACTTGCCGAGCGCGTACGCCTTCTCGTTCGTCAGCCCGCCACCCCCGAACACGGCCACCGCGTCGCGCCCGTGCTCGGCCTGCACCCGGCCGATCCCGGCGGCGACGACGTCGAGCGCCGCGTCCCACGTCGCCGGCCGGAGCTCGCCGTCCGGCCCGCGCAGGAGCGGGGTCGTGAGACGGTCCGGCGCGCGCAGCACGGTCGCGCTCGTCCAGCCCTTCTGGCACAGCCCGCCCCGGTTCGTGGGGAACTCGCGCGGCGTGACGGTCACGGGCAGCGGCTCCGCGACGTCGGCCGCCGGGGTGAGCGTCATGCCGCACTGCAGCGCGCAGTAGGGGCAGTGCGAGTCCGCCGGCGGGCCGGCCGGGGACCCGGCCTGCGGGTCGGTGGTCCGAGGAGCGGGGGGCACGAGAGGCTCAGATCCGGGCCACGGCGAGCGCCGAGCCCTTGCGCAGGTACACCGCCCAGGCGACGACCGCCATGACGAGGTACACGCCGATGAACGTCCACAGCGCCGGCACGAGCGACCCGGCGAGGCTGGTCGACGCCGCGAACCCGCGCGGGATGAGGAAACCGCCGAACGCCCCGACCGCGCCCGCGATCCCGATGCACCCGGCCGCGGCCTTGCGGGCCCGCGCCCGGACGGCGTCGGCCTCCGCGGGGTCCGCCGGGGCGCCGTCGGCGCTCGCCGCGCTCGCCTGGAAGACGGCGGGGATCATGCGGTATGTCGAGCCGTTGCCGATGCCGGTCGCGACGAACAGGACCATGAACGACGCGAAGAACAGGCCGAAGCTGTGCGCCTCCAGGGCCCGGATCGCGCCGAAGGCGCCGAGCGCCATGACGCCGTACGACGCGATGGTGACGCGCGTGCCGCCGACCCGGTCGGCGATGATGCCGCCGAGCGGCCGCGTCACGGAGCCGACGAGCGCCCCGGCGAACGCGATCGACAGCGTGACCTCGGGGAACTGGCCCGCGAGCAGCGTCGGGAAGGCGCCCGAGTAGCCGATGAACGACCCGAAGGTGCCGATGTAGAGGAACGAGATGACCCACGTGTGCTTGTTCCGCGTCGCGGCGGCGAACGACCGCGGGTCCGCCTTGGCCGTGGCGAGGTTGTCCATGTAGCGCCACGCGAGGAACGCGGCGAGCACGATGAACGGGATCATCATCAGCCCCGCCCGCTCGAGCGCGATCCCGGCTCCCGCGACGATGACGAGCGGGACGGCGAGCTGCACGGCGGCCGTCCCGAGGTTGCCCCCCGCGGCGTTGAGGCCCAGCGCCTTGCCCTTCTCCCGCTCCGGGTAGAAGAACGAGATGTTCGCCATCGACGACGCGAAGTTACCGCCGCCGAAGCCGGCGAGCGCGGCGGCGCCGAGCAGCACGCCGAACGGCGTCTGCGGGTCCTGGACGACGACGGCCAGCGCGGTCGTCGGGAGCAGGAGCAGCAGCGCGGAGACGACGGTCCAGTTGCGCCCGCCGAACACCGGCACGGCGAACGTGTAGGGGATGCGCAAGGTCGCGCCGACGAGGCTCGGGAGGGCGATGAGCCAGAACTGCTGGTCCACCGTCAGGGCGAAGCCGGCGGCCGGCAGCTGCGGCACGACGATGGACCACAGGGCCCACACCGAGAAGCCGAGGAACTCGGCGAACACCGAGATCCACAGGTTCCGGGACGCGACCGCGCGACCGCCGGAGCGCCACGCGGACTCGTCCTCCGGGTCCCATCGGTCGATCCACCGGCCCGTCCGGCGACGCGGTGGCGCCGTCGAGACACCCGTGGGCAGGTCGGTGGGCACCGCGGTCGACACCGCGGTCGACACCGCCGTCGATGCGTCGACGGCGGCGCTCGCGTCCGGTGCGGACTGCTCACCCTCGCGGGTGGTGGGGCTCGTGGGCGCGGACATGGCGACTCCTCACAGCAGGTCCCGATCAGTGCTCGAGACGCTAGGAACCGCGTGTTTCGCCCGCCGACGGCGCCCGTTAAGCGTGTGTGAGGTCTTCCGCACACCGCCGCCGCCCGGCGTGTGAGAGGAGCCGGCTGCGCCGCCTGGCGGTCAGCCCCAGACCAGGCCGCGCGCGGGCTCCTCGAGGACGCGGGCGACGTCGGCCAGCATGCGCGCGCCGAGCTCGCCGTCGATGAGGCGGTGGTCGAAGCTCAGCGCGAGCTGCGTGACCCACCGCTTCTTGATCTTGCCCTTGTGCACCCACGGCTGCTCGCGGATCGCGCCGAACGCGAGGATCGCCGACTCGCCGGGGTTGAGGATCGGCGTGCCGGTGTCGATGCCGAAGACGCCGACGTTGGTGATGGTGATCGTGCCGTCGCTCATGTCGGTCGGTGTCGTGCGGCCGGCGCGCGCGGTGGCGGTGAGGTCGGCGATGCCCGCCGCGAGCCCGTGCAGGTCGAGCCGGTGCGCGTCCTTGATGTTGGGCACGACGAGGCCGCGCGGGGTCGCGGCGGCGATCCCAAGGTTCACGTAGTGCTTGTAGACGATCTCCTGCGCCTCGTCGTCCCAGCTCGCGTTGACCTCGGGGTGGCGGCGGATCGCGAGCAGCAGCGCCTTCGCGGCGACGAGCAGCGGCGTGACGCGCACGTCCGCGAACTCCTTGTCCTCGCGCAGCGTGGCCACGAGCTTCATGGTCCGCGTGACATCGACGGTGTGGAACACCGTGACGTGCGGCGCCGTGAACGCGCTCGCGACCATCGCCTCCGCGGTGCGCTTGCGCACCGACTTCACCGGGACGCGCGTGCGGCGGCCGTCGGGCGTGACGGCGCCCGTCGCGAGCCAGGGCTGGTCGTCGTCGGCGTACGTCGCGAGGGGCTGCGCCTTCGCCTGGTCGTGGTGGGCGAGCACGTCCTCGCGCGTGACGATCCCGCCCGGGCCGGTCCCCGCGACGCTCGCGAGGTCGACGCCGAGGTCCTTCGCGAGCTTGCGCACGGGCGGCTTCGCGAGGACGGGCAGCGCCACGGGCGTGGCGGCCGGAGCCGTCGGCGCCGCAGGCGCGGGTGCGGGGGCAGGCGCGGGCGCGGGTGCGGGCTCGCGGCGGCCGGGGCCGGCGCAGGTGCGCCGCGGCGGCGACGGCACGTGCTGCCGGGCTCGACCGTGCCGTAGCCGACGAGCACCGAGCCGGAGCCACTCGAGGCGTCCGCGGCGGCGGGCTCGGTCTCCGTCGTGCCCGCCCCGGCCGGCTCGTCGGCGCCGTCGGGCACGGACGCGCCCGGGACCGCGGGGGCCGGCGCCGTCCCGTCCGGGTCGGTGTCGACGACGACGATGGGCACCCCCACCTCGACCGTCACCCCCTCGTCCACGAGGATCTCGCTCACCACGCCGGTGAACGGCGACGGCAGGTCGACGAGCGACTTCGCCGTCTCGATCTCGACGATCGTCTGGTTCACGGTGACGCGGTCGCCCACGGCCACGTGCCAGTGCACGATCTCGGCCTCGGTGAGCCCCTCGCCCGCGTCGGGGAGCTTGAACTGCTCGTACGTCGGCACTGCTGGTCCTCCTGGTCTTCGGGTGCGTCAGTACGCGAACGCGCGGTCGACGGCGTCGAGGACGCGGTCGAGGCTCGGCAGGTAGTCGTGCTCGATCTTCGCGACCGGGTACGGCGTGTGGAACCCGCCGACGCGCAGCACCGGCGCCTCGAGCGCGTAGAAGCACTCCTCGGTCACGCGCGCCGCGACCTCGGCGCCCGAGCCGAGGTAGGTGGGCGCCTCGTGCACGACGACGCAGCGTCCCGTGCGCCGGACGGACTCGACGACCGTCGCGGTGTCGAGCGGGGAGATCGCGCGCAGGTCGACGACCTCGACGCTGCGGCCCTCCTGCGCGGCGGTCTCGGCGGCGCGCAGGGCCGTCGCGACCGTCGGCCCGTACGCGACGAGCGTGAGGTCGGTGCCGGCGCGCACCACGCGCGCGCGGTCGAGCACGGTCGCGCCCTCGCCGCGCCCGCCGAGGTCGACCTCGCCCTTCTCCCAGTAGCGGCCCTTCGGCTCGAAGAACAGCACGGGGTCCGGCGAGGCGATCGCCTCCTGGATCATCGTGAACGCGTCCTGCGGCGTGGACGGCGAGACGACGCGCAGCCCGGCCGTGTGCGCGAACAGCGCCTCGGGGCTCTCGCTGTGGTGCTCGACCGCGCCGATCCCGCCGCCGTAGGGGATGCGCACGACGACGGGGACCTGCAGGCGCCCGCCCGAGCGGTAGCCCATCTTCGCGAGCTGCGTCGTGATCTGGTCGTACGCGGGGAAGACGAACCCGTCGAACTGGATCTCGCAGACCGGCCGGTACCCGCGCAGCGCGAGGCCGATCGCGGTGCCGAGGATGCCGGACTCCGCGAGGGGGGTGTCGACGACGCGGTCCTCGCCGAAGTCCTTCTGCAGCCCGTCCGTCACGCGGAAGACGCCGCCGAGCGGGCCGATGTCCTCGCCCATGAGCAGGACCTTCGGGTCGTTCTCGAGCGAGCGGCGCAGGCCCTCGTTGATCGCCCGCGCGAGCGTGAGGGTCTTCGTGGTGCCCGTGGTCATCGTGCGGCCTCCTCGGCGAACGACTGCTCGTACTCGGCGAACCACGCGCTCTCGCGCTCGACGACGGAGTGCGGCGTCGCGTAGACGTGCTCGAACATGCTGGCACCGGCGGGGGCGGCCAGCGCGCGGACCTCCGTGCGCAGCCGCTCGCCCAGCGCCTCGGCCTCGGCCTCGACGTCGGCGGCGAACGCGTCGTCCCACGCGTCCTCCGCGCGCAGCAGCGCCTCGAGCCGGTCGATCGGGTCGCGCCGGAGCCAGTACTCCTCCTGGGCGCGCGAGCGGTACTTCGTCGGGTCGTCCGACGTCGTGTGCGCACCCATGCGGTACGTGAACGCCTCGACGAACGTGGGGCCGCCGCCGGAGCGGGCGCGCTCCAGGGCCTCGGCCGTCACGGCGTAGCACGCGAGCACGTCGTTGCCGTCGACGCGCACGCTCGGGATGCCGAACCCGCCGCCGCGGCGGTACAGCGGCACGCGCGTCTGCTTCGTCGTGGGCTCGGAGATCGCCCACTGGTTGTTCTGGCAGAAGAACACCACCGGCGCGTTGTTCACCGCGGCGAACACCAACGCCTCGTTGACGTCGCCCTGCGACGTCGCGCCGTCCCCGAAGTACGTGACGACGGCGGTGTCGCGCGCCGCGTCGCCCGTGCCGACGAGACCGTCGCGCTGGAGGCCCATCGCGTAGCCCGTGGCGTGCAGCGCGTGGGAGCCGATGACGAGCGTGTACAGGTGCACGTTGTGCTCCGTGGGGTCCCACCCGCCGTGGTCGACGCCGCGGAACAGCCGCAGGCGTGCCGTCGGGTCGATGCCGCGCACGTGGGAGATGCCGTGCTCGCGGTAGGACGGGAAGACGTAGTCCTGCGCGGCGAGGGCGCGGCCGGAACCGATCTGCGCGGCCTCCTGGCCCTTCGCCTGGGCGTAGAGCCCGAGCTCGCCCTGGCGCTGCAACGAGGTCGCCTCGTCGTCGAAGCGACGCGTGAGCACCATGTCGCGCCACAGGCCGCGCAGGGCCGCGGCGTCGAGGTGGGCGACGCGGTCGCGGTAGGCGTCGGTCTCGGGCGTGGTCACCCGCGCCCCCGCCGGGGTCACGAGCTGGAGGAGGGGGGCGTCGTCGGGCCCCCCGGTCACGTCCGGGAGGTCCGGGGGCGTGCTCGCTGCGTCCCGGGCAGGTTCTCTCGCCTCGTGGTCCGTCACGCGATTCTCCTTCGGTACGGCCCGGCAGGGCGCCGAGCCGCTCGGGGGCAGGTGCGCCCGGGTGAGCGGGCGCCGTCGGAACCTACGTCTCCGTAGCCTACGCAAGCGTAGGCTACGAGTCCGTAGGGAGAGCCCCCGGCGTCTCGACCAACGTCCCCCGCGACGCTTTGGAGGGAACCTCCAACGCGTGGCTTCGTCTCGCGCGCCGCACCGGGCGCTTGCGAGGTCCGGCCCGCCGTCGTTGCGTGGAGAGGCCTCGTCGGCCGACGAGCACCCGGGACCGGAGAGGACGATGACGCACAACGACACCTCGAGCACCCCCGCGGCGAGCTCCGCCGCACCGACCGACGTCACGCGCATCGTCGTGCGCCCGATCGGCAGCCCGCTGCCGCTCGGGTTCCTCGGACTGGCCGTGGCCACGACCGCCTTCGCCGCGCTCCAGCTCGGGTGGCTGCCGCCGTCCGAGGGACGGGTCGTGGCGCTCGGGGTGCTCGCCATCACCGTCCCGGCGCAGCTCCTCGCGGCGGTGTACGGGTTCCTGGCCCGGGACCCGGTCGCCGGGACGGGCACGGCGATCCTGGCGGGGACCTGGGCGGCGGCGGGAACCGCGACGCTCGTCACGCCCCCGGGGGCGTCGAGCCCCGGCCTCGGCGTCCTGCTCGTCGCCTCGGCGGCGGTGATGCTCG
This sequence comes from Cellulosimicrobium sp. CUA-896, assembly GCF_001942335.1. Lineage (GTDB taxonomy): Bacteria > Actinomycetota > Actinomycetes > Actinomycetales > Cellulomonadaceae > Cellulosimicrobium. The sequence continues at coordinate 59,969 of NZ_MKKH01000006.1, read as the reverse complement.
TGCCCGCGGCGGCGGCCTCGACCGGCAAGCTCGTCGCGGCGGGCGTCATGGGACTGACCGCGCTGCGGTTCGCCGTCACCGGCGTCGCCGAGATCACGGGGGCCCCGGGGTGGCTCACGGCGGCAGGCGTCGTCGGGCTGACCCTGGCCGTCGCGGCGCTCTACGCGGCGCTCGCGCTCGAGCTGGAAGGGGCGGGCACGCCCGTGCTGCCCGTGCTGCGCCGCGGGTCCGGGCAGGACGCCGACACCGGCGACCTCGACAGCGCGCTCAGAGGGCTGGCCCGCGAGGCGGGCGTGCGGCGTCAGCTCTGAGCCGTCAGCGCCACGTCGCGCTCACGCGCAGGAACAGGTCCGTCGCCTCCGGCTCGCCGACGCTCACGCGCAGCCCCTCGCCCGCGAACGGGCGCACGACCGCACCCGCGGCGCGGGCCTCCTCGGCCCGCTGCACCGTCCGCTCGCCCAGGTCGAACCAGACGAAGTTCGCCTGCGTCTCCGGGATCTCCCAGCCCTGGTCGCGCAGTCCCGTGACGAGCCGGGTCCGGTCGGCGACGAGGTGCTCCACACGGGCGAGCAGCTCGTCGCGCGCACCGAGGGACGCGAGCGCGGCGCGCTGGGCGACGTGCGACACGCCGAACGGTGTGGACACGGCGCGGACCCCGGCCGCGAGCCGCGGGCGCGCGACCGCGTAGCCGACGCGCAGGCCCGCGAGCCCGTACGCCTTCGAGAACGTCCGCAGCAGCACGACGTTCGGGTGCCGGGCGTAGACGGCGAGCCCGTCGGGCGCCTCCGGGTCGCGGACGAACTCGAGGTAGGCCTCGTCGAGCACGACGAGCACGTCCGAGGGGATCGCCGCGAGGAACGCGTCGAGCTCGTCGCGGTGCACGACCGGGCCGGTGGGGTTGTTGGGGGTGCAGACCATCACGACGCGGGTGCGCTCGGTGACGGCGGCGGCCAGTGCGGGCAGGTCGAGCCGGCCGAGGCCCGCCCCGGTCTGCAGCGGGACCTGGACGGACGTGCCGCCCGCGACGGCGACGGCGATGGGGTAGGCCTCGAACGAGCGCCACGGGTAGACGACCTCGTCGCCCGGTTCGACGACGGTCTGCAGCACGTGCGCCAGCACCGCCACCGAGCCGTTGCCCACGACCACCTCGGCGGGCGTGACGCCGAGGTCGTCCGCGAGCGCCTCGACGAGCTCGGTCGCGTACATGTCCGGGTAGCGGTTGCGTCCGCGGCGGCGTCCGCGATGGCGGCGACCACCGACGGCAGCGGCGGGTACGGGTTCTCGTTCGACGAGAGCTTGAACGCCGCGGCGCCCGGGGCGACGCGCGCGCCGGGGACGTAGGCCGGCAGGGCGGCGACGGCAGGACGCAGGGGGACGCGGGGTTCGTGGGCCACGGTCCTCGATCATGCCACCGCGCGCCGGGGCGCGGACCCCGCGTCCGGCGGCACGTGCCGGTGACGGCACGTGGCGGACGCGGGGCCGCGCGACCTCAGCCGCAGGCCAGCGCGTCGTAGGCGGCGTCGGCCGTGGTGGAGCGGTCGCCGCCCGCCGCGGACGCCTGGGCGCTGCCCGCGTCGACCGTCGTCGCCCGCGCGGCGAACGCGTGGTACGCGGCGCCCCCCGGCTCGACGCCGGTCAGCGTCCGGGAGCCGAACGGCGTGGTCAGCGTGACGTCGGCCGGCACGGTGTCGTCGTTCGTGGCCCGCACGGCCAGGTAGACCTTGCCGCCGAGGCAGCGCGCCTCGGCCGCGGCGGACACGGCGAGGTCGTCGGCACCGGCGGTCAGCTCGAGGATCCCGCGCACGGCCAGGGTGGCGCGGACGACGCTCGCCGCCGCGTCGGCGTCCTCGATCTCGGTCTCGCCGAGGTGCTGCGCCTGGGCGACGAACCCGTCGGCCGCCTCCCAGTCGCCCGCGTCGGCGGCGTCGAGGGCCTGCCGCACGCGGTCCTGGACCTGCTCCGCGACCGCGGCATCGATCGTCCCGGCGGCGACGCGGTCGCCCACGAGCTCGATCACGTCGGTGTACCAGGACGGGTCGGCGGCGACGTCGTCGATCACGTGGCCCGCGTCGAGCGCCGCGCGCGTGGTGGCGACGACCTCGTCCGCGTAGGTCTGCGGGTCCGGGTACCAGTCGGCGAGCGTGGCGTCGTCGACGGGCGTGGACCCGCCGTCGAGGAAGCAGAAGCCGGGCCCGGCGTTGAGGCCGGAGTTGATCCGGAAGGGCACGTCCTGCTGGGCGAGGCGGATGCCGCCGAGGCCGAGGCCGAGCTCGTCGCGCGCCACCGTGGGGGGCGTGTCGTCCGTCAGCGCGATCGGCGACGCCGCCGGCGGGGCCGTGCCCTCGGCCACCCACGCGGCGACGTGGTCGTACACGGCGCCCTGGACCAGGTGCTGCGGCACCCGCGAGCCCGAGGGCTGCTCGCACGTCTGCGGCGTGCCGGGGTAGCCACCGGGCGCCGACCCGACGTCCCGGATGCGCAGGCGCCCGTAGTCCGTGATGAGCTTCCAGTCGCCGTGGGAGCGCCCGCGACCTCCCACGTGCGCAGCAGGTCGGTGTCGGGCTGACGCTCCGCGGCCCCGAGGAGGTTGATCGCGACGTCGGTCTCGCTGTTCAGCTTGAACACGGGCGTGTCGATGTCGTCGCGGATCGACGCGCCCCCGCCGTGAAGCACGACCGCGTCCACCACGTCGGCGAGCGGGTCGACCGAGTTGACGTAGGTCCGCAGACGACCCGCCGACTGGGAGTGCCCGGTCGCGACGACGCGCTCGGCGTCGAGCGGCCCGAGCGGTGCCGTGCCCTCGGGGTCGCGCACCGCCTCGACGGCCTGGCTGAAGACGTCGTACGACAGGGAGTCGTCGGTGACGGTGCCGCCGTCGGTGAGGTCGAGCGCGCCGTAGCGCTCGGGGCTCCACGCGCGCAGGCCCGTCGTGGAGTGCACGCCCGCGCGCTGCGCCGAGACGCCGACCCACGCGTAGCCCTCACGCACGAGGTGCTCGTGCGTCTGGAACCAGTCGACCTCCTGGTCCCACTGGTTGGAGACGTTGTACCACTCGGCGATCACGGTCCCGTTGAACGCGTCGGGGTCGACCGGCCGTCGCACCACGATGCGGGTGCGGTAGTCGTGCCCCGTGCTGAGGACGGTCGCGTCGGTGACGCCGTCGGCCTGGTACCGCGTCGCCTCGCCCTCCAGGAAGAACTCCTCCTCCACGTAGCCGTGCCCGGCGAGGTCGTAGTCGGTCGCGAGGAACGGGTAGCCGTGCGCCGGGTCGCCGAGCGCCGTCGTCGCGGGGACGGGGCCGATCACCTCCGGGTCGGGGACCGCGGCGGAGGCGGGCAGGGCCGCACCGGACAGGAGCAGCGCCCCCGTCACGGCGAGGGCCAGCGGACGTCGGACGGGGGACTCAGCCATGGACGACTCCTTCGTCGGGACCGACCGCGCCGTCGGGACGTTCTGCAGCCTAGGGGCGACGCGCGTCTCTGTCGACAGGTGATCAGGTTCTGCTGCGTGACCGCCAGAAGTGGCCGTGGGCCGATGACACGCCCCCGTCGGCCCGGGCTGCCCGGATCGTGCGCACGACGGCCCGATGGCAGGATGCCCGGTATGAGCTTCGTCGTCCGCGTCCTCGTCACCGGCCTCGCGATCTGGCTCACGAGCCTGTTCATCGACGAGCACTTTCAGATCGTCGGCTCCGACACGCCCGGCGGGAGGCTCGTCATCGTCCTCGTCGTGGCGCTGATCTACTCGCTCGTCAACGCGGTCGTGAAGCCGATCGTGCAGGTCCTGTCGATCCCGCTCTACATCCTCACGCTCGGGCTGTTCTCGCTGGTCGTCAACGCGCTCATGCTCATGCTCACGGCGTGGATCACGGAGCAGACCGACTGGGGCATCCGCATCATCGGCGGGTTCTGGTGGGCGCTGCTCGCCGCGCTCATCATCGCGGTCATCAACTTCCTGGTCTCCGCCGTGGTGCCGGGACGCGACAAGCGCTGACCCGCCCCGGCGCGGCCCGCTCCACCGCTCACCGCACGCGTTCCGTCGTGCCGCCGTCCGGCCCGGGCGCGACCACCGTGGAGCCACCGACCCCGCCCGGCAGGAGAGCCCGCCGCACGAGGTCGCCCGCGTCCGTCACCCCCGGCGCACCGATGTCCGCGACACGGTCCGCCACCGCCTCCACGTCGAGCTCGAGCGTGCCCTGGTAGTACCGCGTCTCCACGCGACGGCCGTCGAGCGACCGCTCCAGCGCCTCGAGGTGCGCGCCCAGCCCGGGGTGCCCGATCGCCTCCGCGTCGGCGAGCGCCTGCACGTGGAACCCGACGCCGTGCGGGACGCGCCCGGGTCGCCGTCGCCGCCGACGTCGTGGTCGCGCGTCACGGTGACCTGGTAGGGACCGTCGGGATTGGGCCGCCCGTCCAGGCTCGACACGCCCTCCTGCCGGTTCTCGACGTGCGTACCGAGCACGGATGGGGGCAGGGGCAGCCCGCCGACCGGCGCCCCGGCGGTCACCACGTGCGTCACGCGGTACCGCGGCACGTCCCCCAGTGCCACGCCGCCGCCCGAGCCCGCGCCGCCTGCGCCCGCGCCACCTCGGCCCGCGGCGGTCGCCGCCGGACCCGCCGTCGCCGCGGCGACGGCCGCGGCGACCATGCCGCCCTGGCTGTGGCCCACGAGCACCACCTCGTCGTCGGCGTCCACCGCGGCGTCCTCGAGCGCGGCGAGCACCAGGGCGGCGCTGTCGGCCGCGGCCGCGACCTCGGCCGCCCCGCCACGCTCGGCGGCGACGAGCCCGTAGTTCGACGTCATGGAGAACGGCGTGCCCCACCGGCCGAGCTGGGTGCCCGGGATGGTCACCACCAGGTGGCTCGCCCGTCGTCGTGCACGATCTTCTCGAGCCCGATCGTCGAGTGCGGCACCGGGTTGTCCTCACTCCCGCCGGACACGACGTCGATCCGCCGCAGCAGGTCCTGCGCGTCGCGCGGGGCGGCATCAGCGCGGCGTCGGGCGAGCGCTCGGGCCCCAGCCGTTCCAGCCGGACGCCGTCGCGGAAGAGCCCGCGCCAGCCGCCGGCGAGGCCACGCAGGACGGCGGCCGCGTTCGCCGCCGTCGGGGCGGCGGACAGGTCGCGGTCGGGGTCGAGGAGGCCGAGCAGCGCGCCGGTGGACCCGACGGCCCGCTCGTGCATCGGCCCGCCGCCCGTGACGATCCGGTCCCACGCGAGCCCGTCGCCGGTGAGCGCCCCCGCGAGGAACGCCGCCTCGCCGACGAGGACGGCCGCCACGAGCCCGACGACCGGGATGTCGGCGACCGCGCCGAGCACCTGCCACGCGGCCGACTCGGCGGCGGCGTACGTCCCGGAGGCCTTCACCGTCCGCAGAGCGAGGTCGTCGAGCCGCGCCTCGAGGTCGGCGAGCGCGGCGTCGAGCACGTCGAGGGACTCGAGGACCACGGCGTGCTCGCGCGCGACCGCCCACGTCGTCCCCGGGAGCCCCGTCGCGAACGACGCGGAGCCGGACGTCCCGGCGGACAAGGGCCCCGCGTCCGCCCACCGCGCGCCCCCGACCCGCCGGCGTGCGGCGCCGCACGCCGCCCGCGCCTCGCCGACGAGGTCGGCCGCGGACCGCACGACGCCGGCCTGGGCGAGGATCGCCTCCGTGTCGACGGCGGCGACGGTCCCGCCCGTGACGCTCACCGTCGCCGTGGGGTCCGGCGGGCGGCTCACCACGCCCGCTCCCCCGCCGCGACGGCGCGCGCGTGCTCCGCGTCGAGGGCGCGCAGCCAGCGGTCGGCGGCCACGATCGCGTCCTGCGCGAGGGCACCCGCCGCCACGGCGCGAGCCACGGCGTCGTCGAGGACGCGGCCGTACCCCTCCGCCGCCGCACCGGCCCACCCGAGCGAGCGCGCGCCGTCGACGCGCCACCGCGCCGCGGCGACGGCCTCCCCGACGGCGCGCAGGGAGGGCGTGGGGTCGGCGACCGATCCCGCGAGCGGGACGAGGCACGCCGGTGGCGCGCCGTTCGAGGAGCTCATGCGGGCACGGTAGGAACCCGGCGGGGGCGGGCACCCGCCACGGGCGGTCCGGTGTGGACGGGACCGCCCGCTCCCGGGGCTGTGCACGTGCAGGCCGCGTGACCCGGCCGCGCGCATGGCCACCTCGACCGGGCTCGCCCTGGCAGTCGTCCCGGTCCCCGGACGGCAGCGGGGCCGCGTGGGAGAATCGGGGCCGTGCCCGAGAACTCCGCCGCCCACAGCCCTGCTCGCGCGAGCCTCGCCGAGGTCACGCCGCCCATCGCGCTCGGCCCGCTCGACGGCCGCTACCGGGGCGCCGTCGCCCCGCTCGTGGACCACCTCAGCGAGGCCGCGCTCAACCGCGAGCGCATCCACGTCGAGGTCGAGTGGCTGATCACGCTGTGCAACGGCGTGCAGGCCGTCGACGAGAACGCGGTCCGGCCGGTCGTCCCCGGCGCCCCGCAGCTGTCCGAGGCAGAGGTCGCGTACCTGCGGCAGATCCCCGCGGCGTTCGGCGGCGAGGAGATCGCCGAGCTCGGCGCGATCGAGCGCGAGACGGTGCACGACGTCAAGGCCGTCGAGTACTTCGTCAAGCGTCGGCTGGCGACGGCGCCGGAGTCGCTCGGCGCGGACACCGTGCTCCCCGGCGTCGGCGAGCTCGTCCACTTCGCGTGCACGAGCGAGGACGTCAACAACCTGTCGTACGCGCTCATGGTGCGCGGCGCCGTCGAGCAGGTGTGGCTGCCCGCCGCGACCGCGCTCGCCGACCAGCTCGCGGACATGGCGCGCGAGCACGCGGCCGTCCCGCTGCTGAGCCGCACCCACGGCCAGCCCGCGACGCCGACGACGCTCGGCAAGGAGCTGGCCGTGCTCGCGCACCGCCTGCGCCGCCAGCTCCGCCGCATCGGCGCCGCCGAGTACCTGGGCAAGCTCAACGGCGCGACGGGCACCTACGGCGCACACACCGTCGCCGTCCCGGGCGTCGACTGGCCGTCGGTCTCGAAGCACTTCGTCGAGGGCCTCGGCCTCACGTGGAACCCGCTGACCACGCAGATCGAGTCGCACGACTGGCAGGCCGAGCTCTACGCCGACGTCGCGCGGTTCAACCGCGTGCTGCACAACCTCGCCACCGACGTGTGGACGTACATCTCGCTGGGCTTCTTCACGCAGATCCCCGTGCCGGCGCGACGGGGTCGTCGACCATGCCGCACAAGATCAACCCGATCCGCTTCGAGAACGCCGAGGCGAACCTCGAGATCTCGTGCTCGCTCCTCGACACGCTCGGCGCGACGCTCGTCACCTCGCGCCTCCAGCGCGACCTCACCGACTCGACGACGCAGCGCAACATCGGCCCCGCGTTCGGCCACTCGCTGCTCGCGATCGACAACGTGCGCCGCGGCCTCGCCGCCCTCGCCGCGAACGCCGACCTCATGGCGGCCGACCTCGACGAGAACTGGGAGGTGCTCGGCGAGCCCATCCAGTCCGCGATGCGCGCCGCCTCCGTGGCGGGCGTGCCCGGCATGGAGAACCCTTACGAGCGCCTCAAGGAGCTCACGCGCGGGCAGCGGGTCGACGCTGTGCGGCTGCGGGAGTTCGTCGCCGGCCTCGGCCTGCCCGACGACGTCGCCCAGCGCCTCGCCGACCTCACCCCCGCGACCTACACGGGCCTCGCCGAGCGCCTCGTGGCGGACCACCTGCCTGACGGCTGGCCCCCGCGCCGCCGAACACGGGGTTGGTGTCGTTATCCGGCGGATAACGACACCAACCCCGTTCTCGTGGGCGAGCACGGTCGTGGTCGACGGCGAGCGACAACCCGATGCCGGAGGCCCACCCGCTCTCGGGGTGCCCGACGGCGCGGCCTCAGACGGCGGTCGGCTCGCCGGGGCGTGGCTCGCGAGGCCCGGCGATGCCGCCCGTCGCGGCGAGAACGGCGCGGTGCGAGGCCCGGGCGCCTTCAGCTCGCCCAGCCGGTTGACCACCCATCGGGTGGCCGCCGTCGCGGCGAGCGAGACCCCGAGCAGCGCAAGGACGTCTCCGAGGTGGACGGGCTCGATCCAGAGGCCCTCGGACCAGAAGAACGGCTCGCGGCCGAGGAACAGCGCGGTGGCGACGCCGGTGAGCGCGGGGACGGACTGGCGCGTGCGCTCCCACAGGAGCATGGCCCCGAGCACGACGAACGCGGGGCGGAGCAGGCCCGGGAGCGTCCAGGAGACGTTCCCCACGAGGATCGAGCTCGCCCAGAGACTGTCTCCGGTCGGCGCGGCGAGTGCGTGGAGGCCGACCGCGACGGCGGCCGAGAACACCGTCACGGTGACGGCGCGCAGCGTCATCACGCGCACCTCCAGTCGCGCGCGGTCCCCGACGACGAGCGCGAAGGCGGCGAGAGCGAGGACCCATCCCGCGGTCACGTACGCCAGGTACGTCCGCTCGGCGACGACGAGGCCCCCGACTGCGAAGGCTCCGGCGACCGCCGCGACGACGGCGAGCGCCGCCCCCGTCCTCGAGAGCCCGACGGCGAGCGAACCGACGCAGAGACCCCACGCGAGCCACGCGGGGGCGAGCGGCGCCGAGATCAGGGCGTTGACCCCGATCCAGAGCGGTTCGCCGGCGATCCCCAGGGCCTCGTGACGACTCTCGTTGCCCAGGAACAGCATCGTGGCGGACAGCTCACGCGCGGCCTGGACCGCGAGGAGCAGCATGAGCACGACGAGCAGCACCCCGCTCCCGTCGCGGCGCTGCCGCGCCGTCGAGCCGAGCGGGGCGAAGAGCCACTCGCGGGCGGCAGCACGCAGCAGGTCCCACCGCTCGGCGCGTGACGGGCGCGCCTGCCCCGGCGCCGCGCCGTCGAGGAGGTGGCCGAGCATCTCCGCCTCGTGCTCGCGCCGGTACGTGTACGGGAAGAGCCGCAGGAGCCTCCGGTAGTCGCGGACCAGCACCGGGGCGACGGGGAGCTCCCCGGCCTCGGGTGCCGTCGCGGGGCCGTCCACGGCACCGGCGCGGTCGTCGACGCCGCTCATGCCGGGACCACCCCGCCGTCGACCGCGCCGCCCACCGGCCGGACAGCTGCGCCCGGCGAGCGCCCGGACGTGCGCGACGCCAACCGCTCGAGCGCCCTCCGCGCCTGGGCCTCGGCGCGCTCGGCCTCGGCGGCGAGGCGGCTGCCGCCCTCGGCGGTGAGCCGGTAGTAGCGGCGCAGGCGCGAGTCGACGACCTCCTCGTGGTCGACCTCGACGAGGCCGGCGGCGACGAGGCGGTCGATCGCGCCGTAGAGCGTCCCGGCCCGGAGCGTGATGCGCCCGTCCGAGCTCGCCTCGACGTCCTGCGCGATCCCGTACCCGTGCAGCGGCTCGCGTGCGAGCGCGGAGAGGATGAGGAACGCCGGTTCCTGCAGAGGTCTCGATACCATGCCCGAGACCATACCCTCGCCACGAACCTATCTGCGACGGCGCGCCGATGACGCCGAGCACGAGATTGGTGTCGTTATCCCGCGGATTCCGTCATCAATGTCGTTCTCGGCCGCGCGCACCGTCGTTCTCGGCCGCGCGCCGGGTCGTGCTCGACCGCGAGCGGGTCGCCCCACGGCGGCGTGCGTCCGCGCGTGCGTTCTCGGGTGCGTCACCCGCGGAGTTGCGGCAGTCTCGTGCCATGCACGGCACTCGGGTCAGCATGCGGGCGGCCGTCGGCCTCGTCGCGACGGCGCTCGTCGTCGCGGGATGCACGGGGTCGCAGGACGACGCCGAGCCCACCGAGTCGGAGACGACCCCTCCCGCGGTGCACACGTTCCGCTCCACCGGGCTCGTCGCGCCGGTGCTGCCCGTCACGCAGGGCCCGGCCGCGACGGACGACGCCGAGGACGCGCTCTACGTGCTCGGGCCGAAGCGAAGCGAGGCGCCGAAGAAGGGGGCGCTGTTCGTCGACGGCGAGGGCGAGCCCGTGTGGATCTCGCCCGACGACACGCCTGCGTACGACGTGCGGGTCCAGGAGCTCGACGGCGAGCAGGTCATCACCTACTACGTGGGGCAGTCGGACTTCGTGGGGCACGGGTTCGGCGACATCGTCGTGCTCGACTCGAGCTACCGCGAGATCACGCGCGTGACGACCGGCGGGGACATCGAGCCCGGCAACGCCGACATGCACGACGCCACGATCACCCCCGACGGCACGATGCTGCTCCTGGCCTACGTCGCCGAGCAGACCGACCTGACCCCCGTCGGCGGCCCGGAGGACGGCTGGACGTGGGAGAACGTCGTCCAGGAGGTCGACGTCGAGACGGGCGACGTGCTGTTCGAGTGGCGCGCGTCCGACCACGTGGACCTCACCGACACGAAGACGTCCCCCGACGCCGACCCGGACGCGCCGAAGGGTGCGGAGGACGACCCCTTCGACTGGTTCCACATCAACAGCGCGAACCTCACCCCCGACGGCGACGTCCTCGTCTCGGCCCGCAACACGCACGCCGTGTACCGGATCGACCGCACCACCGGCGACGTCGCGTGGGTGCTCGGCGGGACGGCGAGCGACTTCGACATGGAGGGGCCCGACGACGGCACCGGCGCCCAGTTCGCGTGGCAGCACGACGCGCAGATGCACGAGGACGGCACGCTCACCCTGTTCGACAACCAGGGCGACCCGCCGGTCGGCGAGCGCTCACGCGGTCTGCGTCTCGCTCTCGACACCGACGCGATGACCGCGACGGTGGCCCAGGAGTGGCTGCCGACGGACCCGACGCTCATCGCGGGCAGCCAGGGGAACCTCCAGGTGCTCGACGACGGCAACGTCGTCATCGGCTGGGGCGACGCGCGCCTGACGAGCGAGTTCACCGCCGACGGCACCCTCGTGCGCGAGTTCCCGTTCGAGGCGGGCGAGTCCTACCGCGCGTACCGCTTCGACGACTGGGTGGGCACGCCGGCCGACCCACCGCTCGTCGTCATCGAGGGCGGCACCGCGTACGCGAGCTGGAACGGCGCCACCGAGGTCGCGACGTGGCGCCTCGTCGCCGGCTCCTCGGAGGCCGATGCCGAGCCCGTCGCCGAGGTCCCGCGCGACGGCTTCGAGACCGCGCTGGCGCCGGTGCCCGAGGACGCGGCGTACGTCGCGGTCGAGGCCCTCGACGCGGACGGCCAGGTGCTGGGGACCGGCGTCGCGGAGTAGCTGCACGGACGGGGTGCCCGCCGCCCGACGTGGCACCATCGACGCGTGACCCGCGACGACGCTCCCGCTGCCCTCCCGACGCCCGGCCCCCGCACCGCCTCCGACCTCGCTGCCGCGGAGGAGCCGCTGCGCACCGTCGGGTGGGTGCACGTGCGTGACGGACGGCTGCTCACCGTGCGCAGCACGGGCAAGGACCGGTTCTTCATGCCCGGCGGCAAGGTCGAGCACGGCGAGTCCGACGCCGAGGCGCTGGTCCGCGAGATCCGCGAGGAGCTGGGCGTGCTGCTCGACCCCGCGACGGTCCGCCCCGGCTTCGTGGCCGAGGCACCGGGCCACGGGCTCGGCGGGCGTCTCGTGCGGATGCACTGCATGGAGGCCGAGCCTCGCCCCGGCTCGCCGGAACCGGCGCCGAGCGCGGAGATCGCCGAGCTCGCATGGCTCACCCCGGCCGACGCCGGCCGCGTGCCGCCCGCGGGCCGCATCGTCCTGGACCGCCTCGCGGACGTGCTCGTCGGCTGAGCCGCCCGCCCGTGCCGGCCGAGCCATCCTGCCCGTGCCGGCCGAGCCGTCCGGCCGCGCCCTGCTGCCGGGTCGTCCCGGCGTCGGTACCGTCGGCGAGGTGAGCACGCCGACACCTCGCCCTGACGGGTACCTCGCCGCCACGCTGCCGGTCCTCGACCTCGCCGTGTCGTCCGTGCGGGCGGTCCAGGAGGCCGCGGCGCGCGCCGGCGGGTACGACGTCGGCCCGGCGCCCGACCCGGAGCGCGTCGCCGCCGCGTTCACGAGCGACCGCCTCCTGCGTCTCGACGGCGAACCGGTCGACGGCTTCGCGCCGATGTCGGGCTTCTTCCGTGCCGCGGACGGCTGGGTGCGCACGCACGCGAACTACCCGCACCACCGCGCGCGGCTGCTCGACCTGCTCGGCCTACCCGGGAACGCGTCCCGCGACGACCTCGCCGCGCGCCTGGAGGAGCGGACCGCGCAGGACGTCGAGGACGCCGCGGCCGAGGCCGGCGCGGTCGCCGTGCGGGTCCGCACCGAGGACGGGTGGGACGCCGCACCCGGCCGCGGCGCCGGGTCGGCGGACCCGGTGCGGACCCGTGCTCGCGACGACGCCGCCGCCCACCGCCCCCTCGCCCGGGCGCGCCGACCGCTCGACGGGGTGCGCGTGCTCGACCTGACGCGTGTCATCGCGGGCCCGGTCGCGACGCGCACCCTCGCCCTGCTCGGCGCCGACGTGCTGCGGGTGGACCCGCCGCACCTGCCGGAGATCGGCTGGCAGCACCTCGACTCGGGGCAGGGCAAGCGATCCACGCTGCTCGACCTGCGCGACCGCGGCGACCTCGACCGGGCGCAGGAACTGCTCGACGCGGCCGACGTGCTCGTCACCGGCTACCGGCCCGGCTCGCTCGAGCGGCTCGGGCTCCGGACGCCGCCCGGGGTCGTCCGCGCCCGCGTCGCCGCGTGGGACGACGGCCCGTGGCAGGACAGGCGCGGGTTCGACTCCATCGTGCAGGCCGCGACCGGCATCGCGCTCGTCGAGGGCTCGCGCGACGGGACGGACGGCCCGCCGGGGTCCGTGACGCCCGGCGCGCTGCCCGCGCAGGCGCTCGACCACGCGACCGGGTACCTCGTCACGGCCGCCGTGGTCGACGCGCTCGCCGACCGGGCCACGGACGGGCGCGGGCGCGACGTCGACGGCGTCCTCGCCCGCACCGCGACCGCGCTGCTCGCGGCCCCCGGACGCGACCCCGCGCACGCGCCGCCGACACCGCCCGGGGCGCACTGCGTCGTCGGGCACGACGTGAGCGTGGACGGGCGTACCACCACGGTGACCACGGCACGCCCCGCGCTCGACCACCTCGGGGACGAGGCCGTCGACGACCACCCCGCCCCCGCGCACGCCTGGGGCTCGGACCCGCCCGCCTGGAGGCGCTGAGCGGCGGGCGAGCGCTCAGATGTGGTCGAGCCGGCGCAGGATCGCGCCCTCGCGCAGCGCCCAGGGGCAGATCTCGAGCTCGTCGACGCCGAGGGCACGCATCGTCTCGACCGCGACGACGCCACCGGCGACGATCTGGACCGTCCGCTCGGGCGTGACCCCCGGCAGGGCGGTCCGCCCCTCGGCGGTGAGCCGCGCGAGGCGCGGCACCCAGTCCGCGAGCTGCGAGCGCCGCATCCGCCACCGCTCGTCCGGCCCGACGACCTCGTGCTGCATCCCCGCGAGGCGGGCGAGGGACCGGAACGTCTTCGACGTCGCGACGACGTGGTCGGGCCGGGGCAGCCGCTCGAACGCCGCGACGGTCGGGGCGAGCGTCGCGCGCACGTGCTCGCGCAGGGCGTCGACGTCCGCCGGGTCGGGCGGGTCGCCCGGGAGGAACGCCATCGTCATGCGACCCGCGCCGAGCGGGGCCGACGCCGCGAGGTCGGGCTCCTCGTCGACGCCTGACGCGATCTCGAGCGAGCCGCCGCCGATGTCGAGGACGAGCAGCCGTCCCGCCGCCCAGCCGTGCCAGCGGCGCGCGGCGAGGAACGTCAGGCGCGCCTCCTCCTCGCCCGAGAGCACCTGGACCGGGCGGCCGACGCGCTCGGCGATCGCGGCCAGGACGTCGGGACCGTTCGTCGCCTCGCGCAGCGCGGACGTCGCCATCGGCAGCATCTCGTCGACGTCCGACTCCCGGGCCAGGGCCATCGCGGCGTCGACCGCGTCGAGCATCGCCGCGACGCCCTCGGCCGAGAGGGAACCGTCGGGCTGCAGGTACCGCATGATCCGCACGACCGTGCGTGCGCCCGCGGCCTGCACGGGGCGCGCGCCGGAGGCGGCGTCGACCACCGCGAGGTGGACCGTGTTCGAGCCGATGTCCAGCACGCCGAGGCGCCGGGTGGCGCTGCCGCTGCCGATCACGTCCGTCGTCGTCACGACGAGCGAGGCTACCGTCGCCCGGGGGCGCGCGTCAGCGGACCTCGCGTCGGCCTCCGCGATCATCGCCTCCGCGTCCTCGACGACCGAGCGCTCGGCGGCGCGCGACTCCTCGACGGCGCTCGCCCGTGCCGCGACGATCGCCCGGTGCAGGTCGGCGTGCACGCGGCGGCGCACGCCGCGCGCCAGCTCCTCCACCTCGGCGTCGTCCGGGTCGTCCCCGTCCGCCCGGCGCAGCGCGACGACGTCGTCCACCTCGGCGCGGATGCGGCGCTCGGCGTCGGCGAGCAGGGCCACGACGGCGGCGTCCGCCGCCCGCCCGAGCCGGGTCTCCTCGAACTCGCGCGCCGCGTCGTCGACGATCCCCCGGGCGTGCGCCACGAGGTCCGACGCGATCGCGGGCGAGTGCGCCGCGAGCGTCCCGAGGTCGTAGAGCAGCACGCCCTCGACGTCGGCGACGTGCGGGTCGACGTCGCGGTGCAGCGCGAGGTCGAGCACGACCATCGGCCGCGCCTCGGGCTCGTCGCCGGCCGCGACAGCGGCCCGCTCGCGCGCCCGGACGACGGACGCGGCGTCGAGAACGTGCTCGATGGCCTGCTCGCGGTGCACGCCCTCGCCCGGCACCGCGACGACGCGCCCGCGGGCCCCGCTGCACGACACGACGAGGTCGGCGTCCTCGAGCGCCCCCACGAGGTCGGTGACGGCCTCCGCGCCCCGCGCCGCCGCGAACTCCTCGGCGCGGCCGGACTGCGAGTAGACGCGCACGTCGTCGCAGCCGAGCGCCCGCAGCGCGGCGAGGCTCGCCCCGGCGTACGACCCGGTGCCGATGAGCACGGTGCGGACCTGGTGCCAGGGCGGGAGCTCGGCGGACGCGAGGTCGAGCCCGAGCGCGACGACCGACCGGCCGGCCCCGCCGAGCGTCGTGCCGGTGCTCACGCGCTTGGACGTGCGCGACGCCGTCTGGAACAGCAGCTCGAGCGTGGAGGACGTCAGCCCGTCGGCGTGCGCGGTCTCGAGCGCGCGCTTCACCTGGCCGGCGATCTCCCGCTCCCCCACGACCATCGAGTCCAGGCCGGAGGCCACGGAGAACAGGTGCTCGGCGACCTCGCTGCCGGCGCGCGCGCGGAAGGACCGGGCGGCCTCGTCGGGCGCGACCCCCGACGCCTCCGCGACGAGCCGCGCGACGTGCTCGGTCGCGTGGCGCACCCCGGGTCCGTCGAGCGGGGCGTCCACGTCGAGGTACAGCTCGAAGCGGTTGCACGTCGCGAGGACGACCGCACCCGAGATGACGTCGCAGGCCGCGACCGCCGAGCCGCCGATCGAGTGGGCGCCGGTCGAGAGACGTTCGAGGGCGTCGAGATCGAGCTCGTGGTGGCTGGCCGTCAGGGAGAGAAGAGCCACAGTGCTTCGATTTAACCATCGGCGCGCGCGAGGGGCAGAATTGTCGATCGTGAAATTCCCCTCACTCGCGCCCACGCACCCGCTCGCGGACGGCCGCACGACGCAATCCCCGCTCGTGCGCGCGCTGCGCGCCGGGACGACCGGGGAAAGGCCGGAAATCACACCCGTGTGGTTCATGCGCCAGGCCGGGCGCTCGCTGCCCGAGTACCGGGCGGCGCGCGAGGGCGTGAGCATGCTCGACTCGTGCCTGCGCCCCGACCTCGCCTCGGAGATCACGCTGCAGCCCGTGCGGCGCCACGGCGTCGACGCGGGCATCTTCTTCTCCGACATCGTGGTGCCGCTGCGCCTCGCCGGGGTCGAGGTCGACATCGCGCCGGGCGTCGGCCCCGTCATGGGCCAGGCCTACCGCACGCGCGACGACGTGGCGCGTCTCGTCGAGTCCGAGATCACGCCCGAGGCGCTCGCCCCGATCACCGAGGCGGTCGCGACGACCGTCGACGCCCTCGGCACCACCCCCCTCATCGGCTTCGCCGGCGCCCCGTTCACGCTCGCGGCCTACCTCGTCGAGGGCCGCCCGTCGCGCGACCACCTCGCCGCGCGCGCCCTGCTGCGCGGCGACCCCGAGACGTGGCAGCGCCTCGTCGACTGGGCGGCCGACCTCACCGGCACCTTCCTGCGCGCCCAGGTCCTCGCCGGCACGAGCGCGGCCCAGCTCTTCGACTCGTGGGCGGGCTCGCTGTCGCTCGCGGACTACTCCGCCGGGGCGGCAGGGGCGTCGACCCGCGCGCTCACGCACGTCGCCGACCTCGGGGTCCCCGTCGTCCACTTCGGTACCGGCACGGGCCACCTCCTGCCCGCGATGCGCGACGCCGTCCTCGCGGCCGGGGTGCAGGACGTCGCCGTGGGCGTGGACTACCGCACGCCCCTCGACGAGGCGGCGGCGACGCTCGCGGCCACCGCGCCCGCCGTCCCGGGCACGCCGGGGGCCGACGCGCCCCGCGCCGTCGTCCCGCTGCAGGGCAACGTCGACCCGGCGCTGCTCCAGGCCCCGTGGGACGTGCTCGAGGCGCACGTGCGCGACGTCCTGCGCCGCGGGGCGGCTGCGCCGGGGCACGTGCTCAACCTCGGCCACGGCGTCCCGCCCGACACCGACCCGACGGTGCTCACGCGGGTCGTCGAGCTCGTGCACGCGACCGCGCCGGCGGGCGCGTCCCCCGAGGGCACCGGGGCGGCGGGCGGCGCACGGTGACCGGCGCGCCGGCGGTACCGGGCACGACGCACCCCGCCCCGGGCGGCGGGGTCGAGGTCGTGGACGCGGTCGTCGTCGGCGCGGGCGTCGCCGGGCTGACGGCGACGCGGACCCTGCGGGAGCGCGGGCTGCGCGTCGTCGTGCTCGAGGCGCAGGACGTGCCCGGCGGGCCGGTGCGCGGCGCGGCCCTGCCCGGGCTGGACGGCGTGCGGATCGACGTCGGGGCGGAGTCGTTCGCCGCGCGCGGCACCCAGGTCGCGGAGCTCGTGGCCGCGCTGGGGCTGGACGTCGTCGAGCCGTCGCCCGCGTCCGCGTGGGGCTACGCGGCCGGCCGCCCGTTCCCGCTGCCGCGCGCCGGCGTCCTCGGCATCCCGGCGCACCCGTGGGCGGCGGACGTGCGCCGTGCGGTCGGTGTCCTGGGGTCGCTGCGCGCGAGCCTGGACCGCGTGCTCCCCCCTCGGTTCGCGGACACCACGGACCTCGGGACGTTCGCCCGCTCGCGGATGGGCACGCGCGTCGCCGAGCGGCTGGTCGCGCCCGTCGCGACGGGCGTGCACTCGGCCCCGCTCGACCGGCTCGACGTCGACGCCGTCGCTCCCGGGCTGCGCGCCGCGTTCGAGCGCGAGGGCTCGCTCGCCGGCGCCGTCGCGTCCCTGCGCGCGCTCGCGCCCGCCGGCTCGGCCGTCCGGGGGATCGACGGTGGCGTGCACCGGCTCGTCGACGCCCTCGCGGCGCAGGCCGACGTCCGCACGCGGCACGAGGTCGTCGCGCTGGCGCGGGTGGAGAACGCGTGGCGCGTCACCGCCGTCGGCCCGCACGGCGAGACGCCGCTGCACGCCCCGCGGCTCGTCGTCACGACGCCCGCGCTCGTCGACCAGCTCTGGCCGCTCGTGGGCGGGCCGGCGGACGTCGTGCCGGACCCGGAGCCGGGCGCGGACGTGCGGCTCGTGACCCTCCTGCTGCGCGCGCCCGAGCTCGACGACGCCCCGCGCGGTACGGGGATGCTCGTCGCCCCGCCGCACCGCGACGCGGGCGCGCGCCGCACCGCCCCGAGGTCGAGGCGAAGGCGATGACCCACGCGACCGCGAAGTGGCCGTGGCTGCGCACCCGGGTGCGCGAGGCCCTCGGGCCCGGCCACCACGTGGTGCGCCTCAGCTACGGGCGCATCGGCGTGCAGAGCGAGCCGGAGCTGGCGCAGGTGGTGGCCGACGCGTCGCGCCTGTTCGGCGTCGACCTGCACGGGCGCGTGCTCGGCCACCTCCTGACGCGGTGGGACGGCGCGCTGCCGCCGCCCACGCCCGCGTACCGGCGGGAGGTCGCGGCCTTCGTCGGTCGCGTGGACGACGTGCCGGGGCTCGCGGTGACGGGTGGGTGGATCGCCGGCACCGGTCTCGCGGCCGTCGTCGCGCACGCGCAGGAAAGCGCGCGAAATGTGTGAGGCAATCCTTACCGCGGGCCGTCGGGAATGCGCTCGGAAATGGCGTCGTGACACATTGTCGGAATCGACGTGACCGCGCGTCACGACGCCGTCACACCTGCGCGGGAATGCGCCCCGCATTTCGAGATCGCGGACGCTCGGAGGACACTGGGAGGGTGAGCACCACGGCGAGCACCCTCACCACCCTCCGCGTCGGCACCCGGGGCAGCGCCCTCGCGACCACCCAGACAGGCCTCGTCGTGCGGCGCCTCCAGGAGCTGACCGGACGCCCGGTCGAGACCGTGCGCATCCGCACCGAGGGGGACGTGCTCACCGGGTCGCTGGCCCAGATGGGCGGCACCGGCGTGTTCGTCACCGCGCTGCGCGAGGCCCTCCTCGACGGGCGCTGCGACGTCGCGGTCCACTCCCTCAAGGACCTCCCGACGGCCCCGGCCCCGGGCCTGACCGTCGTGACCCCCGAGCGCGAGAACCCCCGCGACGCGCTGTGCGCGCGCGACGGGCGGACGATCGCGACGCTCCCGCGCGGCGCGCGCGTCGGCACCGGCTCCCCGCGCCGGGCCGCGCAGCTGCGCTCCGTACGGCCGGACCTCGACGTCGTCGACATCCGCGGCAACGTCGGCACCCGCCTGCGCCGCGCGCTCGGCGAGGACGCCGACCTCGACGCCGTCGTCCTCGCGTACGCCGGCCTCGCCCGCCTCGGGCTCCTCGACCAGGTCACCGAGGTCATCGACACGACCGTGATGGCGCCCGCACCCGGCCAGCGCGCTCGCCGTCGAGGTGCGCACGGAGTCCCTCGCCGACCCGGTGGTCGCCGAGCGCTCGACGCGCTCGACCACGAGGGCACCCGGGTCGCGGTCCTCGCCGAGCGGTCGCTGCTCGCCCGGCTCGAGGCCGGGTGCGCCGCCCCGGTCGGCGCCCACGCGGTGGCCGAGGACGGCGAGCTGCGGCTCACCGCCGTCGTGGCGCGCGTCGACGGCGCGGAGCAGCTCACGCACGCGGCGCGCGCCCCCCTCCCCTCGACGGGCCCGGACCGCCGGGCGGCCCGCGACGACGTGGCGCTCGCGCTCGGCCGGCGCGTGGCCGACGCCCTCCTCGCCGACGGCGCGGCGAACCTCGCCCCGCTGGGACCGACCGCCGACGCCGCCGAGGCCGCGGAGGCGACGCTGCCGGGCGCCGGGGCACCGGACGCCGAGGCCGCACCGGGCACCGACGCCCCGGCCGACGCCCACCCTCCCGCCCCGCCGCGCGGAGCCGTGGAGAAGGCGCGCGAGCACCTGCGTGACGGCGGCTTCCGCGGGGACGCCGGATGACGCCCGGCCCGCTGCGCGACCCGTCGCGCGGACCGGCCCCCGTCCTCCCGGCCGCCCCATCCGGCACCTCCGCCGGCACCTCCGCCGCCCCGGCCGACGACACGGCCCGGGCAGCGGACGCTGCGGACGAGCCCCTCGCCGGCCGGACCGTCCTGCTCCCCCGGGCTCCCGAGCGCGCCGCGGCCCTCGCACAGGAGCTGCGGGCCGCCGGTGCCGAGGTGCTCGTCAGCCCCGCGATCGAGCGCGCACCCGTCGAGGACACCGCCCCGGTCGACGACGCCCTCGCGCTGCTCGCCGACGGCCGCTTCGCCTGGGTGGTCGTCACGAGCGTCAACGCGATCGACGAGCTCGCCGCGAGCGCCGCACGCCGCGGCACCTCCCTGGCCGACGTGGCGCGCGCGGCCCGCTGGGCCGCCGTCGGTCCGGCGACGCGCCGCGCCCTCGAGCGCGGGCGTCACGGTCTCCCTCGAGCCGGCGGAGAACTCCGCCCGCGGCCTGGTGACCGCCTTTACCGCCCTGCCCGCAACGGCCGCACCCGCCGAGAACGCGCGGCGGTCGGCGGGTGAGACGGCAGCGGAGGCGGCGGGGTGGCCGGAGGATGCGAAGGGCGTGGCGGGCACCGACGGCAGAGCGGGAGTGAGCGCCGGTTCTGGCGCGGATGGTAGCCCGAGCACTTCCGGCCAACCCGCCGCCGCCCCGACCACATCGAGCCGCGTCCTGCTCCCCCAGGGCGACCTCGCCGCCCCCACCATGACCGACGGCCTGCGCGACCTCGGGTACGCGCCGGACGTCGTCACCGTCTACCGCACCGTCGCGCACGACCTCGCCCCGGAGGTCGTCGAGGCCTGGCGCGCGGGCGCGGTCGACGCCGTGGTCCTCACGTCCGGCAGCGTCGCGCGCGAGGTCGCCCGCCAGCTCGGACCGCGCGACGACGTCGCGGCCGTCGCGATCGGCGACCCGACCGCCCGGGCGGCGCGCGCCGTCGGGCTGCGGCTCGACGCGGTCGCCGACCGCCCGACGGACGCCGCGCTCGCCGCTGCCCTGACCACCGTCCTGACCGCGCCACGCGTCGCCCCGGCGGGCGCCGGCGACGGTCCCACCCATGGCACCACCCCCGGAGGAGACCCCTCGTGAACGTCCCGAGCCCGCACACCGGCCTGCCCGTCGGCCACCACCGGCCGCGTCGGCTGCGCAGCACCCGGCGGCTGCGCCGCCTCGTCGGCGAGACGCGCCTGCACCCGGCCGACCTGGTGCTGCCGCTCTTCGTCAAGGAGGGCCTGGAGACGCCGCGCGCGATCTCGTCGATGCCGGGGGTCGTGCAGCACACGGAGGCGACGCTCGCGGACGCGGTCCGCGCGGCCGCCGAGGCGGGGGTGGGCGGCGTCATGCTGTTCGGCATCCCGGAGCACCGCGACGCGACGGGGACCCAGGCGGACGCCGAGGACGGGATCCTGCAGCGCGCGATCCGGCTGAGCCGCGAGGTCGCGCGCGACGTCGAGTCGGCCACGGGCCGCGCGCCCGTCGTCATGGCGGACACGTGCCTCGACGAGTTCACCGACCACGGGCACTGCGGCGTGCTCGCGACGCGCCGGGACGGGTCGGCCGAGACGGTCGTCGTCGACAACGACGCGACGCTGGAGCGGTACGCGAGATGGCGGTCGCCCAGCGCGCGCGGGCGCGGACGTCGTGGCGCCGTCGGGCATGATGGACGGCCAGGTCGGCGTGATCCGCGAGGCGCTGGACACGGCGGGGTACTCCGACGTCGGCATCCTCGCGTACTCCGCGAAGTACGCCAGCGCGTTCTACGGACCCTTCCGCGAGGCCGTCGACTCGGCGCTGCAGGGCGACCGCCGCACGTACCAGATGGACGCCGGCAACGCGCGCGAGGGGCTGCGCGAGGCGGACCTGGACCTCGCCGAGGGCGCGGACATGGTCATGGTCAAGCCCGCGGGGTCGTACCTCGACGTGCTCGCCGCGGTCGCCGAGATGTCGCCGGTCCCGGTCGCGGCGTACCAGGTGTCGGGCGAGTACGCGATGATCGAGGCGGCGGCGGCGAACGGCTGGATCGACCGGCGCGCCGCGATCTCGGAGTCGGTGCTCGGCATCAGGCGGGCGGGCGCCGACGTCATCCTCACCTACTGGGCCGTCGAGCTGGCGGGCTGGCTGCACGACGAGACCTTCGGAGGGGCGCGCTGATGACGGAGTCGACGGGGTTCGGGGCGGCGGCGGCCGCCCAGGCGGAGGTGGTGTCGCCGAGCGCGACCGCGACGGGCAACCACGAGGCGTTCCTGCGCGCCCAGGGCGTGCTGCCCGGCGGCGTGAGCTCGCCCGTGCGCGCGTACGGGTCGGTGGGCGGCGACCCGCGCTTCCTCGCGTCGGCGCACGGCGCGTACGTCACCGACGTCGCGGGGCGCG
Source organism: Cellulosimicrobium sp. CUA-896 (assembly GCF_001942335.1). GTDB lineage: Bacteria > Actinomycetota > Actinomycetes > Actinomycetales > Cellulomonadaceae > Cellulosimicrobium. The sequence goes on along the minus strand of NZ_MKKH01000006.1, from coordinate 38,082 downwards.
AGTACGTCGACCTCGTGTGCTCGTGGGGCCCGGCGCTGCTCGGCCACGCACACCCGGAGGTCATCGCGGCGGTGCAGGAGGCCGCAGCGCGCGGCCTGTCGTTCGGCGCGCCGACGCTCGCCGAGGTCGAGCTCGGCGAGGAGATCCGGCGCCGCGTGCCCGCTGCCGAGCGGGTGCGGCTCGTGTCGACCGGCACCGAGGCGACCATGACGGCGGTGCGGCTCGCGCGCGGCGTCACGGGCCGCGACGTGATCGTGAAGTTCGCCGGCTGCTACCACGGGCACGTGGACTCGCTCCTCGCGCAGGCGGGCTCCGGCGTCGCGACGCTCGCCCTCCCCGGCTCGGCCGGCGTGACCGAGGCCAGCGCCGCGGACACGCTCGTCCTGCCGTACAACGACCTCGCCGCCGTCGAGGCCGCGTTCGCCGAGCGCGGCTCGCAGATCGCAGCCGTGATCACCGAGGCCGCGCCGGCGAACATGGGCGTCGTGCCGCCCGCGGAGGGATTCAACGAGGGCCTGCGGCGCATCACGGCGGACCACGGGGCGCTGCTGATCCTCGACGAGGTGCTCACCGGGTTCCGCGTCGGGCCGAGCGGCTGGTGGGGGGTCGAGAACGGGGCGCACGCCCCCGCGGCGCGGGGCCCCGAGGGCTACGTGCCGGACCTGTTCACGTTCGGCAAGGTCGTGGGCGGGGGCATGCCGGTCGCCGCGGTGGGCGGCCCCGCGACGGTCATGGACCAGCTCGCGCCGGCCGGCCCGGTCTACCAGGCGGGCACCCTGTCGGGGAACCCGGTCGCGGTCGCGGCGGGTCTCGCGACCCTGCGCCTCGCCGACGAGGCCGTGTACGCGCGGGTGGACGAGGTCTCGCGGACCCTGTCCTCCGCCGTCGGGGAGGCGCTCGACGCCGCGGGCGTCGCGCACCGCGTGCAGCACGCGGGCTCGCTGTTCTCCGTGTTCTTCGGCGACCTCGCCGCGAGCGCCGGCGTGCGCACCTACGCCCAGGCGCAGGCCCAGGAGGTGCACCGGTACCGGGCGTTCTTCCACGCGATGCTCGAGCAGGGCGTGAACCTGCCGCCGTCGCTCTTCGAGGCGTGGTTCGTCTCGGCCGCGCACGACGACGCGGCCGTCTCGCGGATCGTCGAGGCGTTCCCGGCCGCGGCGCGCGCGGCGGCGCGGTCGACGCCCGCCTGACCGCGCGCCGTCGGCCTCCTCTCCGCCGACCACGGGATCACCGGGCCGACCACGGGACCACCGGCACCGGGGGCGGCGTCAGTACGGGGCTGTCGCCGCCTCCCCGGCGCGGCGCCCGAGCGAGCGGACCTGGACGCCGAAGACGACCAGCATGACGCCCCAGACGATCGCGAAGATCCCGAGCAGCCAGACGATCGACACGAGGCCGGCCTCGACGTTGAACAGGACGAGCAGGCCGAAGACGATGCTCAGCACGCCGGCGAGCACGCCCCAGCCCCAGCCGCTGCCGGCGGCCCGGCGCAGGAGGAGGCTCGCGGCGGCCTGGACGAGCCCGTAGAGCACCGCCCAGAACCCGATGATCCACGTGAGCACGATGGCGGTCTTGCCCGGCCAGACGAGCAGCACGACGCCGACGGCCACGCTCACGAGGCCCATCGTCACGAGGAACGCGGTCCCGCCGCCGGTGCCGCGGCGTCGCACCCCTTCGATCACCAGGACGAGGCCGTCGACCACGGCGAAGACGCCGACGATCCACACGAACGCCGCGGCGGTGATGGCCGGCCAGGCGAGCGCGACGACGCCGAAGAGGACGGCGAGCACGCCGCGCAGCACGAGCCAGTACCAGACCTGGCGCGCGGTGCGCGAGAACGCGGTGAGGCCCGGGTCGGGGATGGTGGTCATGGTGTCCGCCTTCCGTGCGTGGCTGCCGGGCTGCAGGACCGCACGCCCGCTCGATCCTCATGGAACACCCGGGTGGCGCCCGTGTCGCGCGCGACCACGGCTCAGGCCCGTGCCGGTCGGGGCGCGACGGCGCGCACGGGGGCGTGGTGGCGCCGTGATCCCCACACGAGGAGGACCGACAGGACGAGGACTCCCCCGAACGCGAGCACGGGGCCCGCGAAGAACGGTCCGATCCGCTTGTCGGCGACCACGGCGTACGTGGGCGAGCGGGTCGCGTCCGACGGCGCGGTGACGAAGGCGAAGTCGGAGACGACCTGCGTCGCGGGGTCGGTGAACGTCTGCTCGTGGGCGGTGACGTAGTCGCCCGCCGCGAGCAGCGCGGCGAGCTCGGCCGAGCCGACGGAGCCCGGCGGCACGCGACCGGCGAAACGCACGCTCGGGGCGGCGAGGTCGGCCGTCGGGTCGGCGCGGTCCATGCGGTGGTCGGCGAGGACGTAGGTGCGCGTGCGCTGCGTCTGCTCGGCGGCGGCCGACATGCGCATCGGGTGCACGAGCGCGTCGGTCGCGAACGTGACGCGCAACGGCTGCAGCGTCCCGTCGAACGTCGTCGCCTCCTCGGGCGCCAGCCGGGCCGCGACGAACGACCACCCCTCCGCGACGTACGGGGCGATCGCGCCCCGGACCGACGCGGGGAGCTCGAAGCCCCGCTCGGCGAGCCACGCGTCGAGCGCGGCGGTGTCGGTCGCGGCGAGCGTCGCGACGTCGAGCGGCCCGAGCCGCACCTCGGTCAGCACGTCCACGCCCGGCGCCCCGCCGCCCGCGGACGCGGCGGACGTGCTCCCGAAGCCCAGGTCCGGCCACCAGCGGTACCCCGAGACGACGGCGCGGGGGGCCGTGATCGCGTCGAGCTCGCGGAAGATCTCCGGGTCGGCGAGCGCGACCTCCGCCGGTGTGGGCGTCGGCAGGATCAGCCCGACCTCGGGGGCGGTGGACAGCGTCTCGAGCTCGAGCACGAGGGTCTGCGTCGTGCCGTCCCACTGCAGCACCGCGGTCTCGGCGGTCACGGACGACTCGTCGGCCGGGCCGTCCACGATGCCGCCGCACGCGCAGGCCCCGGCGGGCGGGGCGACGGCGACCAGTCCGGCCGCGAGCAGGGATGCGGCGAGAGCCGTCCGGGCCCCCTGCCACGCCGACACGCGCCGTCGCGTCCCCATGCTTGGGAGGCTAGGACCGGCCGCGACCGAGCGCGCGGCGAGCGCGAGATCGTGATGCGTCCGTGACGCCGTCGTGACCCCGGCGGTGGTGCCGCCGTCAGGGCTCGCGCCGTCAGGGCTCGCGACATCAGGACACGGCCGCCTCGACGCCGAGGTGCACGAGCACGCCGAAGAGCACGGCCCAGAGCGCGACCGCGACGACGCCCCAGACGAACACGCGCCGGCGCGGCGCGCCGAAGCCGACCATCGCCGCGGCCGTGACGTGGCTGGGCAGCAGGAGCGGCCCGAGGAGGCTGACGCCCGGCACCCCGTACCGGTCGAACACGCGCTGCATGCGCTGGCGCTTCGGGCTCGCCTCGGTGGTCCGCCCGCGCGTGACGCCGGACCGCGCCGCCCCGATCACCCAGACGACGACCGCGAGCGCGATGGCGTTGCCGACGATCGCGACGGGGATCGCGACGAACGTGTCGATCCCGGCGACGATCCCGAGGATCGCGGCGCCCTCGGCCTCGACGTACGGGATCATCGCGGCCAGCAGGACGCCGACCCAGCGCAGCAGGGGCGGCAGGCCCAGCGTGAAGTCCTGCAGGGCGGTGACGATGTCGGTCATGGCGAGCCTCTCGTGTGGTGGTCCCTCCACCCTCGCGCCGCCGCCGCGCGCGCGGCAGTGCCTGCCGTCACCGCTGCGGGTGCTGTCCTCACGACGTCGGGGTGACAGCTGTCATGTGCGCGACCCCTGGCGCACCATACCCTCTGGGGGTATGGTGGTGGGCAGACGAGCCGAGGAGGACCACATGACCGCGACGGCACGCGAGCGCGCCCCCCACCACGACGGGCGCACGAGCCACGACGGCCCGCACGGGTACGCGTCCGACAAGGAGGCGTACCTCAAGCGCATGCGGCGGATCGAGGGGCAGGTGCGCGGCATCGCCCGCATGATCGACGACGACGTCTACTGCATCGACATCCTCACGCAGGTCTCGGCCGTGACGAAGGCCCTGCAGGCCGTGAGCATCGGGCTCGTCGAGGACCATCTCGGCCACTGCGTCGTCGACGCCGCGAAGCAGTCCGACGACGCGGGCGCGGCCAAGGTCAAGGAGGCCGCCGACGCCATCGCCCGACTCGTCCGCAGCTGACCCACCACCACCGAGGAGCACCATGAGCACCGTCACCACCCTGCGCGTCACCGGCATGACGTGCGGCCACTGCGTCGCGAGCGTCACCGAGGAGGTGGAGAAGGTCGAGGGCGTCGAGAACCTCAGCATCGAGCTGCACGAGGGCGGCACGTCCGAGGTCACCGTGTTCTCCGACGAGCCCCTCGACGAGGCCGCCCTGCGCGCCGCGGTCGACGAGGCCGGCTACACGGTCGAGTCCGTCGACGTGCAGCAGGACGCTCTCGCAGCCCAGTACCGCGAGCAGGCGCCGGAGAAGCAGGCCGCGCACGACCGCGCGTCCGAGAGCCTGCACGCCGCGACCTTCGCCGAGCGCTCCGAGGACTTCCAGGCGCCCACCGCCTGACCTCCCCGACGCGCGCCGGTCCGGTCACGGCCCGGCACCCGACGCGCGGCTCGGCCCCGCACCGGGCCGCGCGTCGCCCGCACCGCACGTCACCTGCCGCACGTCCCGCACCGCACGTCCCGCACGGCCGCGCCCGCCGTCGGGAACACCCTCCCGCGGACCGCCCGCCGACCATCGCCTCCGGCGACCCGGGCCCTCCGCGCCGCGCCGTCCCGACCGGGACCGGCGCCCCGCCGCGCCGTCCGCCACCCCGGTACGCCGCCGGTGACCTCCACCCGAGAACCTGTCGAGGAGTCACCCGATGCCTGCCCACCCCACGCCCGACCCGGCCTCGTCGCTCGGCGGCCCACCGGTCGCCGAGCTCGACCTCGCGATCGAGGGCATGACCTGCGCGTCGTGCGTCGCCCGCGTCGAGAAGCGCCTCAACCGCGTCGACGGCGTCACCGCCACGGTGAACCTGCCGCTGGAGAACGCCCACGTCGTCCTCGCGGCCCCGGTCGACGACGCCGACCTCGTCGCCGCCGTCGAGAAGGCGGGCTACACCGCCCGCGTCACTGCCCGCAGCGCCACCGCGGCCCCGGACCGGACCCGCACCACGGACACGGTGCGACGGCAGCCCCACCCACGACCGACACCGACACCGACACCGACACCGACGACACCTCCGCCCCGACGCGCGACCGCGGCGTGGACCTGCTGCGCCGCCTGCGCGTCGCGACGGTCCTCACCGTCCCGGTCCTGGCGCTGTCGATGGTCCCGGCGCTGCAGTTCCCGGCGTGGCAGTGGGTCGTGGCGGTGCTCGCGCTGCCGGTCGTGACGTGGGCGGCGTGGCCGTTCCACACGGCGGCGTCCCGGGCCGCGCGCCACGGGTCATCGACGATGGACACGCTCGTCTCGCTCGGCGTCGTCGCGGCGACGCTGTGGTCGCTGTGGGCGCTGCTGCTCGGCGGCGCGGGCGAGATCGGGATGCGGATGCAGCCGTCGCTGATCCCGTCGCGCGACCACGCCGGCCCTCCGGAGCTGTACCTCGAGGTCGCGGCGGTGGTGACGACGTTCCTGCTGGCGGGCCGGTACGCGGAGCACCGGTCGCGCCGCCGCGCGGGCGACGCGCTGCGCTCGCTGCTCGAGCTGGGCGCGAAGGACGCGGAACGGGTGCGCCTCGCCGACGACGGGTCTCCCGTCCTCGGGCCGGACGGCGCCCGGGTCTCCGAGCGTGTGCCGGTCGCCGCGCTGGGCGTCGGCGACGTGTTCGTGGTGCGGCCGGGCTCGACGGTCGCGACGGACGGCGTCGTCGTCGAGGGCTCGAGCGCGCTCGACATGTCGCTGCTCACGGGCGAGCCGGTGCCGGTGGACGTGGGCCCCGGCGACGACGTGACGGGCGCGACGGTGAACACGTCGGGGAGCCTGCTGGTGCGGGCGACGCGCGTGGGCGAGGAGACGACGCTCGCGCAGATCGGGCGGCTGGTGTCGCAGGCGCAGACGGGCAAGGCGCCCGTGCAGCGGCTCGCGGACCGCATCTCGGCGGTGTTCGTGCCGGTCGTGCTCGTGCTGGCGGTCGCCACGCTCGCCGGCTGGCTCCTCGCGGGTGCGGACCCGTCGTTCGCGTTCACGGCCGCGGTGGCGGTGCTCATCATCGCGTGCCCGTGCGCGCTGGGTCTGGCGACGCCGACGGCCCTGCTCGTGGGCACCGGACGCGGCGCGCAGCTCGGCGTGCTGGTGAAGGGTCCGGAGATCCTGGAGTCGACGCGGCGCGTCGACACGGTCGTGCTCGACAAGACCGGCACGGTCACCGAGGGTGCGATGGCGGTCGAGGCGGTCGTGACGCCGTCGGGCACCCTGGACCTGTCCGCGGTGCCCACCGGGACGGCGGGCGCCGGTCCCGCGCGCGACGCCATCGCGGTGCTGCGGCACGCGGGCGCTGTCGAGGCGCTGAGCGAGCACCCGATCGCGCGCGCGATCGCGGAGGCGGCGCGCGAGGCGACCGCGACGCACGAGGGGTCGGTGGGCGCCGACGGGGTCGCGATCGGCTCGCTCCAGGCGTTCGACTTCCGCAGCGTCCCGGGCGGGGGCGTCGAGGCCGTGGTCCGGACCGCGCACTCCGGGCTCTCGCTCGGTGCCGGCTCCGCGGGGCCCGGCTTGGAGACGGGCGCCGCGGGTGCGCTCAACGCGCGACGGGTCCTCGTGGGGCAGCCCTCCTGGCTGGCCGACCAGGGCGTCACGAGCGACGCCGCGCTCGACGACGCGTTCGCCGCGGCGGAGCGGACGGGCGCGACGGCGGTCGTCGTCGCGTGGGACGGCGCCGCGCGGGGTGTCCTCGTGCTGCGCGACCCGGTGAAGCCGACGTCGGCGGAGGCCGTCGCCGAGCTCCGGGCGCTCGGGCTGCGCCCGTACCTGCTCACCGGCGACGGCGAGGGCTCCGCCCGCGAGGCGGCGCGCGCCGTCGGGATCGCGGAGGAGGACGTCGTCGCGCGCGTGCTCCCGGACCAGAAGGTCGACGTCGTGGCCCGGCTCCAGGGCGAGGGCCGCGTCGTCGCGATGGTCGGCGACGGCGTGAACGACGCCGCCGCGCTCGCCACGGCGGACCTCGGCCTCGCGATGGGCACGGGCACGGACGTCGCGATCGAGGCGAGCGACCTCACGCTCGTGCGCGGCGACCTGCGCAGCGCGGCGACGGCGATCCGGCTCTCGCGCCGGACGCTGCGGGTGATCAAGCAGAACCTGTTCTGGGCGTTCGCGTACAACGTCGCGGCGATCCCGCTCGCGGCCGCGGGCCTGCTCAACCCGATGATCGCGGGGGCGGCGATGGCCGCGAGCTCGGTGATCGTCGTCGGGAACTCGCTGCGCCTGCGCTCGGCGGGCTGACCGACCGGCCGTCCGCCGCGCCGTCGAGCACGACCTTGCTCACGCACGACCACGCGGTTGGTGACGTTCTCGGCGCGAGAACGACACCAACCGCGTGGTCGGCGGAGAGCGGAGGCGGCGGAGAGCGGAGGCGGCGGACGGGCCGGGGTCAGGCCGCGGGGGCGAGGACGTCCCCGAGCAGACCGGCGCACGCGATGACGTGCCGGTCGTCGTACCGGCGGCCGACGAGCGACACCCCGACCGGCAGGCCCGACGGCCCGGTGAGCCCGGGCACGTTGACGACCGGCACCTGCAGGAGCGTCCACGGCGAGTTGAACACCGAGCTGCCGGTACTCTCCAGCCCCACCGGCGCCTCGCCCGTCGCGCTCGGGGTGAGCACGACGTCCACCGTCTGCTGCAGGTCGTCGATCCGGGCGCGCAGCGCGTCCGCGGTGCGGTACGCCGCGCGGTAGTCGTCCACCCCGAGCTCCGGGGCGGGACGGCCGTTGGCGTCCGTACCGGGACGGCCCTCGACGAGGTCGCGGAAGAACGACCCGATGCCGGGCGTCGTCACGACCTCGTTGAGGAACGCGGAGCGACCCTCGCGCCGCAGGACCGCCCGGTGCACGGCGTAGACGTCGTCGAACGCGGCGGGCAGGTCGAACGGGACGACCTCCGCGCCCGCCGCCCGCAGCGCCCGGGTCGCGGCGTCGAGCGCGTCCCGCGTGGCGGGCGTCGCGGCGCCCCACTCCGGCGTGCGGCACACGCCGACGCGCAGCCCCTCGAGCGTGGACGGCGGCGCGGCGGCGTCCGTCTCGACCCGGTACACGTCGGCGAGGAGCGCGAGGTCCCGCGCGGACCGGGCGTACAGGCCGAGCGTGTCGCACGTGACCGAGTACACCTTGAGGCCTTCGCGGCTGATCGTCCCCCACGTGGCTTCCACGCGTAGACGCCGGTGAACGACCCGGGCCGGATGGTCGAGCCGCCCGTCTGGGTGCCCAGCGCGAGCGCGCACTGCCGGTCCGCGACCGCGGCACCGGAGCCGCTCGACGACCCGCCCGGGGTTCGCGACGGGTCGTGCGGGTTGCGCGTCGGCCCGCCGACGCTCGTCGCGGCGAACTCGGTCGTCGTGGTCTTGCCGAGCACGAGCGCCCCCGCGGCGCGCAGCGTGTCGACGCACGCCGCGTCGACACCGGGCACGCTGTCCCGGTAGCGGGCCGTGTTGTGCCGCGTCGGCATGTCCGCGGTCGCGATGACGTCCTTCACGCCCACCGGGACGCCGTGCAGCGGTCCCTTCTCCGGCGCGGCGTCGAGGCGGTCCGCCTCGGCGAGCACCTGCTCCGGGTCGAGGTGCGCCCACGCCCGCACGGCGTCGTCGCGCTCGGCGACCCGGCGCAGCACGGCCTCGGCGACGTCGCGGACGGTCAGGCTGCCGTCCCGCACCGCCCGGGCGACGGCGCTCGCGTCGAGCGTGGCCGCATCGGTGGCGGTGGTCGTCCCTGTGCTCATGCGTCGCTCCTCGTCGTCGTGCCCCCGGTGCCCCAGGGGCGGTCCTGCGGTCCGCGCCATGCGCGGTGGTAGCGCGGCGGCGGCGCGATCGCGTCCTCGCGGCCCAGCGCCACGGCGGCGCGCCGCACCCAGTGCGGGTCGCGCAGCAGCTCGCGCCCGAGCAGCACGACGTCGGCGTGGCCGGCGTCGAGCACCGCCTGGGCGTGGTGCGGGTCGTTGATGAGCCCGACGGCGCCCGCCGGCACGCCCGCCGCGCGCACGGCCGCCGCGCCCGGGACCTGGTACCCCGCGAACGAGGGGTACTCCACGCCGGCCAGGAGCCCGCCCGAGGAGCAGTCCACGAGGTCGACGCCGCGCGCCGCCAGCCGGACCGCGAGGTCCGCCGTCTCGGCGACGGTGGTGCCGAGGTCGGGCCCGTCGGAGGCGGACAGCCGCACGAGGAGCGCCACCGTGCCGGGCAGCTCGGCACGCACCGCCGCGACCGTCTCCAGGAGCAGCCGCTCGCGTCCCTCCCGGTCGCCGCCCCAGCGGTCGTCGCGGTCGTTCGTCAGGGGCGAGAGCAGCTCGTGCAGGAGGTAGCCGTGCGCCGCGTGCAGCTCGACGGCGTCGAACCCGGCGCGCACCGCGCGACGGGCCGCCGTCGCGAAGTCCTCCACGACCTGGTGCAGCTCGTCCGTGGAGGCCCGCGCCGGGGCCGGCGCCGTGCCGAACGCCCGGCCGCTCGCGCCGAGCATCGTCCACCCGCCGTCCTCCGCGGGCACGGGCCCGCGGACCGCGTCCCCGGGGAGCCCCGGGTACTTCGCGCCCTTGCGGCCGGCGTGCGCGAGCTGCACCGCCATCGCCGCGCCCGCGCCGTGGACCAGGTCGGTGACGCGCTGCCACGGGTCGACCTGGTCGTCGGACCACAGCCCGGCGTCGAACGGGGTGACGCGCCCGTCGGGACGGACCGCCGTCGCCTCGGTGACGAGGAGACCGGTGCCCCCGAGGGCGATCGCCCCGTAGTGCGCGACGTGGAAGTCCCCGACCCGGCCGTCGGCGTCGCCGCACGCGTACATGCAACATCGGGGACAGCCACGCGCGGTTGCGGACCTCCAGCCCGCCGACGGTCACCGGGTCGAGCAGCGACGGGGCGGACGACGCGACGCGCCGCCCCGCCGCTGCTCGTGGTCTCGTGCAGATCCAGCACGGGCGCCTACTCCTCGGTCTCGTCGCCGTCGGCGGACGACGCCCAGGTGTCGTAGACTCCGGCAGGTAGACCTCGGCGGTCTCCTCCGGCGTGGCGTCGAGCACGCCCTGCTCGGTGAAGAACGCGGCGGCGGCCTCGATCTCGGCGACCCGCTCCGGGGTGAACGCCGACATCTCGTAGGTGATCTTGTCCTGGACGGTCTGCGCGAGCTCCTCGTCGTCGAGCCCGCTGTTCTCCATCGCGGTCGCGAGCACCTCGTCGGGGTTCTCGTCCATCCACGCGATCGTCTCGGCGATCGCGGTCAGCACGCGGTCGGCCACGTCCTGGTCCTCGTAGACGTCCGGGCTGGCGACGACGTAGCCGGCCACGTCGAGCGCCTCGTCGCTGTCGAGCACGACCGACGCGCCCGGCACGCTCTGCAGCGCCTTCGTGACGTTCGGCTCCCACATCGAGGCCGCGTCGTAGTCGCCGCGCGTGAGGCCCGTGATGAGCTGCGCCATCTTCACGTCCTGGTAGTCGATCAGGTCGACCGTCTCGTCGTGCATGTCGAGGAACGAGCGCACGTGCATGTCGAGGACGGTGGTGTGCTGGGCGGCGATCGACGCGCCCTCGAGGTCCTCGACCGAGGAGACGTCGCCCAGTCCCTCGTTGCCCACGACGGCGAACCAGCCCTGACCGACGAGGTTGCCGCCGATCGCCTTCGCCGGCGAGCCGCTGCCGGACAGCGACGCGATCGTCGTGGCCGTGGTGCTCGTCAGGTCGTTCTGCCCCGCGGTGATGGCCTCGGTCGCCTCGGACCCGGACGGGTACTCGGTGAGCGTCGCGTCGATGCCCTGCTCCGCGAAGAAGCCCTTCTCGACCGCCAGGTACAGGTGCGTGTAGAAGAAGTCGGGCGCGACGCCGACGTCGATCGAGGCGACGGGCTCGGGGTAGTCGCCCCCACCGGTCGCGCTGTCGTCCGAGCAGGCGGTGAGCGCCGCCGTCGCGACGATCGCGAGCGCCGCACCCGCGGCCAGGCTTCGGTTCCGTGTCATGAGAGCTCCTTCGAGGTGGTGAGCACCGCGCGCGGTGCGGGGAGGCTTGCCCGGTCCGTGGCCGGGCCCGGCCGGGGATCGCGGTGCGGTCCGAGTCTGCGAGGCCGGTGATTCTGGGTCGTAAGGGTTCTGTTTCGGCGCCCGGTCCGGCACGTTGCGGACGTGTGACGTGCCCGTGGGGAGGCCCGCCGGCGGCGGTCAGGGGTGGACGGGGACGCCGTCGGGGCCTCCCGCGGGCGGCCGTCCCGGGTCGGACGGCACCGGGCCGGGGGCCGCCCCGGGAGGAGTGGCGGGGGGAGCCGCGAGCGCCGTGCCGGGTGCCGGGCCACGGCCCCCGCTGAGCACCGCACCGAGCACGCCCGAGACGACGAGGACGAGCAGCGCGAGCTGGACCCCGGTGGCGAAGTGGGCCGCGTCGGCGCCGGTGAGGGGGAAGTCCCCGGCGTAGACGGCGCGGCGCCCGTCGGGTGTCAGGGTCGCGGTCGAGACCGCGAGGGCGACGGCCGTGGTGACCAGGTACCCGGCGTTGAGCATGGTCGAGCGGATGCCGTTCGACACGCCCCGGCGGTTGGTCGGGGTGATGAGCATGATGAGGCTCGTGTTCGGCGTCATGAACGTGCCGATGCCGAGCCCGAGGAGCGCGAGCGACACGTACGCGCCGACGGCGAGGGTGTCGGTGCGCACGGCGACGGCCAGCGTCGCCGCGGCGACGACGATCATCACCATCCCCGCGACGGCGAGGCGGGCGACGGGCACGCGGCCCACGAGCCGCCCGGCGACCTGCGCCGCGACGATCGTCGCCGACGGGGCGACGACGACCATCATGGCGACGTCGAACGCGCTCGCGCCCTCCGTCGCCTGCAGGTGCGTGGACAGCAGCAGGATGACCGCGTACTGGCTGAACCCGGAGACGAACACCGCGGCGTAGCGCCGTCCGAGGCGCGGCACGCGGAACAGCGCCAGGTCCACGAGCGGGCTCGCGACCCTGGTCTGGGTCCACACGAAGAACCCGAGGACGAGGAGCGCACCGCCGACGAGCAGCGGGGCGGTGGGCCCGGACCAGCCGGCCGCCGAGCCGACGGACATGCCGGCGACGAACAGCGAGAGGCTGCTGACGAGCGTCACCGCGCCGGCGACGTCGACCCGTTCCCGGCCCGTCCCCGGCCGGCCCGGCACGAGCCGGAGCGAGACGAGGAGGCTGAGCAGGGCGAGCGGCCCGGACACGAGGAAGATGGCGCGCCAGTCCGCGAGCTCCGCCGCCACCCCGCCGACGACGGGGCCGAGGGCCTGGCCGAACGCCGCGGACGTCGCGTTCATGCCGAGCGCGGTCGGCAGGCGCTCGCGCGGGAAGACGTCGGTGAGGATCGCCGTCGTGTTCGTGATGATCGCCGCGGCTCCGACGCCCTGCACCAGCCGGGCGCCGACGAACGCCCCCGGCTCCTGAACCAGGCCGGCCGCGAGGCTGCCGACGAGGAAGACCAGCACCCCGACGACGTAGATCCGCTTGCGGCCGAAGATGTCCGACAACCGCCCGAAGACGATGATGAGCGCGGTCATGACGAGCTGGTACGCGAGGATGAACCACGTCGTCTCGGCGGGGCTCGCGCCGAAGTCGCGAGACACCTGCGGCAGCAGGATCGTGAGGCTGGTCGCGCCGACGAAGACCAGGACGACGTTCACGCTGGTCGCGACGAGGACCGGCCAGGCGCCGCGCTCCCGCGCGGCGCGCCTCACGAGGCCAGACCTGCGGGCGCCGGTGCCGTCGCGCGCTGGGCGCGCTTGAGCCGGGCGATGTGCTCGAACACGGCGGGGACCTTGTCGCGGGCGAAGGGGAACGTCGTGCGCAGCTCCTCGACGCGGCCGAGGTCGAGCGAGGCGTGCAGGACGTGCGGGGCGGTGTGCGCGGGCGCGACGTCGACGAGCTCGCCGTGCGGGCTGACGATGCACGAGAGCCCGAACGAGCTCGTCGTGCGGCCCTGGACCGTCTCCTCGCCCGCGCGGTTGGCGGCGACGGTCCAGGCCTGGGCGTCCTTGCCGCGGATCTGCAGCTCGTGGACGAAGTGCCCCTCGCGGGCACCCATCGAGCTGACGAGCACGAGGACGACCTCGGCGCCGAGGGTGCGGGCCGCCTCCCAGTACTCGGGGAAGCTGCGGTCGTAGCAGATCAGCGTCGCGAGGCGCGTGCCGAACGCGTCGAAGACGACGGGGCCGACGCCCGGCTCGAAGAACTGCTTCTCGTCGACGGGGACGCCGGAGCCGGAGCTGCGGGATGGAGGTCTTGCGGTAGGCGGGCACGGTCGACCCGTCGAGCGCGGTCCCGGGCACGAGCCGCCCCTCGGCGTCGATCACGACGGCGGAGTTGTAGAGCGTCCCGTCGGCCGCGCGCTCGTACATCCCGAGGACGACGCCGACGCCGAGCTCGGCGGCGACCGCCGCGAAGGCCTCGGTGGTAGGGCCGGGCACGGGCTCGGCCCAGTCGGTGAACGCGTCGTCGCCGGTGAGGCCGAAGTACGGCGTGGTGATGAGCTCGGGGAAGAGCACGACGTCGGTGCCCGGGACGGCGGCCTCGCGGAAGAGCCCGAGAAGACCGGCGACGGCCTCCTCGCGGTCCGCGGGGATGCTTCCGGTCTGCACGACGGCGACGTCCAGCGTCGCGGTGGGCGGTGCTGTGGACGGCATGACGGGGTCCTCTCGTTGGGGGAGCCGGGGTGCCGGCGGGCGACCCGGTGGGGTGGTCAGGCGGCGGGGACGACCTGCGACGGCAGGACGACGCGGACGTCCGGCTCGGCGGCGAGGCGCGCGAGGAGACGCTCCGCGACGTCGGCGTAGCAGGCCTGCCCGAGGACCCAGCCGGCCCAGCTGAGGCCGAGGAAGCGGGGTCCGACGACGGCCGCGTCGGCGAGGAGCTGGTCGACGGTGTCGTTCAGCAGCTGCTCGTAGTCCTGGAAGGTCCCGCCGCGCACGTAGAGCTGGAACGAGTCCTCCGTGTCGAGGGAGAACGGCACCGCGCACAGCCCGGCGGCCGGGCCGTCGAGCACGACGGGGCGCTCGTCGACGCTCCAGTCGCCGAACCAGGTGATGCCGGACTCGCGCAGCACCTGCGTGGTGCGGTCGGTGCACCCACGCTCGGGACCGAACCAGCCGGTGGCCTCGACGCCGGTGGCCGCGCGGACGGCGTCGACCGACCGCTCGACGTAGTCCCGCTCCTCGGCCTCGGACATCTGCGCGTCGATGACGGACGTCGCCGCCTCCCCGCGCACGACGACCTCGCCGGCCGCGCGGGCGACGCGCCGTGCGAGCCCGGGGACCTCGCGGCAGCCGTACGCGTCGAGCGCGACGGCGACGGGGACGCCGTGACGGTCCGCGGTCCGCAGCAGGCGGTCGAGCCCGTTGGTCAGGCCGAACTCGTACTGCGACACCTTGGCGACCTGGCCGCGCTCCGGTCCGCCCTTGGGCTCCGGGTACGACCCGCCCACGCCGCCCGGCATGCTCGCGGCGCGGTACTGCCCCTCGAGGTTGACGTCGAGGTAGTACGGCGCGTGCAGGAGGACGGAGACCGTGAGCGGGGCGGGCGCGTCCCAGGGCTCGCGGTGCGTGTCGTACCCCGACGGCAGGGTGGGCGCGAAGACGGTCGCGTCCGACGGGTTGATGGCGATGTGCGTCATGCGTGCGCTCCAGCGTGCTCGTCCAGCAGGGCGCGCGAGAAGGCGACCTGCTCGTCGTAGAAGTTCTCGAGGTAGTGGTCGGTGATGGCGCCGGCCGTGGTCACCCAGACGCGGTCGTCGCTGCGCACGTGGTCGAAGATCGCCTCGAGGTACGCGGCGGCGTTGGGCTGCCCCATGACGAACGGGTGCGTGGCGAGGCACACGACGCGTCCCTGGCCGTCCTCCTCGGCGTCGCGCAGCAGGCGGTCCACCTGCGCCTTCGCGAGGTCCACGAGGTACTGCTTGGGGTGCTGCGCGCGAGCACGGCCGGCACGTCGTTGAGCGTGAACGTGTACGGCACGGTGACGAGGCGCTTGCCGGACTCGGTGAGGATCGGGCGCGGGTGCTCGTCGTGGACGAAGTCGGCGAAGTACGTCATCCCGTGCTCGACCATGATGTCCGCGGTGCGGTAGGTCGAGGAGATGCGCGGGCCGAGCATGCCCTTGATGGGCCGGCCGGCGTAGTGCGTGAGCGCGAGCTGCTGGCTCGTCGCGAAGAACTCGTGCTCCTCCTCGGGCGTCATGCCGTACAGGGGGCGCAGGTTGGAGATGCCGTGGCTCATGATCTCCCAGTCGCGCTCGAGCATCGCGTCGCGGATCTCGGGCTGCTCCTGGAGGAGTGCGAGGCTCAGGGACACGGTCGACGGCATCGCGTAGCGGTCGACGGCGCGCAGCATCCGCCAGAACGCCACCCGGTTCCCGGAGTCGCGGTGCATGTAGTGCTCGGCGTCGGGCGGGGTGACGCGCGCCGCCATGCGCCGGCCCT
This sequence comes from Cellulosimicrobium sp. CUA-896, assembly GCF_001942335.1. GTDB lineage: Bacteria > Actinomycetota > Actinomycetes > Actinomycetales > Cellulomonadaceae > Cellulosimicrobium. The sequence continues at coordinate 22,440 of NZ_MKKH01000006.1, read as the reverse complement.
GCGGGGCGAGCCAGTCGTAGTGCTCGACGTTGGGGGCGTGCCAGAAGGCGACCGTCTTCCCCTCGGGCCACGTGACGCGCGGCCGTTCGGCCATCGGTGAGTAGAGCATGCGCTCGTTCGGGGTGAGCATCGGTACCTCCGTTGCTGGGCAGGGCGGAGCAGGCCTCGCGCGGGGACGCGAGCGCCGTGCGGGTCGGGAGAGAGCGTCGGGGCCGCTGGGATCGTCAGGGCCGCCGGTCGGGCGGTGCCGCGGGAGGGTCAGGCGACGTCGGCGGAGCCCACGCCGCGGAACCGCTTGCCGACCGTGTTGAGCAGGAGCACGAACAGCCGGTCGGCGACGAGGCCGAGGGCGCCGAGCACGAGGATCGCGGAGAAGCGTCCGGGACGTTGGTCGACGTCATGCCGTTGTTCACCATGACGCCGAGACCGGCGGACGCACCGAGCATCTCGGCCGAGACGACCGTCATGAAGGCGTTGCCCATGGCCACGCGCGCTCCGGCGGCGATGTACGGGACGCTCGCCGGGAGCGTCACCCAGGTCGTGCGCTGCCACCAGCTCGCGCCGGCGACGCCCGCCATGCGGACCATGTCGCGCGGCACCTTGGTGGTGCCCTCGATCGTGTTGAGGGCGACGACGAACACGCTCGTGTAGACGATGAGCAGGATCTTCGCCGTCTCGCCCGTGCCGAACCACACGAGGACCGGGCCGAACCAGGCCAGCGGCGGCACGAAGCGGAAGAACGTCACCAGCGGCGCGGCCAGGCCGGCGGCGATCCTGCTCCCGCCGAGGAGGAGCCCGAGGAGCACGCCCGCGAGGGAGCCGACGAGGAAGCCGGCCGCGATGCGCGTCAGGCTCGCGCCGACCGCGTCGACGAGGGTGCCGTCCGCGAGGTTGTCGGCGAACGCCTCGGCGACCGCGAGCGGGCCGGGGAAGAGCAGCGGCACGCCGTAGGCGCGCGCACCCCACTCCCACAGCGCGACGAGGACGACGAGCGAGCCGAGCAGCACCCCGGTCCGGCGCAGCGCGCGCGCCGCCGCGGGCCTGGGGACGACGAGCCGCCGCGTCGCGCGCCCGGCCGTCGAGGTCGTGCCGAGCGTGGTGGAGACAGCCATCACCGGACCTCCCGTCCTGCGTAGTACTTCTCGAGGAACACCCTGCGCAGCGCGAGGAACGACGCGTCGAACAGGTAGCCGACGACACCGAGGACGAGGATCCCGGCGAACATCGTCGCCGTGTCGGAGAACGTCCTCGCGCTGTAGATGACGAACCCGAGGCCGGACTGGCCGATGATCATCTCGGCTCCGATCACGGCCATGAACGACAGCCCCAGGGCGAGGCGCGCGCCGGCCATGACGTACGGGACGGCGTTGGGCACGAGGATCCGCACGAACGTGCCGGCGGGCGACGACCCGACCGCCCGCGCCATGCGCAGCTTGTCCGGCTCGACCGCGGCGATGCCGCTGATCGTGTTGATCGCGACCGGGAACAGCGCCGCGTACACGACGACGAAGAGGATGGACGGCTCCCCCACGCCGAGCCAGATCGTCGCCGGGACGATCCACGCGATCGGCGCGACCATGCGCAGGAAGTTGAGGTACGGGTTGAGGACCGTGCGCACCGGGCGGAACGACCCGATGGCCGCGCCGACCAGGAGACCGGCGAACGCCCCGAGGGCGAAGCCGACGACCGCGCGACGCAGGGTGTCGACCACCTGCGGTCGCGTCGCGGGGTCGGCGACGAGCTCGCCGAGCGCGACCGCGACCTCGGTGGGGGCGGGCAGCACCAGCGGGTTCGCGGTGACCGTGGCCGCGGCCTGCCACACCACGACCGCGAGGGCGACACCACCGACCCCGAGCAGGGCCCGCCCGACGCGCGGCGAGGTGATCGGCGACGGCAGGGCCGGGGCGCTCATGCCGCCTCCGTCAGGTCCGCCACGGGCCGCCGCGCCTTCGCCGCGGTGACCGTCGCCTCGAGGCGGTCGACGAGCGCGTTGAGCTCGGGACCGCGGCGGCGCGGCCGCGGGAGGTCGACGTCCACGACCGAGTGCAGGTACGCGCGCGGGCCGGCGCTCATCACCCCGACCCGGTCGGCGAGGATGACCGCCTCGGAGATGTCGTGCGTGATGAACAGGACGGTGCGTCGCTCGCGCTCCCAGATGCTCGACAGCTCGAGCTGGAGCGACGCGCGCGTCTGGGCGTCGAGCGCCCCGAACGGCTCGTCCATGAGGAGCATGCGCGAGTCCGTCACGAGCCCGCGCGCGATCTGCACGCGCTGCTTCATGCCGCCCGACAGCTCGTGCGGGAGCTTGTCCGCCTGGTGCGCGAGCTCGACCAGCTCGAGGACGTGCTGGCCGCGCCGGCGGCGCTCCGCCGTCCCGACGCCCGCGACCTTGAGCGGGAACTCCACGTTCTGCCGCACCGTGAGCCATCCCAGGAGCGACTCGTGCCCCTGGAAGACGACCGCGCGGTCGGGCCCGGGCGCGGTGATGCGCTCCCCCGCGACGAGCATCTCCCCCGCCGTGGGCCGCTCGAAGCCGGCGACCTGGTTGAGGATCGTCGTCTTGCCGCACCCCGACGGGCCGAGGAGGACGAAGAACTCGCCGGAGCGGATCGACAGGTCGACGTGCTCCATGACGGGCGGCAGCGAGCTGCGGTAGCTGTAGGAGACGTCGCGCACCTGGAGCAACGGCGCGGCGGACGTCGTCGGGGGAACAGTCATGGGACACCGTCCTGGGTCGGGAGGACGTCCCGGCGGGGAACGCCGGCGACGCGCCCACGCTAGGAGGGCGACGTTGCCCGGCCCTTTCCCGACCGTTTCCGGACCGTGCCCGTCACGTTTCGCCGGTGTAACCCCTTACGCGTCGAGGTCGCGCAGCCGCGCGGAGGCCTCCGCCGCGGCCTCGACCACGACCTCGGCGAGCTGGGCGATCGTCGCGTCGTCGGCCCGTTCCGCCAGGTAGGCCACGGACAACGACCCCGCCGGCCGCCCGTCCCGGTCGAGCACCGCCGCCGCGATCGACGCCGAGTGCTTGACCCGCTCGCCGTCCGAGCGGGCCCACCCGCGCTCGCGCGCGACGGCGACGCGCTCGCGGATGACCTGCTCGTCCGTGATCGTCGACGACGTCAGCCGCGGTCGTGGGAGCCGCAGCACCTGCTCGACGTCCTCGTCGGGCAGCGCCGCGAGGATGACGATGCCGTTCGCCCCCACGACCAGGGAGACGCGCTCGCCGAGCGTCACCGAGATGCGGATCTCCTGCATGCTCTCGACCTGGCCGACGTAGCACCGCTCGTAGCCCTGACGGGCGCTGAGGGTCGTGGTCTCGCCGGTGAGCGCGGCGAGGCGCGCGATGACGGGCGTGCCCGCCGTGCGCAGCGCGTCCCGGCGCCGCGCCTCCTGCCCGAGCCCGACGGCGGCGTGGCCCGTCCGGTAGCGGCCCGTCGCCGGGTCCTGCACGGCGAAGCCGAACTGGCGCAGCTCGCCGAGGACCCGGTGCACCTCTGCGGTGGCCATGCCGGTCGCGGACGCGATCTCCGGCACGCTCAGGGGGTGCGCCGCGTTCGTGAGCTGCTGCAGGACCAGCAGCGTCCGTGCCGTGGTCGTCGCTCCCGAGGGGCCGCCGTCCATGTGGTCTCCCGCCTCCCGAGCCGTCGTGCGCGACGAGCAGCCTATCGCCGCTCGGGGTGCGAGCCCGGCGGCCGGGAGCGCACGATGGCCGGACGCGACGCGCCCGGCTCACTCCCCCTGCCGGGCGCGCGCGTGCACCGGCGCGCCGTCGGACCTCGCCGGCGCGGGAACGGAAGGGAGCACTCGTGGACCTGGGCATCGAAGGACGCGTCGCCGTCGTCACCGGGGCGGACTCGGGCATCGGCCTCGCGACGGCGCGCGAGCTGCTGCGCGAGGGCGCGCGCGTCGTCCTGACGGACGAGGACGCGACGTCGGTGCGGCGCGCCGCCGAGTCGCTCGACGCACCCGAGGGCACGTGGGCGACGTGCGGGGCGGACCTGCGCTCGGCGCAGGACGTCGAGGAGCTGGCACGCGTCGTCGAGCAGACGTTCGGCGGGGCGCACGTGCTCGTGCACTGCGCCGGCGTGCACGGCGCGCAGGGCCTGTTCCACGAGATCGACGACGAGGGCTGGCTCGAGACGTTGCAGGTCGACCTGCTCGCCGCGGTCCGCGTCGTGCGCGCGCTGCTGCCCGGCATGCGCGCGGCCGGGTGGGGGCGCATCGTGCTCGTGTCGTCCGAGGACGGCGTCCAGCCCTACGTCGACGAGCTGCCGTACAGCGCCTCGAAGGCCGGGATCCTGTCGCTCGCGAAGGGGCTGTCGAAGACGTACGGGCGCGAGGGCGTGCTGGTCAACGCCGTGTCGCCGGCGTTCGTCGCGACGCCCATGACCGACGAGATGATGGACGCCCGTGCCCGCGAGCTCGGGGTCGACCGCGACGAGGCCGTCCGCAGCTTCCTCGCCGAGGAACGTCCCGGCATCGTCACCGACCGGCGCGGGAAGGCCGAGGAGGTCGCGGCGGCGATCGCGTTCCTGTGCTCGGCGCGGGCGAGCTACGTGAACGGGTCCAACTACCGGGTCGACGGCGGCTCGGTCGCGACGATCTGAGGAGGCGTCGCGGCGGCGCCCCGGGGCCGGGGCGCCGCCGCGACGGGCGCGTCAGCGGAACCGTCGGCCCTCGTCGCGCCGGTAGGCGGCGACGGCGAGGACGGCGAACAGCAGCGTCCAGCCGAGGAGCACCGGCCACGCCCACGGGTTCGCCGCGTCCCCCGTGAGGCTCTGGACGAGCAGGTCCCGACCGCCACGCGTCGGCGTCGCCTGGGAGATGCCGTCGAGCCAGTCGGGGAACAGCAGCGGCGGGAGGAACAGACCGCCCGCGACGCGAGCGGGAAGAGGATGACCTGCACGACGGGCAGCGCGGCCTTGGCGGACAGCGAGTACCCGACCGCCATGCCGAGCAGCACGAACGGGACCGACACGAGCAGGATCGTGCCCACGCCCGCGACGAGCTCGGTCGCCGTGACGGACGCGTCGGTGAAGAGCCACCCGATGAGGATGAGCGGCACGAGGCCGAAGAGCGCGAAGATGCCGCCGTTGAGGACGCGCGCGATCATCCGTGGGGCGGGGCCCGCGGGCAGCGACCGCAGGAACGGGTCGAACGGGAGCTGACGGTCCTCCGCGACCCCGAGCCCGTAGGTGAACAGGCTCGCCGAGCAGACGGCGAACAGGCCGAGGGAGGCGACGGCGGTGGTTGCCGCGACGGGGTCCTGCGCGACCGCGGGCTGCGGCACGACGAAGAAGAACATCGCGAGCGCGGGGAACAGCAGGTTGCCCAGGACGGCGATCGGTACGCGCACGGTCTCGAGGAACTGGTACCTCAGGTGCAGCCAGGTCAGCCGCACGGGCCGGGCGGGGCGTGCGTCGCGGTGCCGGCGGTGGTGCCGGCGGTGGTGCTGGTCGTGGTGCTCATCGTGCTCCCTCCACGTCGCGGGCGACCATCTCCTCGAACGCCTCCTCGAGCTGGCGCCACGGATCTCGAGGTCGCTGAAGTCGGTGCCCGAGGTGACGAGGTCGCGGACGAACGCGTCGGCGCCGGGCGTGTACAGCTCCTGGCGGCCGTCGGCGAGCGCCTCGGCCCGCACGACGCCGGGGCGGCTCGCGAGGTCGGTGGCCGACCGCACCGCGACCCGGCGCAGCGAGACGCGGCGCAGGATCGCGTCGAGCGCGTCATCCGCCTTGACGACGCCCTGGTCGATGACGACGACCCGCTGCGCGAGCGCCTGCACCTCCTCGAGGTAGTGGCTCGTGAGCAGGACCGTCCCGCCGTCCGCGTGGTAGGCGCGGATCGCGTCCCACAGCGCCTGGCGGGCCCCGACGTCGAGGCCGGTCGTGGGCTCGTCGAGCAGGACGACGCGCGGGCGCCCCACGAGCGACAGGGCGACGGCGAGGCGACGCTTCTGCCCGCCGGACATCGCGCCGGCCTGGCGCCCGGCGAGCTCGGTGAGGCCGAACTGGTCGAGGAGCGCGGCGGTCGGGACCGGGTCCGGGTAGTGCCCGCCGACGAAGTCGACGACCTCGCGCACCTTGAGCGTCGCGGGCGGGCCCGTCTCCTGCGGCGTGATGCCGAGACCAAGCCGGCTGCGGGCGTCGCGGGGGTCGCCGCCGAACAGGCGGACGGCTCCCTCGTCCGGGCGCCGTTGGCCGCTCACGAGCGACAGCAGGGTCGACTTGCCGGCGCCGTTCGGGCCGAGGAGTCCGACGAGCTCGCCGGTGCCGACGGTCAGCGAGACGTCGTCGAGCGCGACCACCGTGCCGAAGCGCTTGGTCACGCCCTGCGCCGCCACGAGCGGGGCGGCGGCGTCGGGCGTCGTCCGTGCGGCCCGCGCGGCCGGGGGCGGCGACGTGGGTGGTGCGGTCATGATGCGGTTCCTCTCAGGAGGGTGGTCAGTGCGGTCGTGTACGCCTCGAACGCGGCGCGGCCGGCACCGGTGAGGCGGAGGTAGGTGGCGGGGGTACGGCCCTCGTGCGTCTTGGTGACGTGGACGTAGCCGGCGTCCTCGAGCTTGCGCAGGTGGGTCGAGAGGTTGCCCGCAGTCATGTCGAGCAGCTTCTGGAGCTTGGGGAACGACAGCTCGTCCCCGGGTCCGAGCGCGGCGAGGGTCGCGACCACCCGGAGCCGTGCCGGGGCGTGGATCACGGGGTCGAGCCCGCCGTCAGGCATCGGCCACCTCCGTCGTCGCGCCCCGGCCGGTAGGCCCGGCGTCGGCGGCGAGACGTCGTCGTCGGACGCGCAGCAGATGCTCGGTACCCGCCATGACGAGGAAGCCGCCCCCGCCGAGGAGCGCCATGACCAGGTACGTCAGGGGCAGTCCCGCGAAGGTGGCGACGGCCGCCACGAGGAGGATCCACACGCCGAGCACGAACAGGCGCGTGTCCTGGAAGGCGGCCGCGCCGCCGAGGTAGAGCAGCCCGACGACGACGCACGCGAGCGCGTTGCTGGCGAGCGACATGACCTCCTCGGACGCCCCGGCCCGCGCGAGGCCGCCGAGGACGGCGGCGAGGGCGACGAAGCCGAGCATCCAGGACCAGCCGTAGAGCATCCCGGTGCGGGCGCTGACGCCACGGGTGCCGGCCGTGCGGCTCACGCTGTGGACGATGGTGAACGCCACCGCGGAGACGATGGCCCCGCCGAACACGGCGAACGCCCACGACGCGGGCTGCCCGTCGGCCCCCTGGCGGGCGCTCGTCCACAGGCTGAGGTAGCCGACGAGCCAGGCGACGCCCCACGCGAGGTAGAGCAGGCGACCGTCCGGCTCGGTCGCCGAGCGCGCGCGCTCCTGCTGAGCGCGGATGAGCCGCAGCGACTCCGCCGGGTCGAGGGGAGCGTCGTGCGGTCGGTCGTCGGTCATGCACGCCTCCGGCGTCAAAGTGGTTTGCGCTGCAAAGTGCTTCCATCATGGCCCGCCGGACCCCGGTCTGGCAAGCATGCGAGGCGGGCGCGCGCGTCCTAGCGTCGGACGCACGCCGGACGGGCTCCGGCGAGGAAGGAGACGAGGTGGGACTGGCCTGGGTGTACGCCGTGCTCGGGGTCGCGAGCGTGGGGCTCGCCCTGTGGAGCCGACGGCTGCGCAGCCTGCCGGTCACCGAGCCTCTCGTGGCGCTCCTGCTCGGCGTCGCGCTCGCGCAGACGGGGCTGCTTCGGCGGCTCGGGCGCGCTCGGCTGGGACGCCGAGCAGCGGGACACCCTCCTGCTCGAGGTCTCGCGCCTCCTGCTCGCCGGCTCCGTCATGGCCGCGGCGCTGCGCTTCCCCGCGACGACGCTGCGGGCGATCTGGCGCCCGGTCCTCTGGCTGCTCGTCGTCGTCATGCCCGTCGCCGCGGTCGTGTCCGGCGCGCTGGCGCTGACGCTCGGCCTCCCCCTCGCGCTCGCCGCGGTCGTGGGGGCGTGCCTGAGCCCCACCGACCCCGTGCTCGCCGCCTCCGTCGTGACGGGCGACGTGGCCCAGCGGTCGCTCCCGCAGCGGCTGCGCGCGGTGCTCACGGCCGAGAGCGGCGCGAACGACGGGCTCGCGCTGCCGCTCGTCGCGATCGCCGTCTCGTTCGCCCTGCCGTCGCGGGACGTCGCCCACGAGCTCGTGCGCCTGCTGTGGGAGGTCGGTGGCGCCGTCGCGATCGGCGCCGCCCTCGGGCTCGCCGTCGCGGCGGGCCGCCGCGCGGCGACCCGCCACCGGGACCTCGACGACGGCCCGGCGCTCGTGCTGACGCTGCTCCTCGCCGTCGCGACCCTCGGCGTCGCACGCCTCGCGCAGACCGACGGCGTGCTCGCGGTCTTCGTCGCCGGCATCGCCTACGGCGCGCGCACCGGCGCCTCGACCCGCTCGCGCCAGGACACCGTCGACGAGGCGGTCAACCGGTACGCGGTCGTGCCGTTCTTCGCCCTGGTGGGCGCAGCGCTCCCCTGGTCGGAGTGGGCGCGGATGGGCCCTGGGGTCGTGCTCGTGGTCGTCGGCGTGCTCCTCCTGCGGCGGCTCCCGGCCGTCCTCGCGTCGCGCGTGCCGCTGGGCATGCGGTGGCGCGACGCGGCCTTCGCCGGATGGTTCGGCCCGATGGGCGTCTCCGCGGTGTTCTACCTCGCGCACGCGCGCGACGAGGGCGTGGACGACCCGCGGGTCTTCGCGATCGGGATGCTGGCCGTGGCCGCGAGCACGGTCGTGCACGGCACGACGGCGGCCCCGTTCGTCCGTCTGTACGCCCGCCGCTCCGCCGATTAATGTGATATCACTTTGCTATCCACATGATCGGCGGCCGGCGCGGCCGCAGGAAGGACTGCGACCATGACCGAGACCGTCACCCCACCGCAGGAGTCCGTCGGCGGCGAACCGACCGGGCGGCCCGTCGGCCACGCGGGCACCCGCGTGGACGTCACCGAGCGTCCCGCGTGGTCGCTCGCGCCGGCGGCGCGATCGTCGCGCTCGTCCTCGCCTTCGCGCTCGCCGGTCTCGGCATCGTGCTGTTCGCCGTCGCGACGCCGGCGTCCGCCGTGGCCGCGGTCGTGTGCCTCGTGGTGGGGATCGGGCTCTTCACCGGCATCTCGGTCGTGAGCCCGGGCCAGACGCTCGTCGTGCAGCTCTTCGGCCGGTACCTCGGCACCATCCGTCGCACCGGCCTCGTGCTGACGGTGCCGCTCACCACGCGCCGCCGCGTGTCCGTGCGCGTGCGCAACTTCGAGACGAGCGAGCTCAAGGTCAACGACGCCGACGGCAACCCCATCAACATCGCGGCGATCGTCGTGTGGCAGGTCGCCGACACCGCGAAGGCCAGCTTCGCCGTCGAGGACTACGACGACTTCGTCGTGGTGCAGGCCGAGTCCGCGCTGCGCCACGTCGCGATGTCCCACCCGTACGACGACGCCGACGCCGGCGAGGAGTCGCTGCGCGGCGCGACGGAGGTCGTCTCCGCCGAGATCGCGGCGGAGGTCGCCGAGCGCGTCGTCGTCGCGGGCGTCGAGGTCATCGAGGCGCGCATCTCCAACCTCGCCTACGCGCCCGAGATCGCGCAGGCGATGCTCCAGCGCCAGCAGGCGGGCGCGATCATCGCGGCCCGCTCGCGCATCGTCGAGGGTGCGGTGTCGATGGTCGAGGACGCGCTCGCGCGGCTCGAGCGGGACGACGTCGTCGTGCTCGACGACGAGCGCCGCGCCACGATGGTGTCCAACCTGCTGGTCGTGCTGTGCGGCGAGAGCCGCGCGACGCCCGTCGTCAACGCGGGGTCGCTCTACCAGTGACCTCTGCGGACCCGGACCTGCCCGGCGACGGCGAGCGGCCGTCGTCGGGCACCGGCGCGCCCGGGGCCGACGGCGACGGCGGAACCGTCGGGGAGGAGGAGCGAACGGCCCGGCCGCGGAAGGCGCAGCGCAAGTCGGTGCTGCTGCGGCTCGACCCCGCGGTGCACGACGCGCTCGCCCGGTGGGCCGGCGACGACCTGCGCAGCGTCAACGCACAGGTCGAGATGTTGCTGCGCCGGGCACTCTCGGACGCCGGGCGGCTGCCGCGCGACGTGGCGCCCGTGCGCCGTCCGGGCCGCCCGCCGCGCGAGCCGTGACCCGCCCCGCCGCCGAGCACGACGTTGCTGCCGTATTGCGGCTCCTGGCGGCACCGACATCGTGCTCGACGGCGACCAGGGACGTGATCGGCGTCCGGCGGGCTCTCAGCCGACGTCGAGGCCGCGTCCCGGCGGCGGTGCTATAACCGGACGGTGCCCCACCAGCCCGCCGACGCCGCCGCGTCCACCGTCGCGTCGCCCGTGCCGCCCGACGCCCCCGCGCCACGGCCGGACCGGTCCGCGCGACGCCGCACCACCGCCGAGATCTGGATCGTCCTCGGCCTGAGCCTCGGCCAGTCGGCGGTGTACGCGCTCATCAACATCGTCGCGCGGCTCACGGCCGGGACGGCGCTGCGCGACCAGTCGGCCAGCCTCAACGTCAGCCAGTCGGCGCGCCCGTACCTCGACCTGACGTACCAGCTCGTCGGGATCGTCTTCGCCGTGCTGCCCGTCGCGCTCGCGCTCTACCTGCTCAGCGCGCGCGGCCGGTCTGCCGTGCGGGCCATCGGTCTCGACGGCGCCCAGCCCGTCCGCGACGTCGGCTGGGGGTTCGCGCTGGCCGCGGCGATCGGCATCCCCGGGCTGGCGTTCTACCTGCTGGGACGCGCGCTCGGCATCACCGTCGAGGTGCAGGCGTCCGCCCTCAACGCCGCGTGGTGGACCGTCCCCGTCCTCATCCTCTCCGCGCTGCAGAACGGGCTGCTCGAGGAGGTCATCGCCGTCGGCTATCTGTACGAACGCACGCGCGACCTCGGCTGGGGGCGCGTGCAGTTCGTGGTCTGGAGCTCGCTGCTGCGCGGCGCCTACCACCTGTACCAGGGCATCGGGCCGTTCATCGGCAACGTCGTCATGGGCGTCGTCTTCTCCTGGTGGTACACGTCCCGCTGGGGGCGGCACCGCGTCATGCCGCTCGTCATCGCGCACACGCTGCTCGACGTCGTCGCGTTCGTCGGGTACGCGCTCCTGCGGCTGGAGTGGAAGCAGTCGCTCGGGCTGGCGTGACGACGGCGGACCGCGCCGGGTGCAGCGCTGTGAGCATCAGGTGTTGACGGCCAGGCAGGGGTCGACGACGCGGTAGGAGCCTGGTGCCCGACGCTCGACGTCGCCCTTCACGTCGTACACGACACCGACGCCGACGCCGCCGCCGTCGAGACCCGCCCACAGATCCACGGTCTGCGAGCTGCACCCGCTCGACAAGAAGGCCGCATCCTGCTCGACCCACACGCAGACCTGACCTCGCGTCTCCGGCTGCTCGACGAGGAAGAACGCGAACGCACCCTCCTCGTGCAGCAGGCGTGCCTCTCCGAACTCGTCGGCCGCCTCGGCCGAGGTGTCGATCGCGTCCTCCGGCCCGGCCTCGGTCTCGAACACGTCCGACGGAGCGCACCCCGGACCCCCGCCGCTGCACGCCGCAAGAGCGCCCAGCGCGAGGACCGCGATCGCCGGGGCGAGTCGTGCCGTCAGAGGGCGAGCCTGGCCGAGACGCCGCTGCATTCGTCATCCCGTCGTCGTGTCCGATGCTCACGCAGGACATCAGACGGTCAACGATTCGGCAAATCGCTGTCCGTGCCAGCGCCCGTCCGACCTGTGTCGCCCACCCGCGTCGCCCGGCCGTCCCCGACGGCGATCGCCCGAAGGACCGACTCGGCGATCGCCCGAGGACTCACGCCCCGGCGCCGCGCAGCTCCGTGATCGTCTGCCGGGCCGCTTCGGGCGTGCAGGCGTTGGCCTCCATGATCGTGCCCACGGCACGCTCGACCGCCGTGTCGTCGGACATCCTGCGGTACATGCCCGCCGCCGCGTCCTCCACGTCGGCGAAGCGCAGATGGAGTCGCACGTCCGTCGCGACCAGGTCGGCCATCGCCCGCGCCGTGCGCAGGAGCCCGGGGTTCCACTCGGCGTCCGCGCGGGAGTAGACGTCGAGCGCGACCATCGTCCCCGGGCCCACCTTCGCGGGCACCGCCACCGTCCGGTGGAACCCCTCGCGCACGGTGGCGTCCCGCCACTCCCGCCATCGCCGCTCCCGCGGCACGCTCGACACGACCTGGACCTTCCGGTGGGTCATCGCCTCGATGCACGGCCCGTCCTCGGCGCGCGCCTCCACCTGGTCGCAGCGCCCGGCTGCCGGTGAACTGCTGCCGGCGAGCAGCGTGACGCCGTGGTCCCGCACGATGATGGACACCTCGACGCCCTCGCCCAGCGCGCCCGCGGCACCCGTCGCGTGGTCGTTCAGATAGGTGGCGAGCGCCATCACGTCCTCCAGGTCGGCGGTCCCGGTGCCCGCCACGACCCCGCGGACGGAGCGGTGACGGGGTGGCGACGATCGCTCGGGTTCCGCCCTTCCCCTGAACCTACGCCTGGGACCGCCCGTTCTTCGCCCGCGGCCCTGCACGGCCGGGTCGACGACGCCGCCGGGCTGAGCGTCTGGCACGATCCGCCCATGACCCGCGATCCGCCCATGACCATCGCCGACCGACGGAGCGGACGACTCTCCGGCCTGGCCCGGTGCTGTCGAGCGGTCGCTCTGGTGCTGGGTCTGCTGAGCGCCGGGCAGCTGATCGCGTGGGCGAACCGCTGGTACGTGACGGAGCAGCTCGCGCGGTCGCTCGGGAGCGAGGACGCCGACTTCGCCGTGTGGGTGTACGAGCGCATGGCCCTCGCGCACGAGGCCCTTCTCACCGGCGTCATCCTGGGCGTGGCTGCGGCTACCCTGCTCGCGGCGGGAGCCCGCCTCGACGCGCGGGCGGTGCGGCGCGACCTCCTCCGCGACGCCGACGTGTGAAAGATCTGGTCCGGCGACGACATGGTCCGGTCATGACCACCTGGACACGTCGCGCGGTGACCGGGCTCGTCGTCGCGGCGTGGTGCGGCGTCGCCGGCGGCTGCGCATCCCCCACGGAGAGCCCCGCCCCGGCCGAGCCGACGGGCACGGTCGCCGACACGTGGAGAGCTCCCCTCCCCGGCGTGCTCAGCGAGCCCCCTGCCGCGGTCGTCCGGGGCGAGCAACCGGACGAGCTCGTCGTCGTCACGTGGGGCAGCGGCTCGTGCCCGGCTCTCCCGGTCGAGGTGTTCTGGTCGACGACGGCGATGCTCCCGCCCACGCCCGCGTCCCTGCGCATCGACGTGAGCCCCGACGTGTGGGGAGACGTCCCGTGCACCGAGGACTACGGCCCCAGTGCGAGCACCGTGACCGTCTCGAACCTGCCGGACGACGCCTTCTCGGTGACCGTCGCGCCGGCGTCGACCGCGAGCGACGCCGGACAACGCCGAACAGTGACGCTCACGGTTTCCGCTGCCGACTCCTGACGCAGATCGGCCGGCCCGGAAGGTCAGCGGGACGTCACCGGGGTCGGACGCCGCCAGCCCGTAGTCTCGGGCCGAGCGAGCCGCCGCCGACCACGTGAGGACCGACCCATGACCCTGACCCGCTCGATCCTGCTGTTCGCCGCCGCCGCGCTGTTCGAGATCGGCGGCGCGTGGCTCGTGTGGCAGGGGGTCCGTGAGCACCGGGGCTGGATCTGGATCGGCGCGGGCGTCGTCGCGCTCGGCCTCTACGGCTTCTTCGCGACGCTCCAGCCGGACGCGAACTTCGGGCGCATCCTCGCCGCGTACGGCGGGGTGTTCGTCGCCGGGTCGCTCGTCTGGGGCATGGTCGTCGACGGGTTCCGGCCCGACCGGTGGGACGTCACGGGCGCGTTGATCTGCCTCGTCGGCGTCGCCGTCATCATGTACGCGCCGCGGCCGGCCTAGGGCCACGCCCCGTCTCCGCGGGCTCCAGCGTCACCTCGCCGTCGCGGATGAGGATCTCCTCGTCCGGGCACACCGGACCGTCGACCACGACGACGTCGCCCGCCTCCAGCTCCACCGTGACGTCGCCCGGCGTGCACCCGTAGTCGAGGAGGACGGTCCCGCCGGACTCGTCGATCTGGAGCTTTTCGTCCCCGATCAGGACCGTCACCGCGCCAGGGCCCTCGTTGAAGACCGACAGGTGCCGGCGTCGCTGCACCCGGCCATGCCGACGGCCATGCCCACGACGACCAACGCCCGCACGGCGATCGACCGACCGCACGCAGCCCTCGACCGTCGGGTCACCCGGCACCTCCCTGCCCGCTCGACACGCCGCCTCTCCGAGGCTAGCCGCAGCGGCACCGCTCCGACGGCGCCCCGCGCGGGCCGCTGGTACGTTCGCGAGATCTGCTGGTGCGACGTGCCACGGAGAGCGTGACAGCCCGTCACGCCCGACCGACCCACCGCAGGAGGACGACCATGGCCGACCACGACCTGATCCGCTCCGTGGCGCTGGGCTCCGCGTGCACGGCGTTCGTCACGGTCCCCACGCTCGGCCCGCTGGTCGGCGGGGGTGAGCAGACGGCCCGCTACGACACCGTGATCACCCCGCCCGACTACGCGTTCGTGATCTGGGCCCCGATCTTCGCCGGCTGCGCGGCCGCGACCGTCGCCCAGGTCCGGCCCGCGGGACGAACGGCCGCGAGCAGCCGCCGCACCGGATGGCTCCTCGCCGGCGCGTTCGCGACGAACACCGCGTGGTCCGTCGCAGCCCAGACCGACCGGTTCGCGCTCACCCCGGCCCTGCTGCCGGTCGCCACCGCGTTCGCTGCCGGCGCGCACTCCCGGCTCCAGGGCGTGCCGCCGACGGAGCCCGCCACCCGCGTCACGGCGGCGGCCACCGGGCTGCTCCTCGGCTGGACCGCGGTCGCGAGCGCCGTGAACGTCGCGGCGGGCGCGCTCCTGCTCGGCGCGCGGAAGACGTCGTCGCGGACGGTCACCGCGTCGACCGTCGGGCTTCTCGGCGTCTCGGCAGCGCTCGCCGGCGCCGTCGCGCGGACGAGGACGGGCGCCCTGCCCCTCGCCGCCGGTCCGGTCTGGGCACTGGCGACCACTGCCGCGACCCGGGATCGTCCCGGACCCGTCCGTGCCGCCGCCGCGGTCGGCGCCCTGGCGATCGCCGCCGCGGCACGGCGGTCCGCACGGGGCTCCCGCCGCGGACCCGCCGCGCCGCATGGACGCCGACCGTCGCCCGGTCCGTCACACCGCCCGCGTGGTGCGACGGACCGCGGTTAGCCGAAGCCGGGGGGCGTTCAGCCGCGGAGCTCGCGCAGGGCCTCTCGCCGCTCGGCCTGCGCGACCGGGTCGGGCACGGGCAGCGACGCGAGCAGACGCCGCGTGTACTCCTCGCGCGGGTTGCCCAGCACCTCCTCGCCCGTGCCCTCCTCGACGAGCCGCCCGCGGTACAGCACGGCGATGCGGTCGGAGAGCAGGTCGACGACGGCGAGGTCGTGCGATACGAACAGGCTCGCGAAGCCGAGCTCGCGCTGGAGCTCGGCGAACAGCTCGAGCACGCGCGCCTGCACGGACACGTCGAGCGCGGACGTCGGCTCGTCGGCGACGAGCAGCTCCGGGTCGAGCGCGAGCGCCCGGGCGAGCGACGCGCGCTGGCGCTGCCCGCCGGACAGCTCGTGCGGGAACCGGTCGCCGTACGAGCGCGGGAGCTGCACGGCCTCCAGCAACTCGTCGACGCGGCCGCGCGCGTCTTCCGGGGAGGCGGCGCGCCCGTGCACGACGAGCGGCTCCGCGACGCAGTCCGCGATGGTCAGCAGCGGGTTGAAGCTCGTCGCCGGGTCCTGGAACACGAACCCGATGCGCGGGCGCATCGGCTGCAGGTCTTTGGGCCGCACGCCCTTCATCTCGACGCCGAGCACGCGCAGCGACCCGTCGGTGACCGGGGTCAGACCCGCGACGGCGCGCGCGATCGTCGTCTTGCCCGAGCCGGACTCGCCCACGAGCCCGAGCACCTCGCCAGGGCGGATGGTGAGCGAGACGTCGTCGACCGCGGTGAAGCCCGGGCGTCGCAGCCGGCCCGGTAGGTGATCGTCAGGCCCTGCGCCTCGACCACCGGCTCCGCGCTCTCCCAGCCGGCAGCGCGGGCCGACGCACGGGCCTCGGCGCGGGCGACGCCCTCGCCGATGCGCGGCACGGCGGCGAGCAGCCGCTTCGTGTAGTCGGCCTGCGGAGCCGCGAACAGGTCGTGCGCCGTCGCCTGCTCCACGACCTTGCCCTGGTACATCACGGCGACGCGGTCGGCGAGGTCGGCGACGACGCCCATGTTGTGCGTGATGAGCACGATCGCGGTGCCGAACTCGTCGCGGCAGCGGCGCAGCAGGTCGAGGATCTCGGCCTGGACGGTGACGTCGAGCGCCGTCGTCGGCTCGTCCGCGACGATGAGGCCCGGGTCGAGCACGAGCGCCATGGCGATGACGATGCGCTGCTTCTGCCCGCCCGAGAACTGGTGCGGGTAGTGGTCGACGCGCGTCTCCGGGTCGGGGATGCCGACGCGCCGCAGCACGTCGATGGCCCGCCGGCGCGCCTCGCGGCGCGAGACCTTGGCGTGCGCGCGCAGGCCCTCGACGATCTGCCACCCGACGGTGAAGACCGGGTTGAGCGCGGCGGACGGCTCCTGGAACACCATCGCGACGTCGGTGCCGCGCACCTGCCGCAGCCGCTCGCCGTCGAGCGCGACGACGTCGTGCTCCGCGGTGCCCGCCTTGTTCGACAGCACGACGGCGCCGCGCGCCGTCGCGGTCGACGGCAGCAGGCCGAGGATCGTCTTCGCCGTGACGGTCTTGCCCGAGCCGGACTCGCCGACGACGGCGAGCACCTCGCCGGGCGCCACCTGGAGGTCGACGCCGTCGACCGCCCGCACCGCCCCGGCGTCGGTCGCGAACGACACCGCCAGGTCCTGGATGGTGACGACGGGGCGGCGCGTGGCGTCCGCGGTCGAGGTGGTCGTCTCGGTCGGCGCACTCATCGCCGTTCCTCCGTCTCGTCCGACGGTCCGCTCGTGGGCGGACCTGCTTCGTCGTCGCGCGCTGCCCAGCCCTCGAGGTCGTCGAGGCCGGCCGGGCCCGCCGTGAGCGTGCCGCCCGGCACGACCGACGTCTCGGCCACGTCGCCCGAGACCTCCGCCGACGCGCGGCGCGAGCGCAGGCGCGGGTCCGCGAGGTCGTTGAGGCTCTCGCCCACGAGGGTGATGCCGAGCACGACGAGCACGATCGCGAGGCCCGGGAACAGGGCGGTCCACCAGATGCCGCTCGTCACGTCGGACACGGCCTTGTTGAGGTCGTAGCCCCACTCCGCGGCCGCCGTCGGCTCGATGCCGAAGCCGAGGAAGCCCAGGCCGGCGAGCGTGAGGATCGCCTCGGACGCGTTGAGCGTCAC
Organism: Cellulosimicrobium sp. CUA-896; assembly: GCF_001942335.1. Taxonomy (GTDB): domain Bacteria; phylum Actinomycetota; class Actinomycetes; order Actinomycetales; family Cellulomonadaceae; genus Cellulosimicrobium. The sequence goes on along the minus strand of NZ_MKKH01000006.1, from coordinate 5,101 downwards.
GATGAGCGGCAGCGTGCGCGTGGCGTTGCGCAGCACGTGGCGCACCATGATGCGCCGGTGCGGCGTGCCGAGCACGCGCGCCGAGTCGACGAACGCCTCGCCCTTGATGCGCACGACCTCGGCGCGCGTCACGCGGAAGTACTGCGGGACGAACACGACCGTGATCGACAGCGCGGCGGCGAGGATGCCGCCCCACATGCTCGACTGGCCGCCGGAGATGACGATCGCCATGAGGATGGCGAGCAGCAGCGACGGGAACGCGTAGACCGCGTCCGCGACCACGACGAGCAGGCGGTCCGCCCAGCCGCCGAAGTACCCGGACACGAGCCCGAGCAGCACGCCGATGACGATCGAGGCGAGGATCGCGACGACGATGACGAGGATCGCCGTCTGCGCCCCCCAGATGACGCGCGACAGCACGTCGTACCCGCCGACGGTGGTCCCGAGCAGGTGCTCGGCCGACGGCGGCTGCTGCGCGCCGAAGGCGCCTCGGACGTGCGGAGCTGGCTGTACCCGTAGGGGGCGAGCACGGGCGCGAGCGCCGCCGTGAGGGCGAAGAGCGCCGTGATGACGAGGCCCGTCACGAGCATGCCGCGCTGCAGGCCGACGCTCTGGCGCAGCTGGTGGACGACGGGCAGGCGCTTCCAGCGCGGTCCGCGACGGCGCCCGGCCGACGCGGAGCCGGACGCCGCGGCCGTCGAGGGGCCGGCGCCGGCGGAGGTGGTGCTGGTCTCGGCGACCATCTCAGTACCTCACCCTCGGGTCGATGAGCGCGGCGACGACGTCCACGAGGAAGTTCGTCACCGCGACGATCACGGCCATGAGCACGACGATCCCCTGCACGGCGACGAAATCGCGCGCCTGGAGGTACTCGGCGAGCTGGAACCCGAGGCCCTTCCACTCGAACGTCGTCTCGGTGAGGACGGCACCCGCGAGGAGCATCGCGACCTGCAGGCCGATGACGGTGATGATCGGGATGAGCGCGGGGCGCCACGCGTGCGTGCGGACCAGCCGCGACTCGCGCACGCCCCGCGAGCGGGCCGCGTCGACGTAGTCCGTCGACAGCGTGCCGATGACGTTGGTGCGCACGAGGCGCAGGAACACGCCGGCCGTGAGCAGGCCGAGCGCGACGGCGGGGAGCACGGCGTGGGCGAGCACGTCGCCGATCACCTCGGGGTCCCCGGTGCGGAACGCGTCGACGAGGTAGAAGCCCGTCGGGTCGTCGAGGAGCTGCATCTCGATCTCCGCGTCCGTCGACGCGCGGCCCGAGACGGGCAGCCAGCCCAGCCAGACGGAGAAGACCAGCTTGAGCAGCAGGCCCGCGAAGAACACGGGGGTCGCATAGGCGAGGATCGCGCCGATGCGCAGCGCGGCGTCGGGCACGCGGTCCCGGAAGTACCCGGCGACCATGCCGAGCGGGATGCCGACGACGAACGCGACGAGCAGCGCGTACAGCGCGAGCTCGAGCGTGGCGCTGCCGTACGTCGCGAGGACCTCGACGACGGGCCGGTTGTCGCTGATCGTCGTGCCAAAGTCGCCGCGCACGATCCCGCCGAGGTACTCGAGGTACTGCACGAAGACCGGGCGGTCATACCCGGCCTCGGCGATGCGCTCGGCGAGCTGGTCGGGCGTGAGGCGTCCGCCGAGCGCGGCGGTGATCGGGTCGCCGGTGGCGCGCATGACCACGAAGACCGTGGTCACGAGGATCAAGACGGTGGGGATGATGAGCAGCGCGCGCACGAGGATGTAGCTCCCGAGCCCGCCGCCCGATCGGCGTCGGCGGCCGGCGGCGCGGGGTGTCGCCGCCCGGTCCTCGCCGACCTGCTGGTCCGCGGTGGTGGTGGTCATGTCGTCTCTTCGTCGCAGGGTTCCTGGGGCGTCCGCGGGCACGGACGCAGCCCGGCCTCCCCGCAGCGTGCGCGGGGAGGCCGGGCGGCGCGTCAGCCCTTGGACAGGGCCGCGTAGCGGAACTTGAAGGACGGGTCGAGCGTGTCCTCGGCCCCCTCGACGTCGGTACCGACCACCGCGACCTGCGCACCCTGGAGGTACGGCAGCGTCGAGAGGTCCTCGGCGACCTTCGTCTGGATCTCCTCGATGAGCGCGGTGCGCGCGTCGGCGTCCGCGGTCACGGCCTGCTCGAGGATGAGGTCGTTGACCTCCTGGTCGGCGTAGTGGTTGACCAGGAAGTTCTCCTCGAGGAAGAACGGCGTGAGGTAGTTGTCCGCGTCGGAGTAGTCCGGGAACCAGCCGAGCTGGTACGCCGGGAAGACGTCGGCGGTGCGCTCCTCGGCGTACGTGACCCACTCGGTCGTCTGCAGGTCGACCGTGAACAGGCCGTCCTTCTCGAGCTGGTCCTTGATGAGCGCGTACTCGTCGGCCGACGAGGGGCCGTAGTGGTCGTTCGAGTACTGGAGCTTGAGCGTGACCGGCGTCTCGACGCCCGCGTCCGCGAGGAGCTGCTCCGCCGCGGCCGCGTCGGGCGCGCCCGCGCCGTCCCCGTACATCTCCTTGAGCGGCTCGATCGCGCCCGTCAGGCCCGCCGGGACGTAGGAGTACAGCGGGGTGTAGGTGCCCTTGTAGACCTGCTCCGACAGCTCCTCGCGGTCGAGGAGCGACGCCGCGGCCTGGCGGACGGCGAGCGCCTTGGCCGGGTCGGCCTCGGGGGTCGCGGCGCCGTACGGCTGCGTGTCGAAGTTGAAGGTGATGTAGCGGATCTCGCCGCCGGGACCGTCGAGCACCTTGACGTCGTCGTTGCCGCGCAGGTCCTCGATGTCCGTCGCGGACAGGCTGCGCCACGCCACGTCGATGTCGCCCTGCTGGATCTCGAGCTTCATGTTCGACGCGTCGGCGTAGTACTTGACCGCGACCTTCTCGGTCTTCGCCGCGCCGAGCAGGCCCTCGTAGCCCTCGTACGCCTCGTACGTGACGAGGTTGTTGAAGTCGTAGTTCGTGATCGTGTACTGGCCCGCGAACGCGTTGCCGTCGACGATCTCCTGGTCCGACGTCAGGGCGTCGGCCGCGAACACGTCCTCGTCGACGATCGGGCCCGCCGGGCTGGACAGGATCTGCGGGAAGACCTGGTCGTCCTCGCTCTTGAGGTGGAAGACGACGGTCGTGTCGTCCGGCGCCTCGACGCTCTCCAGGTTGTACAGCAGCGACGACGGCCCGTTGGGGTCGGCGATCGCGATCTGGCGGTCGAACGTGAACTTCACGTCCGACGACGTGAGGTCGTTGCCGTTCGCCCACTTCAGGCCCGGCTTGAGCGTGACCGTGTACTCGGTCGGCGCCGTGAACTCGGCCGACTCCGCGATGTCGGGCTCGACGTCGGGGCTGCCGTACGGGGTGTTCATGAGGAACGGGAACACCTGGTTCATCACGGCGAACGACCCGTTGTCGTACGAGCCGGCCGGGTCGAGCGTCGTGACCTTGTCGGTCGTGCCGATCGTCAGCGAACCGCCGCCGGTCGAGCCGCCGTCGCCGTCGCGTCGTCGCCGGAGTCCCCGCCGCCGCACGCCGTGAGGGTGAGCGTCAGCGCCGTGATGCCGGCGGCCGCGGCGAGGAGCCGCTTCCTGGACATCGCTGTCATGGGTCTACCTCTTTCTCGGAGTTCTCGGGGTACGAGACGCAGGTGGTGCGACGGTGCACGCACCAGGACCCCGGCCTGGTGGCCAAGTGCGGTGATTTCTAGCACGCCACTGTGTCGAGCATGTGTCAGAACGCACAGAAAACGGGCGATACCGCCACGTCTGTTACCCGGTCGTAACCCGCCGCCCCGGGCAACCGTCGTGGCGCGAGACACGCCCGCAGGGCCGGGCTGCCCGGTGTACTGTTCCGCCCCCTCGTCGGGGGCCTAGACGGACGTCGAGCCGTCCCGCGGGGAGCGGTCGTCGCGCGAGGGGATACCGGGCCTCGCCGACGGTCCCGCCGACGGCCGCGCCGTCGGCGGACCGACGTCGGGCCGGGCCGCCGCCGCCCCGAGGACGGACCCGCCCGTCACCACCACGCCCGCCTCCGCGGCCTGCGCGCGCAGGTCCGCGAGCTCGCGCGCCACCGCGCGCACCGCGAACCCCGACACCACGTGGATCGATCCTGCGACGAACGCGTAGGGGCGAAGACGACCGCGACGAGCCGCAGCACGTCGAACGAGTCGAGCGGACGCGTCACGAGCAGGATGCCGAAGAGCACCGAGACGATGCCGAACGCGAGCATCCACGCCCAGCCCAGGTCCCGGTTGCGCGCGAGCGCCGCTGCGCCCGCGATCGTCGTGATGCCGAGCACGAGCACCCACACGGCGAGCACGTAGTACAGGGCGGTGGGCGAGAGGTCGGGCCAGAGCGCGACCACCACGCCGAACACGACGTTCACGCCCGCCTGCGCCAGCCACCACGCCGACCCCACCTGCCGCCGGTGGACGAACCCCTGCACGGCGACCAGCACGCCGTCGGCCACGAGGAACGCACCGAGGACGAGGCGCAGCGTCCCCAACTGCTCGAGCGGCTCGATCATGAGCAGCAGGCCCAGCACGACCAGCACGACGCCGCGCACCACAGGCAGCCACCACACCCGCCGGAACGGGTTGCGCTCGTGCGCCTCCTCCTCCGCCTGGGCCTCCGCCGGGGCGGAGGTCGGCGCGGCGCCCGGGCGCTCGGAGCCCGGCCGGTCGGAGCCCGGGCGATCGGAGCCCGTGCTCGGGCCCGGGCGCGCGGCGCCGGGCCGGTCGGGGCCGCTGCGCTCGGGGCCGGTCGGCGCGGGGCCGTCCGCACCGTGCCGAGCCGTGGGCGACGTCGGGTCGTCCGTCATGCCACCTCCCTGCGTCGGGCTCGCGGGAGCCGTCGGTCCCACGAGCGCTCTCATGCTAGGGAGGGCTGGGTCACACTCGCGCGTCGGAGCAGGGTGGGGAGCGCGGTCCCGCCCCCGGCAGAGCGGGACGAACGTCGCGAACCGCACCGCGCGCGCCGTCACGCGCCGCCGACGGTGCCCGGGGGCGCCGTCGCGACCCCCGACGCGCGGAGGAAACGGCCAAATACCGCGCTCCTCCCAGGGCTGCGCCCTAGACTCGCGGCATGTCCTCGCCCGCTCCCGAGCCGCCCGGGAGCCACCC
>NZ_MKKH01000005.1 GCF_001942335.1 Cellulosimicrobium sp. CUA-896 | reverse complement strand
GCCGGGCCGCCGGTCCTCGCGACGGCGACGGCCCGGCGCGACGCGACCGCCCGGCTGCTGCCGTGGCCGTGGTTCGCGGCCGCGACGGCGGGGATCACGGTCCTCACGCTCCTCGCCCTCGGCGGCGTCGCTCGAGGACGGCGGCACGCGTCGCGCGCTGGACGTCGCCGTCGCGGTCCTCGCGCTGGCCGCGTCCCCCCTGCTGTTCACGCGCCGCGCCGTGCCTGCGTCGCTCGTCCTCGCGGCGCTCGCCGCGGTGTCGGGCGCGGCCACCCCGGCGTCCACGCTGGCCACGCTGCACGTGGCGCGCTGGTTCCCGCTCCGCACGGCCCTGCCGGTCGCGGTCGCGGGCTTCGCCGGCCACGCCGTCCAGGCGCTGTGGCGGCCGGTCGCGCTCCCGCTCGGCTGGTGGCTGCTGTGCGTCGCCGCGGTGCAGGCCGCGCTGCTCGGGTGGGGCGCGTACGGCCAGGCGCGGGCCGCGCTCGTCCGGTCGTGGCGCGAGCGCGCGCGACGGGCCGAGGCGGAGCAGGAGCGTCGCGTCGCGGAGGCACGCCTCGCCGAGCGCGCGCGCATCGCCCGCGAGATGCACGACACGCTCGCCCACCGCCTCTCGCTCCTCGCGGCGACGGCGGGCGCGCTCGAGTACCGCCCCGACGCGCCGCCGGACCGGCTCGCGGCGGCCGCGGCGCTCGTGCGCGAGGGCGTGAGCACCGCGCTGGAGGAGCTGCGCGACGTCGTGCGCGTGCTGCGCGCGGTCCCTGACGACGCGGCCGGCGCCGCGCCCGACCTCGTCCCGCAGCCGGGGCTGGGCGACGTGCCGCGGCTCGTGGCCGAGGCGCGCGCCGCGGGCGGGGACGTGACGCTCGAGCGGACGGGCGACGTCGACCCGCCGCGCGCCGTCGGGGTCGCGGCCTACCGCGTCGTCCAGGAGGGGCTGACGAACGCGCGCCGGCACGCCCCCGGCAGCCCGGTGGCCGTGCACGTGTCGTCGGTGCCGGGCGCGGTGCGGGTCGTCGTGTCCGACGCCGGTCCGCAGCTCGTGCGCTCCGGTGCGCCGGGGGTCGGGGCCGGGTCCGGCACGGGGCTCGTCGGCCTCCGCGAGCGCGTCGCGCTGCTCGGCGGCCGGCTCGACGCCGGCCCCGCGCAGACCGCTGCCGCGGGCGGGCGCGCGCCGGGGTTCGTCCTCGACGTGCGGCTACCGTGGGGGACATGACGGCTCCGGACGCGGCGACCGGCGCGGAGCGGCCCACACGCCTCGTCATCGTCGACGACGACGCGCTCGTGCGCTCCGGCCTGCGCCTCATGCTCGACGGCGCGCGCGGCATCGAGGTCGTCGGCGAGGCGGCCGACGGCGCCGAGGTCGCGGCGGTGCTCGACGCCCACCCGACCGACGTCGTGCTCATGGACCTGCGCATGCCGGGCGTGGACGGGATCGAGGCCACCCGGCGCGTGCGCGCCCGGACCGCGCCGCCGGCCGTCGTCGTGCTCACGACGTTCGACACCGACGAGGAGGTCGTGGGCGCGCTGCACGCCGGGGCGTCCGGGTACCTGCTCAAGGACATGCCGCCCGAACGGATCGTCACGGCGGTGCGGGCCGCCGCCGCGGGCGAGCCGGTGCTGTCCCCGGAGATCGCGCGGCGGCTCATGGCGTCCGCGGCGGACGCCGGCGGCGCGCGCGGCCGGGCACGCGCCGCGCTGGGCCGGCTCACCGCGCGCGAGCGGGACGTCGCCGTCGAGATCGGCCGCGGGGCGACGAACGCCGAGATCGGCGCACGCCTGTTCCTCAGCGTGCCGACCGTCAAGGCCCACGTGTCGAGCGTGCTGCTCAAGCTGGGCGTCGAGAACCGCACCCAGGTGGCGCTCGTCGTCCACGAGGCCGGGGCGGACGAGGACTGACGCCCGGACCGGTCGGACGGGCGCGGAGGGTCCTCAGTCGCCGGGCCACTCCCCCGTCCACTTCTCGAAGACCCGCGCGCCGCCGCGGTCGATGAGCGCCTTCACCACCGCGTAGATCGCGCCCTGGATGAGGGACGCGACGACGATCTCCTTGAGCGGGTACTCCGACTGCAGGGGCGTGGGCGCGTCCTTGCGGTCGCCGGGGCCCACGCGCTTGTACACCTGCTTGAACACCTGGCCGGCCACGAGCCCGCCGAGGATCGACGTCACGATGCCGACCGGGCGGTAGAGGATCTTCGCCGACTTGCTGCCGTGCTTCTCGGGCAGGTGCTCGCCGATCTCTGCGTCGCTCATGACTCGACGCTAGGACGTCCCCGGCCGGGTCGCTCGCCGAGACGGGACCGGGGCGACGCTTCGCCGGCCGCTCAGCCCGGGACGACGGCGCACCCTCCGGCCTCGAGCCCGACGCGCACGACGTCGCCGGGCCGGGGCGTGCCGGCGCCCTCGGCGGGTGCCGTGGCGGGTGACTCGCCGGATGACTCGCCGGATGACTCGGCGGGTGACGTGGCGGCGAGCGCCACCACGCGGGCCGACGCATCGTCGGGCGTCCCGGGCAGCACGACGTCGACGGTCACCTCCGTCGCGCCGCGCCGGAACACGCTGCCCACCACCGTGCCGCTCCACGTGCCGGCGCCGTCCGCCGTCCGGTGCCTGGTCCGGTCCGGGGCGCCGGCGTCGCTCCGCGGCCCACGACGCGCAGGCCCCGCGGCCCGACCGCGACCACACCGCTCGTCGTCCCGGCACCGTCCCGCGTCACCGCGGCGCGCTGCGCCGCGGACAGCGCGTCGAGCGGCACGAACGCCTGGTACCCGAGGAACTGCGCGACGCGGCGCGACGCCGGCGCGCGCCACAGCTCCTCCGGCGGCGCGACCTGCAGGAGCCGCCCCGCGTCCATGACGGCGACCCGGTCCGCGACGGTGAAGGCCTCGTCGTGGTCGTGCGTGACGAAGACGGCGGTCGTGCCGGTCGCCCGCAGGGCGTCGCGCAGGTCCTGGGCGAGGCGCTCGCGCAGGCCCCGGTCGAGCGCGGACAGCGGCTCGTCGAGCAGCAGGAGCCGCGGCCGGGGCGCGAGCGAGCGCGCGAGGGCGACGCGCTGCCGCTCCCCGCCGCTCAGCGTCGCGACGGGTCGGTGCTCGTACCCGGCGAGCCCGACGACGTCGAGCAGCTCCCGCACGCGCGCGTCCCGCTCGGCGCGCGGCCGGCCCGCGAGCCCGTACGCGACGTTGCCCGCGACGTCGCGGTGCGGGAAGAGCTGCCCCTCCTGGAACATGAGCCCGAACCCCCGCCGGTGCACGGGCACGCCCGCGAGGTCGTGGCCGACGAACGCGACCGTGCCCGACGCGACGGGCTCGAGCCCCGCGACCGCGCGCAGCAGGCTGGACTTGCCGCACCCGCTCGGCCCGAGCAGGGCGAGGACCTCCCCCGGGGCGACGTCGAGCGAGACGTCCGCGACCGCCGTCGTGGCCGGGTCGCGACGTCCCTGCCCGCCGTACCGCACGACGACGTCGCGCACCTCGAGCCCGCGCGCCGGCCGGGTCCCGGCGCCGGTCGGCGCGGGTCGCCGCGGCGGGGCGCGCGCGTGCCGTCGGCCACGTCGACGGGGGCCTCGGCGGAGACGTCCGCGGACGTGTCGGCGGGTACGGGTCGCACCATCAGAACTCTCCTCCGGGACGGTCGCCGCGCAACCGCTCCGCGAGGAGCATCACGGTGGCGGTGAGCAGGGCCAGCACGACGCTCGCCGCGAGCGCCATGCCGTAGTTCTCCGCGCCGGGCCGCCCGATGAGCCGGAAGATGACGACGGGCAGGGTCGCGGTGTCGGGTCGGGCGAGGAACGACGTCGCACCGAACTCCCCGAGGGACACGGCGAACGCGAACCCGACGGCGAGCCCGAGCGAGCGCGCCGCGATGGGCGCGTCGACGGTGCGGAACACGCGACCGGGAGCGGCACCGAGCGTGGCCGCGGCCTCGCGCAGGCGGGGGTCGATCGCCCGCAGCGTCGGGAGCACCGTGCGGACCACGAGCGGGATCGCGACGACGGCCTGGGCGATCGGCACGAGCAGGCCGGACGTGCGCAGGTCGACGTCGATCCCCAGCGGCCGGTCGAGCGTGATGAGGAAGCCGAAACCGACGGTCACGGCGGACACCCCGAGCGGGAGCATGAACACCGAGTCGAGGGCGCCGATCGCGCGCGACCCGCGCGGGAGCGGGGGCGGCGGGAGACGACGAGCGCGACGAGCCCGCCGACGACCACGGCCAGCAGCGTCGCGACGGCGGCGGTGCGCAGCGAGTTCCCGGCGGCCTCCCACACGGTCACCGACAACGCGTTGCGGCCGCCGGTCGTGCCCAGGTTCGCGTAGTTCTCGAGGCCCCACCCGCCGCCGGGGACGCGCAGCGACCGCACGACGAGGGTGCCGAGCGGCAGGCCGACGAGCACGACGACGACAGCGGCGGTCAGCGCGGCCGGCGCGAGGCTCCCCGTCGGCCGGCCGTCGCGCCACAGCCGCAGCGGCTGCGCGGCGCTCGCCGCGGACGACAGGGTCAGGGCGCGCTCGCGGTGTGCCCGCGTGCGGTTCGCGACGGTGAGGGCGGCGGCGACCACCACGAGCTGGACGACGGACAGCACCGCGGCGGCGCGCAGGTCGAGGAACTGCGTCGTGCGGACCCAGATCTCCGTCTCGATCGTGCCGTACCGGATGCCGCCGAGGACGAGCACGATGCCGAACGCCGTCGCGCAGAACAGGAACACGATGGACGCCGCGCTCGCGACCGCCGGGGTGAGGGCGGGCAGCGTCACGGTGCGGAACGCGCGCCACGGGGTGGCGCCGAGCGCGCGCGCGGCCTGCTCGGCCCGCGGGTCGAGGTGCTCCCACAGGCCGCCGACCGTCCGGACGACGACCGAGTAGTTGAAGAACACGAGCGCGACGACGATCGCGGCGAACGTCTCGTCGAGCCCGAGGAAGCCGAGCGGCCCGCCCTCGACGAGCAGCGAGCGGAACGCGACGCCGACGACGACCGTGGGCAGCACGAACGGCACGGTGACCAGCGCGCGCAGGACCCGGCGGCCCGGGAACCGGCACCGGTACAGCACGTACGCGCCGGGCACGCCGAGCAGCACGGAGAACGCCGTGCCGAGCACCGACTGCCACAGGGTGAGCCCGACGATCCGCCACGTGCGCGGCTGGGAGAACGTCTCGGCGAACCCCGACAGGTCGAGCGCGCCGTCGGTGACGAAGCCGCGCGCGACGAGCGTCGCGACGGGCCAGGCGAAGAAGACCCCGAGGAAGGCGAGCGGCACCGCGGCCGCGAGCGCCCACAGGACGCCGCGGCCGACGGCGGGCGCGGAGGTCAGTCGACGACCGTCGCCGTCCACGCCCGGATCCACTCGTCGCGGTTCGCCGAGATCTCCTCGGGCGCGACGTCGAACGGCTGCTCGGCGAGCGGCGCGAACTCCGCCCAGCCCTCGGGCAGCGCGACGGAGTCGTCCGCGGGGTACATGTACATCTGCTCCGGGACGTCGGCCTGGAACGCCTCGCCGACCAGGAAGTCGACGAGCTGCCGGGCACCCTCGGGGTTCTCGGCGTTCGCGAGGACGCCGGCGTGCTCGACCTGGCGGAAGCACGTGTCGAGCAGCGCGCCGGTGGTCGACGCGGTGCCGTCCTCGGTGAGCGTGAAGGCGGGCGACGTGGAGTACGACAGGACGAGCGGTCGCGGCCCGGCGCCGTCGGCCCCGGAGAAGTCGACGTAGTAGGCGTCGGACCAGCCGTCGACGACCTTGACGCCGTTCTCGCGCAGGTCGGTCCAGTACTCCTGCCAGCCGTCCTCGCCGAACGCACCGACGGTGGCGAGCAGGAACGCGAGGCCGGGCGAGGACGTCGCGGGGTTGGTGACCACGAGCAGGTCGCGGTACTCGGGCCTCGTCAGGTCCTCGAGGGTCACGGGCTCGGGCACGCCCTGCTCGTCGAACCACGTGTGGTCGACGTTGATGCACACGTCGCCGAGGTCGACGGGCGTGAGCTCGCCGTCGCCGATCGTGTACCGCGCCGCGGAGTCGGAGAGAACGGCGGGCGTGTACGGCTCGAGCACGCCCTCGTCGATCGCGCGCGAGGCGAACGTGTTGTCGATGCCGAAGACGGCGTCCCCGAGCGGGGCGTCCTTCGTCAGCACGAGCTGGTTGACGAGCGCTCCGCCGTCGCCGGGCGCGATCTGCTCGACGTCCAGGCCGCTCTCCTCCTCGAACGCGGCGAGGACGTCGTCGCTGACCGCGAACGAGTCGTGGGTGACGAGCGTGACGGTGCCGCCGCCCTCGCCGCCGCCGCCCGCGCCGTCGGTCCCGTCGGCGTCCTCCGTGCCGCCGCCGCACGCGGCGAGGGCGAGGAGCGCGAGGCTCGTGCCGCCGGCGACGGCGAGCGCGCGGGCGCACCGGGGACGGCGGGTCGTGATGTGGTGCACGTGTCCTCCCTGGACGTTCAGGAGGGGTTCCACCCGCGCAGCGCGACGTGGCGTCGCGCTCGGGTGGTCGAGATTCCCGACTTCCTCCACCGGTGCTAACCGGATCAGGTTCGAGGGTCTGCGGCGGTCCGCACTCTCAGCTCCCGGGGAGCTCCCCTGTCGTTCCCCGTGAGCCTACACCGGCGGCGCGGCCGCGCGGCGTGGGCCCAGGTCAGCCGCTACGGTGGAGCGCAGCACACCCGTCGACACCGGCCGACCCGGCCGGCCGTGAAGGAGCACCCGTGGCAGACACCGAGGACCAGACCCTGGCCGTCAAGGTCGGCACCGTCGCGCTGACGTTCGCCGCCGGCTGGGCGGCGCAGAAGCTCGTGACGTTCGTCTGGGCGAAGGCGACGGGCCACGACGCGCCGAAGGACCTCGACGACGAGGAGGTCGGCATCGTCTCGGCCGTGACGTTCGCGGCCGTCGCCGCCGGGGTCGGCGTCCTCGCGCGCCGGTTCGCCGGGCGCGGCGCGAAGCGCTTCGTCGCGCGTCTCAGCCCGCGCTGACCCGCGGCGCGTGCCCGGCGCCGCGCACGGACAGCAGCGTCAGCCGCCGCGCACGAACAGGGTCGTGAGCGGCCCCACGACGACCACGTAGACGAGGCCGAGCAGCACCGAGTGCAGCAGGCAGAACAGCGCCGCCTGCGCGGGCACGCCCGGAGTCCGTAGGTGCTGGGCGAGCTTGTGCACGAACGCCGCCGGGTGCAGCAGGTCCCAGCTGTTGAACCGGACGTAGCGCCCGAGGTAGATGCCCACCGTGACGAGCACGAGCACGACGGCCACGGCGATCCACGAGCCAGGACGCTGGAACGGCGCGTCGTCGTCGGGGTAGCGCAGGACGGCGTAGAGCATCTGCGCGACGAGCACGTTGACGACCGTGTTCAGCACGCCCGAGAGCGCGAGCGTGAGGACCGCGACGATGTCGAACCACAGCGGCACGCCGTCGTCGTCGCGCCGGTGGCTGAAGTTCAGCTCGGTGACGAGATAACCGGCGTTCGGGAGCAGGACGAGCCACACGAGCGAGCCCGCCACGGTGACGACGACGGTCACCGCCGTCGGCGCCTGCGTCGCCAGGAGCGCCATGAGGGCGAGCACGACGACGCCGAGCACGAACACGGGGACGATCGACAGCGCGAGGTTGAGCAGCATCGGCCGGTACACCGGCGTGCGGTAGAGCACCCCGCGCGCGACGACGAGCGCGAGCGCGTAGACGTTGAGGAGCGCGACGCCGCCGAACAGCCACCAGAGCACGCGCCCACGGTACGGCGCGCGCGCCGGCTACACCCCGCGCACCGCCGCGCGCGGCAGCGCGAACCAGAGCCCGACGAGCAGGACGAGGATGGCGCCGCTCGCCCAGAACGCCGCGGTCCGGTTGACGACCACGTCGACGACGAGCAGCACCGTCCCGGTGAAGACGAGCGCGAGCACGAGGATGCCGGCGCGCGTCACGCGGTCGCTGAGCGTGACCAGGGCCGGCTTGCGGTGCTTGCGGAACAGGGCGCGGTGCAGGCTGACGGGGGTGACGAAGAGGCCGGTGGCGAGGACGGACAGGCCGACGAGCGCGAGGTAGACGCCCACCTGGAACGTGTCCAGGTCGGCGAACCGCGCCTGGAACGGCAGGGTGAGCAGGAAGCCCGTGAGGATCTGCACGCCCGTCTGCATGACGCGCAGCTCCTGGAGGAGCTCGACCCAGTTCCGGTCGGACCGCTCGTCGGGCGTCTCGTCGCGCCCGCGGTCGCCCTCGCCGCCGGATCCGCCCGATCCGCCCGACCTGCGCGACAGCTCGTACCCGTCCGCCATCTCTCCTCCGCCCGTGCTGCCGTGCCGTGCCGACGCCCGGCACCCGGCTGGGTTAGTGTTCCATCTGCTGGGGTCAGGAATCGGCTCCGTCCTTCGTCGACCCCTGGGGACCCCTATCGATGGACGCCGCCCTGCCCTCCGACCCTCCTGAACCGGCACTGACGGTCCCGGCCGCCCTCGACACGGTCCTCGCGGCCCTCGTCACGGGCGACGACCAGCCCGTGGGCCGCTTCCGCGTCGACCTCGTCGCGGACCGCTGGTGGTGGTCGGACGAGGTGTACGTGATGCACGGGTTCGCGCCCGGGGAGGTCGTGCCGACGACGACGCTCGTCCTCGCGCACAAGCACCCGGAGGACCGCGAGCGCGTCGCGCGGGCGCTCGCGCGCGCGGCCCGGAGCGGGGAGCCGTTCGGTTCCATGCACCGCATCGTGGACGCGGCGGGAGACGCTCGCACGCTCGTCGTGGCCGCCCAGGGGCGGCGGAGCCGGGCGACCGGTGCGGTCGTGGAGCTCTCCGGGTACTTCGTCGACGTCACGGAGACCCACCGCGTCGTGGCGCAGCGCGAGGCGACGGCCGCGATCCAGGCCGCGGACGTGTCGCGCTCCGTCATCGAGCGCGCGCGGGGCGTGCTCATGATCGCGTACGGGGTGGGCCCGACGAGGCGTTCGAGCTGCTGCGCAAGCGGTCGAACGACTCGAACGTGCCCGTCCGCGACCTCGCGCGGGACCTGCTCGACGGCCTGCGTGCGCACGGCGCGTCCGAGCGCACGCGCGAGCTCGTGGAGCAGGTCCTCGCCGAGGCGAGCAGCAGGGTCGTCGGCGGCTGACCGCGACGCCGGCGCGACCGGTGCGCGCCCGCCCGCCCGGTGCTCGCTACCGCGGTCGGTCCGGGGTGAGACCTGCGGCCCGTCCCGTCCCGGGCACGCGGCGGGTGCTGACGATGTCGCGCGCGACGTCGACGAGCTTGACGTTGGAGTCCTGGGAGACGCGGCTCATGACGGCGAACGCCCGCGCGTCGCTGAGGCCGAAGCGCTCCATGATGATGCCCTGCGCCTGGCCGATCAGCGTGCGTGTGCGCACCGCCGACTGGAGCTGCTCCTCGGTGCGCGCGGCGGCGATCGCCGCCGCCGCGACCGCCGCGAACGTCGTCGCGAGGTGGAGCGACTCCTCGTCGAAGGCCCGGTGGAGGTCGCGTAGAGGTTGAGCGCGCCGTGGGCGTCCGCGGAGGTGTAGAGCTGCACGCCGAGCATCGACCGCACGCCGAGCTCGTCGACGGCCGTCGGCGCCCAGGGGGCCACCGCGGGTCCGCGGCCACGTCGGGCGACTCGACGACCGTCGCGAGACGGATCGCGTCGAGGCACGGGCCCTCGCCGAGCTCGTACTGCAACGCGTCCCCGCGTGCGACGAACGGGTCGGACACCGACACGCTGCGGATCCTGCCGCGCTCGACGAGCGAGATGCCGGCCGCCTCGCACCCGGGCACCATGGTCATCGCGAGCTCGACGACCCGGTCGAGGGTCTGCTGGAGGGTGGGCTCCTCCGCGAGCGTGCGCGCCGCGTCGGCGACCGCGCCGGAGACGCCACGGTCCTCGAGCTCGCGAATGGTCTCGGCGAGCTCGTCGGAGGTCACGACCTCCGCGTCCATGTCGCGGGCCCGGGGGTGCTCAGGATCGGTCGTCGTCATGCCGCCTCCTCTCGTCGGCACCAGGCTACGTCGCCCGGGCGGTCGAGGAGGGTCGGGCGGCACCGTGCGCCCGGTGATGGTGGCGGAGGTCCCGCTCGGGCACGTGGCCCGGGCGGGACCGGGAGCGGTGGCCGTCTCGCCCGCACAAGGCGTGGCGGCCGGTGTCCCGACCATGGGCGCCGTCGCTCTCGCGGCGGACCCGCTCCCGGACGGGCGGCGTGCGCCCGTCCCCCGCTCCTCCCGGCCTGGGGCGTCCCGGTGGTCGACCGAGCCGGCGACGCCCCGAGGGAGGAGGTTCGTGCGCTCAGAACACGGGCTTGCCCCCCGTGACCCCGAGCACGGTCCCGGACACGTAGCTCGCCTCCGCCGCCGACGCGAGGAAGACGAACGCGGGCGCGACCTCGGCGGGCTGCCCCGCGCGCCCCAGGGGCGTGTCCGTCCCGAACTTCTCGATCTTCTCCGGCGGCTGCGTCGAGGGCTGCAGGGGCGTCCAGATGGGCCCCGGCGCGACGGCGTTGACCCGGATCCCCTGCGGGCCGAGCTCGGCCGCGAGGTTGACGGTGAGGTTGTTGATCGCCGCCTTGGTCGACGCGTAGTCGAGGAGCGACGTCGACGGCTGGTACGCCTGGATCGAGGAGACGTTGATGATGCTCGCCCCCTCCGTCAGGTGCTCGAGGGCCGACTGCGTGACCCACAGCAGCGCGTAGAGGTTGGTCTTGAGGACGCGGTCGATCTCGTCCGTCGCGACGTCCGCGAACGACTCGCGCCGCGCGAACTGGAACCCGGCGTTGTTGACGAGCACGTCGAGCCCGCCGAGCTCCGCGGACGCCCGGCCGGGAAGCTCGCGCGCGGTCCGCTCGTCGGTGAGGTCGCCGGGGAGCAGGACGGCCTGGCGTCCGGCGTCGCGGACCCAGCGCGCCGTCTCCTCGGCGTCCTCCTGCTCCTCGGGCAGGTAGCCGATCGCGACGTCCGCGCCCTCGCGCGCGAACGCGATCGCGACCGCGCGACCGATGCCGGAGTCGCCGCCGGTCACCAGTGCTCGGCGGCCCTCGAGCCGTCCGCTGCCCCGGTAGGACTGCTCGCCGTGGTCGGGCGTGGGGTCCATCGCGGCCGTGGAGCCCGGGGGCTCCTGCTGCTGGGCCGGGAAGGCGGGCGTGTCCTGCGACATCGGGTCCTCCTGTCGTCGTCCGTGCGGGGAAGGGTGCGGGTCAGCGGCGGCTCGGCTCGCGGCGGCGCGCGAGCTGGGCCTCGTGGGCGTGGGGCCGGGCGACGGGCTTCACGGCGGCGACGGCCCCGGCGACGGTGGCCTCCGCCGTCGGCCCGATGCCGCCGGCCTTCGCGAGCGCCGTCATGACCTGGGCCGCGGTCTCCTGGACCGGCACGCCGGCGGCGCCCGCCGCCTCGGCCAGCAGGTGCGACGCGGCGACGTCGTCGACGCCGTGCACCGCCATGAGCACGCCCTTGGCCTGCTCGACGGACGCGGCGCTGACGAACGCGCGCGTCACGGCGCGGTTCGCCTCGCGGTCGAGCGTCTCGCGCTGGGCGGGGGTGACGTCCACGACGTACCCGGCGATCTCCACGACACGGCCCCGCGCGTCGCGCCGGCCCTGCCCGGTGATGACGACGCAGCGCGCCTTGCCGTGCCCGTCGACGATCCGGTGCGAGCACGAGAACGGACGGCCCGCGCGCAGCGCGTCGGTCGCGGCGCGCACGACGCGCGCCCGGTCGTCCGGGTGCTTGCGCGAGCGCATCGCGTCGAGGCCGGGCTCGACGTCGCCGGGCGCCCACCCGTGCATCTGGTACACCTCGTCCGACCACCACCAGGAACCTGAACCGAGCTCGACGCGGTACTGCCCCACCACGAGGTGGGTACCCAGGGCCAGCACCTCGGCGAGGGACGCGGGCCGCACGGGTGCGGTGCGCTCGGGGGTGTCGGCGGTCATGGAGTTCGAGGCCATGTCAGTCCTCCTGGATCCAGGGGGTTTCGGGCCGCTTCATGACTCCTGGACCAACGTAACCCAGGGGTGAGGAGACGGCATCCGGGCTTCGGTAGCGTGCGGGCATGGCCCCTCCCGCGCCCCGCCGGAGCATCGCCCAGCACGTCGACGACGCGCTGGACCTGGTGCAGCCGCTGCCCGTCGAGCGGCGCGACCTCGACGACGCGCTGGGCCTCGTGCTCGCCGCCGACCTCGTGGCGCGCCTCGACTCCCCCGCCTTCGACGCCGCCGCGATGGACGGGTACGCCGTGCGGTCCGCCGACGTCGCGGCGGCGACGCCGCAGGCCCCCGCGGTGCTCCGCGTCGTGGCCGACGTCCCCGCGGGCGGGGCCGGACCGTCCGGGACGGCGGGGACCGACGACGAGCGGCGGGTCGGGTCCGGCGAGGCCGCCCGGATCATGACCGGCGCACCGGTGCCCGTGGGGTGCGACGCCGTCGTCCCCGTGGAGTCGACCTCCACCGGGCGCTTCGTGCCGGGCGCCGCGGACACGGGACCGGCGACGGTCGAGGTGCGCGGCCTCGGGCGCCGCCACGTCCGCAGCCGCGGCGAGGACGTGCGGCGCGGCGACGTCGTGCTGACGGCCGGCACGACCCTCGCCGCGCGCCACCTGTCCGTCGCCGCCGCGACCGGGTACGGGCAGGTGCCGGTGCACCGGGGCCCGCGCGTCGCCGTCGTGTCCACGGGGAGCGAGCTCGTCGCGGCAGGGGTCGCGCCGCCTCCCGGCATGCTCCCCGACTCCAACTCCGTGCTCCTCGCGGCGGCCGTGCGGTCGGCCGGGGCGCACGTCGTGCGCCGCGGCGGGGTCGGGGACACCGCGGCCGCGGTCGTCGCCGTCCTCGACGCCGCGCTCGGCGCGTCGTGGCCGGGCGGAGTGACGGGCCCGCCCGACCTCCTCGTCACGACGGGCGGCGTGAGCGCCGGGGCCTACGACGTCGTGCGCGAGGTCCTCGACCCCGCGACCCGGACCGGCACGGCGTGGGCGGACGCGGTGACGGACGCGCGCCTCGTCGCCGTGGGGATGCAGCCCGGCAAGCCGCAGGGCCTCGCGCGCTGGCGCGGCGTGCCGTGGCTGGCGCTGCCCGGCAACCCCGTCAGCGCCGCCGTGTCGGCCGAGCTGTTCGTCCGGCCGGTCGTCGACCGGCTGCGGGGCGTCGCCGACCCGCGCCGCACGCTCGTGCCCCGCGTGGCCGGCGCGGGGTGGTCGTCACCGGCCGGGCGCGAGCAGCTCGTCCTCGTGCGCCACGTCGTGCCCGACGGCGCGCGCGTCGTCCCGGCGCGCGGCGCGCACGCTCCCGGCGACGCCGACGGGCGCGGCTCCGGCTCGCACCGGCTGTCGGCGCTCGCGCACGCCGACGCGGTCGCCGTCGTGCCCGCGGACGTCGTCGCCGTCGAGCCCGGCGACGAGGTGCACGTCCTCCGGCTCCGGTGACCCGGGCGCCGGGCGACCCGGCGCCCGCCGGTCACTTCTGCGGAGGCAGCGGGTGTCCCTCCGAGGCCTGCACGACGACGATCCCCCGCCCCGAGAGCGCGAGCTGGTACGCCTCGCCGGAGCCGCGGCCGATCGCCGCCGCGAGCTTCGCCGTCTTGCGGATCGACGACTGCAACGACGTCGACCACAGCACCGCGGACTGCATGTCGACGTACGTCGCACGTCGACGTCCAGCACGACCGGCGTGCCGTACGCGGTGACGGCGATCGACCCGGTGCCGCGGAACGTCGTGTTGAACAGGCCGCCGCTGAGCATCGACGCGCCCTCGACGCGGTTGATGTCCCACGTGAGCGTGCTCTCGAACGCGAGGACGTTGGCCCCGTTGACCGTCACGCCCTCGTCCTCCAGGTGCAGCACGAACACCTCGTCCGCGTCCTGCGCGAGGAACACGTCGCCGCTGCCCGAGACGCGCATGAGCGACATGCCCTCGCCGGTGAACGCCTTCTTGAACATCTTCCCCAGGCTGCCGCTGCCCTCGTAGGCGAAGTCGACGTCGCCCTGGTAGGCGACCATCGACCCCTGCTTGGCGAAGAAGTACCCGCCCGTGCCGGTGAGGTCGACCTTGAGCATGCGAGGGTTCTGGAGCTGGAAGCTGCCGGGCTCGACGGAACGCTCGGCGTGTTCGAGGAGTGAGCTGCGCATGCGCCGATCCTCGCGGCCGCGCCCCCGGCGCGCAACGGTCCGGGCGCGCGACGTCGCGAGAGGGTCTGCAAGAGTGTCGTCCATGAGCTTCACGCACCTGGACCGGCGCGGCCACGCGCGCATGGTGGACGTCACCGAGAAGCGGCCCACCGTCCGCTCCGCGACGGCGACCGGCACGGTCCGGTGCTCCGACGACGTCGTGCGGGCCCTGCGCGACGACGCCGTGCCCAAGGGCGACGTGCTCGCCGTCGCGCGCATCGCCGGGATCGCGGGCGCCAAGCGCACCGCGGAGCTCCTGCCGCTCGCCCACGTCATCGGCGTGCACGGCGCGGTCGTCGACCTCACCGTGGGCGACCACGGGGTGGACATCACCGCGACGGTGCGCACCGCCGACCGCACCGGGGTCGAGATGGAGGCGCTCACCGCCGTCGCGGTCGCGGGCCTCGCCGTCGTCGACATGGTCAAGGGGCTCGACAAGGCCGTCGAGCTGACGGACGTCCGGCTCGTCGCCAAGACCGGCGGGAAGTCGGGCGACTGGCACCGCGACGCGGCCGGCCCTGCCGGCACATGAGCGCCGCATGACGGTGCCCTCCGCGGCGGGCGGGCGGCCCGCGTTCGACGCGCTCGTCCTCGCCGGCGGCCGCGCACGCCGCCTCGGCACCCCGAAGCCCGGCCTCGTCGTGGCCGGACGTCGCCTGCTCGACCACGCGCTCGCCGCGACGGCGGGCGCCGGGGCGACGGTCGTCGTCGGGCCCCGGGAGCTGGCCGACCCCGCGCGGTACGTCCTCACGCGCGAGGACCCGCCGTTCGGCGGTCCCGTCGCGGCGATCGCCGCCGGGCTGGCCGTGCTCGGCCGTGTGGGCCCGGACGGCACCGGTCGGGACGCCGCGGGCCGGGACGGCACGCTCCGCCCGGCCTGGGTGCTCGTGCTCGCGTGCGACGTGCCGCGCGCCGCCGCGGCGGTGCCGCTGCTGCTGGCCGCCGTGGACCGGCCCGCCGACTCTCCCGCGCCCGTCGACGCCGTCCGCGCCGTGCGCGACGGGCGCGACCAATGGCTCGTCGGCCTGTACCGACGGACGGCGCTCGACGCCGCGGTCGCGCGGATCCGCGCGGCGGGAGGCGTCGACGGCGCCCCGGTGCACCGGCTCCTGGGCGACCTGCCCGCGCTCCTCGTCGAGGACACCGCGGGCCACACGCGCGACGTGGACACGTGGCAGGATGCCCACGACCAGGACAGGAGGCACCGATGACCAACCTCGAGCGCTGGGTGGACGCCCTCGCCGCCGAGTTCGACCTGGACCCGGACGTCGTCGACATCGCCGGCGTGCTCGACCTCGCGCGCGACGCCGCGCACCACGTCGAGCGCCCGGCCGCCCCGCTGACGGCGTTCGTCGCCGGCTATGTCGCCGGCCGGGCCGCGGGCGGGAGCACCGACCTCGCCGTCGACGACGTGCTCGACCGCGCGAGCACGCTCGCGCTCGCGTGGGCACCCGAGCCAGAGCTGCCCGGCACCGGCACGGAGGCCTGACGTGGCGACCGTCCGCTACTTCGCCGCGCCCGCGACGCCGCGGGCGTGGAGACCGAGACCGTGCCCGCCGAGACCGTCGGCGAGCTGCACGCCGCCCTCGTCGGGCGTCACCCGGCGCTCGCGGACGTGCTGCCGCGCTGCTCCCTGCTCGTCGGGGGCGTGCGCGCGTCCGACGACGCCGGCCCGGTCGGCCAGGACGAGCTCGTCGACGTGCTGCCGCCCTTCGCCGGGGGCTGAGCCGCGGTCCCGTCGGTCAGCCGTCGGGACAGCCGTCGGTCACGATCGTCGGCCACAGCCGTCGGTCGCGGCTGTCGGTCGCAGCCGTCAGTGGTCCCCGCCCGCGAGCTGCGCCAGCACGTGCGGCACGAGGGGCTCGAGCACGGCCCACCCGTCGCGCACGCCGCCCACCGACCCGGGGAGGTTGACGACGAGCGCGCGCCCCGCCGCGCCGGGGGCGGTCCCCGCGACGCCGCGCGAGAGCACGGCGGTCGGGACGTGCTCGGCCCCGCGGCGACGCAGCTCCTCGGCGACGCCGGGCAGCTCCTGGTCGACGACGAGGCGAGTCCCCTCCGGCGTCCGGTCCCGCGGCGCGACACCGGTCCCTCCCGTCGTCAGCACGAGGCGCGCGCCCTCGCCCAGCACCCGGGCGAGCGCGTCGCGGACCGGCTCCGCGCCGTCGGGCACGAGCACCGTGGACGCGCGCGTCCAGCCGGCCGCCGCGAGCAGCTCCACGAGCAGCGGGCCGGACCGGTCCTGCGCCTCGCCGCGCGCGCAGCGGTCGGACACGGTGACGACGGCGACGGCGACGTCCTCGCGGCCTGCGGTCTGCGTCATGAGGCACCTTAACGACGCAGCCGCGGGCGGGGCCGGGGGCGCACGCCCGGGCGGTGCCTACGCGGCGCGCGAGCCGTCGAGCGCGGGCGCGGTGCGCGCCACGTCGAGGGCGGCCGCGACCCGCGCGACGCTGCGGTCCGCGCCGACGGCCGCCTCGACGACATGGCGCGCGACCTCGCGCAGCGGCACGTTCGCGTCGTTCGAGGCCTTGCGCAGGACGGCGAACGCGTCCTCCGGGTCCGTGCCGAGCGCGAACGCGACGATCCCCTTCGCCTGCTCGATGGGCCCGCGGCTCGCCGCCGCGGCGCGGACGCTCTCGTCGGCCACCGCGCCGGCACGACGCGCGATCGCGGACGTGACGTCGACGAAGTACCCGCCGAGCTCGACCACCGCGCCCGTGACGGGGTCGCGGCGCCCCTCGCCGACGAGGACCAGCGTCCGTTCGCACCCGCGTCCGTCCATGATCCGGTGGACGCTGCGGAACGGCTCCCCTGTCGTGGCCGCCGTCGCGAGCGTCGCGCGGACCCGGTCGCGGTCCTCGGGATGCTTGTGCGCGAGCACGAGGTCGGTCGTCGGCACCACCTCGTGCGGCGCGAAGCCGTGGATGCGGTACGTCTCGTCCGACCACCACCAGCGGTCGGTCGACGGATCGACGGTGTAGCGGCCGACGAGCTCCCCCTCGCCCGCCGCGCGGGCGCGCTCGGTCCCCAGAGGTTCTGCAGTCATGGCGTGCCCCTTCGGATCCCGGGCACGCCGCGCGAAGGAGCCGCTGCCTGACTCATGGCGATCGTCGCCCGGGACAAGTAACCCCCTGGATACCAGAGGGTGACGCGGTGTGCGCGGCGAGTCAGAGCACGCGGGTCAGAGCTCGCGGGTCAGGAAGACGCTGTTCGGGTCCTCCGTGTAGTCCGCGAACGGCGCGCACCCGACGAACCCGTGCCGCGCGTACAGGCGGCGGGCGGCCGCGAAGTACTCCTCGGCGCCGGTCTCGAGGCTCACGCGGGCCAGCCCGCGGCGGCGGGCGTCGTCGAGGAGGAACGCGAGGACCGCCGTCGCGACACCGCGTCCGCGCGCGGCGGCGGTGGTGCGCATCGACTTCAGCTCCCCGTGCGCGGCGTCGTGCTGCTTGAGCGCGCCGCAGCCGAGCAGCGTGCCGTCCCCCGACCGCGCGGTGACGAACGTGATCCCCGGGACCCGCAGCCGCTCGACGTCGAGGGCGTGCACGCTCTCCGGCGGCGACGTGGCGTACATGTCGTCGAGGTGCTCCTGGAGGAGCGCGAGCACGTCGCCGGCCTGCGGGTCCTCCACGGCGACGACGACGCGGGCAGGCTCCGAGGGCAGCGTGGGGTCGGGCTGCGGTGCGGTGGTCGTGTCGCTCACGCGACGAGAGTGCCACAGGCCGAGGGATGCACTCCGGGTCGAGAGGGGCACGTCGCGGTGCATCTGCCGAGCGGAGGTGCAGCGCTCGGGGCGCAGCCGCGCCGCACGAGTCCCTCACCGACGCGTGGGAGGACACCGCGGGACCCGCCCCGCGCCGCGACGCCGCCGCAGATGCGGCGCTATCCTCGCCCTCATGCCGCAGTTCCGGATCAGCCAGGCCGCCGGTCTTCTCGGCGTCAGCGACGACACCGTCCGCCGGTGGGTCGACGGCGGGGAGCTCGCCGCGAGCACCGACGACGCCGGGCGCAAGGTGGTCGACGGCGCGGAGCTCGCCCGGTTCGCCGCCGGGCAGGCCCGTCCCGTGCCGGACCCGTCCGGCGTCGCGCGCTCCGCGCGCAACCGGTTCGTCGGGCTCGTCACGGGCGTGGTGAGCGACCGCGTCATGTCGCAGGTCGAGATGCTGTGCGGCGGGCAGCGCGTCGTGTCCCTCATGAGCACCGAGGCGGTGCGCGAGCTCGACCTGCAGCCGGGCAGCCTCGCCGTCGCGGTCGTCAAGGCGACCAACGTCGTCGTCGAGACCCCGGGAGGGGCCGCGTGAGCACCGCGCCCGCGCGCCCGCTCGCACGGCGACGCACGCCCGCCACCGCTCCCCCGGCACGGCGTGGACCACGGCGGACCGCCGCGTCGCTCACGGCAGGCGCGCTCGTCGCGCTCACCGCGGCGTGCGGCGCGTCGGGCGCGGACGGCGGCGCGGCGTCGGGCAGCGGCGCCGAGGAGCGGACGCTCACGGTGCTGGCCGCCGCGTCGCTGCGCGACGTGCTCACCGAGATCGCGGCGGACTTCGAGGCGGAGCACGAGGGCGTGACGGTCGCGCTGTCGTTCGCCGGCTCGTCCGACCTCGCCGACCAGGTGCTCGCGGGCGCCCCCGCCGACGTCCTCGCCACGGCGGACGAGCGCACGATGGAGCGGGTGGTCGAGGCGGGCGACGCGCGCGACCCGGTGGTGTTCGCGACGAACACGCTGACCGTCGTGACGCCGCCCGACAACCCGGCCGAGGTCACCGGCCTCGCCGACCTGGCCGACGACGACGTCCGCGTCGTCGTGTGCGCACCGCGCGTGCCGTGCGGCGCGGCGACCGACGCCGTCGAGGACGCCGCCGGCGTCTCGCTCCACCGCGTGAGCGAGGAGGCGAGCGTCACGGACGTGCTCGGGAAGGTGACGTCGGGCGAGGCCGACGCGGGACTCGTCTACGTCACCGACGCGAGGCTCGCCGGGCAGGACGTCGCGGTCGTCGACGTCCCGGAGGCGGCCGCGGCGGTGAACACCTACCCGGTCGCGGTCCTCGCCGCGGCCTCCGAGGCCGGGCCCGACCAGGCGGAGCTCGCCCAGGAGTGGGTCGACCTCGTCACGGGCGACGCCGGCCGGGAGGCCCTCGCCGACGCAGGCTTCGGCGCCCCGTGACGGCCCGCTGATGCGCACGCTCCCCCGCTGGGTGCTCGTCCCGGCGGTGCTCGGCGCGCTGTTCGTCGTGGTGCCGCTCGCCGCGATGGTCGCGCGCGTCGACGTCGCGCCGGCACCCGACGGCACCGGCGGCCTGTGGGCCCTGGTCACGTCCCCGGCGTCCCTCGACGCGCTCGGGCTGTCGCTGCGGACCTCGCTCGCCGCCACCGCGTGCTGCGTCGTCCTCGGCGCGCCGATGGCGCTCGTCCTGGCCCGCGCGTCGTTCCCCGGCCGGCGCCTCGCCCGCGCGCTGGTGCTCCTGCCGCTCGTGCTGCCGCCCGTCGTCGGCGGCATCGCACTGCTGTACACGTTCGGCCGGCGCGGGCTGCTCGGCCGCCACCTCGAGGTGCTCGGCGTGGAGCTCGCGTTCACGACGACGGCGGTCGTCATGGCGCAGACGTTCGTCGCCCTGCCGTTCCTCGTGCTGAGCCTCGAGGGCGCGCTGCGCACCCAGGACACCCGGTACGAGGACGTCGCCGCGACCCTCGGAGCGCGACCCACGACCGTGCTGCGGCGCGTGACGCTCCCGCGGGTGCTGCCGGCGCTCGCGTCGGGCACCGTCCTCGCGTTCGCCCGCGCCCTCGGCGAGTTCGGCGCCACGATCACGTTCGCCGGTGCCCTGCAGGGCGTGACGCAGACGCTCCCGCTCGAGATCTACCTCCAGCGCGTCGCGGACCCGGACGCCGCGGTCGCGCTCTCGCTCGTGCTCGTCGTCGTCGCGGCGGTCGTCACCGCGGCCGTCCACGGTCCCCGGCTGCTCGACGGCGCCGGCGCGGCCGGGCGCGCGGGTGCGGCCCCTGGTGGGACGACCGGGCGGGGCACGCCCAGGCGGACGGGCGCGGCGCGGCGGTACCGCGGGCGTGCGGCGGGGACGGCGCGGACGGCGCGGACGGCGCCGGAGGACGTCACCGAGCAGCCCGTCGCGCCGCCGTTCGAGCCGCCCGCCGAGCCGCCGATCGAACCGCCCGCCGCGCTGACCGTGCGCGCACGGATGCCCGGTCGCGGCCTCGACGTCGACCTCGCGGTCGCGCCGGGCGAGGTGGTGGCGGTGCTCGGCGAGAACGGTGCCGGGAAGTCGACGCTGCTCCAGGCCGTCGCCGGCCTGCTGCCGACCGGCGAGCTGGACGGCGCGCACGTCGTGGTCGACGGCGCGGACGTCACGCGCGAGCCGCCCCGGCGTCGACGCGTCGCGTGGCTCAGCCAGCGCCCGCTGCTGTTCGAGCACCTGTCGGTCGTCGGCAACGTCGCGTTCGGCCCCCGGGCCCGGGGCGAGAGGGCGGCCCGTGCGCGCCGGACGGCGCTCGGCGCGCTGGACCGCGTCGGCGCCACGGACCTCGCCGGACGCGCCGCGTCCGCGCTGTCGGGCGGTCAGGCGCAGCGCGCATCCCTGGCCCGCGCGCTCGCGACGGACCCCCGCGTGCTGCTGCTGGACGAGCCCCTCGCCTCGCTCGACGTCGCCGTCGCGCAGCAGGTGCGCACCGCGCTGCACGACGCCCAGCGCGCACGGCCGCGCACGACGCTCCTCGTCACCCACGACCTGCTCGACGTGCTCGTGCTGGCGGACCGCGCCGTCGTCCTCGAGGACGGCCGGGTCGTGGAGGACGGGCCTGCGGGCGAGGTCCTCACCCGGCCGCGGTCGCGGTTCGCGGCGCGGCTCGCGGGCGTGAACCTCCTCGCGGGCACGCTCACGGAGGTCGGCGTGCCGGGCGACGACGCGTCCGCGGGGCGCTCCGCGACGGTCGCGGTCGAGGGCGGGGCCGCGCGCGTCGTCGGGACGACGGACGAGGACGCCCGCCCGGGGGCGGACGCCGTCGCGGTCTTCGGACCCCGCGCCGTCGCGGTGCACCGGGCGACGCCCGAGGGCAGCCCCCGCAACGCCTACGCGGTCGAAGTGACGGGCGTCGAACCGCACGGCCCGTTGCTGCGGGTATGGGGCCACCTCGCCCCCGGGCACCGGGACGCGGGGCCGGGCGCTGGCGCGGGTGCGGGCGCGGGCGCGGACAAGGGCTCCGCGCCGCGGCTCGCGGCCGACCTCACGCCACCGGCCGTCGCGGAGCTGCGGCTCGTCCCGGGCGAGCGGGCCTGGTTCGTGGTCAAGGCCGCGGAGGTGTCGGTCCACGTCCGCTGAGCCGCTACCCGCGGTCGAGGGCCCGGCGCACCTCCCCGACGATCGCCGCCATCGCGGCCTCCGCGGTATCCGGGTCGCCGGCGGCGACGGCGTGCGCCACAGCCTCGTGCTGGTCGAGCGCCTCGGGCACCGGCGCGGCCGGCATGAGACCGAGGTGCGTGCGGCCGCTCAGCACCTCGGCGACGACCTCCGCGAGCGCGCCGAACATCTCGTTGCCGCTCGAGCGCAGCAGCAGCTCGTGCATGCGGACGTCGAGGGCGAGGAACTCCTCGAGGTCACCGGCCTCGCCGAGCCGGCGCATGCGCGCGGCGACGGCGACGAGCTCGTCGCGCACAGGCGCCGGCGCATGGCGTGCCGCACCCGCGGCGGCCAGCGGCTCGACGGCGTGGCGCAGCTCGGTGAGCGAGCGGAGCTGGTCGTCGCGGCCCGGGCCCTCGAGGCGCCAGCGGATCACGCGCGGGTCCAGGACGTTCCACTCCTCGATGCCGAGGACGACGAGCCCGACGCGCCGCCGCGAGCGCACCAGGCCGAGTCCTTCGAGGAGCCGCATGACCTCGCGCGCGACGGTGCGCGACACCCCGAACTCGGTGCCGATCGCGTCGAGCGTCAGCGGCGCCCCCACGGCGACGTCGCCGCTGGTGATGCGCCGTCCGAGCGCGTCCAGCACCGTGGTGTGCAGTGCCGTCGTCGCCATGACGGCGAGCCTACGTCCCATCGATTGGTGCTATCAATTGTTTGCCAATGGTGCTATCAATGGGCCATCCTGAACCACGGCGCGACGACCGCGCCACGACACCGGCGTCGGGAACCCCCGTCGGCGGACCCTCGACCGACGGGAGAACCCATGGACAGCGACACCGGCAGGGACACCAGCGCGAGCGCGGCGGACTCCGTCGAGCACGTCGTCGTCATGGGGGTCGCGGGCTCCGGCAAGACGACGGTCGCGACGCTCCTCGCCGACCGCCTCGGCATCACGTACGCCGAGGCGGACCAGTTCCACCCGCAGGCGAACATCGACAAGATGACCGCGGGCACCGCCCTCACCGACGAGGACCGCTGGCCCTGGCTCGAGGCGATCCGCGACTGGCTGACGTCCGAGGCCGAGGCCGGCCGGTCCGGCGTCGTGACCTGCTCCGCGCTCAAGCGCAGCTACCGCGACCTGCTGCGCGCGCCCGCGGCGAGGTGTGCTTCGTGCACCTGTCGGGATCGCCCGAGCTGCTCGCCGAGCGCATGCAGCACCGCAGCGGTCACTTCATGCCGACGTCGCTCCTGCCGTCCCAGCTCGCCACGCTCGAGCCGCTCGCCGACGACGAGCGCGGCATGACGCTCGACGTCGCCGCGTCACCGCAGGACCTCGCGGACGAGATCCTCGCGCGCACCGACGCCAGGGCACCCGCTGAGCCCTCGCGCCGACCCCCATCCCACCGTCGACGGAGACCCCCATGCCCCCTGAGGACTGGACCCAGACGCTCACCGCCGGGCCGCTGCTCGCGATCGCCGCCGGGGCCATCGCCCTGCTGCTCGTGCTCATCATCAAGCTCAAGCTCCACGCCTTCCTCGCGCTGATCCTCGTCAGCCTGCTCACCGCGCTCGCCGCGGGCATCCCCACCGGCTCGATCGTGGAGGTGCTCACCGCCAGCTTCGGCTCGACGCTCGCGACGGTCGCGCTGCTCGTCGCGCTCGGGGCGATGCTCGGCCGTCTCGTCGAGACGAGCGGCGGCGCACGGGTGATGGCCGACTACCTCATCGACAAGTTCGGGGAGAAGCGCGCGCCGTTCGCCCTCGGCCTCGCGTCCCTCATCTTCGGCTTCCCGATCTTCTTCGACGCGGGCCTCGTGGTCATGCTGCCCATCGTCTTCTCGGTCGGGCGACGCCTCGGCGGGTCCCTGCTGCTCTACGGCCTCCCGGTGGCGGGCGCGTTCTCGGTCATGCACATCTACGTGCCCCCGCACCCCGGTCCGGTCGCCGCGACCGAGTTCCTCGGCGCGAACATCGGCATCGTCATCCTGCTCGGCCTCGTCGTCGCCGTCCCGACCTGGTACGTGACCAGCTACCTGTTCGCCCGCTACGTCGGGCGGCGCATCAACCTCCCCATCCCGTCGATCCTGGGCGAGGCCGACGAGGACCAGGCCCAGAACCCGCCGTCGTTCAGCACGGTCGTCCTCATCCTCCTGCTGCCGCTCGTGCTGATCTTCGCCAACACGGGCCTCGACGCGCTCGGTGCCGCGGGCGCGGTGGATCGCGACAACCCGGCAGTGCAGGCCCTGCGTGCCGTCGGCGCGACCCCGATCGCGCTGCTCATCACCGTCCTCGTCGCGGCCTGGGTGCTCGGCCGGCGACGCGGCACGAGCGGGACCGCCCTGGAGAAGACGCTCGACTCCGCCCTCGGTCCCGTGGCCTCGGTCATCCTCATCACGGGCGCGGGCGGCATGTTCGGCGGTGTGCTCCGCGCGACGGGGATCGGCGACGCGCTCGCCGACGCCCTCTCGGACGTCGGCCTGCCGGTGATCGTCGCCGGCTTCCTCATCGCGGCGATCCTGCGCGTCGCGCAGGGGTCGGCGACCGTCGCGCTCACGACGCTGCCGGGCTCATCGCCCCCGCCGTGGAAGCCGGGTCCTTCAACCCGGTCGAGCTCGCCGCGATCGTCGTGGCGGTGGCGGCCGGCTCGGTGGTGCTGAGTCACGTGAACGACTCCGGTTTCTGGCTCGTGGGCCGGTTCTTCGACATGGACGTCAAGACGACGCTGCGCACGTGGACGGTCATGGAGACCGCCATCGGCGTCATGGGGTTCGCGATCGCGGGGCTGGTCTTCGCGGTCGCCTGACCCGCGCGGTGCGGCCGGCTCGTGCCGGCCGCACCGCGCAGGCAGGAGCGGACGGCGCCGCGCACGTGCTGCGCGGCGCCGTCCCGCGTCCGGGGCCGGCGACGCCCCTGCGACCGCCGGCCCCGGTGCTCCCGGGTCAGACCCGGCTGCGGTCCGTGAAGACCGGCGTGTACGCGTCGGGGTCCGCGAGACGCGGGCGACGACGCAGGCCGCGCAGCGCCAGGCCCAGCGCCACGAGCACGCCCGCCATCACGAGCAGGCCGAGGTCACCCCCGGCACCCGTCATGGCCATCGCAGACGGCCCGGAGGCCGCCGTCCACGTGCCCGAGCCGTCCGCCGACGCCGTCGCACCCACCGGGTGGGACACCCGGACGACCGTCACGCCGGGGTCCGTCGGGTCCGTGGGATCCGTCGGGTCCGTCGGGTCGGCGGCCGTCGGGCACTCCGCCGCGGCGTCGCCCAGGACGCCCACGCCGATGCAGGAGACGTCGACCGGGACGGTGATCGGAAGGTTCACGTCGAGGTCCGGCAGTCCGCCGAGCAGACCGTCGTCACCGAGGAGACCGTCCTCACCGAGGAGACCGTCCTCGCCGAGCACGCCGTCGAGGAGGCCGTCGGTCCCCAGGCCGTCGTCACCCAGGAGACCGTCGCCGAGCACGTCGTCCACCAGCCCGTCGTCGCCCAGGACGCCGTCCAGGAGACCGTCGGTGCCCGCGCCGTCCCCACCGAGGAGGTCGCCGCCGAGCACGTCCTCCACCAGCCCGTCGTCACCGAGGAGACCGTCGAGCAGGCCGTCGTCGGAGCCGTCCGCCGAGCCCGAGCCCGAGCCCGAGTCCGAGCCGACGACCGCGTCACCGATCACGCCGACCGCGACGTCCGACACGTCCACCGGCACGGTCACCGGCACGTCCACGTCGATCCCGTCCGTCCGGTCACCGGCGTGGTCACCATCGGTCGAGTCACCGTCGGTCTGGTCACCGTCGGTCGAGTCACCGTCGGTCGAGTCACCGTCCGCCGGAGCAGCCGGCTCCTGACCCTCGCCGCCCGAGACGACGGCATCGCCCAGGAGACCCACCGCAACGTCCGACACGTCCACCGGCACGGTCACCGGCACGTCCACGTCGATCCCGTCCGTCCGGTCACCGGCGTGGTCACCATCGGTCGAGTCACCGTCGGCCTGGTCACCGTCGGTCGAGTCACCGTCGGTCTGGTCACCGTCCGCCGGAGCAGCCGGCTCCTGACCCTCGCCGCCCGAGACGACGGCGTCGCCCAGGAGACCCACCGCGACGTCCGACACGTCCACCGGCACGGTCACCGGCACGTCGACGTCGATCCCGTCGGACGAGCCCGCGGGCTCTGCCGGCGCCGGCTCGGGAGCGGGCTGCGGTGCCGCAGGCTCCGCAGCCGGCCGGGTGACGGTCGCGTCGCCGAGGACGCCGGCCGCGACGCCGGAGACGTCCACCGGGACGTTCACCGGCACGTCCACGTCGATCCCGGACGGCGACGCCGCCGGCTGTGACGGCTGGTGCTCCGCGGGGGCGGGTTCCGGCGCCGGAGCCGGGGCGGGTGCCGGAGCGTGCTCGACGGTCGCGTCGCCGAGGGCGCCGACCGCCACGTCGGACACGGTGACGGGCACGTGCACGGGCACGTCCACCGAGATGTCGGGCAGGACGTCGGTGACCTCGCTCAGCTGAGCGTCGCCCGAGACGTCGAGTCCGAGGTCGCCGAGGAGGTCGCCCTCGGCTGCGTGGGCCGCTCCGGCCCCGACGACCACGAGGCCGCCCGTGACGAGCGCTGTACGCAGCGCACGCCGAAGGAAGGTATGCATCATCGTTCTCTTTCCTGGTCTGAGGGTGATGGCGCGTCAGCGCCGGGCCGCGTGCCGTGCGCGCAGGCACGGCCGGGCTGCCTCAGGCAGGAGAGACGGGGACCTCGAAGAAGGTGGTCGGGTGGTCGGACCGCGCGTCGTCCGCGACGACGGCCCAGGCACGGAGAGAGATCAGGAGAGCGTCGGCGGCGATCGCGGCGTCCGTGCCGCCGCCCGCCGTGCGGTGCGACGTGGAGCCGGACGGAGTCGCGCCCGTGCCCGTCGCCGCGGCGGCACCGCCGACGGCGCCGACCCCGCCCGTGGCGGTCGCGGCGCCGGGCTGCGCCATGGTGGCCGGTGCCGGTACGAGGACCGACGAGAGCGGCGCGCGCTGCACGTCGGCGCGGCGGTCGGCGGGGACGGCCGCGGTGGCGCTGCTCGGCGACGCGGGCGCTGGTACGCCGACGGTGACGCCGGGGCGCGCGGTCTCAGGGCCGGAGGGCGTCCGCGAGGTGCCCGTCCACGACCCGTCGGAGCTCTCGTCCGGACCGGCGCCGTCCGGGCCTGCGCCGTCCTGGCCGTCGCCGGGACCGTCGCCGCCGTGCGGCGGCAGGACGGGGGCAAGCGGGTCGACCGGCGCGAGCGGGTCGAGCACGGGCTCCAGGACCGGGTCGGTGATCGGCGCGAGCACGTCGGTGACGGGCGTCAGCAGGTCGAGCACCGGCGTCGTGACGGGCGCGAGCGGCGACGTGGCGCCGACGATCGGGTCGAGCACCGGAGCGAGCGCCTCGAGGACGGGCGTCAGGCTCGGCAGCACGCCGTCCGCGACGGGGGTGGTCACCGGTGCGACCGCGTCGACCACCGGCTCCAGGGCGGGGGCGACGGGCTCGGTCACGCTCTCCACGACCGGAGCTACCGGCTCGACCACGGTCTCCACGACCGGAGCCACCGGCTCGACCACCGTCTCCACGACCGGAGCCACCGGCTCGGTCACGCTCTCCACCACGGGAGCCACCGGCTCCACCACGGTCTCGACCACGGGAGCCACGGGTTCGGTGACGGGCTCGACGACGTCGCGCACGACCGGCTCGACCACGGGCTCGACGACCTTCTCGACCACGGGGTCGAGGACCGGCTTCACGACGTCGTCCACCACGGGGTCCACGACGCCCTCGACCGTCGAGGTCACCGGGTCGAGGACTGCGCCGAGGCCGAGCGGATCGTTCTCGGCGGCAGCGGCGCCGCCGGCCGTCGCGATCGCGAGGCCGGTCCCGAGGCCGACCGCACCGGCGGCCGTCAGCCCCCGCAGGAGCCAGCGGCGGGCGCGCGTGCGCGCGCCCTGCGCCTCCTGCGTGCCGTGCATGACCGCCCCCTGAGCCGGATCGCCTGCCGCGGCCGGATCGACGCCGACCGTGCCGACACGTTAACCACAGAGATGCAGGTCACACCAGCCGAACGGCGTGTCTCACCCGACGGTCGCTCCGAAGACGAGTCCCAGGAGGTAGGTCGCCGCGGCCGCGCCGAGGCCGATCGCGACCTGGCGCAGCGCACGCGTGACCGGCGACGTCCCGGACAGCAGACCCACGGTGGCGCCCGTCACGAGCAGCGCCACGGTGACGAGGCCGGTGGCCAGCACGACGGCCGCGAGCCCGGTCATCCCCAGCAGGTACGGCAGCACCGGGATGAGAGCCCCGGACGCGAAGAACAGGAACGACGAGACGGCCGCGCCGACCGCCGTGCCGTGCGTCTCGTGCTCGTCGCCGGACGGCCCCGGGGCGATCACCGTCTGCGCGGTGTAGGTCGCGAGGACGTCGCGCGCGTGGGCGTCCGCGTCGCCGGACGACATGCCCCGCGCCCGGTACACGAGGGCGAGCTCGTTCGCGTCCACGTCGAGATCGGGCAGCGCGGCCGACGCCTGCGGGCTGGGCGTCGACGCGTCGAGCAGCTCGCGCTGCGACCGCACCGAGACGTACTCCCCCGCGCCCATCGACAGCGCCCCCGCGAGGAGCCCGGCGAGCCCGGACAGCAGCACGGTCGACGACGACGCGCCGGACGCACCGATGCCGAGGATCAGCGCGAGGTTGGACACGAGTCCGTCGTTCGCCCCGAAGACGGCGGCGCGGAACGTCCCGGACAGGCGGTTGCGGCCTCGCGTCGCGAGGCCGCGCACGACCTCCTCGTGGATCCGCTCGTCCGCGGCCATGCTCGCCGTGGCGTCCGCGTCGCTCCCGTACGACGACCGCGACTCGGCGCGCTGCGCGAGCGCGAGCACGAAGACACCGCCGAAGCGCCGCGCGAGCCGGCCGAGGGTACGTGTGCGCCAGTCGCCGGGCAGCGGTCGCCCGACGTCGTCACCCAGGAGGTCGAGCCAGTGCTGCTCGTGACGACCCTCGCGTCCGCGAGCGCCAGCAGGATCTCGCGCTCCTCCCCGCTGCGCCGGCTCGCCAGATCGCGGTACACGGCGGCCTCGGCGCGCTCGTCGGCGAGGTAGCGGCGCCACCTCCGCACGTCGCGGGCGCTGCGCCGGCGCCCGGGCTCGTCCCCGGGGCGGGTCGCGCGGGCGGGCTCGTGAGCGCCACCGCCGGGCGCGCCGGGACCGGTCTCGTCAGGGGTGGGCATGCCCACCATGATGGCGATCTTCGGCCCGCCGGTGTTTCGCCTCACCGAACCCCTCCGCGCGGCGGTCCGCGTCCGGCGGCGCGGCCGCCCGGCGGTCCTCGACGCCCGGCTGCCGCCGCCGGCACCCCGTGGTTGGATCGACGGCATGACCACACAGCCTGAACGCCCCGAGGTCGACGCGCCCGAGGGCCCCGCCCCCACCGAGCTCGTCGTCGAGGACGTCGTCGTCGGCGAGGGGCCCGAGGCCACCGCCGGCTCGACCGTCGACGTGCACTACCTCGGCGTCGAGTACGAGACGGGCGAGGAGTTCGACGCGTCCTGGAACCGCGGGCAGTCGATCAACTTCCCGCTGCGCAGCCTCATCGCCGGCTGGCAGCAGGGCATCCCCGGCATGAAGGTCGGCGGGCGCCGCAAGCTCGTCGTCCCGCCGGACCTCGCCTACGGCCCGGCCGCGCCGGCCACCGCCTGTCCGGCAAGACGCTGATCTTCGTCATCGACCTGCTCGGCGTGTCCTGACCGACCCGAGCCCGACCTCGGCCAGCCGAATCTGACGTGGTTGACCGGGGCTGACCGAGGCCGACCGGGGCCCCGCCGTGCGCTGACCGGACCCCGGTCGGCCCCGGTCAGCGCGCGGCGGGGGCGGCGGCGGCGAGCTGCGGGTCCGGGTGCCCGTCGGCGTCGGACCGGGTCGTACCGGCGTCGACGACGGCGGCGAGACCCGGAGCGGCGGCGGCATCACGCCGCCCGGCACGGACCGCGCGCACCCGGTCGGCGACGACCCCCACGACGGTTCCGACGACGACACCGACAGCCACGGCGAGCAGCGGCTGGTCGCCGAGCCACCGCGCCGCGAGCGTCCCCACCGCGACGGTCCAGGCGGCCCAGGCGGTCGACGCCACGGCCGACAGCGTCATGAACCGGCGGCGGGGGAACCCGACCGCGCCGGCCGTGACGTTGACCGCGGTGCGACCGACGGGCACGAACCGCGCGCCCAGCACGACCGAGGCCCCGCGCCGCGCGAGGGCGGTCCGTGCCCACGCCACCGCGCGACGGCCACGGGGCCCGCGCAGGGCGCGCACGCGGTCCGTCCCGACGGCGCGCCCCACCGCGTACGCGAGCTGGTCCCCGCACCACGCGCCGAGCGCCGCGAGGGGGACCACGACCCACCACGGGAGGCCCGCGCCCGACTGCGCGGCCACCGCGAGCGACACGACGACGGTCTCCCCCGGCACCGGAGGGAAGAACCCGTCGAGCGCGGTCGTCGCGAGCAGCGTCGGCACCGCCCACGCGGAGTCGACGAGCGCCAGCACCCACGCCTCGAGCTGCGCCCAGAGCGCCACGACCGGTTCGACCATGCCGTCCAGGCTGCCGGTCGGCGGCGACGGCCACCATGGGGTATCCCCCCGGTTCGTCCCTGATGTTCCCCGGGTCCCGCGCCGCGGCCGAGCGCCCAGGGTGAAGGGACGGGTGAAGGCCACGCCGGTGCGCGGGACCGTGCGCCGGGCACACCGGTCGGCGGGGGAGAATGGCCGCCGACGCACCCGTCCGCCTCGCGCGGCGGTGGGGTCCGTGATCGAGAAGCACAGGGGATCGAGGAGCGCAGTGATCACTGTCAGCACCGACGGCTCCTGCCTGAGCAACCCGGGCGGGGCCATCGGATGGGCGTGGATCAACCACGACGGGTCGTTCGACTCGGGCGGCGCCGCGAGCGGCACCAACCAGGTCGCCGAGCTGACCGCCCTCCTCCAGGCGGTGCGTGCCCACCCCGGCGCGGACCCCCTGCTCATCGAGTCCGACTCGCAGTACGCCATCAAGTGCGCGTCCGAGTGGGTCGTGGCGTGGAAGCGCAAGGGCTGGCGGACCGCCGGCGGGCAGCCGGTGAAGAACCTCGAGCTCGTCCAGGCGATCGACCGTGCCATCACCGAGCGCGCCGGCCCGGTGCGGTTCCGGTGGGTCCGCGGTCACGTGGGCGACCCGTTCAACGAGCGCGCCGACCAGCTCGCCGGCGCGGCCGCGCAGGACTGGGCCGCGGGCCGCGGCGACCTCGACGGCACGCTCGTCCCCGAGCTCGGCGACCCGACGGCGCCCGCCGGCCGCTCGCCGTCGGCCGCCGTCCCCGCGTCGTCCCGCCCCGCCCCTGCCGAGCGCGCGTGGGACATGGACACCCTCTTCGACTGATCACCGCTCCGCCCGATCAGCGCTTCGACCGATCACCGCGCCCGCCGACCACGACGTTGGTGACGTCATCCGGCCGAGAACGACACCGATGACGTGCTCGACCGCGACGCCCCTCGTGCTCGACGGTCCGGGGTCCGAACCGTGGGGTGCGACCATGGACGGGTGACCGTCCTGCCGAGCACGGGCCTGCCGCCCGCCGAGCACGGGGCCGACGACCGTTCCCGCCCGGATCCGGTGGACGGCCCCGTGGCCGACGCCCGAGGACCACGGACCCGGCGCCTCGCGTCGGACCGCCCGCTCGACGTGCGACTCACCCTCGACCGGCTCGCGCGCGGCCCGTACGACCCGACGTTCCGCCGGCCGGCCCCCGGGGAGGTCTGGCGGACGACGCGCCTCCCGACCGGTCCCGCGACGTGCCGGCTCGTGCAGACCGGGCCGCGCGACGTCGTCGTGCACGCGTGGGGTCCGGGGGCCGAGGAAGCGCTCGAGGGCCTGCCCCACCTGCTCGGCGAGCACGACGACGCCGACGGCTTCGTCCCGCCCGCGCCCCTGCGCGACGCGCACCGGCGCGCGCCGGGGCTGCGCGTCCCCCGCACGGGCCGCGTCCTCGAGGCGCTCGTGCCCGCGATCCTCGAGCAGCGCGTGCAGTCGGTCGCGGCCTGGCGGTCGTGGGGCTGGCTGCTGCGCCGCTACGGCGAGCCCGCGCCGGGGCCGGCGGGCGAGGCCGGGATGCTCGTGGTGCCCGACGCCGCGACGTGGGCGCGCGTCCCCTCGTGGGACTGGCACCGGGCCGGGGTCGACCCCGCCCGGGCGCGCGCCGTCGTCGCGGCCGCGCGCGCGGCACGCCGGCTCGAGGAGTGCCCGGCGCTCGTCGACGCACACGGGGCGGCCGCCGCGCACGAGCGTCTGCAGCTCGTGCCGGGCGTCGGCGTGTGGACCGCGGCGGAGGTCGCACAGCGCGCCCTCGGCGACGCGGATGCCGTCTCGGTGGGCGACTTCCACCTGGCCAAGGCGGTCGGCTGGGCGCTCACCGGGGAGCGCGTGGACGACGAGCGCATGCTCGAGCTCCTCGCGCCCTACGCGCCGCACCGCTACCGCGTCGTGCGCCTCCTGGAGATCTCCGGGCGCGCACGACCGCCGGCTCGCGGCCCGCGGCTGTCGATCCAGGACCACCGCCGCCACTGACAGGCCTGCGGGCCCGGCGAGCCGTGCGGGCACGGCGCCGGCCCGCGGGAGTCACCGGCCGACCCGGCCGGGCGGGGACGTCAGTCCGGGAGCGCGCAGGACCCGTCGACGCACACGCCCGCGTCGTCCGCACCGACCATGGTGAAGCCGTGGTCCGCGCGCTGCGGCGCGGCCGCCTCGGCGGCCGAGCGACCCAGCAGCGTGGTGCGGCGCGGGTTCGCGATCGAGTGGTAGAGACCTGCGGCGGGCTGGTGGGTCGCCGTGGAGTCGGTCATGGTGATCCTCCTCGTGGGGTTCACGGGCACCGGGAGCGGGCGGGGCCGGCGTCGGTGCGGCCTCACCCGGGGTGCGGGTGATTCAGTCTGAGCGAGACCGCGCCACCCGGCCAGCCGACCGGGGTGTGAGGTGGGCCTCAGGCGGCCGCCGCGTCCCGCGCGGCGTCCTCGAGCACCCGGACGAACACCGCCGGGTCCTGCGCTCCGGACACGCCGTAGCGGCCGTCGACGACGAAGAACGGCACCCCCGTGATCCCGTACGCGCGCGCCTGGTCGATGTCGGCCTGGACCGCGCCCGCGTAGCGTGGTCCTCGAGCGCGGCGACGACCTCCTCGCGGTCGAGGCCGACCTCGGCCGCGAGGTCGGCGAGGACGTCCACGCGCCCCACGTGCCGCCCCTCCTCGAAGTACGCCTTGAGCAGGCGCTCCTTCATCTCGAGCTGGCGGCCGTGCGCCTTCGCGTGGTGCAGCAGCTCGTGCGCGGTCAGCGTCTTCGTGTGCCGCAGCGCGTCGAAGTCGTACGCCAGCCCCTCGGCCGCCGCGAGCTGCGTCATCTGCGCGAGCATCTGCTCCACCTGCGCGCGCGGCATGCCCTTGTGCCCGGCGAGGAAGTCCACCTCGCTGCCCTCGAAGTCGACCGGGGTGTCGGGGGCGAGCTCGAACGAGTGGTACTCGATCTCCACGCGCGGGGCGAAGCCGCGCTCGGCGAGCCGCTCCAGCGCGGTCTCGAGACGTCGCTTGCCCACGAAGCACCACGGGCACGCGACGTCCGACCAGACGTCGACGCGCACGACCGAGGGCGCGGGATCGGGAGGCAGGGGCAGGGAGTCCGTCATGGACGGGTCAACCGGCCGGCGACGTCGCCGATTCCCGTCCCTGAGGGTGCGCCGCGCGGTGCAGGTCCTGGAGCACGAGGATCTCCGCGCCGTGGTGGATCAGCTCGCGGTTGAGGTGGGCGACGAGGTGCGCGAACGGCGACCGCGCGTCGATCTCCGTCGTCTGGCTGAGCCCGACGGTGAACACCTCGCTCTCGGGCAGGGCGTCCACGTCGGCACGCCATCGCTCGACGGCGTCGCGCAGCCCCGCGACGGCGGGCTCGACCTCGCCCGAGAACGGCACGTCGTCGCGCCGCCGCTCGTGGGCCCCGAAGGTCCACTCCCAGCGCTCCGCGAACACCTCGGTGAGGTGCGCGACCAGCCAGGCGATCGTGCGGGGCTGCGGCGAGTCCGGCCCGGCCGGCCACTCCATCACCCAGGCGCCCGGTCCGAGGGTGCGCGGCGTGCGCTCCTCGCCGCGGCGCACGACCCGCAGCGCACCCGGCGCGGGCTCCCACTCGAGCTCCGCCTGCGTGAGCGTCGCGAGCCGGCCCGCGAGCTCGAGCCACGAGAAGCCGAGCTGCCCGCGGACGACGGCGAGCGGTGTCGGGACCGCCAGGACCGACCAGTCGAAGTCGGGGCTGCCGTAGACCGGTACCGCCTCCTGCTGCGCACCGTGCGCCGTCGCGTCCTGCGGGGCGTCCGCCATGGTGGGCCTCCTCGTCCGTCGTGGGTGACACTAGGAGGCCCCACCCACACCGACCGACCGGAGACCTCGTGCGCGTCCGCCCCCGCACCGTCCTGCTCGTCGCGACCGGGTTCGCCGTCGTGCTGCTCGTCGCGCTCGTCGTGTTCCTGGCCTCCACGGGGCTCGACGGCGTCGCCGGCTGAGCCGCCCGCCGCGCGCGCGGCGTCGGTGCGCGCGATGCTGCGGGGGTACCCCTCCGAGCAGGAAGGACGGCGCATGAGCGCACCGGAGCAGGCATCCGTCCAGTCGTCCGACGACGCCCCCGACCCCCAGCTCGTGCTCGTCCGGCACGGGGAGACCGAGTGGAGCGCGACCGGCAAGCACACCGGGCGCAGCGACATCGCCCTCACCGTCGCCGGCGAGCAGCAGGCGGTCGCGGCCGGCGCGTGGCTCCAGCGGTGGGCCGACGAGCGCGGGCGGCGACCCGCCGTCGTGCTCTCCAGCCCGCGGCAGCGGGCCCGGCGCACCGCCGAGCTCGCCGGCTTCCCCCACGCCCCCACGGACGACGACCTCGTCGAGTGGGACTACGGGCCCGTCGAGGGCCGCACCACGCGCGAGATCTCCGCGGAGCTCGGGCGCGACTGGCTCGTGTTCCGCGACGCGTCAACGTGCTCGCCGGCCCGGACGGGCACCGCGGCGAGGAGCTCGACGACGTCGCCGCCCGCTGCGCGCGCGTGCTGGCCCGCGTGGAGCCCACGCTGCGCGACGGGCAGGACGTCGTCCTCTTCGCGCACGGCCACCTGCTGCGCGTGCTCGCGACGGTGTGGCTCGGGGTGGACCCCGGGCTCGGCGCGCGCCTCGAGCTGAGCACCGCGACGATCTGCATGCTCGGGTACGGGCACGGGCTGCGCACGGTCGAGGGCTGGAACCTGCCCGCGACCGGCTGACGTGCGGTCCGCGGGCAAGGCCGGCTCGCCCCGTCCGGCCCGCCCGCCCGTCCCGGGGACTCCCGCGCGGGCGGTCGCGCTGGCACCATGCTCCGCATGGGACTCAGCGAGAAGCACCTCACCGAGGGCGAGCACGTCGTCATGGAGCTCAAGGAGCACGCGAAGGCGCTGTTCTGGCCGCTCGTGCTCCTCGTGGTGCTCGTCGCGGCGGTGGTCGTCACGACGCTGCTCGCGCCGAGCGACGTCGTGGTCTGGGTGGTCGCCGGGCTCGCGCTCGTCGCGGCCGTCGTGTGGGTGCTCGTCCCGTGGCTGCGCTGGCGCACCACCGAGTACACGGTGACGACCAAGCGCATCGCCGTGCGTTCCGGCATCGTCACCCGGACCGGCCGCGACATCCCGCTGTACCGCATCAACGACGTCAACTCCGAGAAGGGGCCGGTCGACCGGCTCTTCGGCTGCGGCACGCTCGTCATCTCGGACGCGACCGACAAGCCCGGGCTCGCGCTGCACGACGTCCCCGACGTCGAGGCCGTGCAGGTGCGGCTCCAAGACCTGCTGTTCAGCGCGGACGACGGCTCCGACGACGGCGAGTGGCCGCCCACCGAGCCGCCGCGCGGTCCGCGCGCCCCGCGCATCCCCCGCTCCGGGCGCTGAGCGGACGGGCCGGCGCGCGTCGTCGGCCACGACGAGCGTCGCGCGACCGCGGCCCGCACCCCGGGCTCAGTCCGCGATCCGCTGCCCCGCCGCCGTCTCGGCCCGTCCCAGCATCTCGGCGGAGAGGGTGACGTCGCCGCCGAGGTGGGCCTCGAGCAGCCGCCGCGCGACGCCCGCCGCGCGCTCCGGCTCGGCACCGCGCGTCGTCCACGCGGCGAACCAGTCCGCGAGCGTGACGCCGTGCTCGGGGCGGTAGCAGACGGCGACCGCGTCGCCCGCCCGCAGCTCGCCCGGCGTCAGCACGCGCAGGTACGCGCCTGTCCGGTTCGCGGCGGCGAAGCGCCGGACCCAGCCGTCCTCGCCGAGCCGCCGCGCGAACGTCGAGCACGGCGTCCGGGGCTGCGTCACCTCGAGCAGCGCGGTGCCGACCGCCCATCGCTCCCCCACCACCGCGGCCGTGACGGGGATGCCGCGCACGCGCAGGTTCTCGCCGAACAGCCCCGGCTCGACGACGCGGCCGAGCTGCTCGGACCACCAGTCGGCGTCGTCCTGCCCGTAGGCGTACACGGCCTGGTCCTCGCCGCCGTGGTTGGCGCGGTCGGCCTGGAGGTCCGCGTGGAGCCCGAGGCGGCGCACCCGCACCGGGCCCTCGACGGGGCGCTTGTCGATCGCGGTGACGCCGACCGGCCCGGCGTCGGGCAGCAGCGCGTGCACGCGGCAGACGGCGAGCACCTCTCCGGTCGGGGCGGACGACGCGAGATCGGTCACGGGGGCGGACGCGGTCGTGCTCATCCTCGGATTGTTGCAGCCCGCGGGCCTCACGAACACGGGTTCACCCACCGTCGAGCACGGGATCGTCGCGGGTAGCCTCGGGGACCATGAGCTCCGCCCGTCCCTCCCGCTGGGAGCAGAAGGTCGCCGCCGACCCCTCGCACTCGGCCTGGTACGTCGAGCGCTTCCGCCGCATGGCCGCCGAGGGGGCCGACCTCGCGGGCGAGGCGCGGTTCGTCGACGCCGTGCTCCCCCGGCGCGCGCGCGTGCTCGACGCGGGCTGCGGCCCGGGCCGCGTCGGTGCGGAGCTCGCGGCGCGCGGGCACACGGTCGTCGGCGTCGACGTCGACCCGGTGCTGGTCGAGGCGGCGCGCGCCGACCACCCCGGACCGGACTGGCGCGTCGGGGACCTCGCAGAGCTCGACCTGCCCGCCGAGGGGGTCGCGGAGCCGTTCGACGCGATCGTGTGCGCGGGCAACGTCATGACGTTCCTCGCGCCGGGGACGGAGGTCGAGGTGCTGCGGCGGTTCGCGGCGCACCTCGCGCCGGGCGGACGCGCGGTCGTGGGCTTCGGCGCCGGGCGCGGCTACCCGGCGGACGCGTTCTTCGGCGACGTCGCCACCGCCGGGCTGCGTGTCGACCTCGCCCTCGCGACGTGGGACCTGCGCCCCTGGGACCCGACGTCCGACTTCCTCGTCGCCGTGCTGTGCCGTCCTACCGCGTGAGCCTCGCGGTCGGCGTGCTGCACCCGGGCGCCGACCCCGAGGCGGTCCTGCCCGGAGCCGCCGACGCGGCGCGGGCGCTGACGACCGTCGAGGCGTACGACGTCGGCGTGGTCCGCGGGCAGGCGCGGATCACCGTCCGGTTCCTCGCCGACGACGACGTGGCCGCGCACGTCGTGGCGCGCGCGGTGGAGGACGGCGTGCGGGGCCACGCCGCGACGTCGGACCGCCGGGTCACCCGGCGCTGGGGCGCGCGCTGGTACCCGGCCTGACGGCCGCACCTCGCCCGACCGTCACCCCGCGGGCATGAAACCTACGCAACCGTAGGTTACGGTGGCGTCGTGAGCACGCTCGCCTCGAGACCCTGGGTCGCCCGCTACGCGCCGGGCGTCCCGGCCGACGTGGAGATCCCCGACGAGCCGGTCACCGCGGCCCTCACCGCGGCCGCCGGGCGGTGGCCCGAGCGCGTCGCCGTCGACTTCTTCGGGGCGACGACCACCTACGCCCACCTCGTCGCGGAGGTCGAGCGCGCCGCCGGCGCCCTGCACGACCTCGGCGTGCGCCGCAGCGACCGCGTCGCGGTCGTGCTGCCGAACGGCACCGCGCACGTCGTGGCGTTCTACGCCGTGCTCCGCCTGGGCGCCGTCGTCGTCGAGCACAACCCCACCTACTCCGCCGACGAGCTCGCGCACCAGCTCGCGGACTCCGGCGCGAGCGTCGCGCTCGTGTGGACCAAGGCCGTCCCCGCCGTCCTCGCCGCGCGCGGTCCCGACGGCGGCGCGCCGGCGCTGCGCACCGTCGTCGCGGTCGACATCGCGCGCGACCTGCCCCGGACGTCGCGCCTCGCGCTGCACCTGCCCGTCGCGCGGGCGCGCGCCCAGCGCGAGGCGCTGCGGGGGCCCGTCCCGGCGGACGTCCCCGACTGGCACGACCTCGTGCGCCGGGCGCGCCGGCTGCCCCCGGCCGTCGCGCGGCCGACCGCCGACGACGTCGCCCTGATCCAGTACACGGGCGGTACCACCGGCACGCCCAAGGGCGCGGTGCTCACGCACCGCAACCTCGTCGCCAACGTCGTCCAGGGCCAGGCGTGGGCCGCCTTCGCCGAGGGCGCGAGACCGTGTACGGCGTGCTGCCGTTCTTCCACGCGTTCGGGCTGACGTTCTGCCTCACCCTGCCGGCGCGCATCGGCGCGACCCTCGTCGCCTTCCCGAGGTTCGACCCGCAGGCCGTCGTCGCCGCGCAGGCGCGCCGCCCGGCGACGTTCCTGCCGGGCGTCGCGCCGATGTTCGACCGCGTGGTCGACGCCGCCGAGGAGCGCGGGACCGGGAGGGACGGGGACCTGTCCTCGATCCGGCTCGCCTTCGCGGGCGCGATGCCGATCACCGCCGAGACGGCGCGCCGGTGGGAGGACGCCACGGGCGGGCTGCTCATCGAGGGGTACGGCATGACGGAGACGTCGCCGATCGCGCTCGGCAACCCGGTCTCCGACGACCGCCGGCCCGGCACGCTGGGGCTGCCGTTCCCGGGCACGGACGTCCGCGTCGTCGACCCGGACGCGCTCGACGCCGGGGAGGTCCGCGACGCCGAGCCGGCCGACGACGGCACCGTGCGCGGCGAGCTCCTGGTGCGGGGGCCGCAGGTGTTCCAGGAGTACTGGGGGCGCCCGGAGGAGACGGCGCACCAGCTCCTCGACGACGGCTGGCTGCGCACGGGCGACGTCGTGCGCGT
Source organism: Cellulosimicrobium sp. CUA-896 (assembly GCF_001942335.1). Classification (GTDB taxonomy): domain Bacteria; phylum Actinomycetota; class Actinomycetes; order Actinomycetales; family Cellulomonadaceae; genus Cellulosimicrobium. The sequence goes on along the minus strand of NZ_MKKH01000005.1, from coordinate 54,839 downwards.
CCCCGTCGAGGGGCCGGACGCGGGACTCGTCACGCTCGTCGACCGCATCAAGGAGATGATCGTCACGGGCGGGTTCAAGGTGTACCCCTCGCAGGTCGAGGACCACCTGCGGCAGATGCCGGGCGTGCGGGACGTGGCGGTCGTCGGCCTTCCCGGCTCCGGGTCGGACGAGCGCGTCGCCGCCGTCGTCGTCCTCGACGAGCCCGACGACGCCCCCGCGCCCCCGCGCGTCGACCTCGCCGCGGTCCGCGCGTGGGGCGAGCGCCGCCTCGCGCGGTACGCGCTGCCGCGCGCGCTCGCCGTCGTGCCCGAGCTGCCGCGCTCGCAGATCGGCAAGGTCCTGCGCCGCGTCGTGCGCGACGACCTCGTCGGCCGCGACGACGTCGAGCACCACGGCGGCTGAGCCCGCCTCCGGCCGGCCGGCGGACGGGCGCGCCCGTTCGCCCGGTCCTCGCCGCCGCCGTAACCTGGCGGACGTCGCCGGCGACGTCCCCGCCGTCGGCGAGCGGACGTCGTCGGACCTGCCACCCGTCCCCCGCCCGACCGAGGAGTCGCCCGTGCCGCCGAAAGCCCCGACCGACCTGCCCACGTCGTCGTGGTCGGCGCCGGGTTCGCCGGGCTCGAGGTCGTCAAGGAGCTCGCCTCCGCGCCGGTGCGCGTGACGCTCGTCGACCGCCGCGTCTACAACACGTTCCAGCCGCTGCTGTACCAGGTCGCGACGGGGGGCCTGAACCCCGGCGACGTGACGTATTTCCTGCGGGGCCTGCGCCTCAAGCAGAAGAACGTGCGGGTCGTGCACGAGCACCTCGTCGGCGTCGACCACGACAACCACCGGATCCGCCTGCTCAACGACGAGTGGGTCGACTACGACTACCTCGTGCTCGCCAACGGCGTGACGACGAACTTCTTCGGCACGCCCGGCGCGAAGGAGCACTCCTTCCCCATGTACTCGCGGTCCCAGGCGATGCGGATCCGCGACACGCTGTTCATCCGTCTCGAGAAGGCGGCGGCGACGCCGGGCACGGACGACGGGCTGCGGGTCGTCGTCGTGGGCGGCGGCGCGACCGGCGTCGAGGTCGCCGGGGCCCTGGCCGAGCTGCGCACCGCGGGGCTGCGGCCGGCGTACCCGGAGATCCACGGCGACGCGTTCGAGGTCAAGATCGTCCAGCGCGGCGCCGAGGTGCTCAAGGCGTTCCACCCGAAGCTGCGGAAGTACGCCGCCGACGAGCTGCGACACCGCCACGTCGGGCTGCACCTCGGGGCCGGCGTCGCCGAGGTCCTGCCCGACGCGGTCGTCCTCACCGACGGCACCCGCATCCGCTCCGACCTCACGGTCTGGTCCGCGGGCGTGCACCCGCACGAGGAGGTCGACGACTGGGGCCTGCCGCGCGGGACCGGGGGACGGGTGGTCGTCGGCGACGATCTCCAGGTCGAGGGCCTTCCCGGGATGTTCGCCGCGGGGGACATCGCGATCTCCCCCGCCGGGCTCCCCCAGCTCGCGCAGCCCGCGATCCAGTCCGGCAAGCAGGTGGCGCGCAACATCCGCGCGCTCGTCGACGGCCGTCCCACCGAGCCGCTGCACTACTTCGACAAGGGCACGATGGCCGTCATCGGCCGGCGGGCGGCGATCGCCGAGGTCGTGGGCAAGATCCGGCTCACGCGCGGCGTCGCGTGGCTGGCCTGGCTGTTCGTCCACATCATGGGGCTCATCGGGCCGCGCAACCGCCTCACGACGCTCGCCGGGCTCGTCACGCGGTACGGCTTCCCGTTCCACCGCCGGCCCATCCCGATCGTCGGGGACGTGCCGACGGTCCGCCCCCCGAAGCGCCGGGGCGCGACGAGATCACCCGGCACCGGCGGGTCCGCTTGACGAGAGGTCCCGTATCCTCGTACGGGCAGGGGCGTCGCAGGGGGTGACGCCGCAGGCAGGGGGCAGCATGCGGGTCGTGGCGCGCAGGGGCGCGGTCGTGATGATGGTGGTCGTCGCCGTCGCCCTCCTCGGGGCGTGCAAGGCGCCCGGGTTCCCCGGTGGGCCGGGCGGTCCGACGGCGAGCCCGACGGACCCGGGCACCGGCGGGCCGACGGATGACCCCACCGGCGGGCCGACGACGGATCCGACCGAGGACCCCACCGACGAGCCCACCGACGAGCCCACGCCCGGCCCCACCGACGGGCCGACCGCCGGGCCCGGCGAGCCCGGGTCGTCCGACGGCGTCGAGGTGAGCGTCACGATCGAGCCCGGCTACTCGATGCCGCACCTCGTCGAGACCTCGCTCAAGCAGGCCCGGCGGGCGCTCGAGCGCGAGGGCGCGCAGACGGTGACCGTCGTCGACGCGCGGCGCGGCGGCGAGGTGCGCGGCGCCGCGAACGGCTGGACGGTGTGCTCGCACGAACCGGCTGCGGGCGACTTCGCCCGCGCGTCGACCCCGGTCGTGCTCGCGGCGGCGCCGAACGCCCGGCAGTGCCGTTGATCGAGCACTGCCGTTGATCCAGCACTGCCGCTGATCCCGCGCCGCCGTTGACGGCGCGTGCCCGGTGAGCTCCCCGTCACCGCGGCCCCTTCTCTCGGCGCCCTCCAGCGCTTACGCTCCAAGCACACGAGTCCTCGCAGCGTCGCGTCTCGTGTGCGACTCGGTCGACCCTCGGCACGACCGGGGACGGCCGGCGGGGGCCACTGCCGAGGAGGATGCGTGAGACCAGGAACGTTCGTCCCGTCTGCAGCCGCCGCGAGCCTCGTGCTCGCCGTGATGACCGCCGCGCCCGTGAGCGCCGCCCCCGGCCCGGTCGGCACCGCCCCCGGTGCCGTCCGCGCCGCCGCCGACCCCCTGCCCCTGGAGGACCTCGTCACCGGCGACGCGGTCCTGGACCGCCTGACCGAGCTCCAGGCGATCGCCGACGCGAACGGCGGCAACCGCGCTCTCGAGACCCCGGGGTACGAGGCGAGCGCCGCGTACGTCGAGCAGGTGCTCACCGACGCCGGGTACGACCCGGAGCGCCAGTACTTCACGTTCGAGGACGTCGTCGTGGACGACCTCTCGCTCACCGCGGCCGGCGTCGAGGTGCCCGGCCCGCTGTACCCCGCCGCGTTCTCCCCGGCGACGCCGGACGAGGGCGCCACCGGCCCGCTCGTGCAGCCCGTGGACGAGCTGCGCCACGGCTGCCTCGCCGAGGACTGGAGCGGCGTCGTCGTGACCGGGGCCGTCGCCCTCGTCAGCCGCGGGTCGTGCGCCTTCGCGCAGAAGGTGCAGGTGGCGGCCGACGCGGGCGCCGCAGCGGTGATCCTGTACAACAACGTCGACGAGCCGCTGAACCCGACGCTCGGTGCGGAGAACGACGCGTGGGTGCCCACCGTCGGCATCTCGCAGGCCGCCGGACAGGAGATCCTCGCCGCGCTCGAGGCCGGCGCGTTCCCCGAGGCGACGTACGACTACCAGTCGCACGTCGAGGAGTTCGAGACGTTCAACGTCCTCGCGCAGACGCCGGGCGGCCGCGAGAACAACCTCGTCATGGCCGGCGCGCACCTCGACAGCGTCGAGGACGGACCGGGCATCAACGACAACGGCTCGGGGTCGATGGCGATCCTGGAGGTCGCCGTGCAGCTCGCCGCCGCCGCCGAGGACGACGGCTGGCCCGACAACGCGGTGCGCTTCGCGTGGTGGGGTGCCGAGGAGGTCGGGCTGGTCGGCTCGACGCACTACGTCGACGACCTCGTCGCGAACGACCCGGAGGCGCTCGAGGACATCGCCACGTACCTGAACTTCGACATGGTCGGCTCGCCGAACTACATCATCGGCGTCTACGACGCGGACGAGTCGACGTACGAGGCGCCGGTCGAGGTCCCGCCCGGCTCGCCCGAGACCGAGGACGTCTTCACCGACTACTTCGACCAGATCGGCCAGCCGTGGGTCGACACGGAGTTCTCGGGGCGCTCGGACTACCAGGCGTTCATCGAGAACGGCGTCCCGCGTCCGGCCTGTTCACGGGGGCGGACGGCTCGAAGACCGCGGAGGAGGTCGCGCTCTTCGGGGGCACGGAGGGCATCTACTACGACCCGAACTACCACTCGCCGCAGGACACGATCGACAACGTCGACCCGACGGCGCTCGACATCATGTCGCGCGCGATCGGGCACGCGGTCGCGTCCCTCGCGGACGACACGCTCGCCGTGAACGGCGTGGCCAACCCCGAGCTCGCCGACCTCACGGCGCAGGCGCGCTGCCTCGGGGGCACGGCCTACGTCGCGGTGCGGGCGACGAACGACGAGACGGTCCGGACCGACGTCCGGATCATCACGCCGTTCGGCGAGCAGAAGTTCGCGGGCGTCACGCCGGGCCGCGCCGCCTACCAGTCGTTCTCGTCGCGCGCGGCGTCGATCGAGGCGGGCACCGTGACGGTGCGGGGCTACACCTGGAACGACGGCGACCCGCGGTACCACGCGTACGAGGTGCCGTACGAGGGCATCGCCTGCGGCTGACGCGTCGCGCACGACGGCGGCCGGGCACCCGTGCGGGCCCGGCCGCCGTCCGCGCGCGGTGCGCCGGCGCGCCGCGCGCGGACGGTGCGCGGACGGTGCGTCCCGCTCAGCGCAGCGCGTCGAGGACCGGGGTGTCCCCGGCGGTGAAGCGCAGGAACCGCCCGGCGGTGCCCGGCGTGCGCAGCACCTCGGCCGCGACCATCGCGACGTCGGCCCGCGACACGCGCGACGCCTCCCCCGTGGGCATGTCGTCCTGCTCGCCGAGCACGGTGATCGCGCCGGTCGGGTCGTCGTCGGTCAGGGTGCCCGGGCCGAGGATCGTCCACGCCAGGTCGGTGGCGCGCAGGTGGTCGTCGGCGGCGAGCTTGGCGTCGGCGTACGGGAAGAATGCGGCGTCCTCGGGGATCCCGTGGTCGGGCACCGACCCGATCCACGACACCATGACGTACCGGTCCACGCCCGCCGCCCGGGCGGCGTCCATCGAGCGGATCGCGGCGTCGCGGTCGACGGCGTAGGTGCGGTCCGGGTTCCCGCCGCCCGCGCCGGCCGCCCACACGACGCGTCGGCGCCCCGCAGCGCCTCGGTGATCTCCTCGGTCGACGCGTGCTCGACGTCGAGCAGCACGGGCTCGCCGCCGACCTCGCGGACGAACGGCTCCTGCTCGTCCTTGCGGACGAGGCCGCGCACCTCGACGTCCCGGTCGACGAGGACGGGCAGGAGCAGGCGCGCGACCTTCCCGTGCGCTCCGATGACGGCGACCTTCATGGGGTGTCCTCTCGCTCGGGGGCCGGTCAGGCTCCACCGTCGCGCGTCCGCGCGGGCGCCGCCAGTCGACGCCCGCCCGAGGACCCGGTGGACGGGCCGGGCGTCAGCCGACCGGCGCCGGGCGCGGGTCCGGGGCGTGGATCCCCCGCGGGGTCCAGCCGAGCGCACCGGCGCGGCCGAGGAGGTCCGCGGCGTACCAGGCGGTGGCGAGCCACATCTCGGTGCCCTGGAGGCTCGGCACGCCCTCCGGGACGCGCGAGGCCGTGCCGCCCGGCGACGTCCGCGGGCCCGCCGGGGCGAACGCCAGCCCGTCGGGGGTCCAGCGGTCGAGGACGCCGTCGAGGACGGTCCGCGCGACGTCGGTCACGTCGTCGGTGCGGTAGCCCTCGGCCCCGCAGCGGCGCGCCCAGCGCAGCAGGTGGACGACGTCGAGCGCGTCGCACGCCGTGACGCGGGCGTCGTCGAGCACGCCCGAGGCGGCGTGCCGCAGCACCGTGTCGGTGAGCTCGCGCCCGAGGCCGAGCGGCGTGCCCCACTGCGCGAACGTGCCGCGGACGAGGCGGTACGTGCCGTTCACCGGCTCGCGCCACCCGTCGCCCGCGTGCGGCGCGCCCCACAGCCCGGTCACGGGGTCGCGGTGCTCGACGAGCCAGCCGACGAGCGCCTCGCGCGCGCCCTCGGGCACGGGGGTGGCGGCCTCGCGCGCCCACGTGAGCGCCGTCCCGACGGTGTCGACCGTCGCCCCGGCACCCCACGCGTTCGTGCGCCACGGCAGCGCGGCGAGCCGGGCGGCGACCTCGCCCGCCGCCGCGCCGACACCCGGCACGGCGGGCAGCGCCGCGCCGAGCAGGTCCAGCGCGTACCCGACGCACAGCACGTGGTACCCCTCCGGGTCGGCCGGCCACGCGTCGTCGGGCACCGGGCGCCGCGCGTCACCGGACGTCGCGCCGACGGGCTCGGCCGGCGCCGCACCGAGCTCCGGGGCGAGTCCCGTCGGACCGACCAGGCCCGCGAGGCGTGCGACGTGCTCGTCGCGCGACAGGCAGGCGGGCACGCCGCCCGCGAGCGCCGCGAGCTCGACGGCGTCGCAGTGCGCGCGGACGGTCGGCGGGGCGCCGGGGGCGTCGCGGTACCGCTCGCCGTCGGACGCGCGCTCGACGAGCCCGGGGATCGCGGCGACGACGTCCGCGGCGAACCGCTCGAGCCGACGGGCGCGGTCGGCGTCCGGGTCCGGTCGCCGCGGGACCTCGCGCGACGCCGGGCGCTCGCCGGTGCGGCGGTCGCGGACGACACGCGCCGGGTTGCCGACGGCGACCGCGTACGCCGGGACGTCGCGCGTGACGACGGCGCCCGCCCCGATCACGGCGTGCGAGCCGACGGTGACGCCGTCGAGCACGACGACGTGGGCGCCGATCCACACGTCGTCGCCGATCGTGATGCCGCGCGAGGTGAGGCCCTGGCGGTGGACGGGGACGTCGACGCGGTCGAACGCGTGGTCGAACCCGAGGATGCTCGTGCGGCTGCCGATGCGCACGCCGTCGCCGATGGTCACGCGCCCGCGCACGGCGGCGGCGACGTTGACCGAGCAGTCGGCGCCGATCTCGACGTCGTCCGTGACGTGCGCGTGGGCGGCGACGTAGCTGCGGTCGCCGAGCGCGAAGGTGTCGGCGTCGACCTCCGCGAGCGCCGAGACGACGCACCCCTCCCCGACCGCGTGGCCGTCGGCGCGCAGGGCGGCGACGCGCTCGTCGTTCGCCTCGCGCTGCTCGGGCGAGGCGGAGTCGTCGAACGTCCAGGGCGAGAAGTCGGGTGTCAGGGGGCCGGGCACGCGCCCCACTGTCGCACGGGCTCACCTGCGGCCCAGGTGCCACCGGCCCGTCCCGGCGAAAGCGAACCGAAACGGTCACGGCCGCGAGGTAGAGGGAATCCGGCGAGGTCGAGGGCGATCGCCCTCTACCTCGCGTCGTTCCCTCTACCTCGCGGAGGGCACCGAGCCGGTCAGACGTCGGTCGTGGCGGCCTGGCCCGCGAGCCAGCCGACGAGCCGGTCCGGCCGGTCGGTGATGATGCCGTCGACGCCGAGGCGCACGGCGGCGTCCCAGTGCTCCGGCTCGTCGAGCGTCCACACCATGACCTGCAGGCCGGCGGCGTGAAGCCGCTCGACGAGGTCGGGCTGCTGGACGAGCAGCGTGCCGACCGGGTTGCACGTCATGACGCCGAGCGCGGCGCAGCGCTCGAGCAGGTCGTCACCGGCCTCGAGGACCAGCAGGCCGCGGCGCAGCTCCGGGGCCGCCTCGGCCAGCGCGGCGACCGTCTCGGGCCAGAAGCTCTGCCCGATCACGCGGTCGACGAGCCCGGCCGCGCGCAGCGGCTCGGTGACCGCGCGGACCTGGTCCGTGGTCCACGACCGCTTGACCTCGAGCAGCAGCTCGATGCCGGGGCGGGACAGCAGGAGGTCGACCACCTCGCGAACGTCGGCACGCGCTGGCCGACGAAGGCCGGGGAGAACCACGAGCCCGCGTCGAGCGCCCGCACGTCCGCGAGGCGCAGGCCCGCGAGCGCGCCCGTGCCGTCCGTCGTGGCGTCGACGGTGTCGTCGTGGATGACGACGACCTGGCCGTCGGCGGTGAGCTGCACGTCGAGCTCGATGCTGCCCGCGCCGCCGCGCCACGCCGCCTCGAACGCGGCGAGCGTGTTCTGCGGCGCGACCGCGCTGTTGCCCCGGTGCGCCACGACGAGCGGCGTGCCGGGCCGGCGCGCGGCCGAGGTGTCGACGGTGGTCACAGGTAGGGCTCCACGTTCTCCTCGTACGCCCGCTCGATCTGCGGGGCGACGGACTCGAACGCCGTCGCCGGGTCGGTGCCCTCGATGACGATCTGCTCGATCGCGTCGTTGAGCAGCGCGTCGGCACCGGGGACGAACACCCGGACATCGTCCTGGATCCGCGCCTTGTCGGCGAGCTGGTCGACCGCGGTGCGGAACTGGGGCGTCTGCTCGTAGATCGTCGTCATCGTGTCGCTCTCGACCGCGGAGGTGCGCACGGGCATGTACCCGGTGCCCTGCGAGAAGGTCGCCGTGTTCTCCGTGCTGGTGAGGAACTCGAGGAACATCGCCGCGGCGAGCTGCTCCTCGGGCGTGCTGGACGAGGAGATCGCGACGCCGGTGCCACCGGTCGGCGTGCCGCCGCCCGCGGGGCCGTCGGGGAGGTACGCCGTGCCGACCTCGAACGACGCGGCGTCGAGCGCGCCCTTGAGCGAGCCGGTCGAGCCGATCGTCGAGGCGATGAGGCCGGACGCGAAGTCGGCCATCGCGTCGTCCGCGGAGAGCGTCGCGACGCCGGACTCGTGGAACAGGTCGTGGAGGAACTGGCCGCCCGCGAGCGACTCCTCGGTGTCGAGGGTGAGGTCGAAGCCGTCGGAGTACGCCCCGCCCTGGGCCCAGATCATGTTCTCGAACCACCACGCGCCCCACGACGGGCCGGTGGACAGGCCGAAGGTCGAGCCGCCCTCGGGCACCTGGGCGCTCAGGGACGCGTTCCACTCCTCGAGCTCGGCCCACGTCTCGGGCCCGCGGTCCGGGAGGCCGGCGGCGGTCCACATGTCCTTGTTGTAGTAGAACAACGGCGTCGACCGCGCGTAGGGCACGGCCCAGTGCTGGCCCTCGTACTCGTAGTCGGCGTAGAGCGCGGGCTGGAAGTCGTCCGCGTCGGCGTCGAGGTGCTCCATGACGTCGTCGAGCGGCATGATCTGGTCGTTCAGGTGGTACCGGAACCACCAGACGTCGGACGCGATGACGAGGTCGGGCATCTCGTCGGTCTGCGAGGCCGCCTGGAAGCGCTGGGCCACCTCGTCGTAGTTGGCGCCCGCGGTGACGAGCTCGACGCTGATGTCCGTCTCGGCCTCGAAGGCGTCGATGACCTGCTGCTCGATCTCCTGCGACTGGCCGGGGTGGTTGCTCCACCACGTGATCTCGGACGCCGGCTCGACGGACGACCAGTCGACGGCCTCCTCGGTGGCCTCCTCGGCGTCGCCGGACGAGCCGACGCTCGGGCCCGCGCAGGCGGTGACGGTGAGCGCGGCGACGGCCGTCAGCGCGGCGGCGGCGGTCCGGCGAGAGGCGCGCCGGGTGGGACGGTGGGACACGGGTGCTCCTTCGGGTCGTGCACCAGGGTCGGTGCGCGTTTCGTGGTGCTCGGGGTCCGAGCGGGGGTGCGCCCGACGTCGCCGGGCGCGGGTCTGAGGGCCTCAGCCGGGTGGGCGTCGGCCGGCACGGGTCAGCCGGTGACGGCTCCCGCGGTGAGGCCGGCGACGAGCCGGCGCTGCAGGACGAGGAAGACGAGCAGGATCGGCAGGGTCACGACGACGGTCGCGGCGAGCAGCACGCCCCAGTTCGTCATGCCGTCGATGTTCTGCAGCAGCGTGAGGCCGACGGGCAGCGTCATCTTGTCGGGGTTGTCCACGACGAGGAACGGCCACAGGTAGTCGTTCCACTCGGTGACGACGGACACGAGCGCGACCGCCGCGACCGTCGGCGTGCTCATCGGCACGACGAACCGCCACAGCGCGCGCCAGTGACCGGCGCCGTCGAGCTCCGCCGCCTCGAGGATCGACCGCGGCAGGGTGAGGAAGTGCTGCCGGAACAGGAACGTGCCGAACGCGCTCGCGAGGCCGGGCACGAGGATCCCCTGGTAGGTGTTGAGCCAGCCGAGGCTCGCGACGAGGGTGTAGTTGGGGATGATCGTGATCTGCGGCGGGATCATCAGCGTCGCGATGACGAGCCCGAACACCGCCTTCTTGAACGGGAAGTCGAGGAACACGAGCGCGTAGGCGCAGCACAGGCCGAGCACGACCTTGAGGCTTGCGCCGACGATCGTCAGCCCGACGCTGTTCGCGAGCAGCCGCCCGAGCGGGACCGACTGCGCGGCCTGCGCGTAGTTGTCGAGGTTCGCCTGGCCGGGCAGCCACTGGAGCGGGAGCTGGTAGAGCTCGTCCGGCGACTTGAGGCTCGCGAGGAGCATCCACACGAGCGGCAGGCCGAGCACGACGGTCGCGAGGGCCATGGTCAGGTAGCTGCCGACGGGCAGCCGGCGCGGACGGCGGGGCGTGACGACGCTCATGAGTAGTGGACCTTCCGCTGGACGAACCGCATCTGCACCGCCGTCACCACGAGCAGCACGAGGAACAGGACCGTGGCGACGGCGGACGCGTAGCCCGCGCGGCCGTTGACGAAGCTCTCCTCGTAGATCGAGTACATGAGCGTCGTCGTGGAGCCGAGCGGGCCGCCCTGCGTCATCGCCTTGATGATGTCGAAGGACTGCAGCGAGCTGAGCAGCATCGTCACGAGGAGGAAGAACGTCGTCGGCGTCAGCAGCGGCAGCACGATCGAGCGCAGCGTGCGGGCCGACGACGCGCCGTCGAGCGCGGCCGCGTCCTTGAGGTCCTTCGGCACGGCCTGGAGCCCGGCGAGGTAGATGAGCGCGACGTACCCGAGGTTCTTCCACAGGTAGACGACGATCACCATGACGAGCGGCCAGGGGCGCTGCGTGTACCACTGCGGGGACGCCACGCCCACGAACCCGAGCAGCTCCTGGACGAGCCCGTAGCGCGGGTCGAACATGAACAGCCACAGGATCCCGACGGCGAAGCCCGAGAGCACGTACGGCGCGAACGCGACCGTGCGGGCGAAGCCGCGGCCCACGAGCCTGCGGTCGAGCAGCAGCGCGAGGCCCAGGCCGAGGAACATCGCCCCGCCGACGGTCGCGACCGTGAAGACGAGCGTGGCCGTGACCACGGTCGGGGTGCTCGGCGCCGTGAACCACTCGACGTAGTTGCCGAGCCCGATCGAGCGGGCGACGGGCGAGCGAGGTTCCACTGGAGCGTGGACAGGTAGAAGCTCTCCAGCAGCGGCCGGTACACGAAGACGAGCAGCAGCGCGACGTTCGGGCCGCCGAGCAGCAGCGCCCAGAGGATCGCGCTGCGGCGCCGGCGGGCGCCGAGACGGCTCCGGCGCGCCGGAGGTCCCGAGGAGGGGCGCGCGGGGCGCGCCTCGGGGACCGGGAGGTCCTGCGCTCGAGGCGCACGGGGGGTATCGACAGTGGTCACAGCGATGTTCCGCTCACACGGGGACGGGTCGTCGGCCGGTCGGCCTCGACCATCTTGGAGGGGGTGAAGGGCGGTTCGTGGGGGTTCGTCCCCGCGATCGCGCACAGTTCCGGAAGCGTTCATCCGGCGGCACCCGATGCGTCATCTGGGCCGGGCCGGTTCACCGGGACGCCACGATCCGCGGGCCGTCACCGCAGGTCACGGCGCGATCACGGTGCGAGCACGGCGTCGCGCGCACCGACCTGCGCGCGCCTCGGGCAGACTGTGCGCGTGCCGTTCGCCGTCCTCGACCTCGAGACGACCGGGTTCTCCCCACGCCTCGGCGACCGGGTCGCGGAGGTCGCCGTCGTGCTGGTCGACGACGCGGGCCGCGTCGAGGACGAGTGGTGCACCCTCGTGAACCCGGAGCGCGACCTCGGGCCGCAACGGGTCCACGGCATCGCGGCGGCGGACGTCGCGCTCGCACCGACCTTCGACCGCGTCGCCCCGGAGCTCCTGCGCCTCCTCGCGGGACGGGTCCTCGTCGCCCACAACGCGGCCTTCGACACGCGGTTCCTGCGCGCCGAGCTCGGCCGTGCGGGCGTCGCCGCCGCGATCGACCCGCTCGCCTGCCTGTGCACGCAGCAGCTCGCCGGCCGCCACCTCGACGGGCCGCGCGGCCTCGCCGCGTGCTGCGCCGCGGTCGGCGTGGTGCACGACGGCGTCCACTCGGCCCTGGGCGACGCGCGCGCCACCGCCGGGCTGCTCGGGCACCTCCTCGCCGTCGGCGCCGACGACGAGTGCTGGGACGTCGCGCGCGCCGCGGCCGACGGGGTGCGGTGGGCGCTGCCCGCGGGCGGCTCCGTCGAGCCGGTCGAGCGCGGCGCGAGCCGTCGGCACGGGCACTGGCTCGCCGCGCTCGACGCGGGCACGGCGTCACCGCTCGACGGACCGCGGCGGCACCCGCGGGACGGCCGACCGCGAGATGACGTCGCGGACCCGGGCGCCGAGTACCTCGCCCTGCTCGACCTGGCGCTGCTCGACCGGCACGTGTCCCACACCGAGCGCGCCTCGCTGCTCGACGTCGCGCGACGCGGAGGCCTCGCGCGGGCCGACGTCGAGCGCCTGCACCGCGACCACCTCGCCGTCCTCGCGCGCGAGGCCCTGGACGCCCTCGACGTCCGCGCCGTGGCCGGCGACGCCCGTCCCGCTCCCGCGGTGGGGCGCGGCACGGCAGGCACGGCCGCCGGGCCGGAGGCGCTCGCCGCGGACCCGGAGCTCCACGAGGTCGCCGGTCAGCTGGGCCTCGACGCCGACGACGTCGCGGACGCGGTCGAGGCCGCGCTCGGGGCGCGGCTCGTGGACGAGGCCGCCGCCGGCGCCGTCGTCGGGCGCCGCGACCGGTTCGCGCTCGCCACGGCGACGAGGTGGTGCTGACTGGCGAGATGCGGCGCAGCCGCCCGGCGTGGGAGGACACGGCCCGCCGCGCGGGCCTCGTGCCGTGGGCGAACGTGACCCGCCGGACCCGGCTGCTCGTCGCGGCCGACCCGGACTCGCTGTCGACCAAGGCGCGGACCGCGCGGCGCTACGGCGTCCCGGTCGTCACCGAGGACGGGTTCGAGCGCCTGCTCGCGGCCACGGATCGCGCTCGCGCCGACCGTGCCGCGGTCGACGCCGGGGGCGGCGCGCTGTCCGCGTGACCCTCGACCTGCCCTCGGGCCTCGCCGCCGAGCGTGGATCCTCCGGTGACGGGTGGGCTCTACCGGCAGGTCGGTACCGCTAGCCCGTCGTCGTGAACCGGTAGACCGACTGGACCGCCCCCGCACCGAGCACGCGCGACTCGACGAGCTCGGCGGGTATCGGCGCCGGGACGGGGCCGAACAGCGGGATGCCGTCTCCGACGAGCACCGGCACGCGCGTGATGACGATGTCCGAGAGCAGTCCCGCGGACAGGAATCCCTGCACGGTGCGGCCGCCGTCGACGTACGCGCGGGCGACGCCCGCCTCCGCCAGCGCGGTCTGGAGAGCGGGGACGTCCGGGTGGACCGTCACGGCGGACTCCCCCAGGCGCGGCCGCGGGCCCGACGGCAGGGTCTGCGAGAGGACGTGCACCGGCGTCGTGCCGTAGAACCCCGGTCCGGACGCGCTGATCACCTCGTAGCTCCGGCGGCCCATGACGACCGCGTCCACCGAGCCGAAGAAGTCGTCGTACCCGGTCTCGCCCAGCACGTCGTCGAACGCCACGAGCCAGCCGATGTCGTCGTCCGGGCCGGCGATGAAACCGTCGATGCTGCACCCGAGGAACGCGTGGAAGGTCGCCATGGCCGCCACCGTAGGGCGGCGCACCGACACGCAATGGACGACACCAGCGATGGTCACGCCCCCGCCGGCCGGGCAGGCTGGCCCCATGAGCCCGGACGCACCCGTCGACGTCGACTCCGTCCTCGACGAGCTCTACGCGCTACCCCTCGAGCAGTTCGTCGTGGCGCGGGGCGCCGCGTCGAAGCGCATCAAGGCGTCGGGCGACGCGGTCGGCGCGGAGCGCGTGGCACGCCTGGCGAAGCCGACCGTCGCGGCGTGGGTCGTCAACCAGGTCGCGCGCGAGCACCCCGAGGAGGTCGCGGCGCTCATCGCCCTCGGGGACGAGCTGCGGGACGCGACGGAGGACCGGGACCGCGCGCGGCTCACCGTGCTCGACCGCCTGCGGCGCGAGCGGATCGAGTCGCTGGTCGGTGCCGTCCGGGACGCGGGCGAGGTCGCCGGCCGGGGCGTGTCCGCGAGCGCCGTCGACCGTCTCGCGGAGACGCTCACCGCCGCCGTGATGGACCCCGACGCCGGGGCGGCCGTGCGCGCGGGACGGCTGGGACAGGCCCTGCAGCACGTGGGTTTCGGGCTCGTCGACGAGGGGGGCGAGCCCGCTGACGTCGTCGAGCTCCGGGCGGCCGGGGCGTCGGCCGAGGACGGCGGCGCCGCGGAGCGCGCCGGTGGGAAGCGGTCGTCGTCGCGCCGCCCCGGCTCCGGCACGGACGCCGGCCCGAAGACGGACGAGGACGGCGCGCTCGCCGCGGCGGAGCGCGAGGTCGAGAGGACCGCGGCGGAGGTCGACCGGCTCGAGGCGGCCCGCGACGAGGCGGACGGTCGCGCGCGCGAGGCGAGCGACGCCGTCGGGCAGGTTGAGGAGGACCTGGGGCGGGTCGAGGACGAGCTGGCCCGGCTCGCGGACGAGCGCGACACGCTGCGTGCCCGGCTCAACGCCGCACGGTCGGAGCGGGACGAGGCGCAGGACGCGCTCGACGCCGCCGACGAGGCGCTGGAGGCGGCCGAGGAGCGCGCGAGCGCGGCGCGCAAGGCCCGCAGGGCGGCACGGCGGCCTCCCGCTGAGCAGGAGGTTCGTCGTGCGCGAACGTGGGATTGAGCGGGGACGGCTCAAGGTTGAGTAGGTCAGGACGCCGCGGGACCACCGCGGCAGCAGACCGAGGAGTCGACATGACCACCACCCTCATCCCCGCCCCGTTCGGCGCCTTCACGGCGGACCGCCTCGTGCGCGACCTGTGGACCCGACCGGCACCCGTCGCCCGCACCGGCTACGCGCCGGCGGCGGACGTCTACCGCGACGGCGATGACCTCGTCGCCCGCTTCGACCTGCCGGGCGTCGACCCGGAGCGCGACGTGACCGTCGAGCTCGAGGGCCGTCGTCTCGTCGTGCGCGGCGAGCGGCGCGACCAGCGGGTCGTCGAGGCGCCGACCGACACGGAGCTCGACGAGACGGTCGCCGAGGCCGAGCGTGCGGACGAGCGCACCGAGTCCGTTGAGAAGCCGGCCGGGCGTCGCATCCGCGAGGTGCGGTTCGGCGAGTTCCGCCGCACCGTCACGCTGCCGAAGACCGCGGAGGCCGACGCCGTCCGCGCGTCCTACGACGCGGGCGTGCTCACCGTGACCGTCGCCGGCGTGTTCGCCGGCCGTGCGCCCCAGCGCATCGAGGTCACGCGCGCGGCCTGACGCCGCACCTGCTCCGGCCGCGCCGGCCCCTGGGCGCGGCCAGGTCCCGCGTCACGCTTCCCCCTTGGCGTGACGCGGGCACCGACGGGGCCGGCACTCTCCGCGCCGGCCCCGTCGTCGTGCGCCGGCCCCGCCGTGGTACGCCGGACCCGTCGTCGTGCCGAACCCCGGGTTGTACGCCATCCAAGGGCTCGAACGGCCTACAACCCGGGGTTCGGCACCTCAGGCGAGCAGCGTCTCCGGCTTGCCGAGGAACGAACGCAGCGCCTCGACGACGAGCGCGTGGTCGTCCGCCTGCGGCAGGCCGGACACGGTCGCGACGCCGACGATCCCCACGCCCTCGACCCGCAGCGGGAACGCGCCGCCGTGCGCCGCGTACTCCTGGAGCGGGAGCTGGTGCTGGTCGTTGAACGTCGTGCCCTTGGCCTTCGCCCGCAGACCCACGACGTACGACGACGCCCCGAACCGCTGCACGACCCGCACCTTGCGCTCGACCCACGAGTCGTTGTCCGGCGTCGTGCCCTCGCGCGCGGCGTGGAACACCTGCTGGGAGCCCTTGCGCACGTCGATCGTCACCGCGAGGTCGCGCTCCGCGGCGAGCTCGACGATCAGGCAGCCGAGGCGCCACGCGTCGTCGTGGGTGAAGGAGCGGAGCACGAGGTCGTGCTCCTGCGCCTCGACCGAGGCGATCAGCGCGGGCAGGTCGTCGGGCGTCGTCGTCATGGCGTCATCGTGGCACGCGCGGGCCGGCTCAGGCTGTCGAGCCCCGGATTACCGACGGATGCGAGCCCGCAACGGCAGGTAACCCGGGGCTCGGCACTCCAACCGGCCCCGGACGCGCCGAACCCGGGGTTGCGTACCACTCCGACGTCGGAACGGCACGCAACCCCGGGTTCGGCAGGCGCGCGAGCCGGGCGCAGGCGTCAGGCCCGGCCCGGCTCCTGCGTCAGCCGCAGGTCAGCGCCGAGACCGGCACCTCGTAGTCACGCGACGCGCCGTCGAGCGTGCCGGTGACGGTCACCGAACCGGCCTCGACCGACGTCGACCGCACCGGGAACGACTGGTAGGCCGACGTCCCCGGCGCGACGGCCGCGACCGAGCGCGAGCCGAACGGCGTCGTGAGCGTGACGTCGACCGGCACGTCCTCGCCGTTGGTCGCGCGGACGGCGACGTAGGCGCTCCCGGCGAGGCAGCGCGGCTGGGCGGTCAGCGCGACGAGCTCCGGCCCCTGCGGCGCGCGCTGCAGCGTGACCTCGTCCATGACGCGCGCGGTCGCCGTCTCGTACGTCGTGACGGTGAACGCCTCGGGCGTGACGTCGACCTCGGAGTAGCTCGGCGTTCGCTCCTGCTCCCACAGCCCCGTCCACGGCTTCTGGCCGTCGAACGCGTAGTACTTCGAGCCGCTCGCGGAGTTGCCGGTGATGTACAGGACCTGGTCGTCGTCGGGCACGAGCACGTCGCCCACGCCGGGCGTCGCGGCCGGGACCACGGGCGTGGTGCCCTCCATGAGGTGGCTGCGCGTGTAGATGTGGTCGTGCCCGGAGAACACGGCGTCGACGCCGAGCTCGCTCAGCACCGGGGACAGGCCCTCGCGCAGGCGGATCACGTCGGCGTCGCGCGAGTGGAACGCCTGGCTGTACAGCGAGTGGTGGAACGTCACGACGACCCACGAGTACGCGTCGCCGTGCTCGCCGACGACCTCGCGCAGGAACTCGGCGTGACCCGCGATGTCCGCGGCGCTCGAGTAGTTCGAGTCGAGCGTGACGACGAGCATGTCGTTGAACGCGTACCAGTAGTCGCGGGGGTGCTCGGTCGACAGGTTCGGCGTCGCGAAGTGCTGGTCGTACAGGGAGCTCGCGACGTCGTGGTTGCCGTCCGTGACGGAGAAGCGCAGCTCCTGCATCTGGCGGGGCGCGAGGAAGCCCGTGTACTCCTGCGCGCTGCCGGCGGAGTTCACCTGGTCGCCGCCGGACATGAGGAACGACGCGTCCGGGTGACGCTCGGTCATCGTCTCGAGCGACTGCGTCCAGCCCGCCGTGTCGTTCGCGACGTCGCCGCTCGCGCCGATCTGCGCGTCGCCGATGAAGAGGAACGAGAACTCGTCCTCGAAGGTCCCCGTGTCAACGTGGCCGGCTCCGACCACCCCGTCGCCGCGCTGCCCACCCGGTACGTGTACGACGTGCTCTCCTCGAGCCCCGTCATGGTGGCGTGGTGGTAGGTCGCACCGTCGGCGGACGCCCCGGACGTGGCCGACGACGTCGCCGCGCCCGCCCAGTCGACCTCGCCGGAGCCGTCGGCCGCCCGGGCCCACTGCACCTCGCCCGCGCCGGGCAGGGTCGAGAACCACGCGACGTTCGCCTGCGTCTCGTCGGCGCCGACGGTGAGCGCGACGTCGCGGACCTCGCCGTGCGTCGGCACGAGCGAGCGGACGTCGAGGTAGATGTCCGAGCTCGTCGGCGCGTCCTGGTAGAGCGCGACGGAGATCGTGTTCTCCCCCGCGTCGAACGCGTCGGCCGGGACGACGAACGTGCTCGTCACCGGGTCGGTCCGGCTGTTGCCGAAGTACTGGAGGTTCTCCGTGATCTCGCGCCCGTCGTCCCCGAGGCGGACGACCTCCTCGCCGTTGACGTAGACGATCGCGACGTCGTCGTGGACGATCTCGCCCTCGAACGCCGGGACGCCGTCGAGGTCCGCCGCGGTGAGGTCCACGTCGGTGCGGAAGAAGAACGTGGGGACGTCCGTCGTCGTGCCCGGGATGTACTGCGTGAGCAGCGTGGTGACGGGGAACGCGTCCCCGAGCCCGGTGGGCTGGCCGCGCTTGGCGCCGAACGGGGCGACGCCCGTCTTCCACGCCGCGTCGTCGTACGCCGTCGTGGTCCAGACCTTCTGGTCCGGGTCGTCGCCGGCGGGGTTCGTGTTGTCCTCGAGGTAGCGCCACGTGGTGCCGGTGGTGCTGAGGAGGGACTCGTCGACGGCGGCGGCCGCGGGCGTGACGTCGGCGGGTGCGACGTCGGCCGGTGCGGCGGAGGTCGCGGTGGCGGAGGCGGCGACGAGCACGGCGCCCACGAGGGACGCGGTGAGCGTCGAGGCGGTGGCGCGCGTCAGCGCGGCCGGCCGCCCGGAGGCATGCAGGTCCATGGGTTCCTTCACGGTCGGGGGCCCGGCGGCGACGGCCGTCGGACCACCGTGGCGACGCCGGACCCGAGGTGGGAAGCGCTGTCAACCTACGGAACCGGCATGACCCGCAGAGGTCGGCCGGGTGAACTCCGAGCGGCGATCAGATGACCCGCGCGCACCCCGCCGACGCCCCCGACCCGTGGGGGGACCGCGTCAGTCCCCGCGCGCCTCGCGCGTCTCCTTGTCGTTCGCGCGCTGGATCGCCTCGACGAGCTCGTCCTTGTTCATCGACGAGCGCCCGTGGACGTCCAGCTTGCGCGCCACGTCCATGAGGTGCTCCTTGGACGCGTTCGCGTCCACGCCGCCGGCGGACTTCCCCGACGCGTCCGGGCCGCCGCCCTTCGCTCGCTCGTCCGACGGGCCGGACTCGTCCTTGGGCTCCCAGTGGTCGCCGACCTTCTCGTGCGTGTGCTTGAGCGCCGAGTACGCGACGCGCGCGGCGCGCTCCGCCTCGCCGTACTCGTCCATCGCGGAGTCGTACGCCTTCGCGAACGTGCGCTGCGCCTTCTCGTCCGAACGCTGCAGCGTGCTCGGGATCTCGGACTCCTTCGCGTCCCCGCTGCGGTTGGTCTTCGGCACGTCGGCCTCCTTCGCGGTCGCTGTCCGACGGCGGTCGCCGCCTCGCCCCGAGCGTCTCGCCCCGGGCGCGGGCTCGCCACCGGAGCCCGACGACGCGGTCGGCGATGTGGTCGGCGATGTGGTCGGCGTCGCGATTTACATCGCGGTCGGCGATGTGGTCCGCGATGTGGCGGACGTCGCGCCACGGGGCGGGCGGTGCGGCCCCGGCCTACGCTGCCGAGATGCCGCGCGCACTGTTCTTCTCCGGCCGGATCGCCGGCTGGGGCACCACGTCCGGGACGCGGTTCGTCGTCGGGCGCTGGGACGAGTCGCCGTTCGGCGCGTTCGCCGACGTCATGGTCGAGCACCCCGACGGCGAGCGCGTGCTGCTCGCCCCGACCGACGAGGTCGCGGAGCTCGTCGCGTCGACGTACTCCTTCGACCGGGTCGAGACGGTCCCCGTGCGCGTCGACGACGCCCCCGGTCGCACCGACTCCCCCGTGCCCGTCGGCGGGAGCGGCGGGGCCGCCCGGTCCGACCCGGCGCCGCTGTCCGACGTGCCGCGGACCGGCCCCGCGGCGTCCGGCGGGGTGCACCGCCCGGCGACGGGCCGGCCGTCCCGCACACCACCGCCGTGGCTCGTGGTGGCCGGACCGCTCGAGGCGCGGCTCGTCGTCGGGCCGCGGACGGGGCTCGGCCGGGCGCTGCGCGCCGTGCCGGAACGGCTCGCGTCGTCGCGACGGTTCACCGCCGTGACCGACCCCGTCGCCCGGGCGCTGCTCGACGGCGTCCGCACGCGCGGCAGCGCCGGCGCCGGGCGCGTCGAGCACTACGGCGCGACGGACGTGCACGCGCTGCGCGACGCCGCGACGTCGTGGGACGGCGTCGACCTCGGCGGCCTCGCTCCCGTGGACCCGCCCGTGCGGTTCGGGTTCGGCTCGACGCCGCGGAGGCCGGCGGTGACGGACGTCGTGACGACGATCGTGCTCCCGGCGCACGACGCCGACGCCTGATCCCGCGCCTGGCGAGTGATGCACCTCGGCTCGAGCGATGCACCTGGAAGCGCATCACTCGAGCAGACGTGCATCGCTCGCGTCGGCCCATGGCGCCCGGTCGGGCTCTCAGCGGCGCCCGACCGGCTCTCCCGTCACCGACCGCACGTAGCGCGCCGCCCGCTCCGCGAGCTCGCCGCGCAGCCGCGCGAACAGCGCGACGCTCGCCGTGCCCGGCCAGTCGGGCGGCAGCGCGCTCGGCGGCAGCCCGGGGTCGAGGTACGGGACGAGGCGCCAGTCGTCGACGACGCGCACCCACCGGGCGAACGCGTCCCGCGGCGACGGCGCGCCGTCGGGCACGGCCCACCCCGAGCCCGGCGCCCGTCGTCGTGCCGGGCGAGGAACGCGCGGTGCAGCGCGGCGAGGCGGTCGAGGTCCCACCAGCGGGCGGCGGCGTCGGCGAACGACCCGGCCGTGCGCGGCGCCCCGGTCGGGAACAGCGTCGCGGCGTCGCGGAGGCCGAGGTGCTCGAGGATCTCCTCGACCTCGTCGGCGAGGTGCCCGGGCGCGATCCACAGGCCGTCGGCGACGGTGCCGCAGCCGATCCAGCCGAGGTGGCGGCGCAGCTGGTGGCGTGCGTCGCGGCGGGCCTCCGGCACGGAGAACGACACGAGGCACCACGGGTCGTCGTCGGCCTGCTGCCGGTACCCGAAGATGCGGCGGTCGCCGCGCGCGAGCATCGCGGCGGCGCCGGGCGCGAGCCGGTACCCCGGACGGCCGTCCACCGGCTCCGCGACGAGCAGCCCCTTCGCCTTGACGCGCGAGATCGCGCTGCGCGCGCCGCTCGGCGGGACCCTGACGGCGTCGAGCAGCGCCACGAGGTCCGCGACGGCGATCGCGCCGCCGAGGTCGCGCACGCACAGCCCGACGACCGTGCGCAGCAGCGACGTCGCACTCCCGGGCCGGGCGTCGATGTCGTCGAGGATCATGCGGGTCTCATGGCGTCGGGGCGTCGGGCGCGGCGTCGACCAGCGCGTCGGCCGGGACGCGCCCGGACGTCACCTCGACGAGCGCGTCGCGCACCGCCTCGACGCGACGCGCACCTCGTCGAACGACGTCGACAGCGGCGACAGCCCGAGGCGCAGCCCGTTCGGCCGCCGGAAGTCGGGGATGACACCGCGCTCCCACAGGAGCGGGAGCGTCGCCTCGAACGCGTCGTGGTCGACGGTCACGTGGCTCCCCCGCCGGTCCGGGTCGCGCGGCGAGGCGACGCGCGCGCCGAGCGGGACGAGCAGGTCGTCGACGAGCTCGAGCGCGAGCTCGGTGAGCGCGACGGACTTCGCGCGGACCGCGTCCATGCCGGCGTCGGCGACCAGCTCGACCATGTCCTGCATCGCGAGCATCCCGACGATGGCGGGCGTGCCGGACAGGAACCGCCGCGCTCCCGCGTGCGGGGCGTACCCCGGCCCCATCTCGAACGGGGCCGCGCTGCCCATCCAGCCCTGGATCGGCTGCGTCAGCACGTCCTGGAGATCGGCGCGCACGTACCCGAACGCGGGGGCGCCCGGGCCGCCGTTGAGGTACTTGTACGTGCACCCCACGGCGAGGTCGACGCCCCACGCGTCGAGCGCGACGGGCACCGCGCCCGCGGAGTGGCACAGATCCCAGAGCACGAGCGCGCCGGCGTCGTGGGCGACGCGCGTGATCGCCTCCGCGTCGCTCACGTACCCCGACCGGTACGCGACGTGGCTCAGCACGACGAGCGCGGTGCGCTCGCCGACGACCTCGGCGACCTGCTCGGGCGTCACCCCGCCGTCGTGCGGGGGGTCGATCCAGCGCAGCGTCGCCCCGTGCTCGCGCGCGACGCCCTCGAGGACGTAGCGGTCGGTCGGGAAGTTGCCGGAGTCGAGGACGATCTCGTCGCGCCCGGCGGCCTGCGGCGCCGCGAGCGCCGCCCGCACGAGCTTGTAGAGGATGACGGTCGTCGAGTCCGCGACGAACGTCTGCCCCGCCGCCGCGCCGAGCGTCGCGGCGCCGATGCGGTCGCCGAGCGTCAGCGGCAGCTCGTACCACTCCTCGTCCCAGCCGCGGATGAGCCGCGCACCCCACCGCTCCGTCGCGAAGCGGGCGAGCCGCTCGGCGGACGCCCGCGTGGGGCGGCCGAGGGAGTTGCCGTCGAGGTAGGCGATCACGTCGTCGGACGGCACGAACGCGTCGACGAAGCGCGCGAGCGGGTCGGCGGCGTCGAGCTCGGCGGCGCGCGCGGCGCGGGCTGCGGCGTCCGGGTCGGGGTGGGTGCCGGTGCGGGGAATGGCGGTCATCGCTCGTCCTCTCGGGTGGTCGTGCCCGACGGCGGTGCGAACGCCGGGTGCAGCACGTCGGCCAGGTGCAGGGTCGTCGCGCCGGCGAGCCAGCGCGTGAGCTCGACGAGCTCGTCCGGGCCGTCGAGGTGATCGAGGTCGGCGAGGTCCTCGGGCGGTGGCCCCGGGACGTAGGTGACGGCGCCGAGGGATGCACTCGTGCCCCAGGGATGCACCTCGACGTGCATCTCCGGGCCCGGAGTGCGTCCTTCGACAGCGCGGTCGCGGCGGGCCCAGGACCGTCGCGGTGGATCACCGGTGAGTGCGTGCAGGAGCGCCTCCGCGTCGAGGCCCGCGGCGGCGAGCGCACGCAGCTCCCGACGGTTCACGCCGAGCGGCAGCGGCCCGTTGCCGAGATCCGTCCCGTAGACGACGGTGCCGCCCGCGGCGACGAACCGCCGGACGTTGTCGATCGCGACGTCCTGCTCCGGCGTCGGCGCGCCCCAGCCGTGGATGTCGAGGGTGCTCACCCACGTCATCGGCCCGCCCCCTGCCCCGCCGAACACGACCTGAGCGTCGTTCTCGGGCGCACGGCGACGCTCAGGTCGTGCTCGACGACGCGCGGTGTCGTGCTCGGCGCGAGAGCCGGACCAGGGCGCCGGCGGGCCATGGCGAGCAGCAGCGCGTCGGGCAGCCGCTCGGAGAACGGGGCGTGCGCGAGGCGGTCGACTCCGGCCTCGAACGCGCGCGCGGCCTGGCCCGGGCCCTCGGCGTGCGCGACGACCGCGACGCCGCGCTCGTGCGCACGTCCGACGACGGCGGCGAGCGTCGCGTCGTCGGGCACCGGGCCGGCCGTGCTGTGGAGGGCGACCTTGACGAACGACGCTCCGGCGCGGAGCTGCTGGTCGACGGCCGCCACGGCGTCGTCGGGCGTCGCGATCTCGACGACGGAGCCGGGCGGCGCCCACGACCGGTCGGACGGGTAGCCACCAGGCGCGGTGAGGAAGGCGCCGGCGAACGCGACGTGCGGTGTGCGCGGGGCCGGGTCCGCGGGCGCCGCGCCCTCGGTGCTCGGGCTGGCCGGGTCCGCGGGCGGTGCGCCCTCGGTGCTCGGGCTGGCCGCGCCGTCGCCTTCAGCGTTCGGCCGTCCGTTCTCGCGCGCGACTTCTACGCCATTCGCCTCCGACGCCGCACCGCCCGCTCGTGCGTCCCGGTCGCCGTCGCGCGCCCAACCTGCTGCGACCTCCGGGATCCAGCCGAGGTCGTGGACGGCGGCGATGCCGTGCGGGACGAGGGCGGTGGCGTCGACGAGCCCGAGGTGGACGTGCGCGTCGGTGAACGGCGGCAGCAGCGTGCCGGGCAGGTGGAGCGGCTCTGCCGCGCCGTGGGCGTCGACCTCGGCGTCGCTCAGGGGGTGGAGCCCGGACGCGGTGGCGAGGAACGTCGTCGGGCCGGTGGGCGGACGGCCCGGGAACCAGGACGCGTCCACGGTGACGAGGCGGGCGCCGTCGGGCACGACCGTCATGGCCGGGACGCGCCGATCTCGGTGCGGACGGCGAAGAGCTCGGGGAAGAACGTGAGGTCGAGGGCCTTCTGGAGGAAGCCGACGCCGCTCGAGCCGCCCGTGCCGCGCTTCGTGCCGATGATGCGCAGGACGGTCTTCATGTGGCGGAAGCGCCAGAGCTGGAAGTTGTCCTCGAGGTCGACGAGCTCCTCGCAGGTCTCGTAGGCCGACCAGTGGGTGTCCGGCTCGGCGTAGATGCGGCGGAACACCTCGACGAGGTGGTCGTCGAGGTCGTGCGCGACGGTGACGTCGCGATCCAGGACGCGCTGCGGGACGTCGTGGCCGTGGCGGGCGAGGTAGCGCAGGAACTCGTCGTAGACGCTCGGCTCGGCGAGCAGGCGCGCGAGCTCGGCGTGCGCGGCCGGCTCGGACGCGAAGACCTTGAGCATCGCGGCGTTCTTGTTGCCGAGCACGAACTCGACGGCGCGGTACTGCCACGACTGGAACCCCGACGCGTTGCCGAGGTAACCGCGGAACTGCGCGTACTCGCTCGGGGTGAGCGTCGCGAGGACGGACCACTGCTCCGTGAGCGTGCGCTGGATGTGCTTGACACGAGCGATGCGCTTGAGCGCGGCCGGGAGGTCGTCGGCGGCGAGGAGGTCGCGCGCCGAGGCGAGCTCGTGGAGCACGAGCTTGAGCCAGAGCTCGGTGGTCTGGTGCTGGACGATGAAGAGCATCTCGTCGTGGTGCGGCGGGGTGCTGGTCGCCGCTGCGCGGCCAGCAGGGTGTCGAGCTGCAGGTACGACCCGTACGTCATCTGCTCGCGCAGGTCGGTGACGATGTCGGGCTCGAGGGCGCGCTCGTTCGCCGAGGGACGCGGTGGCTGGTCGACCATCCGTCGAGGGTATGACGCCGACGTGACGACCGCCAGGACCGTGCGACATCGTCGGGAGGGGCGATGCGCGTGGGCGGGGTGCGTGCGGCCGCGCCGAGATCGGCAGCTCGTGTCGAGGTCGGCAGGTCGGGAGTGCCGACCCGGACCGTTGCTGCCGATCTCGGCGCAGTCGATCGACCGACGTCTGGCGCCGCAAGACGGGTCGAGAGTTCTCAGAGGCGGCAGCGCATCTCGGTGTTGGGGACGACGACGCCGCGCACGGTGTTGTCCGGACGCTCGGCGACGACGGTGAAGCCGAGGCGTTCGAAGACCGGGCGGGCGCTGCGGCTCGCGAGGGTGCGGAGCTCCACGATGCCGCGGGCGCGGGCGTCGGCCTGGACGGCGGTGAGTAGGGCGCGGGCGACGCCGCGGCCCCCCGCGCGCGGGTCGACGAAGAGCATGTCGACCAGGCCGTCCGGCCGCAGGTCCGAGAACCCGACGACGATCCCGTCGAGCTCCGCGACGAGCGTGTCCGCTCCGTGCCGGCGCTCGTCCCAGCCGGTCAGGTCGAGACGGGCGGGGCCCAGCCAGGCGGCGATCTGGTCGGGGTCGTAGGCGGTGGCCGCGGTCCGGGCGATCGCGGTGCGCGCGACGACGTAGGTCGCCGCGGCGTCGTCCGGGCTCCGGTAGGGCCGGATCTCGGGCTGCGTCCCGTCGGCGGTCGCATGGTCAGCCGGCGTCCGGGTCGCGCGGTGCGTCGGTGTCGCGGTGCGCGGCGGCGTCGATGCGCTCGTGGTCGACGTCGGCGCGCTCGTCGGCGACGGACTCGCCGGTGGGGTCGTCGGCGAGCTCGTCGGTGAGCACGTGACCGCCGAGCGGGGCGGCGTTCATGCCGACGAAGCGCCAGCCGGCGTCCGGGTCGCCCTCGACCTCGACGAGCCCGGTGTTCTCGAGCTGGGTGTACGCGATGGCGTCGAGGTCGACGCCGGCCGCGCGGATACCGGCCCACGAGCGGATGGCCGCGCCGTGGGAGACGACGACGGCCGTCTCCCAGCCGGTGGACGCCACCTTGGCGACGGCGTCGTCGAAGCGCGCAACGAACTCGTGGCCGTCCGGGCCTCCGGGCATGCGCCGCGCCATGTCGCCGCCGCCCCAGGCGAACACGGTCTCGAGGTAGCGGACGTGGTGCTCGTGGTGCCCGGACATCTCGAGGTCGCCGGCGTCGATCTCGCGGAAGCCGTCGAGCTCCAGCGGTTCCAGCTCGAGGCGCTCGACGAGCGGTGCCGCGGTGAGGTGGGTCCGCACGAGCGTCGAGACGGCGATGCCCTCGATCACCCGGTCGGCGAGCGCGTCCGGGATGGCGGCGGCCTGCCGTGCCCCGAGGGCGGTCAGGCCGGGGCCAGGCAGCGCGGTGTCGAGCAGGCCGGCGACGTTGGACGGGGTCTGTCCGTGACGGACGAGCAGCAAGCGCATGATGCTCCGGGGGTTCGAGGGGTACTGACCACCCTACGAGCCGTCCGGCAGGTCGCCGCCCGAGACGTCGGCCGCGCCAGAGCCCCGAGCGGCGCCTGCGCGACGGTCGGGCGGCAGAGGCGAGTCAGCCGAGCGGGTCGGTGACGAGCCGCGAGCGCGCCTCGTAGACCTGGAGCGGCGGGGCGGTGCTCGACGTCGACGCCGTCCCGGGCACGTCCGTCCACGTCGCGACCCGGTGATGCGGAACTGACCCGACCACGTCGTCGTCAGCCCGATCGTCACCGCGTCCGCCGGCTGCGCGTACGTGTGGTGCACGGTGTGGTCCGGGTACGGCGCGCCGGGGTCGGTCGTGACGAGCGGGGCGCTGCCGTCGGCGTAGTCCCACGCGTACGACTCGGGCGTCGCACGGATCTGCACCGGGATGCCGAGCAGCGACGTGTCGAACGTCTGCTCCGCCGCGTCGGTGTACGTGATCGTCGGGAGGTTCACGACGGTCCAGCCGTCCGGCGGCTGCACGACGACCGGCGACGGCGCGATCGGCAGCGTCGCGAACTCGCGCTCCGCCTCGGCCAGCAGGTCCGCCGGCGTGATGCAGCCCTCGTCGCCCACGAGCTCCGGCGGACCCCACGTGCCGTCAGGCTGCCGGACCTCGCGGAACAGCGCGCCCTGCGCGAACTCGTCCGCGCCGCACTCGATGCCCTCGTACGCGAGCTGCTCACCCTCGGTGCACGCGTAGTCGTAGGCGGTCGTCGGACCGTCGAGAGAGCTGACGAGCGCACACAGCGCCGGCGTCGCGGAGAAGTACCGGTCCGTCGGCTCCTCGTCGCTCATGGGAACGTAGGTGCCGCCGCCGCGCGTCGCCTCGCGCGCAGCCTCGACCGAGACTTGCTGCCCCTTTGCCTCGCCCTTATAGCCCCCGTAGTCAATGCCCGCACTCGACGAGCCCTGGAGCACTGAAGAAGCTACGAGTGTGACGCCGATGGCTGAAGCGACGAGCATCACGCCTGCTCCAGCAGTGCAACCTCAACGACGACCCATTCCCCGTCCTTCCGGCCGATCTCCGCGCGGTAGAGGTCGTCCGTCCGCTCCTGGGAGAAGAGCTCCTTACCCTCGGCGTCGGAGATCGTCATGGCTTCCTGAACTATGCGCATGTCTAGCGGGAAGATGCCCGTAGCCTCGTCCCGCGCATATAGCCCT
This sequence comes from Cellulosimicrobium sp. CUA-896, assembly GCF_001942335.1. Taxonomy (GTDB): domain Bacteria; phylum Actinomycetota; class Actinomycetes; order Actinomycetales; family Cellulomonadaceae; genus Cellulosimicrobium. The sequence continues at coordinate 27,447 of NZ_MKKH01000005.1, read as the reverse complement.
GGTTTCTCCACGGTAGCTGTCACGGCACCGCCCACGAATGCGTCACCTCGCTCGCGAATCGTCTCAGCTTGGTCAATTGAGCCCTGGCAGAAGCCGCAAGACTCGTGCGCGAGGCTTCGCCATTCCGAGGTGTCGCCGGAAGTCATGACGTACGGGTACAGCTCTGAGAAGTACTCCGCTGCGGCGGCGGCACCCTCCGCGTCCTCCTGCTCCATCGCGGCTGGCCGCTCCGGCTTCGCCGGGCCGGTCTCGGTCGGCGTCGGCTCGGGTGTCTCGGTGGGCTCCTCCTCGACCGTGCTGGTCGTCGGCTCCGGTTCGGCGGGCTCGCCGCTGCACCCGGCGACCAGGAGGCCCACGGCGACGACGGCGCCCGTGGCGAGCGCACGGCGTCGGGCACCGACTGTTGACGGACGACCGAGGTGCATCTCTCTCCTGCTGACGAACGACCACTGGACTGCCCCGACGAGCCGCGGCTCGCCGGGCTGCGCGCGCCGCGGACCGGCGGACCGCGCGAACTGCCCCAGAACCTAGCGAATCGGCGCGGCGGACGGTACCGCGAGTCCACCTTCTGTGGACCACAGGCTCTGTGGACAACCGGGCGCGTGGCAGTCTGTCGGCATGTCGCGCCGTGAGCTCGTGGCCCTGGGGACGGCCAGCATGGTGCCGACGCGCACGCGCAACCACAACGGGTACGTCCTGTTCTGGGACGACGAGGCGATCCTGTTCGACCCGGGCGAGGGCACGCAGCGGCAGATGACGCTCGCCGGGGTGTCGGCGACGGACCTGACGCGCATCGCGATCACGCACCTGCACGGCGACCACAGCCTGGGCCTCGCGGGTGTCGCGCAGCGCATCAGCGGAGACGCGGTGCCGCACACGATCCCGGTGTCGTACCCGGCGTCGGGTCAGCGGTGGGTGGAGCACCTGCTCGACGCGTCGGCGTACCGGCGCCAGGGTGCGATCGAGCTGCAGCCGCTCGACGGCGACGGACCGGTTCCCGCAGCCTCCGAACGGCCGCACCCGGGCTTCACGCTCCACGCGCGACGCCTCGACCACACGATCGACGCCGTCGGCTACCGGCTCGACGAGCCCGACGGCCGCCGCATGCACCCCGACCTCCTCGCCGAACACGGCCTCGCGGGCCCGGTCGTCGGGCAGCTGCAGCGTGACGGCGTCGTCACCACGGACGCCGGCCGCACCGTCACCGTCGACGAGGTCAGCGAGCCACGCCCGGGGCAGTCGTTCGCGTTCGTCATGGACTCGCGCCTGTGCGACGCGGTACGCGAGCTGGCCGACGGCGTCGACCTGCTCGTCATCGAGTCGACGTTCCTCGACCGCGACCTCGACCAGGCCGAGCGCTGGGGCCACCTCACCGCCTACCAGGCGGCGAAGGTCGCCGCCGAGGCCGGCGTGCGCCACCTCGTGCTGACGCACTTCTCGCAGCGGTACACCGACCCGGCAGAGTTCGAGCGCGAGGCGCGCACGGTGTTCCACGGCGAGCTCACCGTCGCCCGAGACCTGGAACGCGTAGGCGTACCGGCCCGTCCCCGGGCAGGTCGACCCTCGACGGGCGGTCGAGGTCGTACGGGCGCCTGAGGGGCACGACCGTGCTGTGGCCCGGCTCGTCGGACGGCGGGCCGACCGCGCTCACGGGGCGCAGGAAGGTCAGCGCCCAGGCGAGCGCCACCGCGAGGACCAGCACGAGCGCGCCGTAGATCCGCACCGTCCCGGCGTCGCGGTCGGTCGGTCTCGCCTCCGCGCGCCGGTCGAGCTGGGGGATCCGGTCGAAGAGGGGCGTCGCGCGCGGCGCGAGGAGGTGCCAGAGCCCGACGGCCGCGACCGGGATCGCGAGGAGGATGTGCACGCCACGGGAACGTAGGGCCAGCGACGGCACGACGGAGGCCGTCGTCCACACCCCTGTGGACGACGGCCTCCGAGCCTCCGGTCAGCCGCAGCTCGTGCGCGGCGGCGCAGCGAGCAGGCTCAGCACCACCGGCTCACCACGATCCGCCGGCACCGCCGGCTCAGCCGCACGACAGCGCGCCGTACGCGGCGGTGATCTCCGACGTCGTGCCGTCCGCGGTCGTCACGGTCACCGTGGCCTCGCCGGCCTCGAGCGGCCCGCGGACCTTGAACGACTGGTAGGCGTTGCGGCCGGGGTCGACAGCGGTGAGCGCCTTCTCCCCGTGCGGCGTGGACAGCATGATGCCGACCGTCGCGTCGCCGTCGTTCGTCGCGCGCACGGCGACGTACGGGGTGCCGGCGAGGCACCGCGTCTGGGCCTGCACGGTGATCTCGGGCTCGGCCGGCGTCTGCTCGGACGGGTAGACGTCGACCGCGTCGAGCTCGGTGTACCAGGTCTGGCGCGTGAGGGTCACGGTGTTCGTGCCCTCGGCGAGCTGGACCTCGTGCGCCACGCTCTGCCAGTTGCCCCAGGTCGTGTGCGGGAACGTCACGACGCCGGCGTCCTCGCCGTTGACGGTGACACGGTCGCTCGACTCGAGCGTGTAGCCGCCGCGCTCGGAGCCGTTCGCGAACCGGATCGCGAGCGTGTACGGGCCGGCCTTCTCGGCCTCGATCTCCATCGCGATCGTCACGGAGCTGTCGTCGAAGTCCAGGCCGCCGACCTTCTCCCCGCCCGAGGCACCCGGAGCGGAGCCGACCGACCCACGCACGATCACGCCGTCCTCGAACTCGTAGCGCTGGGCGTCCGCGGGGACCACCGGCGGCACGACGTTCTGCGGCTCGCGCACCGTCGGGAAGACGTCGAACGCGTCGATCTCCGCGAAGAACGTGCCGCGCGTCAGCGTGACGGTGTTCCACCCGGCGGCGAGGTCGACGAGCTGCTCGGCCGTCTGCCAGTTGCCCCACGTGGTGTGCGCGAACGTCACGACGCCCGCGTCCTGCCCGTTCACGGCCAGCGTGCTGGTCGAGGGGACCCTCTCGCCGTCGTCCACCGACCCGTTCGCGTACCGGATGCCGAGCAGCGCCGGCCCGGCCTCCTCAGCCCAGACCTCCACCGTCACGGAGCTGTCGGCGAAGTCCATGCCGCCGACCTTCGCGCCGCCCGACGCGCTGCCGTCCTGCACGACGCGCGCGTTCTCGACGACGCCGTCCTCGGCCTGGTAGCGGTCCGACGCGGCCGCGACGGACGGAACGCCCTCGGCGGACCACTCGAGCTCGCTGACGTACATGGCGCGGTAGGTGAAGCGCTCGTTCCAGCCGTGGAAGACGATCGCGGTGGTGCCGTCCGGGCGCACGACGACGTCCTGGCCGCCGGGGCCGCGCACGTCGCCGGCGAAGCGGTCGCTCGTCACGAGCTCGGTGGTCGCCTTGGTCCACGGGCCGAGGACGCTGTCGGACGTCGCGTGCGCCGTCCGGTAGCTCCCGCCGTAGAAGTCGTTCGCGGAGTAGAAGAGGTAGTAGGTGCCGTCGCGCTCGACCATGGTCGGCGCCTCGACGACGATGCCCTCGTTCGGGCGGTCGACGCGGATCAGCTCGGTGGGCGGGCCGGTGAGCTCCGTGCCGTCCGCCGACAGCGGCTGCGCGAAGAGGATCGCGGCCTTGCCGGCGCAGCAGTTCCCGTCGGCCTTCCACAGCAGCCACAGCTGCTCGCCGTCGTGGAACGTGCCGGCGTCGATCGCGCCGCCGAGGTCCTCCGTGCCGTCCTCGCCGTTGGGGCAGACGAACGGGTCGTCGCCGACGGGCACGAACGGACCGTCCGGCGACTCGGACAGGGAGAGGCCGATGCACTGGCGCGGCGACGTCGCGTCGCGCGCCGTGTAGTACAGGGCGTAGCCGCCCTCGACCGCGGCGACCTCCGGCGCCCACACGCACCGGTCGGTGGCGCCGCCCGGCGAGAAGGAGCAGGCCTCGCTCACCCAGGCACCCAGGTCCGGCGCGACGTCGGTCGGCTCGCTCCACGTGACGAGGTCCGTCGACGTGCGGTGCTGCACGTTCTGGCCCGCGTTGTTCGTCGCGTACGCGTGGTAGACGCCGTCGACGAGCAGGACGTCCGGGTCGGGGAAGTTGGCGTCGACGACGGGCTCGATCACCGGCGGCGCGGGTTCCGCGGCAGCCGGTGCGGCGCTCGCGGTCGCGGCGCCGGTGACGGTCAGGCCGAGCGCGAGCAGCGCGCCCGTGACAGCGGTGGCACGCGCGCGTGCGCGAGACAGGAAGGGTTTCATCGGGATGTCTCCTCGACGGTGAGGCGGCAGGACCCGGGTCGACGTCGACTCGGGGCACTTGAGTCTCCCGGCAGGCCGCACACAAGTCAACGGTTCCCCGCAGAACCGAACACCCCGCCTGCGCAGGGGAACGAGACCGGGGGTCGGCAGGGTCGCGGCGCCGGATCGCGCGTCAGGGCCGACGGCGGTCGGGCAGCCCCGCGGCGACGCGCAGCTCCGCGTACGCCTGGCCGAGCGTCGCGACGGTGTGGTGCGCGTTGAGGCCGCTCGGGTTGGGCAGCAGCCACACGCGCGCCGGGCCGATCCGGCGCTCCTGCAGGCCTGCGTCGCGCGACGGTCGCCGAACGCCGTCCGGTACGCCCCGAGGCCGAGCACCGCGACCCAGCGAGGCTCCCACTCGCGCGCCGTCTCGATGAGCCGCCGACCGCCGTCGACGATCTCCTCCGGCGCGAGCTCGTCCGCGCGGGCGGTCGCGCGCCGCACGACGTTCGTCATGCCGAGGCCCGCGTCGAGGAACGCGTCGCGCTCCCACGGCCCGAGCACCCGGTCGGTGAAGCCCGCCTCGTGCATCGCCTTCCAGTACCGCGTCCCCGGGTTGGCGAACGGCCGCCCGACCGCCGCCGAGTACAGGCCCGGGTTGATGCCGCAGAACAGCACGTCGAGGCCCGGGCGCAGCCAGTCGTCGATCTCCCGGTCGCGCGCGGCGGCGAGATCGGACGGCGTCGGGCGCGGGTAGGGCGGGGCGGGCGGCACCGGGTCATCCTCGCGGAGAGAAGCGAGGCGTCGCACCCAGCGGGTGCACTGCGGTGACTCGGCGCATGGTTTTCTCAGACGAGACCGTTTTCCACTGGTACAGTGGAAAACATGAGAGCGGTAGAAAACCGTGCGCTCACCGCCGTGGAAGCGGTGTTGTCAGACGCCATACGCCGCTGGGACGACGCGCGGCTCGACGTCGCGCCGGACGCTCCGCTCATCGATCTCGTCATGAAGGACGCGGGGGCGAAGTTCTCGGTCGTCTGGGCCGGCGAGGGATTCCCGGCCGACATCGACGCGGCGCTGCGGTCGGCGCGCATGGCAGACATCCTGCCTTCCACCTCCACCCCGCTCGTCGTCGCGCGCCACATGTCACCGGGAGCAGTCGCCGTTCTCGAGGAACGGGGTGTCAGCTGGGTGGACGAGACCGGCCGCGCCTCGGTGCACGCCGAACCCGGGATCGCCATCGTCATCGACCGCGAGCGGTCCCCGACCGAGAACTTGCGGCCGCTCCCGCGCAGCTCACGCTGGGCTCCCGGCACCGCGGCCGTCGCGGAGACCGTCCTCGTGCGCGCAGCGCGCTTGCCCGACGCGCACGCCGAGCCGCTGCCGTCGGTGACGAGGCTGGCGGCTGATGCGGGCGTGTCGACCGCGCTGGCCTCGCGGGCGCTACAGGGCTTCGACGCCGAGGGCTGGACGAGCAAGTCCGGTGCGTCGCGTGGCCCGCGCGCCGCTCGCACGCTCTCCGATCCTTCGACGATGCTCAGCTCGTGGGCGTCGTGGCACGCCGAGCAGGTTCCTTCTCGGATCGGTGTGCACGCGGTCGTCGACGACCCGGACCGCTTCGTCCGCGACCGCCTCGCGCCGCAACTGCGTACCGACGACTGGGCGCTCACCGGGTGGCTCGCCCTCCAGCACACTGCACCGTTCCTGACGAGCGTCCCGCTTCTCAGCGTCTACCTCGCGCCCAGGCTGTTCGACGACGGCGCGGCGCTCGATCGCGTGCTGACCGCTGCCGGGCTCCGACGCGTCGACCGTGGTGCTCGGCTCGAGATCCTCCGAGCGGACGAGCTCGTGCTGCGCGGTGCGGAGCTCGACGTGCCGGTCGGCGAGGAGCAGAGCACGTCGTCCCCGGCACCCGTACGGTGGGCGAGCGCGATCCGCCTCTACGGCGACCTGCTGCGGATGGGCGCACGGGGCCCCGACGCCGCCGAGCACCTCCGGCAGACCCGGATCGGGTTCTGATGGACCGCACGCCCACGACGCGCCGCTACGCCGAGCGCGCGCTCGGCCTGTTCGCCGTCGAGCTCGGTGCGCATGCCCACGACATCACGGTCGTCGGAGGGCTCAACCCCGATCACCTCACGCGCGCCACGTCGGCGCCCCACCAGGGCACGACGGACGTCGACGTGCTCGTCGAGGTCGGGTTCGTCTATGACCGCGACGATCTCGACCTCTCGTGGCTCGAGATTGCCCTGCGCGCCGCCGGGTTCACGACACGAGGCGACGAGACCTGGCGCTGGTGGATCGACGTCGACGGCGTACCGGTCAAGCTCGAGCTGCTGTGCGACACCCCTGACAGTCCGTCCCAGCAGATCGTCCTGCCCGGCTGCGCCTCCGCGACGGCGATGAACGTCCGCGGACCACGCCCCGCCCTCTACGACACGACCGTGCGCGCGGTGACCCTGTCCGAGGACCCGCACCTAGCCCGAACCGCTCAGGTCCGGTTCGCCGGCCTCGGCGGCTACCTGCTGGCCAAGGCCGCCGCCGTGATCCAGCGCGGCCTGCGCAAAGACTTCTACGACTTCGCCTTCGTCCTGCTGCACAACCTCGAGGGCGACGCAGCGGCGGCGGGCCGGGCGGCACGCAGGGCGGTCCCGAGCACCGGACTCGACGACTACGGCGCCGTCTTCCTGGCGGCTCTCGACCTCTACGCGGATCCGAGCGGCGACGGGCCGACGACCTATGCCGAACAGCGCACGCTCGACGGCGACGACACCGACCCGGACGTGCTGCGCGAGGACGCCGTGTCAGCGGCGCACGAGGCGCACCGGGGTTTCGGCGAAGGCTGATCCCCCGGCGCGCTCGCGGGCCGTCCTGCCCGCGCTCAGCCCAGCGCGACCTCGACCCCGCCGGAGAACATCGAGTCGTGCAGGTCGATCGTCGCCGGGACGGCGTCGGCGGGGATGTCGAACACGACGGTGCCGTCGACGGAGTTCCCCGGGTTGATGTCGGTGAGGAAGCTGTTCGCGTCGCCGAGGTAGATCGCGGCGCTCGTGTCGGCGGAGTGCGTACGGCCCGCGGTGTCGGTGAGCTCCTGGCTCGACCCGTCGAACATCTGCGCCTCGGTGCCGATGTTCGTCACCGCCATGTGCACGAGCACGTACTGGCCCTGCGCCTGCTGGTTGAGGAACTCGTCGCCGACGGTCGCGACGCCCGTCTCCACCGACGTCACGGTGAACTCGAACTTGCCGTCGCGCACCGGCGTGCCGATGCCGGGAGCGGCCGGCTCCTCCGGCGCGGGCTCCTCGGCGGGGGCCTCGGGTGCGGGCTCGGCCGTGTCGGCTGCACCGTCCGACGGCCCGTCCGCCGCGGGGGCGCCGGCGACGGCGGCGGTCGTCGCCGGCTCGTCCTCTCCCCCGCCGCCCAGGGCGCCGCCGATGATCGCGAGCAGCACGACGACGCCCAGGCCCGTGAGGATCTTGTGGCGCGCGAACCAGCTCTTGCGGGGCGGCGTCGGGACGCCCGGCTGGGCGCCCTGCGCAGGGTAGCCCTGCGGGTAGGGCTGCCCGGGGTACGGCTGGCCGGGGTCCGCCTGTCCGGGGTGCTGTCCGGCCGGCGGCTGTCCGGACTGCGGGTAGCCGTGCGGGCCGGGCTGCCCGGGCGCGCCGGTCTGGTGCGGCGTCGTGGACGGCTGGGGCTGGGCGGGCTGCGGGTGCTGGTTGGGCGTGGACATCGTGGCCTCCTGGTGACCGGCGTCGGTCGTCGTCGCTGCGGACTGTGCTCGACGACGATCGTGCTGGCCGGCCGCCCGCCGTCGGATCCCCCGATCGGCTCGTCACCGCCGCCCGATCGGTGGAGATCCGGCCCGCGAAGACCACCCGCTCGGGCGGGCCGCGGCGTCGGCGCGCGACCGTATGCTCACCGCATGTACCCGCCTCCGCAGCCTCCCGGGACGCCGTCCGGCGCCCCGCACGGTGGCGCCGGGTACCCGCCGCCCCATCCACCGGCGGTCGTCACGTACGCGGGATGGCCGGGTCCGGCCGTCGGTCCGGCGGCGCCGTGGGGCACGACGACGCACCTCGCCCCCGCGGGGTACGCGCCTCTCCCGGGGCAAGGTCGGGGGCGGCGTGGGCAGCCGCACCGCGTCTGGTCCGCACTGGGCACCGTGGGCGCCGTGGTCGTGACGTTCACCGTCGGGATGATGGCCTCGACGTTCGACGCCATCGCGTACGGCCCGACGCCGTCCGGCGCGCAGCTGGCACGGACGGTCCTGTGGTGGGTGCTCCTCGCGGGCGTGGCGACGGCCGTCGTCTGGCGGGACCGGTACGCGGTCGTCGTGTGCCTCTCCACGGCGGCGGCCGGCGTCCTCACACCCGTCGGTGCCGTCGCGCCGCTGCTCGCCCTGCCGTTCGTCATCGCCCGGGAGAGGCGGTGGCGCGTCGTCGTCGGGTGCGCGGCGGCGACCGCGCTCGCCGTCGGGGTGTCGTTCTGGCGCGACGAGGCGCGCGAGGGCGAGGCGGTGATCTTCTCGATCACCAGCACCGGCCTGTCCGGCACGTCGTACCTGACGCCGGCGGGCTACGCGATCCTCACCGCGCTCCTGGTCGCCGCGTCCGTGGGCGCCGGGTTCCTGCGCCGCGCGGTCGGCCGGGCCGACGCCGCGCAGCAGGTGGCCGCCGCGGAGAACCAGCGCGCGCGGGTGCTCAGCTCGCAAGCCGACGAGCTGCGCACCGAGGTGTCGCGGCAGGAGGAGCGCGAGCTCATCGCGCGCGAGATGCACGACACGGTCGCGCACGAGCTGTCGCTCATGTCGTTGCAGGCGTCGGCGTACGAGGTCTCGACGGACAACCCGGACGTCGTCGACGTCGCCCGCACCCTGCGCTCGTCGGCGCACCGCACGCTCGACGAGATGCGCACGCTCATCGCGTCCCTGCGCGCCGGCTCCGAGCAGTACACCGGCTCGGCGCCCGCACTCGGCGACCTGGCGACGCTGCTCGACGACGCCCGCGCCGGAGGTGTCGACCTCACCGCGACCGTGTTCGTCGCCGACGCGGACGAGGCCCCAGCGGCCCTGACCCGCGCCGTGTACCGAGTGGTGCAGGAGGCGCTGACCAACGTCATGAAGCACGCTCCTGGTGCGCGAGCCGACGTCGACGTCCGCGCGCGGCCCGGTGACGGCGTCGACATCACCGTACGGAACGCCGTGCTGCCGGAACTCAACCCGTACGCCGACGCGCCCGTCCTCGGCGACCCGGGCGCGACGGTCGGCGCCTCGGGGATTCCTGGCGGCGGCTCGGGCCTCGTCGAGATGCGCGAGCGGTGCGAGGCCATGGGCGGGACGTTCGACGCGGGCGTCCAGGACGGACGGTACGTCGTGCGCGCGCACCTGCCGTGGGTACACCCGACGGCGTAGCCGCGCTCGGCCGCGTCCGCGCCGGTCGAGCGCGTGGCGGCTCTGCTGACAGCGCGTGGGCGGGCGTCGCTACGATCACGCCGTGATCAGGGTGATGGTCGTCGACGACGACGCGATGGTCCGCCGCCTGCTGCGCACCATCCTGCGGCCCGACGACATCGAGGTCGTCGCCGAGGCGTCCGACGGCGACCAGGTCCTCCCCGCGGTGCAGGCGCATCGACCGGATGTCGTGCTCATGGACCTGCGGATGGCCCGTGTCGACGGCATCGACGCCACACGGGCCCTCCAGGCTCTGCCCGACCCACCGGGCGTCATCGCCATGACGTCGTTCGACACCGAACAGGCCATTCTCGACGCGGTGCACGCCGGGGCGTCCGGGTTCCTCGCCAAGGACGCCGAGCCGACGGAGATCGTCGCGGCGGTTCGGGCGGTCGCGGCCGGCGATGGCCTCCTGTCGCCGCGTGCGACGAGAACAGTCCTCGCGCAGGTCGCCGCGGCGCCCGGCGCCGCGGGGCGGCGCGAGGCCGCGGAGCGTCTCGCGACACTCACCGAGCGAGAATTCGACGTCGCGCGGCTCGTCGCGGAGGGGCTGTCCAACGCCGACATCGCGCAGCGTCTGTTCCTCGGCGAGGCAACGGTCAAGACTCACCTGGCGAGCGCGAGCGCGAAGCTAGGCGTGGCGAACCGAGTCCAGCTCGCGGTCGCATTGACGCAGGCAGAGCGCGCATAACCTCTCTGCGCTACATCCAGCAGGATCTGAACGCTCCATCGAGCAGGAGCGGTCTCCCCTCCTCAAGCTCGCGAACAGACCCCAGCACTGTCCATGCAAGAGTTCACCCGACAAGAGATTGAATCGCGACGAAACGCCTGGTGAGCTTCGCGCATGGACTCCGCCGTCGAAGCCGCTCTCCGCTCTCGCATCATCCAGTGGGTTCAGGACCAGGCTGAGGCGAACGGCGGATTTCTCCACCGCGACGAGCTCCTGGACTTCCACATCGACGGCCAGAAGCTGCCCGTCATCGACTACTCGCGCGGCATTCGCAATCCTCAAGCGTTCGGCTCGACGCTGTCCATCGTCAGCGCTGCCGACGGCCCGTACGACGACACCGAGTCCGAGGACGGCCTCCTGCACTACGCCTACCGCACCGGGGATCCGTGGAGCGGAGACAACCGCAAGCTCCGCCATGCGATGGAGACCGGGATGCCGCTCATCCTGTTCCGCAAGGAAGTGCCGAAGATCTACACGCCCGTCGCGCCCGTCTACGTCGTCGACGACGAGCCGGAGAACCGTCAGTTCCTCATCGCCCTTGACGAGGCGTTCCGGTTCATCCCCAACACGCGAAACCTGACGACGCCTCAGCGTGAGTACGCCGTCCGTCTCGCCAAGCAGCGGCTCCACCAGCCGGCGTTCCGCACTCGTGTACTCGTCGCCTACGAGACTCGGTGCGCGATCTGCGAGCTCAAGCACGGCGCTCTTCTCGACGCCGCCCACATCATGCCGGACAGCGACGAACGCGGCGTCCCGACGGTGAACAACGGCCTTGCCCTATGCAAGATCCACCATGCCGCGTACGACCAGAACATGATGGGCGTGACACCCGACGGCGAGGTGCGGATTGCCCTCGACCTCCTCGAAGAGATCGACGGCCCCATGCTCAAGCACGGACTTCAGGAGATGCACGGGCGCCTTCTTGCGCAACCTCGCAGACGAGCCGATCGGCCGGACCGCGACCTTCTCGCCTGGCGTTTTGAACGCTTCAGCACACAGTGAGCAGCGAATGCTGTCCGAAACTACTAGTAACCCGTGAGACATTTGTCCGCCTAGGCTCAGGTGTTCACGGCACGCACCTAGGGTTGAGTTGCGATCGTCTGCTCTTAAGTCGAGCCATCGGCCTCCGGTTGCCAACGCCGGATCGGCGGAGCGGCCGGCGTGGCCCGTCGTTGTACTAGTACTTTCATGACACGACGACTAACCGACAGTTCATGGAAGTTGCTTCCCCCGCTGCGACGGCCGCGAAGAACGGCACAAGTTCACCCCCCTCACGCGCTCGCGACCGTATCGCGCCGGGCACCCCAGGCCCTACGCTCACGCTGCTCGACGCGGACGGCCGCGACGACCGGTCGGACAGGAGCAAGCCATGACGAAGCGGCTGACCACGTGGTGGTGCACGATCGCGCTGGTGGTCGGGTCACTCCTCGCGACCCCGCCCGCGCTCGCGGACGAGGCGACGGCACCCGGTGCCGAAACGGTGGTCGAGGCCGTCGTTCCGGAGGCACCTCGCCCGGCGGAGATCGACGACGGTCCGCGGTGCGTCGACGGCTACCGCGCGCAGTTCACCCAGACGCATTCCTACGGACGACAGTTCGGCGGGACGGCGCGCGTGTGGGAGTGCGCGTCTGGGCTGCCCGCCGCGGGGAACGTCGTGCTTGCACTGGCGGACAGCGGTGGCGTCCTGGCCGAGTCGCGCCTGTACAACGGCAACCACACGTTCATCGGCGTCTCGGCACCTCGCTCTGAGTCGAGCTTCGAGCTCGACATGCGATTCGATCCGGCGGACGGCAGTGGCTCGCGCTCGTGGCCCGCTCGCATCACGACATCGACGAGCTCGGTGAGCCTGCGCCTGTCGACCGACGTCAAGGCCGCCGGCGTGGTCTTCGACGCAACGGTCGTGACGCCCCGCACCGTCAACCTCGGCGCCTTGAGGACGCCGAACACAGCGACCGGAACCGTCGTCATCCGTCGTGGGGACGACGTGCTGGGCACCGCCGAGCTGAAGCCGTCCCCGGTCTACGCCAACGAGACGTGGGCCCGGCTCACCGTGCAGGGGCTCGCCGTGGGCGAGCCGGTGATCCTCGAGTACCTCGGGGACGACGGGTACCCAGCCGCATCGCTCACGAAAGCCCTGGTCGACAACCGGACGCGGACTGACACCACGATCACCGCTGCAACAGTCACCGCGACGCACGCGCAGATCGTGGCCGAGGTGCTGGACTGGACGCCTGGTTCTTCTGACCTGCTCGTGGGCCAGCAGGTCGCCATCAGCGTGGACGGACGCCCGGCGAGCACGGTTGTCGTGCCCGCGAACGAGGTCGGATCGCGAAGCACCGAGCACGGACTGCGCAGGCGCGCACGGGTCGTGCACAACTTCCAGGTCACCCCCGGAACGCACGAGATCACGGTGTCTTTCGGAGGCAACGACCGGCTTCAGCCGTCGTCAGCATCGACGACGCTCACGGCGTCGAAGGTTGCGACCAGTGTCAGCAGACCGTTCGCATCGCCGTCGACAGTCGGTTCCACCCGCTCCACGGTCCTCAGCTCCACCGTCCTCGACTCGACCGGCCAGCCCATCGGCGTCCAGATCGCCTTCCAGGAGCGCACGGTGGGATCGTCGACCTGGCGCACGGTCGGAACCACGACAGCGAAGGCGGGAGTCGCGGTACTGACGACGACGCCACGGGTGTCGCGTGACTACCGGGCCGTCGTGGTGGGAACGTCGACCTACCTCACCTCCACGTCGAGCACCTCCCGCGTCACGGTGGCGCGCACCGCATCGCTCGCCCGGATTGCGCACCCGTCCACACCTCGTACCGCAGCCATTCTCGTGACCAGGGTGGCGCCGACGGGCAAGGTCCTGCTCCAGGAACGACAGCCGAACGGTTCCTGGGTCACACGGGTGACGCGCACCGCCAGCGGCGCGACCGGCTCCACGAGCGAAGTCCGGTTCACCGTCTCGCGGACGACGACGAACCGGGTCTTCCGTGTGCTCGTCCCCGCCGACGCCGCGGCCACCCAGGCGGTGAGTCCTACCGTGACGGTCCCTCGACGCTGAGGCCGAGGCTGAGAAGAGCGGGTGCAGGACGCAGACGAGCCGGGCCGCACCCCACGACGAAGGGTGCGACCCGGCCCGGGTCTGGCGGCTCGCGTCAGCGAGCGATGTCGGACATCTCCGCGGCGGTGATGATGAGCTGCCGCTCGGCGCCGATGAGCACGCCCTCGTCGACGAGGTCACGGGTGACCTGGCGGACGTGGCGGACGAACTCGCGGTGGGTGGGGTACTCGTCGTCCTGCGCGATGTGGTCGTTGACGGTGCAGCCCTCGCCGTCGTCGAAGTTCTCGACGGTGGAGTCGTTGCCGTCGATGATCACGGTGGGGCGCACGTCGGAGCCCGGGCAGCGGTCGCGCCGCAGCTCCAGGATCGTGAACGTGACCTCGCCGGTCTGCGAGACCTCGCCGGCGCCGTTGACGGCGCGGTACCGGACGACGTGCTCGCCGTCGGCGGCGAGGACGAACGGCGCGGCGTAGCGCTGCCACGTGCCGCCGTCGACCTGGAACTCGGTGCGGTCGACGCCGGACTCCTCGTCCACGGCCGTCAGGGTGACGGTGGCGCGGCCGACGAAGTCGCCGTCGCGGGTGCGGCTGCCGCCGACTCCCGCGGTGACCTCAGGTCCCTCACCGTCGCCGTCGCCCTCGCCCTCCATGTCGACGACGATCGACTGCGGCGCGGACACGTTGCCGGCGACGTCCGTGGCGCGGAACGTCACGGTGTGCTCGCCCGGGTCGCGCAGCGTGATGGCCTTGGAGTACGGCATCCACTCGCCGCCGTCGATCTGGTACTCGACGGACGCGACACCGGAGTCGGCGTCGGTCGCGAGGAGGCGGACGAACGCGGGGCCGACGTACTCGCCGGCCTCGTTGCGCGGGCCCATGACGCGGTGGCGGATCTCCGGGGCGACGGTGTCGCTCCCGTCGGACTCGACGACGTCGAACGTGACGGTGCCGGCCTCGGAGACGTTGCCGGCCTCGTCCGTCGCGCGGTACGCGAGGGTGTGCTGGCCGGGCTCGTCGACGACGACGGCCTCGGTGTACTCGGTCCAGCCCGCACCGTCGAGGTCGTACTCGACGGATGCGACGCCGGAGCGTCGTCGGTCGCGGTGACCATGACGGACGCGGAGCCCACGTAGGCGCCGTTCTCGTCCTGCGTGCCGCTGAGCTCGGTGGCCACGGTCGGGGCGGTGGTGTCGCCGTTGTCCTCCGCGACGACGGTGAACGTCGTGACGGTCTCCTCGGAGACGTTGCCCTCGGCGTCGGTGGCCCGGTAGACGAGCGTGTGCTCGCCCGGCTCGGTCACGACGACCGGCTCGGTGTACTCGGCCCAGCCTGCGCCGTCGAGGTCGTACTCGACGGTCTCGACGCCGGACGCGTCGTCGGTCGCGGTGAGCGTCGCCGTGGCGGAGCCGACGAACGCGCCGTTCTCGTCCTCGGTGCCCGAGACCTCGGCGGTCACGGTCGGCGCCGTGGTGTCGGGCTCGTCGCCCTCGATGACGGTGAAGGTCGTCGAGCGCACCTGCGACTGGTTCCCCGCCGCGTCGGTCGCACGGTAGGAGACGGTGTGCTCACCGGGCTCGGTGAAGTCCACCGGCGCGGTGTACGGCATCCACTGCCCGTCCACCTGGTACTCGATGGAGTCGACGCCGGAGCCGCCCTCCTCGTCCTCCGCGTGGAGCATGACCTGCGCGCTGCCCACGTACTGGCCGTGGTCGTTCATGTCGCCCATGAGCATCGCGCTCACGGTCGGGGCGGTCGTGTCCTCCACGACGTCGCCCTCGACGACGGTGAACGTCGCCGTCTGCGCCTCGGACGTGTTGCCGGCCTCGTCCGTCGCGCGGAACTCGAGCGAGTGCTCGCCCACGGCGTCGACGGAGAACGGCTCGGTGTACGCGGTCCAGCCCGCGCCGTCCAGGTTGTACTCGACGCCCGCCACGCCGGAGCCGTCGTCGACCGCGTCGAGCGTGACCGTGGCCCCGCCGACGTACGCGCCGTCGCCGTCCTGGTCACCCGTGACCGTCGCGGTGACGGACGGCGCCGTGGTGTCGTCCCCGCCCCCGCCGTCACCGGTGACGACGAGCTCGCCCCACATCTCGCCGTGGCCCGGGATGGCGCAGAAGTAGCGGTACGTGCCCTCGGTGAACGTGACCTCGGCCTCGTGCAGGCCGCCGTTCGCGTCGAACGGGCTCGCGAGGATGTTGAGGTCCACGTCGTGGTTGTAGCCCGCCGTCGAGGTGTCGAACGTCAGGGTGTGGCTCATGCCGAACGTGTTGCCGGTCGCGATGCTGTTCTCGAAGACGATCGTCGCCGGGCCGGCGGTCGCCGTCGCCGGGAACGACAGGTAGTCGGTGACGGAGTTGCCGGCGGTCCAGGTCAGCACCTGCTCGGCGGCGACCTCGGCCGCGGGCGCGGCGGGAAGGCCGACGGCGGCCGGGGAAGCGGGCAGGGGGGTCGCCGTCGCGGGCGCGACGGAGACGACGGTGGCGGCGGTCAGCCCGGCGACCACGGCGGCCACGAGCCGTGTGGTGCCGCGGCGACCGTAGCCGGAACAGGGACGTCGTTCCATGGGTGTGCACTCCTCGTCGATGTGCAGTGTGGTGCGTCTGTCGTGTGCTGGGGGGTGTGGGAGCTCGGGTGAGCCGGGTGGACCGGGTCGCGGGGGCGACGAGCGCCGCCCCCGCCGGCCCGGTCACGCGGTCACAGGTCCGCGACCCGGATGTCGCGGAACTCGATGAGGTCCGCGTTGCCGTGGTTCTGGAGACCGATGAACCCGCTGTCGAACTGGCGCAGGTCGGTCGGCGGGTCGCCGCGCGGGACGACTCCTGGCCCGGCGTGTTCTCCCACTCGTTGATCACGACGCCGTTGCGGATGATCGTGTACTGCTGGCCGACCACCCGGATCTCGTACTCGTTCCACTCGCCCTTCGGCTTCTCGCCGCCGGCGTCGAGGCCGATCGGGTCGAAGTTGTAGACCGAGCCCGTCTTCTGCGGCTCGCCCGTCGGGCCGTCGTAGATCTGGATCTCGTGACCGCACGAGATCGCGACCCACGCCGGGGACTGGCCCTCGGCGCACTCGACGTCGCCCGGCTCCTCCGGGTCCGGGAACCGCGTGAACACACCGCTGTTCGCGTGGTGGTCACCCGGCGAGACGTCGCGGTAGAGCAGCTTCACGGAGAAGTCCCCGAGCTCCTCGCCCGCGTACCAGAGCATCCCCAGACCGCCGCTGGAGCGCAGCGAGCCGTCCGGCTGGAGCGTGAACTCGCCGCCCGGCGCCTGGACCCAGTCGAACAGCGAGTCCTCGGTGCCGTCGAAGATCGTGCGGTACCCGCCCGGGTCGACGCCGATCTGCGAGCGCGCGGCCGCGTTGACGAGGGCGTTGCGCTCCGAGCCGGTGATGCGGCTGTCGTCGAACAGCTGCTTGGCGACCGACCGCACGTGACGGAGGAACTGCTTGTGGTTGTCCCACTCCTGCTCGTCCTGGAACAGGTCGTTCATCGTGCAGCCGCCCAGGTCGAGGTTCTCGACACGGGAGTCGAAGTCCCCGAAGAACACGGTGTCCCGGTCGTCCGGGAGCGTGCAGCTCGGGCTCGAGTCGGTCGTGATCGTCTCGGTGGACCCGTCGGCGTAGGTGACCGTGAGGGTGGCCTCGTAGTCGTCCACGCGCTGGTAGGTGTGCTGCGGGTTCGCCTTGCGCGAGGTCGCGCCGTCGCCGAAGTCCCAGTGGTACGCGACGCCGCCGGAGCGCTCGCCGCGGAACTGCACCGTGAGCGGGTCGCCCTGGACGCTCGCCGCGGACGCCGTCGGGACCGGGGTCGGGGCCCCGCCCTGGTACGTGATCCGCATGAGCTTCTGGTTCGGGTCGAGGCTGAAGAAGCCGCCCGCGTAGTCGAGCAGGTACAGCGCGCCGTCCGGACCGAACTTCGCGTCCATCCAGCTCTGCAGCAGCTCGTCGCCGCGGCCGCCCGGGATGATGTGGCGCAGGTCCTCCATGAAGACGGGGGCACCGGCCTCGTCCACGGTCTCCGGGTCGACCGTCACCGCGACGCGGTTGTTCGGGTTCGACTGGTCACCGAGGAACCACTTGCCCTCCCAGTAGGACGGCCACGCGACGTCGGACTCCGGGTCCACCTGCGACTGACGGAACGTCGGGCCGGACATGACGGCCTGGCCGCCACCGCGGAGCCACGGGATCGTGTACGTCGCGTCCTCGTCCTCGTAGGTCGGGATGCCGTTGCCGCGGTCCGGGAAGACCGGGCCGCCGCCGGACGGCGAGTACCAGATCATGTTGTCGCGCACCGGCGGGATGTCCACGAGGCCGGTGTTGCGCGGCGACGTGTTCTGCGGGTTGTCGCAGTCGTACCAGTCGGTGAGGACGCTCGCGTCCTCGTTGCTGCGGTCGCGGTACGGCTGGCGGTTGCCCATGCAGTAGGGCCAGCCCTGGTTGCCGGCGGACGTGATGATCGTCGCCGTCTCGTACTTCGCCGGGCCCAGCTCCGGGTTCGGCATGGTCGCGTCCGGGCCGACCCACGCGGCGGTGAGCCAGTCGGTGTCGGGGTCGATCTGCAGGCGCGAGATGTTGCGCACGCCCATCACGTAGATCTCCGGGCGCGTCTTGTCGGCCGGGTACTCGCCCACGGGGAACAGGTTGCCCTCGGGGATCGTGTACGTGCCGTCGTCCTCGGGGTGGATCCGCAGGATCTTGCCGTTGAGGTTGTTCGTGTTGCCGGAGGTACGGCGCGCGTCCTGGAAGCTGATGCCCGCGTACTCCTGGGTCCAGTTGTTGCCGGAGTACCCGTTCGAGCCGCCGGACGAGTTGTTGTCGCCGGAGCCGATGTAGAGGTTGCCCTCGTCGTCGAACGCCATGCCGCCGCCCGCGTGGCAGCAGCTGTGGATCTGCGTCTCCCACTCGAGGAGGTCGACGCGCGAGCTCTGGTCGATCGTCGGGCCCGCCGGGTCGTACGTGAACCGCGAGACCGTGCGGTAGCCGACGCGACGCTCACGGTCGATCGACTCGTGCGGCATCCAGTACGCGTACAGGTAGTGGTTCTCCGCGAAGTCCGGGTCGGGGACGAGGCCGAGCAGGCCCTCCTCGTTCTTCACCAGCTCGTCGCCGCTGCCGCGGTTGCCCATGACGTCGAGCGTCGTGAGCAGCGTGACGTCGCCCGTCTCCGGGTCCCACTGGTGGATCGTGCCGCAGCCGAGGCCGACGTCCGGGTCGTCCCACGAGGGGATCGGACCGGACGGGCACGCGCCGCGACCGATGTAGAACACGGTGCCGTCGGGCGCGATCGTCACGCCGTGGGGCTCGCCGTTCTGGTCGAGCTGGCCCTGCGCGTTCGGCGCGGACAGGCGCTCGGCGGTGTAGTTCGCCGCGATCGTGGCCTGGCAGTCGCCGCGCACGGCGCCCGTCGTCCACTGCAGCGCCCCGAGGAGGTGGTTGCGGAAGTTCTCGTCCGACCAGCTCTCCGCGGTGCCGCCCATGCCGGTGTAGAACGAGCGGCCGCCGTCGTAGTCACGGCACCACGAGACCGGCTCGAACGGCGACGTGGTGGCGCCGGCGTCGGGGCCGGGCTCGAGCGTGGCGACGGTGTGCACGTCGCCCGCCGGGTCCTGGGCCCAGTCGAGCCACATGTCCTCGCGGTCCCACGTCAGCGGGAGCTCGGTGTTCGCCGGGTGCTGCCGGTCCACGAGGTCGACCGTGCGCTCCTCGAGCGGGATCTCCGGGTCGGGCTGCTCGACGGAGTCGGGGCCGAAGATGGAGAGCTCGGCGAGCTGGACCTCGGCGTCGCCCGAGTTCGCCGCGACGACGAGCCGGTACCAGCCGTACTCCGTCGTGTCCCCGACCTCGAAGGTGCGGGGCTGGAAGCGCTGCGAGAAGGTCTCGTCGGTGCGCGAGTCGACGTCGACCCACGTCTCGCCGTCGTTCGAGCCCTGGATCGTCCAGTTCTTCGGGTCACGGCCCGGGGAGTCGTTCGCCGACGTCAGGCTGTACTGCGTGAGGGCGACCGGCTCCTCCATCCGGAGCGTGAGCGTCCCCGTGCGGGCGAACGTCAGCCACTTCGTGCCGGGGTCCCCGTCGACGGCCTTGGGCGGGGTCTCGGCATCGGGGCTGCGCCCGGTGCCGGTGGCCTCGGCCACCTTCTCCGCGACCGGAGTCGCGCCCGCGATGCGGGTGCCGATGAGGCCCGTGAACCACTGCGACGCCTCCTGGGCGCGCGCCGCGTCGCGCACGCCGAGGAACCCGCCGCCGTCGCCGATGTAAGCCTGCAGCGCCGCCTCCTGCTCGGCGCTGAGCTCGATGCCCTCGGCCGACAGCATGACCACGCCGCGGTACTCGCCGAGGCCGGCCTCGCTGAAGATCGCCGGGTCGGACGACGCCTCGACGTCGAACCCGTTCTCGGCGCCCAGCTCGCGCAGCGCGGCCGCGGCCTCGACGACCGGGTCGTCCTGTGCGTCGGGCGCGCCGTGGAAGACGAGGACCCGCAGCGGGTCCGCCCCCTCGACGGGAGCCTGGACCGCGGTCGCGGCGCTGCCGGCCACAGGTCCCGGCTGGGCCGACGCCGGGATCACGGCGGCGCTCGCGACGAGCGCGACGCTCGTCAGGCCCACGGCCAGGACCTTCGGCGCTCCGGGCCCGGAGCGTCCCCCCTTCGGGGGTGGTGTTCGTCTGGTCAGCACTCTCCAACTCCTTCGTCATCGGTGCGGTGCGCCCGGGCGGGATCCCGGACGACGGACGGGCTGGCGGGCCGCGGCGGGCCCCCGTGGTCAGTGACCCGCATGGGCCCCCTGCTCCGGCGCGGTCTGCGTCGTCGTGGCGGCCGTGTGCTGGTGGCCCGAGTAGCGGTCGATCGCCTCCTGCGCGCCGGGCGGCATGCTGCCGTCCGGGTTGCGCACGAGGAAGATGCCGGCCATGCCGCCGTCGGCGTGGAACTGGACGTGGCAGTGGTACATCCACGCGCCGGGCCCGACGCCGAGGCCGGCGACCACCTGGAACCCGAACGAGTCGCCCGGGTTGAGGTCGCGGTTGTCGACCACCTGGCTCACGTCGTCGCGCCCGGACAGCAGGCCGGTGCGGTTGTTCGCCCACCGGTGCGCGTGCAGGTGGAAGGTGTGGAACGTGTTGCCGTGCCCGATGCAGATGAACTCGACGCGCTCGCCTCGTTCGCCTCGAACATCGGGGTGTCCGGGGCCATCTTGTTGTTGATGAGCATGTCGTTGAACACGACCGTGAACTGCTTCTCCGGCAGCACGTCGCCGATGCGGCGCACCACGAGCGCGCCGTACAGGCCCGCGGCGACGCCTGCGTCCCGTGGTCGCCCCCCGCGTGGTCGTGGTAGTGCCAGTAGCCCGCGCTGCCCGGCATCCAGATGCCGCGGTCGCGGCGCATCTTCGTCGTCGACCAGGTGTACGTGCGCGTCTCCCCCGCTCGTTGAACGAGCCGAGGTACGGGCTGCCGTCGCTGTTGACGTCGTAGTTCACGCCGTGCGGGTGGATCGACAGGCGCTGGTCGGTCGTGTTGACGAGCGTGATCTCGAGCGTCTCCCCCTCCCACATCTCGAGGACCGGCCCGGGCACGGTGGCGGTGCCCGGCTCGAAGCCGTAGCCCACGGTCCGCTCGTCGATGCGCTCGGCGTACATGGTGATGCGGCGCACCGAGCCGTCCGTCGCGCTGGGCACGGCGGCGGCGGCCGGAGCGGCCGCGACGCTGCCGCCGGAGCCGAGGACGAGCGCGGCGGCCGGGGCCGCGGCGACGACTCCGGCTCCCATGAGCAACGAGCGCCGGGACAGCGGCTTCTTGGGGGTGGCGAGGTCTGTCGACTCGCTCATGGGTTCTCCTTCCGGACGCGGGCGCGCCGGGGCGACACGGCGCGACGGCGCGCCGCGTCGGTCCGTGCGCTGCGTCTCACGGTCGAGCGGTGGTCGGGGCGACGCCCCGGGACGGGGTGCAGCACGGCGTGCAGCACTCATGCGGTCGGACGCGTGCTGCAGCGCCGTACTGCAGGTACAGGTGGTGACTGCGGGTACGGGCGGTGCGGGAGGCGTACGGGGGCTCGGTCGGCGGCGCCTGTGCCGCCGGCGAGGTCCAAGGCCATGCTGGCCGTGCCGGTGCGCGCCGCGGTGCACGCCCGACGTCGTCGGTCCGGGCGGCCGACTCCCCCAAGCCCGCCGTCCGGTCCCTGGTCGGTTCCAGGGGCAACGGCCTCCATCAGACCGCAGCCAGACAGCGATGTCAACACGCGCGCGAAAGTTCTGTCGTGACCAGGCAAAAGTCGACGGTCGACCGCCACATCGGTCCTGGCAGCCGCCGACAGGCACGCTGGTCCGCACGCGTCGGAGGAGGTTCTCGACGAGCGCGCCGCACCGCGGGACCGTACGCTCGCCGCACCCGCCACCCACCCGGACATCCACCCCCGACACCCACCCCGACCCCCACCCCGAGACCCTGGAGGCGCCGTGGCCGGCCGCATCGTGCTGCTCGGCGCCACCGGCTACACCGGCCGGCTCGTCGCCCACGAGCTCGTCGCGCGCGACGCGCGACCGGTGCTCGCGGCACGGTCGCGGGAGCGGCTGGACGACCTCGCGCGGGAGCTCCACGAGGCGTCGGGGGCGGAGCCCGAGACCGCGGTCGCCGACGTCGCGGAGCCCCGCACCGTCCGGGCGCTGGTCGAGCGCGGCGACGTGCTGGTCTCGACGGTCGGGCCGTTCACGCGCCGCGGCGGCCCCGCGGTGCGCGCCGCCGTCGACGCCGGGGCGGTGTACCTCGACTCGACCGGCGAGGCCGCGTTCGTCCGGGAGGTGTTCGAGCAGCACGGACCCCGCGCCCGGGAGAACGGCGCCACGCTGCTCACGGCGTTCGGCTACGACTGGGTGCCCGGCAACCTCGCCGGGGTGCTGGCGCTGCGCGCGGCGGGCGCGGACGCGACGCGCCTGAGCGTCGGCTACTTCGGCCTCGGCGGGGGCGGGACGAGCGCGGGCACCCGGACGACGGCGACGGCTGCCCTGCTCGACCCGTCGTACGCGTGGCGCGACGGGCGGCTGCGCGCCGAGCGGCTCGGCGCCCGGGTCGTGACGTTCGACGTCGGCGGACGGCGCGTGCGCGGCATCTCCGCGGGCGGCAGCGAACCGTTCGCGCTGCCGCGTCTGGCGCCCGCCCTGCGCGACCTCGACGTCGTCGTCGGCTCCTCGAGCCCCGCCGTGCACCTCGTGCCGGCCGCGACCGCGCTGCTCACCGGGGCGCTGCGCCTGCCCGTGCTCGGCGCCCGGCTGCGCGAGGCCGTGGAGGCCCGCTCGGCCGGACCGTCGGGCGCCGGACCGGATGCGACGCGGCGCGCGTCGACGCGCAGCCACGTGGTCGCGGACGCGCGCGACCGCCGGGGACGGCTGCTGCACCGCGTGCGCCTCGACGGCCCCGACCCGTACGACCTCACGGCCCGGTTCCTCGCGGCCGCGGCGGTCCGTGCCGTGCAGCAGGGCGTGCGCGACGTCGGTGCGCTCGGCCCCGTCGAGGCGTTCGGGCTCGACGCGCTGCGCGGGATCGTGACGGACGCGGGCGTCGTCGTGCGCTGAGCGGGCTCAGCGGTCGAGCACCTCGCGCAGCGTCGCGGCGAACGCCGCCGGGTCGTTGTCGGGCGCCCAGTCGTTGCGCATGAAGCCGCCGTGGTCCCCCGGGAACGTGACGGCCTCGGTGCCGAGCAGCGTCGCGAGCGCCGCGCCGCCGCGCCACGCGAGGGTGCCCTGGCCGCGCGCGCTGACCGCGGGCACGATCCGGACGCCCGCCGACCGCAGCGCCTGCGCGTCGGGCGCGTACTCCGGCTGGGCCTTGAGGTTGCCCGAGAGCAGGAGGTCGTCGCGCGATCCGTCGTCCTCGGTCGGCAGGCCGAGCTGCCTCGGGTCGGGGGCCGGCCGGTCGAGGTAGTCGGCGGGCAGCGGCCCGACGTGGCTGACCAGCGCGATGAACTTCGCCATCGCCGGTCCGTAGCCCTCGCGGTGGTACGTGTCGACGATGTCCAGCTCGACGGCGTCGGCGACCTCGCGGTCCTCGAGCAGCGCCGTGAGCGGCGGCTCGTGCGACACCAACGTGGCGACGTCGGCCGGGTGCTGCTCGATCCACGACAGCCCGACGATCCCGCCGCCGCTCGACCCGAACACGTCGACCGGGCCCAGCCCGAGCGCCCGGACGACGCGGTGCAGGTCCTCCGCGTGGCCCGGCATGGTCACCTCGCCGTCGGGCGCGAGCGTGCTGCGCTCGGTGCCGCGCGGGTCGTACGTGATGACCGTGCGGTCGTCGAGCAGCGCGACGAGCTGCTCGAACCCCGACGCGCCCATGGGCGAGCCCATGACGACGAGCGGGGTCAGGTCGCTCGCCGTCGCCGGCTCGTGCACGTCGTAGGTGGGGACGCGCCCGGCACGTCCAGCGTGTACGTCTTGCGCTCGCTCATGGTGGCCTCCGCCTGGTCGTGGTGTCACGACCTACGACGCGGGATGCCCGCAGAACTGATCGGTGCCCCCGCCGGGGCACGACCGGCTCGGGGCCGTCAGCCCCAGAGGCGCTTCGTCGCGATCTCGGCGCCCTGCGCGAGCGACTCGAGCTTGGCCCACGCGATCTGCGGGTGCACGCGCCCGCCGAGGCCGCAGTCCGTGGAGGCGACGACGTTCTCGCGACCCACGCGCGCCGCGAACCGCTCGATGCGCTCCGCGACGAGCTCCGGGTGCTCGACGACGTTCGTCGCGTGCGAGACCACGCCGGGCAGGAGGAGCTTGCCGTCGGGCAGGGCGACGTCGTCCCACACGCGGTACTCGTGCTCGTGGCGCACGTTCGCGGCCTCGAACGAGTACGCCGCGGCGTCGATCTCGAGCATGAGACCGACGATGTCCTTCATCGGCAGGTCGGTCGTGTGCGGGCCGTGCCACGAGCCCCAGCACAGGTGGTACCGCACGCGGTCCTCGGGGATGCCGCGCAGCGCGTGGTTGAGCGCCTCGACGTGCACGCGCGAGAACGCGAGGTAGTCCTCGACGCTCGGTTCGGGCGTGATCTGGTCCCAGGACTCGGCGAGGCCCGGGTCGTCGATCTGCAGCACCAGGCCGGCGTCGACGATCGCGAGGTACTCCTCGCGCAGCACGTCCGCCCACGCGTACGCGTACTCCTCGTGCGTCGCGTAGTGCTCGTTCGCGATGCGCGTGGCGGAGCCGGGCGCGATCGACGTGACGAACGCGTCCTGCACGCCTGCGGCGTCGGCGGCGGCGCGCAGGTTCGCGGCGTCCTGCGCGACGGCGGCCTGACCGGTGTAGGTGAGCGGTCCCGTGACCTTGGGGAACGCGCCCGGGCCCTCGCCCGCGAAGATGCCCGACGTCGGGTCCGTGTACGCCTCGCGGAAGCGCGCCTGGTCGCGGCGGTTGCCGAAGCCGGTCAGGCGCACGTCGCCCGGCGACGACTGCACGTCGGCCAGGACCCACGCGGCGTCCGTGTCGAGCTCGAGCCCGCCCGTGCGCTGGAACGAGTACGACCACCACGCGCCGTAGTCCATCGGCGACGACATCGACTTGCCGTACTCGCCGTCACCCACCAGCGTGATGCCGGCGCGCCGCTGGCGCTCCACCACGTCGACGACGGCGTCGCGCAGCAGCGTGTCGAAGTCGCCCTTCACATCCCCGGCCTCGCGCGCCGCGTTGGCGGCGAGCAGCTCGGGCGTGCGCGGGAGCGAGCCCGCGTGGGTGGTCTGGATGCGGTCGTCGTTGCGGCGCACGGTCTGCCTCTCGTCACGTCGCCGCGCCCGTCCGGGCGCGTGCGGCCTCGATGGTCACACGGCGTCGCGACGTCCGGACGTCACCGCCCACGATCCGGGAGCGGGTGTCCGTCACACGCGACCACCCGCTCCCTCACGTGGTCGGCGTCGCTCTTCCTCACAGCGGGATCGCCGTGATGGTCGCGCGGACCGCCTCGCGCAGCGTGCGCTCGGGCACGACGTCGACCGAACGGCCCAGGATCTCCTCGAGCTCGGTCTCGAGGGCGCCCAGACCGAAGAGCCCGACGCCTTCGTCGAGGTCGACGAGAAGGTCCACGTCGGAGTCCGCGGTGTCACTGCCCTCAGCGACCGAGCCGAACACGCGCACGGACCGAGCGCCGTGGCGAGCAGCGGCCTCGACGACGGCGTCCCGCTTGACGCGCAGCACGTCGTCGAGCGCCGACCGGCAGCTTCGCTCGACGACCGCGAGGCGACCATGGGTGAGTGCGCGGTCGAGCAGCCGCTTGACCTCGGGCTGGCTACGACCCAGAGCCGCCGCGGTGCGGCGCTGGCTCCAGCCGAGGTCGTGCGCCTGACGGACGGCGCGTTCCAGCGTCGCGCCGGCCTCTGCGCGCAACGCATCCGCGTTGGCACCGGCTGCCTCCAGGTATGCGGCGAACGCCTTCTCGACAGAGCTCACCCGACCTCACCTTCCGATAGCAGATGCTCTCGGAGACCGAGATGCTCCGGAAGAGGGTTCGTCCCCGTGCGCCGAGCCGCTCGGGACCACCGCCGACGGGCAGACCGTTACACCCGCGCCTGTCGCCCGGCGGACGCCTGACGGACGCCTAGTGGCCGTCCGCCCGACGCCGCACGGTCACCTACCGCCCCTAGCGTCGGTCGCGGAGACCGCACCGGGACCACCGGAAAGGGCACGCCGACGATGACCCTCACGCTCACGCTCGTCCGCCACGGGCAGACCGTCCTCAACGCACGCCGGCACCTGCAGGGTGCGTGCGACTCGCCGCTGACCCGCACGGGCCGTGCCGGTGTGCGGGTGACGGCCCAGCACCTGTCGCTGCACGACTTCGACGCCGTCTACTGCTCGCCGCAGGGCCGGGCCGTGCTCACGGCGATGGAGCTCCTGCGCCACCACCCCGACCTGGAGCTGACCGTCGACCACGACCTGCGCGAGCTGTCGTTCGGCAGCTTCGAGCGGCGACCGGAGCACGAGCTCGACGCCGTCGAGTCGTGGACGGACCTCGTCCCCGCCGTCCTGGCCGGCACCCACCCGGGCGTGGGCGGCGGCGAGCCCGGCGCCGACTTCATGGCCCGCGTCCGCGCCGTGTTCGCGCGCATCGTGGCCGCGCACGACTGCGCCGCCGCCCCCGGCGCGCAGGAGGACCGGCAGGTGCTCGTCGTCGGGCACGGCCTGACCCTCGGCGCGTACCTCGCGACGATCGACCCGTCGCGCCTCGTCGCGCTGCCGAACGCGTCGGTGTCGACCGTCGAGGTCACGGACGGGCGCGCCGCCGTCGTCGCCGCGGGGCTCGACGTCGCCGGCCACGGGTCGGTCGCCGCGCGGCCGGCCGTGGTGCCGGAGGACGTCGAGCCCGTCGCCGTCGCGCCGGCCTGACCGGTTCCCGTCCGGGGGTCCACCCCCTACCCTCGGTCAGCGGAGACGCCCGGAGCCGGGAGGACGACGATGACCGCAGCCACACCCGACGGCACCCCCGACGACACACCCGACGGCACGCCGACGACACCGCCGCACCGCTCGCTGCTGAGCCGCCTCGACGCGGCGCTCACCGCACCCGACGCGACGAGCACCGAGCGCGCGCTGGGCTACGGCACGGCGCTGGTCGGTGCGGCGCTCGCCGTCGTGCTCGCGGTCGCCCCGGGAGACGACGCCGGG
Source organism: Cellulosimicrobium sp. CUA-896 (assembly GCF_001942335.1). Classification (GTDB taxonomy): domain Bacteria; phylum Actinomycetota; class Actinomycetes; order Actinomycetales; family Cellulomonadaceae; genus Cellulosimicrobium. The sequence continues at coordinate 408 of NZ_MKKH01000005.1, read as the reverse complement.
CTCGCCGTCTGGCAGGTCGCGCTGCTCGCGCTCGTCGGGTTCGACCTCTTCGGCGGGGTCGTCGTCAACGCGACCGTGACGGGCTCGCGTCGGTTCCACGCGCCGGGCGCGTCGCGCCGCGGCCTGGTCACGTTCACCGCCGTCCACGTCCACCCGCTGGTCGTCGCGGCGCTCGTCCCGGGCCTGCCGTGGTCGACGGCGCTCGTCACCTACGCGGGGATCCTCGGCGTGGTCGCCGTCGTCGCGCTGCTCGTGCCCCCTGCCGTGCGGGCGCCGTCGCGTCGCGGGCGCCGCCGTCCTGGTCGCGCTGCTCGTCACGGTGCTCGCCCCCGAGCCGTGGGTGGCGTGGGTGGGGCCGCTCCTCGTGCTCAAGCTCGTCCTGTCCCACGCGCTCCGCACCGCGCCGCG
>NZ_MKKH01000004.1 GCF_001942335.1 Cellulosimicrobium sp. CUA-896 | reverse complement strand
ACGGGCAGGGCGTCCGAGGGCCCGGGTGCGCGGCGCGCACGCCCGACCTAGCGTGACGCCCGTGACCGACGACGCGAAGGACCTGCCCGGCCGCCCCACCCCCGAGGGCGTCGACGACGCGACGGTCGAGGCGCTCGGTGCCCTGAGCGAGGCGCTCGAGACGACCGAGCGGGCGCGCGGGCACCTGTACACGTTCCACCAGCTCACGGGCGAGGCCGACCTCGCGCTCGGCGACGCCGTCGAGAAGCTGCGGGCCGCCGGGCACGGCGAGGTCGCCGACCGGATCGAGGCCGAGCTCGTCGGGCGCAACGTCGTCGAGGGCCGGTGGACCTTCCAGCTCGTCGAGGACTACGACGACGGCTACTGGACGGCGTTCCGCGAGCACGAGCGCCGGGCGCGCGACGAGCTCGCGGGCGGCGTCCGGCACCTGTTCGAGGCGCGCATGAAGCAGGAGCGGCGCACGCACGGGCAGCCGGGTCACGAGGCCGGGCCGTCCGGCGGGGCGGTGTAGAGCGCCTGCGCGGCGGCGGCGAGCCGCCGGGGCAGCACCGCCCCCGCCACGACCTGCAGCACGGGTTGACCGACCGCACGAGCAACGTCGCCCGCCCGGCCACGAGCCCGCGGTACGCGGCGGCGGCGACCGTCGACGCGGAGTCCTTCGTGCCGCGGCCCACGCGCGTGCGGCCCATGCCGGAGCGTACGAACAGCGCGGTGTCCGTCGGCCCCGGCAGGAGGGTGGTCACGGTGACGCCGGTGCCGCGCAGCTCGTGGCGCAGCGCGGCGCCGAACGACACGACGAAGGACTTGGACGCGGCGTACGTCGCGAACCACGGACCGGGCATGGCCGCGGCCGTGGACGCCGTGATCAGCACGCGCCCCGCACCGCGCCGCGCCATCGCCGGGACGAGCTCCTTGGCGAGGTGGACGGTCGCCACGACGTCGAGCGCGACGACGTCGAGGTCGCCCGCGACGTCGCTCGTGACGAACGGCCCCCCGTGCGCGACGCCCGCGTTGAGCGCGAGGACGTCGACGGGGCGCCCGGTGGCGCGCACGGCGGCGACGAGCGCGCGCACGCCCTCCGGCGCGGTGAGGTCGGCCTGCACGGCGACGACCTGGACGGCGGTGACGGGGACGTCGTCCCGTCGCGCCGTGCCGGGCGCCGTGGTGGCCGTCGGGCCGGGCGTCGTGGTGGTCGTCGGGTCGGAGGTCGGGGTGGACGTCGGACCGGTCGTCCCCGCCTCGCGCGGGGCCGGCCGGGGCAGCCGGTGCGCCGGGGGAGCGGTGAGCTCGGCGGGCAGGGCGTGCACCCCGTCGTCGTGCGCGGACACGACCAGGTCGTACCCGTGCCGCACGAGCTCGGCCGCGAGCGCACGGCCGATGCCGCCCGTCGCGCCCGTGAGCACGGCGAGCGGTCGGGTGTCGACGGCCATGGCGGTCCTCCGTGAGGTGTGCTCGTCCGTGCGGTACCGGTGCGGTACCGGTGCTGTACCGGTGCGGTGCCGACGACGCGATCTGCCGGCGCGGCGCTGCCCGACGCTAGCCGCGCAGCGGCGTGCACGCCCGGCAGGACGTCCGCCGGTTGCCTGCGCGCCGGTCGTCGCTACCGTCGAGCCATGGTGAGCCTCTCGCGCGTCGTGCGCGCTCCCGCGACCGACGTCCTCGAGGTGCTCGCGGACGGCTGGACGTACGCCTCCTGGGTGGTGGGCACGTCCCGCATCCGGGCGGTGGACACGTCCTTCCCCGCCCCGGGGTCGCGCATCCACCACTCGGTGGGGGCGTGGCCGCTCCTCCTCGACGACGAGACGGTCGTGCGCGCGTGGGACCCGGACCGCGGCATCGAGATGCAGGCCCGGGGCTGGCCCTTCGGCGAGGCGCGGGTCCGCGTCACCGTGGCCCCCTCCGCGTCGGGTGCGGAGTGCACCGTGCGTCTCGACGAGGACGCCAGCCGCGGCCCCGGCAGGTTCGTGCCGAAGCCGGTGCGCAGCGCGCTGCTCACCCCGCGCAACCGGGAGACCCTGCGGCGTCTGGCGCTCGCCGCGGAGGGCCACGCGCGACGCGCGGAGCGACGCGGCCCCTGAGCGGGCCGGGCCGCCCTCGTCAGGGCGCGGGACGTCAGGGCGCGGGGCGCCGGGCCGCGGGGCGCGGGGCGCCGCCGAGCAGCCGGTCCCACCGCCGTCGCGGTGGCAGCGCGCGACGCACCGCGCCGGTGGGGCCGCTCGCGGCGAGGGCCGCGCGGGCCGCGTTCCACCCGCACGCCCCGTGGGCGCCGCCGCCGGGGTGGGCGGACGCGCTCGCGAGGTACAGGTTGTCGAACGGCGTCTCGGGGCGGCCGAACGCGGGCGTGGGGCGGAAGAAGAGCTCCTGGTGGATGGCGGACGTGCCGCCGTTGACGACGCCGCCCTGGAGGTTCGCGTCGGCGGCCTGGAGATCCGCCGGGCTCTGGACGTAGCGGCCGACGACGGCGTCCCGGAACCCGGGCGCGACGCGCGCGAGAGCGTCCTCGACGAGGTCGACCTGCGTGGCGACGGTGCCGGCGTCCCACTCGAGGCCGTGGGGCACGTGCGTGTACGCCCACGCGGACTCCGTGCCGGCGGGGGAGCGCGTGGGGTCGGCGGTCGTCATCTGGCCGAGCACGAGGAACGGCCGGCGGGGGAGCGCGCCCTTGGACAGGTCGGCGGCGACGTCGACGAACCCGGCACGGTCGACGCCGAGGTGCACGGTCCCGGCGCCGTGCGCGCCCGGGGCCGTCCACGGCAGCGGGCGGTCGAGCGCCCAGTTGAGCTTGAACGTCGGGTGGTCCCACTGGAAGCGGTCGAGGTCGCGCACGAGCCTCGCCGGCAGGCGGTCGACGCCGACCAGGTCGCGGTAGAGGGCGGGGGCGACGACGTCGGCGAGGACCGCGCGTCGTGCCCGCACGTGCTCGCCGGCGGCGGTGCGCACGCCGACGGCCCGGCGGCCGGCGAGGTGCACGTGGTCGACCCGCGTCCCGGTGACGACCTCCCCGCCGCCCGCGCGGATGCGGGCGACGAGCGCGTCGGCGAGCGCCCCGGCACCGCCCACGGGGACGGGGAACCCGACGTCCTGCCCGAGCATGACGAGCAGCCAGCCGAAGATGCCGCTGCGCCCGCGTCGGGCGGGACGTCCGCGTGCATGGCGTTGCCGGTGAGCAGCAGCGGGCCGCCCTCGCCGCGGAACGTCTCGTCCGAGAACCGGCGGACCGGCAGCGTCGCGAGCCGGGCGAGGTCGAGCGACCCGCCGACGCCGAGGCGGCGCAGCAGCCGGACGGCCGGGACGAGCGGGGGCAGGGGGCTGAACAGGGCGTCGAGGAACGGGTCGCGGATGCGGTCCCAGTCCTCGACGAGGCGCAGCCACGCGTCGCCGTCGCCGGCGCCGAACTCCTCCAGCCCGGCCGCGGTGTCCGCGGCGTCGCGGTGCAGGACGGCGGTCCGGCCGTCGTCGAGCGCGTGGGCGACGACGGACGGCGCGTGGGTCCACTCCAGCCCGTGCTGCTCGAGGTGCAGGCCCCGGACGACGGGGGACGCCGCGGCGAGGGGGTAGAACGCGCTGAACAGGTCGGTGCGGTAGCCGGGCGCGGCGACCTCGGCCGTGCGGACCGCGCCGCCGGGGGTGTCCTGCTCCTCGAGGACGAGCACGTCCCACCCGGCGTCGACAAGCGCGTTGGCGGCCACGAGCCCGTTCGGGCCGGCGCCGATCACGACGGCGTCGACGGTGCGCACCGGCTCAGGCCTTCGTCAGCGAGGACTCCTTGTGCGCGGCGCGCGCCCCGCTCTTGTCGGACTCGACGATCCAGTACGGGTCGTCGTCGGTCGGCACGAACGCCTGGCCGTCGTGCTGGAAGCGCTCCGTGCGCTTCTCGACGGCGCGGCCGGTCGTGCGGCCCTGCGACGTGTTCCACGAGACGTGGTCCCCACGAGAGATGCCCATGGCCCGACCGTAGGCCGATGAGTTCGCGCTCGCGCGCCGGTCGCTGCACGGGACGACCGGCCGGGCGACCGGCCGGACGAGGACCACGAGAGGACGCGACATGACCGCCGACCGGGCCGACGCCCCGACGACCGCACCGGCCGCTCTCCGCGACGAGCACGACGGACCCGCCGGGACCCTGGTCCCGGGGTACAGCTCGCCGGGGGCGCGGCCGGTGCCGTGGGACGACGTTCGCCGCGTCCTGGAGCGCGCCGAGATCTCGTGGATCTCGACCGTCCGCCCCGACGGGCGCCCCCACGTCACCCCGCTCATGACGGTCGCCGCGGACGGGTGCCTGCACGTGACGACCGGACCGCGGGAGCGCAAGGCGCGCAACCTCGCGCAGAACCCGCGCGTCGTGCTGACCACGGGGACGAACGCGTACGTCGACGCGCTCGACGTCGTGGTCGAGGGCGAGGCCGTGCGCGTCGTCGACGAGGCCGCGCTGCTGCGCCTCGCCGAGCGGTGGCGGTGCAAGTACGGCGACGACTGGGCGTTCACCGTGCGCGACGGCTCGTTCCACCACGCCGACGGGGGAGAGGCCCGCGTCTTCGCGGTCCGGCCCGTGGTCGTGTTCGCGTACGGGCGCACGACCGAGCACGCGGCGATGCGCTGGGTGCTCGACGACGGTCGGCCGCCTCTGGGCTGAGCGACCGGCGATGCCCTGGGGTGGGCGGGGCGCCGCCGGCTTCCTCAGGCCGGGATCGCGCCGGAGACGACGAGGTCGGCGCGGGCGCGTGTCCCCTCGATGACGCGGGCGTTGCGGCCGTCGACCTCGGTCGCCCACGCGGTCGCGGCCTCGAGCGTGCGCCCGTGGCGCGTGTGCCGGTCGACGAGGCGGCGCTCGCGCTCGTCGCCGTCGGCGTCGCAGAACCAGGCCTCGTCGAGCAGGTCGCGCACGCGGCCCCAGGGCTCGTCGGGCACGAGGAGGTAGTTCCCCTCGACGACGACGACCCCGTGCTCGGGCGCGACCGCGATCTCGCCGGCCACCGGCTCGTCGACGGCGCGGTGGAACGACGGCGCGTACACGGGGTGGTCCGTCTCCTCGCGCACGCGGCGCAGCAGCGCGACGAAGCCCCAGCCGTCGAACGTGTCGAGCGCGCCCTTGCGGTCGTGCCGGCCGAGCCGGTCGAGCGTCGCGTTCGCGAGGTGGAACCCGTCCATCGGCAGATGGACCGCCTCGGGGCCGAGGGCGTCGGCGAGCCGGACGGCGAGCGTCGTCTTGCCCGCACCGGGGCTGCCGGTGATCCCGACCACGACCCGTCGGCCGCCTGCTCGCTCCCGGAGCGACCGCACCCGCGCCACGAGGGTCCGGAGGTCGGCGACGTCGGGCGGCAGCGCGCGCTCCCGTGTGGTCGAGGGCGGACGATCGGCGGGCACGGTTCCAGTCTTCCCGCGGCCGGCGTCGTGCGCCAGTGCCGGGGCAATGTCGGTTGTGCACAATCCAGTTGTGCACGAGGATGTGAGCGTGAGCACCGAGAGCCCGCCGACCGTGGTCGACGAGATGGTCTGCTTCTCCCTCTACGCCGCGGCGCGGGCCACGACGCAGGCCTACCGGGCGCTGCTCGCGCCGTGGGACCTGACGTACCCGCAGTACCTCGTGCTGGTCGACCTGTGGACGCAGGACCGCCGCACCGTCTCCGAGCTCGGCCGGTGCCTCGGCCTCGACTCGGGCACGCTCTCGCCGCTCCTGCGCCGCATGGAGCAGGCCGGCCTCCTCGTGCGCGTCCGCGAGGACGCCGACGAGCGGGTCGTCGTGGTGCGCCTCACCGAGCGCGGCGTCGCGCTGCGCGACGAGCTCGGCGACGTCCCCCGCCGCGTGTACGAGGGCATGGGCCTGGACGTCGACGAGGCCCGACGGCTGCGCGACGCCGTCCACGGTCTGACCGACGGCATGCGCGCCGTGACGGCGTCCGTCCGCCACGCCGGCTGACCTCGTCGTCCTCCTCCACCGGTGACCGGCCGTCCCGCGGTCGCGCCACCGAGCCATCGCTCCACCGCTCCGCCGCACGGATCCTCGTGCGGTGCCCCCGGGGCACGGCCCCGACCGACGAAAGGAACCGCATGACCCCGCCCTACACCGCCGAGGCCCTCTCGACCGGAGGTGCCCGCAACGGCAACGTCCGCACGAGCGACGGGGTGCTCGACCTCGACCTCGCCGTCCCGCGCGAGATGGGCGGCGCCGGCGGCGCCGCCAACCCGGAGCTGCTGTTCGCCGCCGGGTTCGCCGCGTGCTTCCACTCGGCCGTGCAGGCGGTGGCCCGGTCGCAGAAGGTCGCCCTCCACGACTCGTCGGTCGGCTCCCAGGTCCACATCGGCTCCGACGGGGAGTCCGGCTTCCGCCTCGCCGTCCACCTCGAGGTCGTGCTGCCGGACGTCCCGCACGACGTCGCCCAGCAGCTCGCCGACGCGGCGCACCAGGTCTGCCCCTACTCCACGCGACGCGCGGCAACATCGACGTCACGGTCACCGTCGTCGAGGGCTGAGTCGTCGAGGGCTGACCAGAGGGCGGAACCCCGGGTCGTGCGGCAGGCAGGGCCGCTCGTGCCGCACGACCCCGGGTTCGGCGGCTGCGCCGTGCCGGGCGCCGCACCTCACGAGGCCGCGAAGTCCTCGGGCCGGGTCCGCAGCTTGGCCGCGATCCGGGCGAGCGCCCGCTGGTCGGTGGCCGTCAGCGGGTCGAGCACGTGCTCGCGCACGGACCGCACGTGCGCGGGCGCCGCCTCGACCACCTTGGCCCAGCCGTCGTCCGTGAGGACCGCGATCGTCCGCCGACCGTCGGTCGGGTCGGGCTCGCGGTAGGCCCAGCCGCGGGCCTCGAACTTCTTCATGACGTTGGACAGGCGCGACAGCGAGCCGTTGGTCAGGTACGCCAGCTCGCTCATCACCAGACGACGGTCGGGCGCCTCCGACATGTGGCTCAGCGTGAGGTACTCGAAGAGCGTCACGCCGGCCGCGCGCTGGACGGCCGAGTCCAGGCGACTCGGCAGCAGGAGCATCAGCGAGACCGCCCCCGTCCACGCCTCCTTCTCGCTCGGCGAGAGCCAGCGCGGCTCGTCCCCGGAGACGGCGCCGACCTCCACGTCCTGGGTCGATTCCGGCATGAATTCGACTCTAGCAGCGCCAGGACGCTTCACAGATGAAGTCAAGGAGTGCTACGTTCAATTCATCGGTGAAGTGACAACGCGAGGAGTCCCCATGACCGCGCCCCAGTTCTTCGTCACCCCCGGCTACGGCGAGTCGTTCCGGGAGCAGCGGCACTACCACCAGGCCGTCCGCGTCGGCGACGTCGTGCACATCTCCGGGCAGGGCGGGTGGGACGACGAGCTCCGCTTCCCCGAGGACCTGACGGAGGAGACCGTGCGCGCCTTCGACAACGTCGAGCGGACCCTCGCCGAGGCAGGGGTCACCTGGCGCGACGTCGTCGCCGTCGACAGCTTCCACGTCCCCACCCGGCCCGACGAGGTCGGCGACGAGCACACCACCGCGATGGTCGACCAGCTCCGGCAGCGGATGGGCGAGCGCGCCCCGGTGTGGACCGCCGTCGGTGTCGCCGCTCTCGCCGCCGTCGGCATGCGGGTCGAGATCCGCGTCACCGCGGTCGTACCGGAGGGCGCCGGGTCCTGACCCGCCGGAGCGCGCCCGAGCACCGACATCCGAACGGAAGGACCGGCACGATGCGCATCCTCATCACCTCCGTCCGCGGGAAGACCGGCTCGGCGCTCGCCGACCGGCTGGCCCCGCGGGACGACGTCGAGCTCCTCGGCGGGAGCACCGATCCGGCGCGCGTCACGCGCGACGGCGTCGTCCCCGTCGAGCTCTCCTGGGACCGCCCGGACGGGTGGGCCCCCGCCACCACGGACGTCGACGCCGTCTTCGTCGTCGTGCCGCTCCGCGCCGACGCCCCCGAGCTCGTCGCCGAGTTCCTCGCGACGGCGTCACCGTCCACCCACGTCGTCCTGCTCTCCGAGCGCGATCCCGAGCAGTCCGGGCCGCAGGGCTGGTCGGCCCGCGTCGAGCAGGCCGTGCGGGCGAGCGGCCGGTCCTGGACCCTCCTCCGGCCGGGCTGGTTCATGCAGGTCATGACCGATCCGAGGTTCCTGCGCGACCAGATCGCCGAGGGGGAGCTCGCCTTCCCGCACGCACAGGCACCCGTCGCGTGGACCGACGTGCGCGACATCGCCGAGGTCGCCGAGCTCGCCCTGCTCGACCGGGAGCACGCCGGCCGGACGTACGAGCTGTCCGGCCCGCAGGCGGTGCTCCACAGCCGGACGGCGGAGCTCCTGTCCGCGGCGCTCGGCCGACCGGTCGTCTACACCGAGCTCGGGGCGGATGAGGCCCTGGACGGGCTGACCGGGTTCGAGCGCGACCTGACCGCCCTCACCTACGAGCGGGTGCGCGCCGGGCACTTCGCCGTCGTCACGGACGACGTGCCGCGCCTGACGGGCCGGCCGGCGCGGTCGGTGGAGGCGTTCGTCGCCGACGCGGCGGCGGCCGGGGTGTGGTCGCGTCCGTAGCCGCGGACGCCGGGGTCAGTGGCGCGGGTCGCGGATCGCGGACGTGAACAGCGTCCAGCCGGTGTCGGAGTGGGCGACGGAGAACACGTACGGGCGGTCGACGCGCAGGACGACCGGTTCGAGCACGTCGATCGCGGCAGCCTCCTCGGTGACGCCGATCTCCGTGACGGCGGCGGCCACGGTGCCCTCGGCGTCGACCTGCAGCACGGACTGCTGCCACGCCTGCGAGACGACGAGGCCCTGGTCGCTGATGCCGCTCAGGTCCGGAAGGGTGGGGAGGCCGAGAAGCCGGCCGAGTCCCAGGTCCGTCAGCGCCGGTCTGAGGTCCGTCGGTGACTCGGCCGGCACGTCGAGCGTCGGCATCGTCAGGTCCACCGGGACGGGCGCCGCGGCATCCAGGGCCTCGCGCAGCGCCGCGTGCTGCTCCGCCGTGATCGACGCCGGGTCGGTCCCGGGCGGCGGGAGCAGCACGTCGGCGTGGAACGCCTCGACGTACGGCAGGCGGACGGCGCGCCACCCGTCGACCTCGGCGTAGCGGGCGTCGTTCGTCTGCCGCAGCGCCTCTGCCTGCACCTCCTCCCCGGACCCGAGGACGAACGGCTGCGGGCCCGTCTCCGACTCCTCGAACGGTTCCTCCCAGCGCGCCGCGAACAGCGTCGCGTTCTGGAGGACGAGCCGCAGGTCCGGGTCGGGCTCGATCGCGGACCTCTCGACGAGCCCGCCCGTGTGGTACCTCGCCCAGTCCGACAACGGCGCGAGGCCCGCGTCGGTGCCGAGGTCGGTGCGCAGCACGCCTGCGCCGTACCCGGCGCCGAGCGCCTCGAGGTAGGTGTCGTGGATCGCAGCCTGGTCGTCGACGACCACCTGGTTCGCCAGGTGCGCGAGCGGCTCCTCGGGCAGCTCGGCGGCCTGCACGGCGGCCGGGTTGCCATCGTGCTCCTGCAGCGCGGCGAGCAGCGCGCCGACCGCGGCGGTGCGCTCCGGCCCGACGGCGCCCAGTGCCTCGTCGAGCGACGCGGCGGTCTCCTCGCGCGCGCCCTCCGCCAGCATCGACAGCGCGACGACGGCGCTCGCGGGCGACACGACGACGTTGCCCTCGCGCGGCGCGGACGCGAGCATCGCGGCGCCGAGGCGGTCCGTCGCGGTGACGACGTCGGGGACCGCCCTGGCGTCACTGACCGGGACGACGCGGTGCACGACGTCCGCCCGCGTGATGGGCAGGGCGGGCGGGGTGGACCGCGGTGCCCCGCACGCGGCGAGCAGCGAGAGTGCCACCACCACGGCGAGCGCGTCACGCGCGCGTCGTGCCGCCGCGCGCTTGTCCAGCGCCAGCCCTGTCGTGGGTGCCATGCCCGCTCCCTCGTCGCCATCCGCGCTGGTCGAGGAGAGGCCTCGCGCGCGGCTCCACCCGGACTGTGTGGCGTCCCGGGCGCGTCTTGCGCCCGGCGCTACTGTCGGCGCATGTCCCTCATGTCCGGGCTCGGCGTCATCGGGCTCCTCTACTACCTGCTCCTCCTCGCGATCACGGTCCTGGCGCTCTGGGCGCTGGTGCTCACCATCAAGCTGCTGCGCAGCGTGCTCGCCGAACGCGAGGCGCGCGCGCAGCTCCCACCGCCGCCCGGCCCCGCGCGAGGTAGAGGGTTTCCGTCGAGATAGAGGGGAATCACCCTCAATCTCGAGGAGAACCCTCTATCTCGCGGGACCGGGTGGGCGGACGGGGCGGGGCGTCAGTCCGACGCCGGGCCGAAGCGCTCGGTCTTGACGCGCGCCGGGTCGTGGCCGAGCGCGACGAGCGTGCGCGACACCGCCTCGACGAAGCCGGTCGGGCCGCACACGAAGCACGCCGGCTCGAGGTCCGGCGGCCAGCCCCACGCGTCGAGCTCGGCGAGCGTGAGCCTTCCGGGTCCGCGCCGCGCGTCGAGCGGCGCGGCGCGCGTGTACGCGACCTGCACCTCGAGCCCGTCGCCGGTGCGTGCGAGGCGGCCGAGCTCGTCGACGTACAACCGGTCCTCCGGCGTCCGTACGGAGTAGACCAGGCGGAACGGCGTGCGGTCGCCGTCGTCGCGCCGCGTGCGGATCATGGCCATGAGCGGGGCGAGCCCGGAACCGCCCGCGACGAGCTGGACCGGCGTCCCGGCGTCCCGCTCGGGCGACCAGACGAACCAGCCACCGACGGGGCCGCGCACCTCGATCGCGTCGCCGACGGTGAAGGCGTCCGTGAGGTAGCCCGACACCTCGCCGTCGGGCACGCGCTGGACCGTCACCTCGACGCGCGCCGACGACGCGGCGTCGCTCGCCGGGCCGGCGATCGAGTAGCTGCGCTCGGCGGTGTACCCGTCGGGCGCGGTCAGGCGGAGGTCGAGGTGCTGCCCGGCGAGGTGGCCCGGCCAGTCGGGGACGTCGAGGACGAGCGTGCGCGCCGTCGGGCTCTCCGCCCACGCGTCGACGAGCCGGGCGACCCGCCACCCGGTCGGCATGGCGTACCGCGCGCCGAGGCGTGCGCCCGTCCGGTTCTCCGGGTCCGCCTTGGCGCCCGGCCCGGCCGGGGGGCCGGGGGCGACCGCCTCAGTCACCCTGGTACCTCTGCTCGCGCCACGGGTCGCCGAGGTCGTGGTAGCCGAGCCGCTCCCAGAACCCCTGCTCGTCCATGGGCATGAGCGTGATGCGGTTGACCCACTTCGCGGACTTCCAGAAGTACAGGTGCGGGACGAGCAGCCGGGCGGGCCCGCCGTGCACGGGGTGCAGCGGCGCGCCGTCGAACGTGTGCGCGACCCACGCCTTGCCGCCGAGCAGCTCGGAGACCGGCAGGTTCGTCGTGTAGCCGCCGTAGCAGCCGATCATCGCGAAGTCGGCGGTGGACTCGACGTCGGCCAGCAGCGTGTCGAGCGAGACGCCGCGCCACGACGTGCCGAACTTCGACCAGCGCGTCACGCAGTGGATGTCGACCGTCGGCTCGTCCTGGGGGAGCGCCATGAGGTCGGACCACGTCCAGGAGCGGGTGTCGCCGGACTCCGTGACGACGTCGAGCCGCCACGTGCTCGTGTCGACGCGCGGGGTGGGGCCGGCGGAGAGGACCGGGAAGCCGGTCTCGACGTACTGCCCGGGCGGCAGGGCGACGCCCTGCGGCCGCGGACGACCGTGGAAGCCTGGGGTGAGGGTGGCCATGGCTCACGGTAGACCCGTGCCCGGCGCCGCGTCACCGCCTCGGGCGGGGCGGTTCCTCGCCCGGCGGTGCCGCGACGAGGCGGACGACCGCGTCGCGCAGCCACGCCCGGTACGCCGTCCCGGACCAGCCCGCACCGAGGACGAAGTGCGTGTAGCTCTCCGGGGCGACCAGGTACGACAGCGTCTCGGCGGCGCGCTCGCGCGGGCCGTGGAGCGTGAAGCCGTGGGACGCGAGGAGGTCGACGCTCGCGCGCAGGTCGGTCCGGCGGCGCTCGAGCAGGGCGCCGAGCTCGGCGGCGACGGCGTCGTCGGACCGGGCGGCGGTGGTGAAGGCGGACCACAGCCCGGCGGCGCGCTCGTTCGCGGTCGCGACGAGTCCGACGAGGCCGTCGAGGAACGCGCGCGGGTCCTCGGTCGCCACGAGCGCGCGACCGTCGGGGCGTGCGGCGAGGGACGCGCGCCCTCGACCCGGCGAACGTCACCTCGAACGCCGCGAGCAGGAGCGCACGCTTCGGCCCGTTCGCCTTGACCGTCTCCAGCGAGACGCCGGCGCGCTCGGCGACCCGCGCGAGCGTCGTGCGCTCGTAGCCGTGCTCGGCCAGCTCGGCGGACGCCGCCCGGACGACGCGCTCGCGGGTGCGCGCGGCCTGCTCGGCGCGCAGGTCGGAGGTGTACGAGCGACGCGGCACTATTGACTACCCCCAGAGGGTGATGAATACTCCGAACGGTTGTCGATTCTGCCACACGCCCGGACGGCCCGGTCCGCGCGCACCCGTCACCGCGCCACCGCCCCGAGAGGTCCGTCCCATGGCATCCGTCCTGCTCTGCTCCACCCCGGTCCACGCCCACGTCACCCCGCTGCTCGCCGTCGCGCGCGGTCTCGTCGACCGCGGGCACGACGTCCGGTTCCTCACCGCGCGCGCTTCGCCGACGCGGTCCGCGACGCGGCGCGCGGCACCTGTCGCTGCCCGGCGAGGCCGACTTCGACGACCGCGACCTCGCCGCACGGTTCCCCGGTCGCGAGGGGCGCACCGGCACCGACGCGATCCGGTACGACATGCTCGAGATCTTCCTCGGCCCGGGCGCGGCGCAGCACCGCGCGGTCCTCGACGCCGTCGCGACGCGGCCGGCCGACGTCGTGCTCGTCGAGCCGCTGTTCCTCGGCGCGATGGCGCTGGTCGCCGCGCCCGCCGACGAGCGGCCGCCCGTCCTCGCCCTCGGGATCTTCCCGCTCGGGCTGACGAGCGACCACACCGCGCCGTTCGGGCTCGGCCTGACACCCCTGCGCGGTCCGCTCGGCGCGCTGCGCAACCGCGCGCTGCAGAGCGTCGTCGCGCGCACGGTCTTCGCGCCCGTCCAGCGCGCCGCGGACGACATGGTCCGTGCCGCGGGCCGTGAGCCCCTCGACGGCTTCTTCCTGGGGTGGGCCGCCCACGCCGACGCGGTCGTCCAGCTCACCGTCGAGGAGTTCGAGTACCCGCGGCCCGACCTCACGACGGCGGTGCACTTCGTCGGCCCGCCGACGCCGGGCCCGGCCGCCGAGCGAGCGGAGCTGCCGGCGTGGTGGCCCGACCTCGACGGGACGCGCCCGGTCGTCCACGTCACGCAGGGCACCGTCGCCAACGAGGACCCCGAGCAGCTCCTGCTGCCCACGCTCCACGCGCTCGCCGGCGAGGACGTGCTCGTGGTCGCGGCCACGGGCGGCCGCCCGGTCGAGACGCTCGGCACGCTCCCGGCCACGCCCGCGCCGCCGAGTACCTGCCGTACGACGAGCTGCTGCCGCGGACGTCGGTCTACGTGACGAACGGCGGCTACGGCGGGGTGCACCACGCGCTGCGGCACGGGGTCCCGGTGGTCGTGGCGGGTCGCACCGAGGACAAGGCCGAGGTCGCGGCGCGTGTCGCGTGGTCGGCGCCGGCGTGCGGCTCCGCACGAGCACGCCCCGCCCGGCCCAGGTGCGCCGTGCCGTCCGCCGGGTCCTCGACGACCCGACCTACGCGCGGGCGAGCAGGCGGCTCGGCGAGCGCATCACGGCGTCGCCGGGGACGGTCGGGGTGGTCGACGTCGTGGAGGCGACGGCGGCGGCGGCCGATCCCGCCCTCGCGCCCGGTCGCGCCCCCGCTCCCGCGCCGCGCACGGTGTAGGCCTCCGTCGAAAGGGTTGTCACAGCGGGCTGTCGGCCGGTGTCTCCATGTCGACACCACGGAAGAGATCACCGCAGCGACCTGGAGGAGACATGGCTGGACAAGGCATGGACAGCAGCACGCGCGTCCCGGCGGCCGAGATCACGGGCGTCTACGGGGCCCTGGTCAGGACGATGAGCCGAAGGATGCTGGGACAGGTCCCGGACTCGCTCGGCGTGATGTGGCACCATCCCGCGGTGCTCCGGGACTTCATGGGGCTCGCGCGCAAGGCGGAGCGGTGGGACCGCCTCGACGACGGGCTCGGCACGTACGCGATCATGGCGGCGGCTGCGACGATCGGGTGCGGCTTCTGCCTCGACTTCAACTACTTCCTGGCGCACGGAAAGGGCCTGGACGAGGCGAAGGTCCGCGAGGTGCCGCGCTGGCGCGAGTCCGCGGTGTTCACGCCGACGGAGCGGCGTGCCATGGAGTACGCGGAGCGGGCCAGCCAGACGCCCCCCACCGTCACGGACGAGCTGGTCGCCGCGCTGCTCGGGGAGCTCGGCGCGCCGGGGGTGCTCGAGCTGACGGCACGCGTCGCGCTCATGAACATGACCGCCCGGTCCAACATCGCCCTGGGGATCCGGTCGCAGGAGTTCGCGGCCTCGTGCGGGCTCCCGCCGCTCGCGACCCCGTCGACGGGCGTAGCGTCCCGGCCATGAGCGAGGACCCGTTCGTCGCCCACCGCAGTCTGCTCTTCACCGTCGCGTACGAGCTTCTCGGGTCCGCCGCCGACGCCGAGGACGTGGTGCAGGAGACCTGGCTGCGGTGGGCCGGCGTCGACCCGGCGCAGGTGCGCGACCCGCGCCCGTACCTCGTGCGCGTCGTGACCCGGCAGTCGCTGAACCGGCTGCGCACGCTGGCCCGCCGGCGCGAGGACTACGTCGGGGAGTGGCTGCCCGAGCCGCTGCTCACCAGCCCCGACGTCGCCGACGACGTCGAGCTCGCCGAGAGCGTCTCCCTCGCGATGCTCACCGTGCTCGAGACCCTGCGCCCGGCGGAGCGCGCCGTCTTCGTGCTGCGCGAGGTGTTCGACCTGCCCTACGACGAGATCGCGGCGGCCGTGGACCGGTCCCCGGCCGCCGTCCGCCAGATCGCGCACCGGGCGCGGGACCACGTGGCCGCCCGCCGCCCGCGCGTCCGCGTGGATCGCTCGGAGCAGCGGCGCGTGGTGGACCGGTTCGTCGCCGCGCTCGAGACCGGCGACCTCCAGGGCCTCATGGAGATTCTCGCCCCGGACGTCGTCCTCGTGCCCGACGGCGGTGGGACCGCCGGTGCCGCGCGTCGCCCGATCGTCGGGGCGGACCGCATCGCCCGCTACCTCGTGGGCGGCCTGGGCAAGGCACGCCGTGCCGTCACGATGGAACCGGCGTGGCTCAACGGCGCCCCGGGCCTGCGCGTGGAGGTCGACGGCGCGCTCGCCGCCGCGGTGGGTCTCGTCGTCGAGGGCGCCCGCATCACGCGGATCCTCGGTGTCGCCAACCCCGACAAGCTGGCGCGCCTCGACGTCGAGGCGTCGCTCACGCGGTAGTTCGCGCCGGGGCCGCCCCAGCTCGGGGCGGCCCCGGCGACGGTCACTCGGCGATGAACGCGAGCAGGTCCTGGTCGAGCTGCTCCTGGTAGGCGCCGGAGATGCCGTGCGGGGCGCCCTCGTACACCTTGAGGGTGCCCTGGGACACGATCTCGGCGGCCTTGCGCGCGGCCGCGTCGATCGGGACGATCTGGTCGTCGCTGCCGTGCGCGAGGAAGATCGGGACGTCCAGCGCGCGCAGGTCGTCGGTCTGGTCGGTCTCCGAGAAGGCCTTCACGCAGTCGTACGCGGCCACGAGCCCGGCGAGCATGCCCTGGCGCCAGAAGTCGTCGATCGCGCCCTGCGACACCGCCGCCCCCTCGCGGTTGTACCCGAAGAACGGTACCGCCAGGTCCTTCCAGTACTGCGACATGTCGGAGAGCACCCCGGCGCGGATGTCGTCGAACACCTCGATCGGCGTGCCCTCGGGGTTCTGCTCCGACCGCAGCATCACCGGGGGGATGGCGCCCGCCGTGAACACCTTGCGGACGCGGCCGCCCGCGTACCGGGCGGCGTAGCGGACGACCTCGCCGCCGCCGGTGGAGTGCCCGACCACGACCACGTCGCGCAGGTCGAGCGCCTCGACGAGGTCGCGGAGGTCACGGGCGTAGGTGTCGATGTCGTTGCCGTGGTAGGTCTGCTGCGACCGGCCGTGGCCGCGGCGGTCGTGCGCGATCGCCCGGTAGCCGGCGTCGGCGACCAGCTTGACCTCCTTGCGCCAGGCGTCGGAGCTGAGCGGCCAGCCGTGGCTGAACACCACCGGCAGACCCTCGCCCTGGTCGGTGTAGTACAGCTCGGTGCCGTCGGACGTCGTGATGTAGGGCATGGGAGTTCCCTCCGGTCGGGACGGAGCCGCGGGGCGCGGCGACCTCGGGACGTTCCCGGCGGTCGACGTCGACGCTAGGAGCCGCAGCCGGGCGTGTGGTGGCCCGAGGAGGGACACCCTGCGGAACGACTACCGGTTCTCGAGAACCACGGGCAGCTGGGTCCGCCGGCTGATGCCGAGCTTCGCGAACGCGCGGTGCAGGTGGGCGCCGACGGTGCGGTGGGACAGGTAGACCTGGTCGGCGATCGCCTTGTTCGACAGGCCCGTCGCGGCGAGGCGGGAGATCTGCAGCTCCTGCGGGGTGAGGACGGAGGCGGCGTCGCGGCAGTCGGCCGCCGAGTCGCTCTCGCCTGCGGCTCGGAGCTCGGCGGACGCGCGGGCCAGCAGGGGCTCGAGGCCCTGCCCGCGGAAGACGGGGACGGACTCGCGCAGGTGCTCCCGCGCGCGCAGGATCCTCCTGCTGCGGCGCAGCCACTCGCCGTAGAGGAGGTGGGTCCGGGCGACGTCCACCGAGGCGTCGGCGCTCGACGCGTGGGCGAGCGCCTGCTCGAAGAGGCCCTCCGCGTCCGGCCCGTCGGCGAGCAGCGCGCGCGACCGCAGGACCAGCATGCGCAGGTGGTCCGACCCCGAGCGGTCGGCCTCGGCCTCCGCGGCGGCGATCCAGTCGCTCACCGCCTCCGGGCGACCCGACCTCAGCGCGGGCTCGGCGAGGTCTGCGCCGGCCCAGAGCGCGATCGGGGCGTTGGCCGCCGTCTGCTCGATCTCCGCGACGGCGTCGAGGTCGCGTCCCTCGCCGGCGGCGGCGATCCCCCGGGCCCAGGACAGCGTGGCGCTCACGCGCGCGAACAGCGGGACGCCACCGCGGAGCTCGGCGGCGGTCACGAGCTCCCGGTGGAGGTCGTACTCGCCGCGCAGGGCCCTCGCCCGGGCGACGACGGCGGCGGCCATCGCGCCGACGATGCCGAGGCCCATCTGGTCGCTGAGGTGCATCGCCTGAGAGGCGTCCGCCATGCCGCCCGTGACGTCCCCGAGGAGGAGCCGGACGCTGGCGCGCCCGCACAGCGCCGTCGCCTCGTCACCGGTGCGGCCCGCGGCGTGGTAGGCGTGCTCGGCGGCCGTCCAGACGCGCTCCGCCGCGACCAGGTCGCGGGCCTCCTCCGCGGCGAAGGCGAGGCAGTTCAGGAGGATGCCGTCGACGGGGCGCAGCGGACCGCGGAACGCCTCCAGCGCGGTGTCGACGTCGAGCCCGCGGCCGGGTTGGACGAGCCCGAGCCCGATCTCGCGCAGCGCCTGGTCCGGGGTCGCGCTGCGGGCGAGCTCGTCGCCGATCCGCTCGGCCACCGGCGCGGCGTCCTGCAGGATGTACCAGCGCACGGCGGCGAACACGAGGAGCTCGAGGCGTGCCTCGGGGTCGCTCATGGAGACCGCGACGTCGACGAGGCCGTCGGCACTGCGCGCGTCGGGGACGACGACGGTCTGGCTGAGCATCCACTCCGTGGTCTCCAGCTGGAGCACGGTCGCCTCGTCGACGGCGGAGGGCCGTGCCCGGCGGGACAGCGCGAGCGCCCGTTCGACGTCACCGGCCTGGCGCGCCGTCTCCGCGGCCGCGGCGAGCCGTCGGGCGGCGACGCCGGGCGCCTCGGTCAGCGCGGCCGCGGCCTCCCACGCCGCGGAGGCCTCGGTGCGCGCACCCCGCGCGTCCGCCCGTCGCGCCGACTCGTCCAGCCGCGCGGCGACGTCGTCGTCCCAGCCGACGGTCGCGGCCGCGAGGTGCTGGGCCGCGCGCCCCTCGTCCCGGACGACGTCGGCGAGCGCGCGGTGGGCGGCACGGCGCGTCTCGGCGTCCGCGGAGTCGTAGACGGACGAGGAGACGAGAGGGTGCCGGAAGGCGAACCCGCTCCCCAGGCGGCCGAGTCCTGCGCGTTCGGCCGGCGTGAGGTCGGCGGGGGACAACCCGGACCGAGCCAGCGCCGCGGAGAGCTCTCCCGGGCCGGCGTCCTCACCCGCGGCCGCGACCAGGAGCGCTCGGCGGGTGCGGTCGTCGAGCGCCGTCACGTCCGCGAGGAAGGTCTGCTCGAGTCGCCGCGTCATGGGCAGGCGTCGAGCCGGCCGGGCGGCGAGGACCGGCGTCGTCGACACGGAGAGCTCGGTGAGCGCGAGGGGGTTGCCGACCGACTCGTGGACGATGCGATCCCGCTGCGCCGCGGTCGCGTCGGGGCGGCGCTCGGTGACGAGCCGGTGGGCGTCCTCGGCGCAGAGCGGGCGGAGCAGCACCCGGGTGTCGAACGCGGCGGCCGCGAGCGCCTGGTCCGTGCGCGCGGTCGCGAGGAGCGCCGCACCCACGGCGCCGAGGCGCGGTGCGAGGAAGGCGATCGCCTCGGCCGACGACGGGTCCACCCAGTGCAGGTCCTCGACGGTCAGCAGGACGGGGGCGGTCGCGGCGGCCTCCTCGACCAGGGACAGGACCGCGATCTGGAGGATGAGCGGCTCGGGCGGCTGCCCGTCGGCCGTCCCGAAGACGGTCTCGATCGCGCGGCGCTGGCGGTCGGGCAGCGCGGAGAGGCGGTCGAGCACCGGGAGGAGCAGCGCGTGCAGGCCGGAGAAGCCGACCTCGCTCGCACCGCGGACCCCCTGGGCGGTGAGGACCTGGAACCCGTTCTGCGCCGCGTCACGGGTCGCCTCCTCGAGGAGCGCGGACTTCCCGATACCGGGTTCGCCCTCGACGAGCGCGGCTCCACCCCGGCCCTGCCGTGCTCCGTCGAGAAGCCCGCTCAGCGTCGTGACCTCGTCGTGCCGGCCGTAGAGCATGGGTGCCCACCTCCGCGGTGCCCTCGTCGACCGTGATGGTCGTTCGACCGATGCGTGGGGGAAGGATATGTGCTGGTGACGGCGTCGGCGAGGGTCATTCGACCGATACCGTGCCGTGTCCCGCGTCGAGGACCCTGAGGGTGGGCGAGGAGGCCCGTTCGGTTCGACCTGACGGGAGACGACGATGAACCATACGGCCCCTCCGCTCGGAGACTTCCTGCGCGCCCGCCGATCAGCCCTCTCACCCGAGGCCGCCGGGATACGGGCCGGTGGACGGCGCCGCGTGCCCGGGCTGCGCCGGGAGGAGGTGGCGCGGCTGGCCGGCATCTCCCCGCAGTACTACCTGCGTCTCGAGCAGGGACGGGACCGCGCGCCGTCGGGGCAGGTCGTCCAGGCTCTCGCGCGCGCCCTGCGGGTCGGCGAGGACGGCGCGGCGTACATGTCGCGGCTCGTCGCCCGCGAGAGCGCCGGAGTTCCACCGGCGCCCTCGGCAGCCGGCGCGCACCAGGCCGAGGAGCTGCTCGCGCCGTACGCCGCGCAGGCCGCGTTCGTCGCCGACAGCACGTTCGACATCCTCGCCTCCAGCTCGGCCGCCCGGGTGCTCAGCGCGGGGGAGTGGGGCGTCGGGTCGAACCTCGTGATCAGCGTGTTCGGCCCTCGGATGCGGCGGGGCCTGGAGAGCTGGGAGGACTGCGCCCGGCGCGTGGTGGCGGCGCTGAGGTTCCGGTCCGACCCGGACGACCCGCGCCTGCGCTCCCTGGTCGCGGACCTGGCGGGCCGCGACGACGACTTCCGCCGGATCTGGGCCCGGCACGAGGCGCACCCGTCCTACTTCCGGCCGTTCCGGCAGCAGGTCGAGGGGCGCGGCGCCGTCGACCTTCTGATCCATACCTTCCACGTCCCGCGCACACCCGGGTGGACCGTGACCGTCGTCGTCCCGGACCTGCGCTCGACCGCGTCGGTCGCCACGTTCACCGACGTGGTCGCGGGCGCGGCGCCGCGGGCCACCGCCGACGTCGCATGAGCGCCGCCGCGACCGGACCGACGCTGGCGGACTACCTCCGGACGCGCCGCGGCCTGCTCCGTGCGGACGACGCCGGCCTCGTGCACGGGCGGCCCCGACGCGTCCCGGGCCTGCGCCGGGAGGAGCTGGCCGCGCTCGCGTGCATCAGCCCGGAGTACTACCAGCGGCTCGAGCAGGGCCGGGACCGTCATCCGACCGACCAGGTGCTCGCGGCTCTCGCGAGCGCCCTGGGCGTCGGGGACGCGGGGCTGGCCCACATGCGGCGACTCGCGTCCGGCGTCGCCGCGGCCCGCCCGACCCGCGCGCGGTCGTCCCGCTCGTCCGGCCGCTGCTGGATCTCATGGCGCACGTCCCTGCGTACGTCACGACCCGAACCTGGACGTCGTCGTGACGAACGCGCTCGCCGGCGAGCTGAGCGACGGCGCGTTCGTCCCCGGGGCGAACGTCGCCACCGGCCTCTACCTCGACCCGCGACGCCGTGCGCAGCCCCGGTGGGGGGAGACGGCGACCGCCGTCGCGGGGTGGCTCCGGACGTCCGCACGCGACGACGACCCGCGGTCCGTCGCCGTCCGGACGGCGCTCATGGCCGACCCGCACTTCCGCGAGGTGTGGGAGCGGCACGACGTCGGGCCGATGACGGGCGGCACCGTCGAGCACCGGGTGGCCGGCGTCGGCCCTCTTCCCCTGGAGCTCACCGTGCTCGAGGTCTCCGGGTCGCCGGGCCACCTCCTCTTCAGCTACCACGCCGCCGACGGGACGCCGTCGGCGGCAGCCCTCGAGCGGGCACGAGCGCGGACGTCGGCTCCGGCTGCGCTCGCGAGGGTGTCCTCGGGAGGGCCAGGCGCCGTCGTCCCCGGCTTCCTAGCGTGATCTCCAGGTCGCTCCGGCCGCACCGATGACGCGCCGGAGGGCCGGCGGAGGGCGGCCGGACCAGGTCCGCCCCCGGGGAGAGGAGGCCCGACATGGCAATGACCGACGCACCGCTCGGATCCGCACCGCTCGGATCGTGGGTGGACGACGACTACGAGGTGGTCGCGGCCCTCTCGGGCAGCATGCCGACGGGAGTGACCGTCGCGGACGACGGACGAGTGTTCGTCTCGTTCCCGCGCTGGGGGGACGACGTCCCCTTCACGGTCGCCGAGATCGTCGACGGCGAGGCGAGGCCCTACCCCGACGTGGACGTGAACCGGTGGACCGGCACGGAGGACCCGCACGACCAGCTCGTGTCGGTGCAGAGCGTCGTGGTCGACCCGGCCGGGCGGCTCTGGCTGCTCGACACCGGAGCCCCGTCGTTCGGGCCGGTGATCCCGGGCGGCGCCAAGCTGGTCGAGGTGGACCTCGCCACGGACCGGATCGTCCGCGTGATCCGGCCGACCGCCGCCATGACCCCCACGACCTACCTCAACGACGTGCGGTTCGACCTCTCGCGCGGCTCCGCGGGCTTCGCGTACGTGACCGACTCGCAGGCCGTCGGAGCGCTCATCGTGGTCGACCTCGGGACCGGCGAGTCGTGGTCGAGGCTGCGGGGCCACTCCTCGACCCAGGCCGTCGATCAGTTCCGCGCCGTCGTGCAGGGCGTCGTGCGGCCCGGCTACTCCGTCGGGGCGGACGGGATCGCCCTGAGCCCGGACGGGACGAGGCTCTACTACTGCCCGCTGTCGAGCCGCCGCCTGTACTCGGTGTGCACGGACGTCCTGCGTGACCGGGGCCTCGACGACTCCGCCGTGGCGGAGCACGTGTCCGACCTCGGGGACAAGGGCGCCTCCGACGGGCTGGAGACGGACGCCGACGGCGCCTGTACGCCACCGCGTGGGAGCACTCGGCGGTCCTGAGGCGGTCGTCCGACGGCACCTGGAGCACGGTGCTGCACGGGCCCGACCTGCTGTGGCCGGACACGCTGTCGCTGGCGGCGGACGGGTACCTCTACGTGAGCGTCAACCAGCTCCCGCGCACCCCGCTGTTCAACGGCGCGGACGACCGCGTCCCGCCCTACCTGATCGTCCGCACCCCCGTCGGTGCGCGTCCGGTCCGCCTGTCGCCACCGAGCGAGGGCGGACCGACGGCCTCCTGAGCCGGACCGTCGCCCCGTGCCCGTCGGGCACCACACCTGGAGAGGAACGTCCATCATGACCGAGACCACTGCACCGCGGTCCTCCGCGCCGACGCTCATGCGAGCGATCGGGTACACCGCGTCCCGCCCTGCCGACGACCCCGCCGCGCTCGTCGAGCGCGCGGTGCCCCGTCCGCACGTCGGCCCGCACGACCTGCTCGTCGAGGTGCGCGCCGTGAGCGTGAACCCCGTCGACGTGAAACAGCGCGCCCACGCCGGGGCGCACGGCTTCCGCGTCCTCGGCTACGACGCCGCCGGGGTCGTGACCGCGAAGGGCGAGGCGGTGACGCTCTTCGACGTCGGCGACCACGTCTACTACGCCGGCGCGCTGGACCGCCCGGGGACGAACTCGCAGCTCCACGCCGTCGACGAGCGGATCGTCGGCCGCAAGCCCGCGTCGCTCGGGTGGGCGGACGCCGCGGCCCTGCCGCTGACGACGCTCACCGCCTACGAGGCGCTCTTCCACAAGCTCCGCCTGACGGCGACGAGCGCGGGCACCCTCCTCGTCGTGGGTGCTGCCGGCGGTGTCGGGTCGATCATGATCCAGCTCGCCAAGGTCCTCGCCCCGGGCGTGCGCGTGATCGGCACGGCCTCGCGACCCGAGTCCCAGGCGTGGGTGACGTCGCTCGGCGCGGACGCCGTCGTCGACCACCACGGGGACCTCGCGGCGAACGTGCTGTCCGCCGCCCCCGACGGGGTGGACTGGATCTTCACCGCGGCGTCGGCGAAGCCCGGCGCGGTGGAGGCGTACGTCCGCATCGCCAAGCCCTTCGGCCAGGTCGTCGCGATCGACGACCCCCACCACCTCGACGTCGTGAGCCTCAAGAGCAAGGCGCTGTCCTGGCACTGGGAGTTCATGTTCGCCCGGTCGATGCACCACGCCGCCGACATGATCGAGCAGCACCGCATCCTCGACCACGTCGCGGAGCTCGTCGACGAGGGACTCGTCCGCACGACCGCGACCGAGCGGCTCTCGCCGCTCGACCCCGAGCACCTGCTCGCGGCCCACCGGATCGTCGAGTCCGGCCGCAGCATCGGGAAGGTCGTCGTCTCCGACGAGTGACGACGCCGCCGCCCGGCGGCCCGACGGACCACCGTCGTCCCACCCCATCACCCGTTCGCCCAGCCATCCCCACCACCACGAGGAGAGATCATGTCCACACCCTTCGACCACCTCCCGGCCGTCCCGACGCTCGCCCTGACCAGCAGCGACGTGGCGGACGGCGGCGAGTTCGCCCCCGCCCAGTACTCGGCGATGTTCGGCGTCCCCGGCGGCGAGGACCGCTCGCCCCAGCTCAGCTGGTCGGGCGCGCCGGACGGCACGAAGAGCTTCGTCGTGACCGTCTACGACCCGCAGGCGCCCACCCCGTCGGGGTTCTGGCACTGGATGGTCGTCGACCTCCCCGCCGACGTCACCGACCTCCCTGCCGGCGTGAGCGTGCTGCCGGGTGCCGCGTGGACGGTCCGGAACGACGCGCGGGCGGCGCAGTTCATCGGCTCCGCACCCCCCGTCGGCGCGACGGACCACTACTCGATCGCGGTGCAGGCGCTCGACGTCGCGAGCGTCAAGGAGCTCGGCCTGGACTCGGAGGCCACCCCGGCGTTCGTGTCGTTCAACATCCTCTCCCACGTGATCGCGCGCGGTGAGATCACCGTGATCGGCCGGCGATGACCACGCTGGCCGGCAAGCGGATCCTCCTCGTCGCGGCGCGTCCGGCATCGGGCACGAGATCGCCGGGCGCGCCGCCGGGGAGGGGGCGGAGGTCGTCATGGCGGGCCGTCGGCCGGAGGCGATCACGGCGCCGGACGGCGGTCGCACGATCGCCGTCGACCTGGCCGACGAGAGCTCCATCGCCCGTGCGGCGCAGGAGCTCGGCCCTGTGGACGGCCTCGTCGTCCTCGCGGCCGACCACGCCAACGGGCCCGTGACGACGCTCGACGCCGACCGCGTGCGTCGCGCGCTGGACGCGAAGGTCGTCGGCCCCGTCCTGCTGGCGAAGCACTTCGCCCCCGCGATGCCGCAGGACGGCGTGATCGTCCTGTTCTCGGGCGTGGTGTCCAGCCGACCAGGCCCGGAGCTCGTCGTGATGGCGACCGCGAACCGCGCCGCGGAGGGACTGGCCGACGCGCTCGCGATCGAGCTCGCACCGATCCGCGTCGTCTCCGTCTCTCCCGGCATCGTCGACTCCGGCTCGTGGGACGGTCTCGGCGCCGAGGGCAAGCAGCGCTTCCTCGAGGCGACGGCCGCGTCCTACCCGGCGGGCCGTGTCGGCTCGCCCGGGGACGTCGCGCAGGTGGTGCTGCTGGCGCTGACCAACCCGTTCCTCACCGGGACGACCCTGCACGTCGACGGCGGGGGGAGGCTCGCATGATCTCGACCTCGCCGACCCCGCCGGCTCCTGCGCCTCCCGCGGCCCGGCGCCGGCGCGCGTGCCGTTGAACGTCGTCGGCATCGCGTTCGGGACCGCCGGGATCGCCGGCACCTGGACGGTCGCCGCGTCGTCGCTCGGCGCTCCCGGCGTCGTCGGCGAGGTCCTGTGGATCGCGGCAGCGGTCGCGTGGGTGGTCGTCGTCGTGCGCTACCTCGCCGGGGCCGGCGGCGTGAGGACCGTGACGGCGGACCTCCGGTCGCCGGTGCTGGGTCCCTTCGGAGCCCTGTACCCCGTCGTCGGGTCGCTGCTGGCGGCTCACCTGGCCCCCGTGGTCCCCACCGCGTCCGCCGTCGCGGTGTGGGCCACGGCCGGCGCCTCGACGGTCTTCGGCGCGTGGTTCGTCGCCTCGCTGCTGACGTCGCCGCGCGACCCGGGATCGTTGCACGGGGGCTACCTGCTGCCCACGGTGGCGGCGACCCTGCTCACCGCGCAGTCGCTCGCGTGGTGGGTCAGCGGCAGTGGGCCGTCGGCTTCTTCGCCGTCGGGGTGCTGTTCTGGGTGCTCGTCGGGTCCGCGCTCCTGCTGCGGTTCGCGACGGGGCCGGCGGTCCCGGGGCCGCTGGTGCCGACCTTCGCGATCTTCTCGGCCCCGCCGGCGGTCGCGGGGAACGCCTGGTGGGCGATCACGGACGGTGAGCCGTCCGTGGTCCACACCGTCCTCGGCGCCACCATGGTCGCCCTGCTCCTTCCCCACCTCTTCATGGTGCGCAGGTACCTCATCACCACGTTCGCCGTCGGCTTCTGGGCGCTGACCTTCACCGCTGCGGCGAGCGCGAGCTACGCCGTGCGGCTCCTCACCGCCCCGGGGGGGAGCGGGCCCGCGACGGCGGCGGCGTGGGTCGCGGTGATCGCCGCGACGGCGCTCGTCGCGACGGTCGCCACCGGGTCCGTCCGGCTGGCGACCGCCGGCATCCGAGCGCGACGGTGGTCGCTTGAGACCACGGACCCCCGGCCCAGGTCTCCTCGCCGGCAGCGCGCCAGCCCCGGCAGGGGACCGGACGGCCGGCGCGACGGTCGTGGCGCGGGACGTCGGCAAGACGTTCCCGGACGGCCTCGCCGAGGTCGTCGCCGTCCGCGCGGTCTCCCTGACGCTCCGGCGGGGCGAGATGGTGGCTGTCGTCGGTCCGAGCGGGTCGGGGAAGTCGACCCTCCTCGCGTGCCTCGCCGGCCTCGAGACGCTCACGACCGGCAGCGTCGACGTCCTCGGCCACGACCTCGCGTCGACCGGTCGGCGTGAGCTGGCCCTGCTGCGGCGTGCGCACGTGGGATTCGTCTTCCAGTCGTACAACCTGATCTCGTCGTTGACGGCGCAGGAGAACGTCGAGCTGCCGCTGCGCCTCGCGGGGCGGCGGGCAGCGGCACGGCTGCGCGCCAGCGCCGCGCTCGCACGCGTCGGGCTCGCCGAGCAGGCGGAGCGCCGCCCCGCCCAGCTCTCCGGGGGGCAGCAGCAACGGGTCACGATCGCCCGGGCTCTCGCCGTGGAGCCCGACGTCGTCTTCGCCGACGAGCCCACCGGGGCGCTCGACACCGGCACCTCGGCGGAGGTGCTGCGACTCCTGCGCGGGGTCGTCGACGCCGGGGGCTCGGTGCTCATGGTCACCCACGACGCGGCCGGTGCCGCGACGGCCGACCGGGTCCTCGTGCTGCGCGACGGCTCCCTCGTCGAGGAGATCGGGCGCCCCACCACCGAGCGCGTGCTCGCCGCGCTCGGCCGGGCCGGGGGCGCCACGTGACGGCGGTCGTCGGCCTGGCCCTCGCCGAGCTCCGCGAGACGGCGACGGTCTGGACCGGTGTCGGCGCCGTCGCGGCGACGGCGGGCGGCGCGGCCGGGCTCGTCGCGAGCCTCGTCGTGACCGCGGGCGACGTCCGGGGGACCGCCGCGCTCGCGCTGTACGGCATCAGCGGGACGGCGCTGGCGTTCACGGCCGTCGCCGTCGTCGTGACGGTGGCGTCGGTGACCGAGCTGACGCTGGCGCTGCTGCGTGGGCGGTTCGCGCTCTGGGCCCTCGCCGGCGTGACCCCGGGCGGCGTCACCACCGCGGCGCTGGTCCAGCTCGTCGTCGTCACGACGGCGGGCGCGTCGGCGGGAGCAGCGCTCGCCGCCGTGACCGCGCCCCGCCTCGTCGGTGCGTCGCTCGCGGGCACACCTCTGCTCGCCGACGTCGACGTGCGGCTCGGCCTCCCGGCGACGGCGGTCGTCACCGCCGTGGTCGTGGTCCTCGCGGCCGCAGCAGGGCTCCGGCCCGCGCGGCGCGCCGGGCGGCCCGCCCGGGCGGAACCCCCCGGCAGGCGCACCCGCGCACGGGACACGGTCGGAGCAGGGCGCCTGGCGGTGGCCGCGCTCGCGTCGGTGGCGCTCGCCAGCGTGGTCACCAGCGCGCGCAGCGCGGACGACCCCGGGACCCCGCTGCTGCTGGTCGCGCCGCTCGCCGCCGCCGTCCTCATCGCGGTCGGGCCCCTCTTCGTCGCACCCTCGGTCCACCGGTGGACCCGCGTCGTCGCGACGGAACCGCCTCCCGCGTGGTTCCTCGCGCGCGCACAGCGTCCGAGCTGCTGACGCGCAGCACCGGTCCGCTCGGCCCGCCGACCGTCGCGATCGCACTGGTCGGCGGGTTGTGGGCCGCCACCGCAGCGGCACGTCCCGTGGACGACGGCAGCTCGTCGGGCACCGCCCGCGCTGACGGGCTGCTCGTCGTGCTCGCCGCGCCGCTCGTCGTCGCCCTCGTCGGCGCCGCCGCCGCCGTCGTCATGGCGGACCGCGAGCGCAGGAACGCGGCGGCCGTCGCGCTGAGCGTCGGCGCGACGCCCCCGCAGCTCGTCGGCGCCGCGGTCGGCCAGGTACTGGTCGTCATCGCGACGTCCACGGCGCTCGGGGTGGTCGCGGTCGGCGTCACGGTGCTCACCGCCGCGTGGGCGGTCGGCCCCGACGCCGCAGCGGCCGCGGCACGTGCGGCGGTCCTCGGGATCGGCGGGACCGCCGGGGTGTGCTTCCTCGTCCAGGCCGGAGCCGTCGCCGCGGCGACGGCCCTGTCGCTCCGGCGCGACGGGCGAGGCCGTTCGTGAGCGGGGCCATGAGCCGCGCCGGACCACCGGAGGACGCGCGACGACGTCGTCGGCTCGCGCGCGCAGGCAGTGCACGATCACGGACGAGGCGAGGAGCCACCATGACCACGGACGACGACATCCGCACCACCATCCGGGACCTGATCGCGCGCGAGCACGACCTGCGCTCGCGCCTCGCGGCCGGGCAGATCGACGTGGGCACCGAGAACCGGGAGCTGGCCCGCGCCGAGGAACAGCTCGACCAGTGCTGGGACCTCCTGCGGCAGCGTGACGCCGCGCGCGAGTTCGGGAGAGACCCGGGCGCGTCCGCGGTGCGGCCGTCGTCCGTGGTCGAGCGCTACCTCGAGTAGGGGCTGGCGGCCGCACCCGGAGTGTCGAACCCGTTCGACACCGGTGTCATCACATCGTGATGTTTCCTCACCCGAACGACGCTTGCACGATCACGAACGATCCCGCTACTGTCGAACCGGTTCGCAAGGAGGAGGCACGGTGGCCACCATCGGTGACGTCGCCCGCATCGCGGCGTCTCGCGCAGCACGGCGTCGTACGCGCTCTCGGGGAAGAGGGCGATCTCGGCGGACGTGCGCCGTCGCGTCGAGGACGCGGTGCGCTCGCTCGGGTACACGCCCAACGCCGGTGCGCGCGCCCTGGCGACCACCCGGACGATGGTGATCGGTCTCCTCGCCCAGTTCCTTCCCGACGAGTTCGCGCCGGCGATGCTCCAGTACATGCTCGGCGTCTCCGACACGGCGCGCGAGCACGGCTACGACATCCTGCTCGCCACGGACGCGACGGGACGCGCGCCCTGCGCCGCATGACGGACTCGCGCATGGTCGACGGCGTCGTGCTCCTCAACGTCGCCGAGGACGACGAGCGCCTGCCGATCCTGCGCGCGGCGCCCCAGCCCGGCGCGCTCGTGGGCCTGCCCGCCGACTGCACCGGCGTCGACGTCTTCGACCTCGACTTCGAGGAGGCCGGCCGGCTCATGGTCGACCACCTCCACCGCCTCGGTCACCGCGAGCTGGTGCTCGTGTCGCAGCCCGAGCACGTCGTG
Source organism: Cellulosimicrobium sp. CUA-896 (assembly GCF_001942335.1). Lineage (GTDB taxonomy): Bacteria > Actinomycetota > Actinomycetes > Actinomycetales > Cellulomonadaceae > Cellulosimicrobium. Next base: position 65,718 of record NZ_MKKH01000004.1, on the reverse strand, counting down.
GAGCGCGGCGGCGCGTACGTGTGGCGCCTGCAGAACGCCGCGCTCGAGGCGGCCCGCGCCCGCGGCGTGACGCTGCACGCGGCCTTCGGCTCGTCGCACCAGCCCGATGTCGGGCGCGACCTCAACGCGCTGCTCGACGCCCACCCGGGCGCCACCGGCCTCGTCGTCAACAACGAGGCCGCGGCCGCGGCGCTCCCCACCGTCCTCCACGAGCGTGGCCTGTCCGCGCCCGAGGACCTCTCCGTCGTCGGGCGCTACTCGGACGAGTTCGCCCGCACCTTCTCCCTGCCGTTCTCCTCGGTGGAGTCCGCACCCGACCGGCTCGGCCGCATGGCCGTGCGCCAGCTGGTGCGACGCATCGAGGGGGAGGTGGGTCCCGACGAGCCGCACGTCGTGCGGTTCGTCTCGCCCGAGCTGGTCGACCGGGGCAGCACGGGGGCGCCTCCCCGGGTGCCGGGGCCCTAGGCCCACACCCCGACCGGTAGGCCCGCCACCCGAGCGCGGGCCGTGCACGCCAGGTCGTCCGACGTCGGGCGGCCACGTTCAAGGAGGAACCACAGATGCAGAACACGAGGCGCAAGCCCGTCGCCCTCGCGACGACCGCCGTGCTCACGACCGCCACGCTGGCGCTCGTCGGGGCCTGCTCGTCGGGCGGGTCGAGCGACAGCGCGTCGGGTGACGACTCGACCTACACGTGGTGGGACCCGTACCCCCAGCACGACGGCTCGTCCGACTGGGAGCAGCGCGTCCAGCAGTGCGGCGAGGACGCCGGCGTCACGATCGAGCGCACGGCGTACGACACGACGGCGCTGACGAACCAGGCGCTGCTGTCGGCACAGGAGGGCACGTCGCCCGACGTCATCCTCATCGACAACCCCGCGGTGTCCACGCTCGCGGACACGGGGATGCTCACCACGGTCGACGAGCTCGGCCTCGACACGGGCGACGTCGACGAGAACCTGCTCGCCGCGGGCGTGGTCGACGGCGAGGCGTACGGCATCCCGATCGGCGCCAACACGCTCGCCCTGTACTACAACGCCGAGATCCTGGAGGCCGCCGGCGTCGACCCGGCGTCGATCACCGACTGGGCCTCGCTCACCGCGGCCCTCGAGGCGGTCACGGCCGCCGGGCACGAGGGCATCACCTTCGCGGGCATCGGCACCGAGGAGGGCTCGTTCCAGTTCCTGCCGTGGTTCTGGGGCGCGGGCGCGGACCTCACCCAGCTCGACTCGCCCGAGGCCGTCGCGGCGCTCGAGCTCTGGAAGGGCTGGCTCGACGCGGGGTACGCGCCGAACACGGTGATCCAGAACTCGCAGAACACGACGTGGGAGGAGTTCCTCACGGGCAACTTCGCGTTCGTGGAGAACGGCACGTGGCAGGTCAACAGCGCGGCCGAGGCCGGGTTCGAGACCGGCGTCGTCCAGCTCCCGGCGCAGGACGGCGGCGTCGCCCCGGCCCCGACCGGCGGCGAGTTCATCGTCGCCCCGGTCCAGGAGGACACCGAGCGCTACGAGACGACGCGCCAGATCGTCGAGTGCATGACGACGCCCGAGGGCTTCGTCGAGACGGCGAACACCTTCGCGTACTACATCCCCCCGACCGAGGCGGGCCAGGAGCAGCTGCTCGAGGAGCAGCCGGAGCTCGAGACCTGGGTCGAGGCCGTGCGCAGCGCCAAGGGCCGCACGAGCGACAACCTCGGCACGGACTACCCGATGATCTCCGAGGCGCTGTGGGGCGCGGTGCAGGACGCGCTCTCGGGCGCGGCGACGCCGCAGGAGGCTCTCGAGACCGCGCAGGCCGAGGCCGAGGCCGCCACGAGCTGACGCACGCGCGACGCGCGTGATGTGAGCGATCACACCTCAGTGGAGGACGAGTCATGACGACCATCCCGACCGCCGTCGGGACGAGCGACAGCACCCTGGAGCGGCGGGCACCACGCCCGCCGCCCCCGGGGGCCGCCGCCGCCGGCGGGGACCGAACGCCAGCCAGTGGGCGGCAGTGGGCTTCGCGGCCCCCCTGCTGGTCTACCTGGTGCTCTTCTACGCGTACCCGCTGTGGCGCAACATCGACCTCAGCGTGCACGACTACAACATCCGGGCGTTCGTCCAGGCAACGCCGAGTTCGTGGGCCTCGAGAACTTCGCCGACGTGTTCGCGTCCTCGACGTTCCCCACCGCGCTGTGGAACACCGTGGTCTTCACGTTCGTGTCGATCGCGTTCCAGTTCGTCATCGGCCTCGCGCTCGCGGTGTTCTTCCGGTCGAGCTTCCGGCTCTCGAACGTGCTGCGCGCGCTGTTCCTCGTGCCGTGGCTCCTGCCGCTCATCGTGTCGGCGTCCACCTGGGCGTGGATGCTCAGCAGCGAGAACGGCATCGTCAACTCGGTGCTCGGCGCCTTCGGGGTCGAGCAGATCAACTGGCTCACCTCGCCCGACACCGCCCTGATCGCCGTGACGATCGCGAACGTGTGGCTCGGCATCCCGTTCAACCTCGTCATCCTGTACTCCGGGCTGCAGAACATCCCCGGGGACGTCTACGAGGCGGCGTCGCTCGACGGTGCCGGCGCGTGGCGTCAGTTCCGCAGCATCACGCTGCCGCTCCTGCGCCCCGTCTCGGCCATCACGATCCTGCTCGGCCTCATCTACACGCTCAAGGTCGTCGACGTGATCTGGGTCATGACGACCGGCGGGCCGGGCGACGCGTCGACGACGTTCGCCGTGTGGTCCTACCGCGAGGCGTTCGGCACCGGCCAGCCCGACTTCTCGCCCGCCGCGGCCGTGGGCAACATCCTCATCCTCGTCGCGCTCGTCTTCGGGTTCCTGCACCTGCAGCTCCAGCGCCGTCAGGAGGCGTCATGACCACGACCCGTCCCTGGTGGAAGACCGTCCTCGGCGTCGTCTTCACCGCCCTCATGCTGTTCCCCGTCTACTGGATGGCGAACGTCTCCCTGACGAAGACGTCGGACCTGCGCGCGAACCCGCCGCACTGGTTCCCGTGGGACCCCACGTTCGAGGGGTACACCCGGGTCTTCGAGCAGCAGCTCCCCGCGCTGGGCACGAGCCTGCTCGTGGGTCTGGGCACCGTCGTCCTGACGATCGCCATCGCCGCCCCCGCGGGCTACGCGATCGCGCAGCTCAACCTCCGCGGCCGGCGCAGCCTGAACTTCCTGCTGCTCGTCGCGCAGATGATCCCGGCCGTCGTCATGGCGATGGGCTTCTACGCGATCTACGTGCGCCTCGACCTGCTCAACACGATCCCGGGCCTGATCATCGCGGACTCGACGATCGCGGTGCCGTTCGGCGTGCTGCTGTACACAGCGTTCATGTCCGGCATCCCGCGCGAGCTGCTCCAGGCGGCGCGTGTCGACGGCGCGGGCCCGTGGCGGTCGTTCTGGTCGGTCGTCGTCCCGATCAGCCGGAACTCGACCGTCACCGTGGCGCTGTTCGCGTTCCTGTGGGCGTGGTCGGACTTCATCTTCGCGTCCACGCTCAACCGCAACGGCGACATGATCCCGATCACCCTCGGCATCTACAACTACATCGGCAACAACACCACGCAGTGGAACGCGATCATGGCGACCGCCGTCGTCGCGTCCGTGCCCGCCGCCGTGCTGCTCGTGCTCGCCCAGCGCTTCGTCGCGGCGGGCGTCACCGCCGGCGCCGTCAAGGACTGAGCGCCCGCACGCCGTCGTCCGCACCCGGGACGACGGCGCGCCCGGCCCGGCCCGGCCCGCATCCCCCACCGAAGGACTCCTCGTGACCGACCACGCCACACTCACCACGCCGCCCGCACCGGGACCGGCGGGTGCCGCCGACGACGCGCGACGGGCCCGCCCCGTCGTCACGCCGACCCCGGGCCGCCGCGGGCTGGGCATCGGCGAGGTCCGCCTCGCCGGCGGGTTCTGGGGCGACCTCCAGGAGACGAACGCCCGCGCGACGTTCGACCACTGCCTGACGTGGATGGAGCGCCTCGGCTGGCTCGCGAACTTCGACGCCGTGGCCGCGGGCGGCACCGCCGACCGCGACCGCACGGGATGGCAGTTCTCCGACTCGGAGGTCTACAAGCTCCTCGAGGCGATGGCGTGGGAGCTCGGGCGCACGCAGGACACCGGGCTCGAGGCGACCTTCGAGCGCCTCGTCGGCCGGGTCGCGGCGGCGCAGGACGACGACGGCTACCTCAACACGTGCTTCGGGCACGCCGGCCAGGCCGGACGCTGGACCGACCTCGAGAGCGGGCACGAGCTGTACTGCGCGGGCCACCTGCTCCAGGCCGCGGTCGCTCGCGTGCGCACGACGGGCGAGGACCGGCTCGTCGAGGTCGCGCGGCGCGTGGCCGATCAGGTGTGCGCCGAGTTCGGACCCGACGGACGGCAGGGCATCTGCGGCCACCCCGAGATCGAGGTCGGGCTCGCCGAGCTCGGGCGCGCGCTCGACGAGCCGCGGTACACCGAGCAGGCGCGGCTGTTCGTGGAGCGGCGCGGGCACGGCACGCTCACGCCCATCCCGCTGCTCAGCCCCGCGTACTTCCAGGACGACGTGCCCGTGCGCGAGGCCGACGTCTGGCGCGGCCACGCCGTGCGCGCGCTCTACCTCGCGGCCGGCGCGATCGACGTCGCCGTCGACACCGGCGACGCCGGGCTCCTCGACGCCGTGACGCGGCAGTGGGAGCGCAGCGTCGAGCGACGCACCTACCTCACGGGAGGCATGGGGTCGCGCCACCAGGACGAGGGCTTCGGCGACGACTGGGAGCTGCCGTCCGACCGTGCGTACTGCGAGACCTGTGCGGGAGTGGCCTCGGGCATGGTGTCGTGGCGGCTCTACCTCGCGACCGGCGACGTCCGCTACGCCGACCTCATGGAGCGCACGTTCTACAACGTCGTCGCGACCTCGCCCCGCTCCGACGGACGCGCGTTCTTCTACGCCAACCCGCTCCACCAGCGCGTGGCCGGGCAGGACGTCGAGCCCGACGCGGAGAACCCGCGCGCCGAGGGCGGGGTGCGCGCGCCTGGTTCGACGTGTCCTGCTGCCCGACGAACGTGGCCCGCACCCTCGCGTCGTGGCACACCTACGCCGCGTCGGTCGACGGCGACGAGCTCGCGCTCCTGCAGTACGCGGCCGGTGAGGTCCGCGCGTCGCTCGACGCCGGCGGGGAGCTCGCCGTGCGCGTCGAGTCCCGGTACCCCGACGACGGCGCCGTGCGCGTCGAGGTCCTCGACGCGCCGGAGCGCGAGGTCTCCCTGCGGCTGCGCGTGCCCGCGTGGGCGCACGGGGCGACCCTCGTCGCGCCGGGACGGGACGCCCGTCCGGTCGCCCCCGGCTGGGCCGAGGTCCGCGGCGCGCTGCGCCCGGGCGACGCGTCGTGCTCGACCTCCCGACGGACCCGCGCCTGACGTGGCCGGATCCGCGCGTCGACGCGGTGCGCGGCTGCGTCGCGGTCGAGCGCGGTCCGCTCGTGCTGTGCCTGGAGTCGACCGACCTGCCGGACGGGGTGGCGCTCGAGGACGTACGCGTCGACCCGGCGGTCGCCCCGCGGCCCGAGGCCGACGGCGCCGTCGTGCGCGGTTCGGTCGTGGTGCCGCGTGCGGACCGGACCGGGCTGCCGTATTCGGGCGCGCCCGAGATCGCCGTGCCGCGCGAGGAGCTCGACCTCTCGCTCGTGCCGTACCACCGGTGGGCCGAGCGCGGGCCGTCGACCATGCGGGTGTTCCTGCCCACCCTCTGACCGTCACACCCGCCCGTCGCACCCGCCCGTCACACCCGCCCGTCACCGTCGAAGGAGACCGGATGAGCACCGACAGCACGCACAGCACCGGCAGCGCGGTGGACCAGCCGCCCGTCCACGTGGACGGAGGTCGCGTGGTGTGGCGCGGCGACGGGGAGACGCTCGTCGTCGAGCCGTGGGGCCGGGACAGCGTCCGGGTGCGCGCGACGCTCATGGGCGACGTCGTCGACACCGAGCACGCGCTGCTCCCGCGCGACCAGGTGCCGGGCGCGGTCGGGCAGGACGGCGAGGCCGGCCCCGACACGGCGGCCGACGTCCGGGTCGAGACCCGGGACGACGGCGCGACGCTCGTCGTCGGCGACCTGCGCGTCGAGCTGCGCGTGACGCGGTGGTTCCACGAGCCCGTCGGCTACGAGCGCTCCCGGTGCGAGCTGGCGTTCTACGACCGGCACGGCACGCTGCTGCTGCGCGAGCACGACCGCGGCGGCTCGCTCGACCTCGTCGCGCGCCGGTTCCGGCCGCGGCTCGGCGGCGACCTCGAGCTCACGGCGTCGTTCGAGTCCGACCCGGACGAGAAGCTGTACGGGATGGGCCAGTACCAGCAGCACGTGCTGGACCTCAAGGGCTCGCGTGTTCGAGCTCGCGCACCGCAACTCCCAGGCGAGCGTGCCGTTCGTGCTGTCCAGCGCGGGGGTACGGGTTCCTGTGGAGGACCCGGCGATCGGCGCGCGACCTTCGCCCGCAACCGCACCGAGTGGTACGCCGAGTCGACCCGGCAGCTCGACTACTGGGTGACGGCCGGCGACACCCCGGCGCAGATCACGCGCGCGTACGCCGACGCGACCGGCCACGCGCCGATGATGCCCGAGCGCGGGCTCGGGTTCTGGCAGTGCAAGCTGCGGTACTGGAACGCCGAGCAGCTCCTCGAGGTGGCGCGCGAGCACCGCCGCCGCGGGCTGCCGCTCGACGTGATCGTCGCCGACTTCTTCCACTGGCCGAGGATGGGCGACTACCGGTTCGAGGACGAGTTCTGGCCCGACCCGTCGGCGATGGTCGACGAGCTGCGCGAGCTCGGCGTCGAGCTCATGGTCTCCGTCTGGCCGCAGGTCTCGCTCGAGTCCGAGAACTACGCGCACCTGCGCCGCAACAACCTCCTCGTCCGGGCCGAGCGCGGCCTCGACGTGCAGATGTCCTTCGAGGGGCCGAGCGCGTTCCTCGACGTGACGAACCCCGAGACGCGGCGGTGGCTGTGGGAGACGTGCCGCCGCAACTACGGCGAGCACGGCGTGCGCACGTTCTGGCTCGACGAGGCCGAGCCCGAGTACGGCGTGTACGACTTCGACGCGTACCGGTACCACCGCGGGCCGAACCTCCAGGTCGGCAACCTCTACCCGCAGCTCTTCGCCCGGGCCTTCTGGGACGGGCAGCGGGCCGACGGCGAGGAGGAGGTGGTCAACCTCGTGCGGTGCGCCTGGGCGGGCAGTCAGCGGTACGGCGCGCTGGTGTGGTCCGGCGACATCAGCTCGACGTTCGACGACATGGCCCGGCAGGTCACCGCGGGCATCCACATGGGCGTCGCCGGCATCCCGTGGTTCACCACGGACATCGGCGGCTTCCACCGCGGGGACGTCACCGACCCGGCGTTCCACGAGCTGCTCGTGCGGTGGTTCCAGCTCGGCGCGTTCAGCCCGGTGATGCGGCTCCACGGCGACCGGCTGCCGTACGAGGAGATCGAGGCCGCCGACGGCTCGCGCCGCCTGCGGTCGGGCGGGCCGAACGAGCTGTGGAGCTTCGGCGAGGAGGTGTACAGCGTGCTCGAGCGCTACGTGCACCTGCGCGAGACGCTGCGGCCGTACGTGCGCGATGTCATGCGTGCCGCGCACACCGACGGCCAGCCCGTGATGCGCGGGCTGTTCCACGACTTCCCGGGCGACGCCCGGGCGTGGGACGTGGACGACGAGTTCCTCCTCGGCCCGGACGTCCTCGTGGCGCCCGTCCTCGAGGCGGGGGCGCGCGAGCGCGAGGTGTACCTGCCCGCGGGCGCCCGGTGGACCGACGCGGCGACCGGCGAGGTGCAGGACGGCGGGCGGACGGTCCACGCGGACGCGCCCCTCGACGTCGTGCCCGTCTTCCTGCGCGACGGCGCGCTCGCGCACGTCGTCGGCCGCACGACCGGTGCGGTGGCGCCCGGCGCTCCCACGACCTGAGCGTGCGGGCGCGCCCGCGCCCGCACGCCGACCCGCACGCCCGTCGGCGAACCGGTTCGACGACGGCCCTCCCGGCGACGACGCCCCGGACGGAAGGAGGACGCACGGCCCCGGCACGGGGCAGAGCTCGAACGACGACGTCCGAGCGTGCGCCGCACGGCGCGCGACGACCAGAGAGGTACTCGACGATGAGCACGACTTCCTCGCGGCGCTCGCCGCGACGGACAGCGGTCGCGCTGTCCACGACCATGGCGCTCACGGGCGGCATGCTCGGCGGCGCGCTCGCGCTGCCGGCGTCCGCCCAGACGCCCGAACCCGACCTGCACTACACGATGGACGACGTCGCGGGGTCCACGGTCCCCGACGCCTCCGGCAACGGCCTCGACGGCACGATCACCGGGAGCACCGCCGTGGTGGACGCCGAGGGCGGCGGCACCGCGCTCGACCTGGCCGGCGGCTCCGGCGGCGGCTACGTGACGATCCCGCGCGGCGCGCTCGCCGACGCGACCGACCTGACCGTGTCCGCGCGCGTGCGCTGGGACGGCACGGGCGGCGCCTGGCAGCGGGTCTACGACCTCGGCACGAACACCTCGCGCTACCTGTTCACGACGCCGTCGAACGGCGACGGCCGCCTGCGCACCGCGGTCACGACGAACGGGGGTGGCGGCGAGGCCCAGGTCACCGGCTACGGCCCGCTCGAGGCCGGCGACTGGGTCACCCTCACCACGACGCTCGACACCCAGGCCGACCGCGTCACGACCTACCTCGACGGCGTGGCCGTCGCGTCGGCGCCGACGACGATCGCGGCGCGCGACCTGCTGACGTCGGGGGCGACGTCGGCCGGCTACATCGGCCGGTCGTTCTACCCGGACCCGCTGTTCGACGGCGCGGTGGACGACTTCCGCGTCTACCGGTCGGCGCTGTCGGCGGAGCAGGTGGCCGAGCTCGTCGGCGACGAGCTCCCGACCCCGACCGGACTCGCCGACGACGCGTTCGAGATCCGCACCACGGTCGGCGTCGCGCCGGAGCTGCCGGAATCCGTCCGCGGCTCGTTCTCCGACGGCTACGACCGTGAGGTCCCGGTCGTGTGGGACGAGGTCGCGCCCGAGCAGTACGCGGCGACGGGCACGTTCACGGTGTCCGGCGACGCCGGGGGGACCCCGGTCACCGCGGAGGTGACCGTGCACCGCGGCGAGCTGCGCGTCGACCTCGGCACGGACACGGGCGACTTCCTCGGCGGAGCGTCCGGTCTGCTCTACGGCCTGTACGGCGAGGGCATGCCGACCGACAACCTCATCGAGGGCATGAACGTCCGCACGGTCGCGACCAAGGCGCAGGACGGCGCCCAGCACCCGGGTTCGGACGCGCTCGAGGTCGTGCGGCCGCTCGCGGACGCGACCGACGGCGACGTGTACCTGCGCGTCACCGACTACTACCGCGGCTTCCCGTACCAGTGGCCGGGCGACACCCCGGAGGAGAAGCTCGCCGACTACGCGCGCGTGCTCGACGAGCAGCTCGACAAGATCGGCGAGCTCGAGCCGGAGTACCGCGACAACATCGTCATCGAGCCGTTCAACGAGCCCGAGGGCAACATGTTCGGCACCGGCCAGTGGAGTCTCGACGGCACGTCGTGGCTTGACGACCCGACCGACTACTTCGCCGCGTGGGACGAGACGTACCGGACGATCAAGGCCGCGTACCCCGACATGCGCATCGCCGGTCCGGGGACGAGCGTCCTGTACGGGCAGGTGCAGGGCTTCCTCGAGCACGCGGTCGAGGCGGGCACGGTGCCGGACATCATCACGTGGCACGAGCTGTCGCACCCGCAGAACATCCGCGACTCCGTCGAGCGGTACCGCGGCTGGGAGGCCGACGTCTTCGCCGGCACGGAGCTCGAGGGCACCGAGCTGCCGGTCAACGTCAACGAGTACGCGTTCAACTACCACACGTCCGTCCCGGGCCAGATGATCCAGTGGATCTCCGCGATCGAGGACTCCAAGATCGACGCGATGATCGCGTTCTGGAACATCAACGGGAACCTCTCGGACTCGGCGGTGCAGCAGAACCGCGGCAACGGCCAGTGGTGGCTGTACAACGCGTACGCGCAGATGAGCGGCCACACCGTCGAGGTCACCCCGCCGTTCCCGGGCGAGAACTACACGCTCCAGGGCGTCTCGTCGCTCGACGAGGAGCGCGCCGTCTCGCGCACCATCCTCGGCGGGGCCGACGGCGCCGCGCCCGTCGAGCTGGTGAACGTGCCGACCGACGTGTTCGGCGACGAGGTCCGCGCATTCGTGCGCGAGATCCCGTGGACGGGCCAGCTCGGCGACTCCGAGCAGCCCCGCCACCTCGCCGAGCTCACGCTGCCCGTCGTGGACGGCACGGTCGTCGTCGAGTTCGACGGCGAGACGCTCCCGCAGCTCGAGGAGTCCTCCGCGTACGAGATCGTCGTGACGCCCGCGGGCGCCGGTGACTCGACGACGTCCACGCCCACCCTGTGGCAGGGCAGCTACGAGGCCGAGGACGCCGCGCACACCGGCAGCGGCTGGACGCGCAACGGTCCCGAGGGCTCGCCGTCGGACGTCGGCAAGTTCTACACGTCCGGCGGCTACGACGTCGGCGGCCTGCGCACGGGCTCGGACGTCGTGCTGGACTTCGAGGTCACCGTGCCCCAGGACGGCACGTACGACCTCTCGGTCTTCGCCAGCAGTCTCAACACCTACGGTCTCGTGCAGGAGCAGGGCCCGACCAACGTGTTCGTGCGCGTCGACGGCGAGCAGGAGCAGGAGATCTTCCTCCCGCTCGGCTACAAGTGGGTCGTCTGGGACCACTCCGACACGACCGTCGACCTGACCGCCGGCACGCACACCATCTCCCTCGCGGCGCAGAGCACGGAGGGGAACGGCGCGACCCAGGGCGACGCGATCGTCGACCGCATCACGCTGTCGCTCGCCAACCCCGACGCGGCCACGGCCGTCTACGAGGCCGAGCTCGCGACCACCGTAAGTGGCGACGCGCTCTACACGGCGCCCGCGGGCGTCGAGGCGGGCGAGATCTCCGGCTCGGGCGGCGTCGAGCTCGCCGAGGGCGAGACGGCGACGTTCTGGGTGTACGGCGAGCGTGACGCGGAGGCGACGCTCGGCGTGGACCTGCTCGACGGTGGCGACGGCACGCTCACGGTCAACGACCACGACGTGCTCGGGCTCGCCGACGGCCAGGAGGTCGCCGCGCACCTGCAGGGCGGCGTCAACGAGGTGGTCGTCACCGGCGGTGCGGACGGGCTCGTGCTCGACCGCCTCACCGTCGGCCCGGGCGAGGGCGTGCTCCCCGCGACCGAGTACCAGGCGGAGGACGCGGAGCTCACCGGGTCCGCCGCCGTCGTCGACCTCTCCCTCGCGGAAGGCGGCCAGGCGGTCGCCGGTGTGGGCGGCGCGCCGGGGAACGACAGCTCCCTGACGTTCACCGTCGACGCGACGGAGGCCGGGGCGCACGCGGTCGTGTTCCGCTTCTCCAACCCGGAGCAGGTGGACGGGACCCACTACAACCCGAACCCCGTCGCGCGGCACGCCGACATCACGGTGAACTCCGGCGACGCGCAGCGCGTGCTGTTCGTCCCGACGTTCCACGAGAACAACTTCTGGGAGCGCACGGTCGTGCTCGACCTCGCCGAGGGTGAGAACACGATCTCCCTGCGCTCCGAGGAGGCGACGAACTGGGACGGCGAGACGCTGGCGTCCGAGACGTGGCCCGCGGACTACAACCTGCGGGCGACGAGGCGCCGATCGTCGACCGCATCACCGTCTCGCCGCTGAGCGCGACGGCGTCGACGCCCGCCAGCCCCGTCGAGGTCACGACGCAGGTCCGGTGCCTCGCGGGCAAGGCGTACCTCGCCGTGCGCGCGACGAACACGTCCGACGCGGCCGTCCCGGTCGAGCTGTCGACCGCCTACGGGTCGAAGGCGTCCGACGCCGTCGCACCCGGCAAGAGCCTCTACCAGCGTTCGCCGTCCGATCCACGGACGTCGACGCCGGTGAGGCCACGGTCACCGCCGGCGGCGTGACCACCACGCACGCGTACGAGGCGGCCACCTGCGGCTGACCCGCCCGGCCGAACACGACGTTGGTGCCGTTATCCGCGGGATAACGGCACCAACGTCGTTCTGGGCGCGGATGGACAGGCCGGCGAGCGGGGCAGGGGGTGGGACGTGCCGGGTCGGTGGTGGGTCGTGGCGGGAGCGCCCGAGGAACGAGGGCGCGGATGGTAGACCCGGCACGTCCCACCCCCTGACGCGCGGACCTCCGCTGCGCTCCGGCTCAGCACTCAGCACTCAGCACTCAGCACTCGATGCTGGTGGTCGTGCTGGAGCCTGCGCTTGCTCCGCTGCGCTCCGGCTCAGCACTCGATGACGTTGACCGCGAGGCCACCCGTCGACGTCTCCTTGTACTTCGACGACATGTCGGCGCCGGTCTGGCGCATGGTCTCGATGACGGTGTCGAGCGAGACGACGTGCGAGCCGTCGCCCTGGAGCGCGAGACGGGCGGCGGACACGGCGGTGCACGCCGCGATGGCGTTGCGCTCGATGCACGGCACCTGGACGAGCCCGCCGACGGGGTCGCACGTGAGCCCGAGGTTGTGCTCCATGGCGATCTCCGCGGCGTTCTCCACCTGTGCCGGGGTGCCGCCGACCACGGCGCACAGGGCGCCCGCGGCCATCGAGCACGCGGACCCGACCTCGCCCTGGCAGCCCGCCTCCGCGCCGGAGATGGACGCGTTGCGCTTGTAGAGCGCGCCGATGGCGGCCGCCGTCAGCAGGTACGTCCGCATGGCCCGACGGCGGCGCTCGCCGTCCTCCGCGACGTCGGGGTGGGTGCGCAGGAAGTGCCGCCCGACGGCGGGGATGATCCCCGCGGCGCCGTTCGTCGGCGCCGTGACGACGCGGCGCCCGTCGGCGTTCTCCTCGTTGACCGCCATGGCGAACGCCTGCAGCCACTCGATGGACAGGTCGGCCGCGCTCGACGGGTCCCGCTCGAGGGCCTCCAGGCGCTCGCGCTGCGCTCGCGCCCGACGCCGGACCTGGAGCCGACCGGGGAGCACGCCCTCGCGCTCGAGCCCCGCGTCGACGCACGCGCTCATCGTGTCCCAGATGCGGTCGACGCCCGCCTCGACGTCGGCGGACGGCCGCAGCGCCACCTCGTTCGCCCACGCGAGCCGGGCGACGGACGTGCCCTCCCGCTCGCACAGCGCCAGCAGCTCGGCCGCGTTCGCGAACGGGAAGGGGACGCCCACGTCGTCCGCCCGCTCCGGGGAGGGGGCGCCGTCCCTCGCCGCGGCATCGGTCCGGTCGCCGGCGACCTCGGCGCTGCGCTGGGCCGCCTCGGCCTCGGCCGCCGCGGTGATCTCGTCCGCGGTGAGCACGAACCCGCCGCCGACGGAGTAGAACTCGCCCTCCGCGACCACCGCGCCGTCCGCCGCGACGGCGGTGAACCGCATGCCGTTGGGGTGCCCGGGCATGCGGGTGAGGGGCGCGAGGCGGACGTCCTCCTGCGCGACGACGACCTCGTGCCACCCGAGCAGCGGCAGCCGCACGCCGTCGCCGAGCTTCTCCCAGCGGCCGGGGACCAGGTCGGGGTCGCACGTCTCCGGGTCGAGCCCCACGAGGCCGGCGACCACGGCGTCCGGCGTGCCGTGCCCGACCCCGGTGGCTCCGAGCGACCCGCACAGCACCACCCGGACCCCCGACACGCGGGCGAGCTCGCCGCGGTCCGCCAGCGCGGTGACGAACGCCGTCGCGGCACGCATCGGCCCGACGGTGTGCGAGCTCGACGGGCCGAGGCCCACGGAGAACAGGTCGAGGACGGACACGTACGAGCTCATGCCCCCATCGTCGCACCTCGTCTCACGATGTGGGCGCCTGGGGGGTGCCGCGCGGGCACCCGGTCACGACGCCCGGTCACGACGCCCGGTCACGACCGCCGCGTCACGACCGCCCTGTCACTACCGCCCTGTCACGACCGGACACGTGGCGAGGTGGTCGTCGACGAGCCCGCACGCCTGCATGGCGGCGTACGCGGTGGTCGGACCGACGAACCGGAACCCCTCCTTCTTCAGCGCCTTCGACAGCGCAACCGACTCGCTCGTCCACGACGGCACGTCGGTCCACGAGCGCGGGCGCTCCGCGCGCGGGGGAGGGGCGAAGGACCAGAGCATCGCGTCGAGCGTGCGACCGCGCTCGTGCAGCGCGAGCAGCGCGCGGGCGTTGCCGATCGTCGCCTCGATCTTCTGCCGGTTGCGGATGATGCCCGCGTCCGCGAGCAGACGCGCGACGTCGTCCTCCCCGAAGCGCGCGACCGCCTCCGGGTCGAAGCCGGCGAACGCCTCGCGGAACGCGGGCCGCTTGCGCAGCACCGTGATCCACGACAGCCCCGACTGGAAGCCCTCGAGCGCCAGGCGCTCGTACAGCGCCTCCTCGCCGTGGACGGGCACCGCCCACTCCGTGTCGTGGTACTCCTCGTACAGCGGGTCGCCGTCGCGAAGCAGCGGGCTCCGGGCGGGGGAGCGGCCGGGGCGTCGTCGGGCGCGGCGAGCGAGGTCGTGGGCTCGGCGGAGGCGTCGGTCGTCATGGCGTCACTGTGCCGCGAGCGGCCGACACGCCACCACCGCCGCCGGGTTCCTGTGGAGGAACCCCTCGTCGTCCGGGGCTGTGCACGGTCTCGACGCGCGCGGCTCAGTCGTCGTCGGGGCGCGGGACCTTCACCGTCGCGATGGCCCGGAGCGCGGCGAGGTGCGCGTCCAGCGCGGTCCGGCCCGCGGGCGTCAGCCGTACCCAGGTGCGGGGCCGGCGTCCGGCACGGTCCTTGGAGAGCGCGACGTACCCGGCCGCCTCGAGGGTCGCGAGGTTCTTCGACAGGGTCGGGTCCGTCACCTCGACCGTGTCGCGGAGGCTGCGGAAGTCCGCCTTGTCCACACCCGCGAGCGCCGCGACGACGGAGAGCCGGACGGCGGACTGGAGCAGCTCGTCGAGGTCGTGGCGGGGGTGGCCGGCAGGCGTCGTCATCGGCTGCCGCCGGGGTGTGCGTCTCGGTGGCCGACGGCGCCGGCCACCACGCGCCGCGAGCAGGGGGAGGGCGCTGACCCCGGCGGCGGGGACCCAGTACGCGGGCTCGCCGGCCGCCGTCGGCAGCCCGACGGCGAGCACGATCCCGTAGACGGCGGCCCACAGCCCGGCGCCCACCCCGATGCGTCGTCCGGCGGCGGCGACCGTGAAGCCCTGGCGGCGTGCCCACGCCACGCCGACGCCGACGAGCGCGGCCCACGCGGCGAGACCGACGACCGTGCCGACCGGGCCGCCGAGGCCGATGAGCAGCACCAGGGCGACGCTTCCCGCCGCCCAGCCGGTGAGGTACGCGCGCACCCATCGCCAGGCGGCGGTGCGCGTGCGGGCGGCGAGGCGATCCGCGCGGTCGAGGTCCCGCCGGGGGTCGAGCTCGGGGTCCGGTGTCGTGTCGCTCATGCCTGCCATGGAAGCATCTACTTTCCATGTAGGCAAGTAGATACCCCGAGGAGAAGTCGTCGCCCGGGCGGCGCGGACGGTCAGCGCCGGGAGGCGATCCGCTGCTCGACGAACGCCGAGACGCCGTCGAGCACGATCTGCAGGCCGACGTCGATGTCGTCCTCCCACAGGTCCTCGTGCCGGGGTGAGCCGGGCGGCTGCGGGGCGCCTGCGAGCGCGGCGTAGAGCTCCGGGTACGCGTCGGGGCTCGCGAGGTGCGCGAGGACCGTCTCGAAGTCGTAGTAGGGGTTCGCGCGGTCGAGCGCGTCCGGGTCGAGCTCGGACTCCGGGGTGCTCGCCGGAAGCCCGTGCTCGCGCCGCACGGCGTCCGCTGCGGCGCGTCGCGTCTCGACCTGGACGCGGCCCTCGCCGAGCACGTGCTGGGCGAGGAGCCCGACGATCTGGAGCTTCTCGTCGACGGTGAGCTCGAGGTCGCGCAGGATCGAGAACGCCGCGTCGACCCAGCGCAGACGGTTCGGCCCGAGCTGGACCGTCGCGAGCGGCAGGTCGAGGAACCACGGCCGCGCGAGGGCGCCGTCGATCTGCGCGCGCGTCCACGCCTCGAGGCCCGCGCGCCAGTCGCCGTCGGGGAACGGGGGGAGCTCGAAGTCGGCCGCGGCGGCGTCGGCCATGAGCGCGAGCAGCTCGTCCTTGCTCGCGACGTACCGGTAGAGCGCCATCGAGGAGTAGCCGAGTGACTCGGCGACGCGCGCCATCGACACCGCGTCGAGCCCTTCGGCGTCGGCGACCTCGATCGCGGCGCGCACCACCTGGTCGATGCTGAGGGCGGGCTTGGGCCCGCGACGGCGGGGTGCGTCGCGCCGCCAGAGCCGCTGGAGCGTGGTGGAGGCCGGCGCTGCCGGGGTCGCCGCCCGGTGGCGGGCCTGTCGTGGTCGCACCGTCCTCCGCCATGGCGCCATCTTCTCCCGGGTCTTGACCGGACCTGCAACCGTGTCTACCGTAAACAGAAACGTTTTGCCCATAAACAGTTTCACCACGGCCTCACACGGAGGAGCAGCCATGTCCCCACCCCTGGTCCGGGCCACGGGCCTGCGCAAGAGCTATGGCAGCGCACGGCGACCCGTCCGCGTGCTCGACGGCGTCGACGTCACGCTCGCCGAGGGCGAGGTCCTCGCGCTGCTCGGTCCGAACGGCGCCGGCAAGACGACGACCGTGCGCATCCTCTCGACGCTCCTGCGCCCCGACGGCGGGACCGCGATGGTCGCCGGGTACGACGTCGTCCACGACGCCGCGCGCGTGCGCCAGGTCATCAGCCTCACCGGCCAGTCCGCGGCCGTCGACGAGAAGCAGTCCGCCCGGGAGAACCTCACGATGATGGGGCGACTCGCGCACCTGCCGCGTCGCTTCGTGCGCGGCCGGGTCGACGACCTGCTGCACGCGTTCGACCTCGGCGACGCGGCGGACCGCCGCGTCGGCACCTACTCGGGCGGGATGCGCCGCCGCCTCGACCTCGCGGCTGGCCTGCTCACGCGACCGCGCGTGATGTTCCTCGACGAGCCGACCACCGGCCTCGACCCGCGCAGCCGCCAGACCATGTGGGAGGTCGTGCGCGAGGTCGTCGCCGACGGCACGAGCCTGTTCCTCACCACGCAGTACCTCGAGGAGGCCGACCAGCTCGCCGACCGCGTCGCGCTCATCGACGACGGGCGCGTCGTCGCGGAGGGCGCTCCCGTCGAGCTCAAGCGCCGTGTCGGCGACGCGGCGGTCGAGCTGACCTTCACCTCGGCGGAGGACGTCGCGCGGGTCGGACTCGTGGGGGCCACGCCGGACGGCCGCGTGCTGCGCGTGCCGACCGACGGGTCCGTCGCGCACGTGCGCGACGTGCTCGCCGCCGTCGCGGCGGCGGTCGGGGTCGAGCCCGAGCGCTGGGAGGTGCGGGCGCCCACGCTCGACGACGTGTTCCTCACGCTGACCGGGCACGCCGCCCGGACCCGGGACGAGGAGGCCGCGGCATGACCGCCCCGACCCTGCCCGCGCCGTCGGGCACCCGGCCGCGCCGTCCCGCTCCCGCCGCCCGCCCGGGGAGGCACGTGCTCACCGACACGTCCGCGATGATCGGGCGCTCGCTGCGCCTCGTGCGGCGCGAGCCCGACGAGCTGCTCCTCGCCCTGGTCCTGCCCGTGATGCTCATGGTGCTGTTCGTGTACGTGTTCGGCGGCGCGATGTCCGTGGGCACGGACTACCTCACGTACGCCACGCCCGGGATCGTCCTGCTGTGCGCGGGGTACGGGGCGTCGAACACCGCGATCGCGGTGGAGCAGGACATGTCCGGCGGCATCATGGACCGCTTCCGGTCCATGCCGATCGCGAGCGCGACCGTGCTCGTGGGCCACGTCGTGGCGAGCGTCGTGAAGAACCTCGTGACCACCGCGGTGGTGCTCGGCGTCGCCCACGTGCTCGGCTTCCGGTCCGACGCGACGGCGCTCGAGTGGCTGGCGGCCGTCGGCGTGATCGTGGCGTACATCGTCGCCGTCACGTGCGTCGCGACGTTCCTCGGCGTGCTCGTGCGCTCGCCCGCCGCCGCCGGCGGGTTCGGCTTCTTCATGCTGTTCCTGCCGTACGTGTCGAGCGCGTTCGTCCCGCCGGGGACCATGCCTGCGTGGCTGCGCGGTTTTGCCGAGCACCAGCCCGTCACGCCCGTGATCGAGACGATCCGCGGCCTGCTCGTCGGCCTGGGCAGCGACGCGCAGCCCGTCGCGGACCTGGGGCCGACGGCGGCCCTCGCCCTCGCGTGGTGCGCGGGCCTGGTCGTCGTGTTCCTCGTCGGCGCGGCATGGGTCTTCTCGCGACGGCGGCGCCAGTAGGACGTGCCGGTGGTCGCCGCCGCCGGCCCGCCGGAGCGGGGGCTCAGGCGGCGCCCGCCGCCGGGTAGTCCGTGTACCCCTCGGCGCCGTCGGCGTAGAACGTGGCCGGGTCGGGCGCGTTCTCGCCCAGGTCCCGCGCCCAGCGCGCGACCAGGTCGGGGTTGGCGATCGCGGCGCGGCCGACCGCGGCGAGGTCGACGACGCCGTCCTCGACCAGGCCGACGGCCTCGTCGCGCGTGGTGCTCACCGCGAAGCCGGAGTTGCCGATCAGCGGCGCGCCGACGCGGGGGCGGATGCCCTGGACGAGCTCGCCGCCCAGGTCCCGGTGCAGCACGTCGACGAACGCGAGCCCGAGCGGCGCCAGACCGTCCGCGAGGCCGCGTACGTCGCGGCGGTGACCTCGGGGTCGGTCTCGACCGCGCCCTGGATGTCGTGCTGGGGCGACAGCCGGATGCCGGTCCGGTCGGCGCCGATCTCCGCCGCGACGGCGGTCACGACCTCGATCGCGAACCGCGCGCGGCCCTCGGGCGTCGCACCGTAGGCGTCGGTGCGCAGGTTGCTGGCGGGAGAGAGGAACTGGTGGATCAGGTAGCCGTTGGCGCCGTGCACCTCGACGGCGTCGAGGCCTGCGTCGACCGCGCGGCGGGCGGCGGCGGCGAAGCCGCGGACGACCTCGGCGATCTCGTCGGCCTCGAGCGCGTGCGGCACGGGGTGGTCCGCCTTGCCGGACGGCGTGCGGATCTCGCCCGGAGCGGCCACGGCGCTGGCGGAGACGACCCGCGCACCGGTGACGTCGGGATGCGCGATGCGGCCGCCGTGCATGACCTGCATCGCGATGCGCCCGCCCGCGGCGTGCACGGCGTCGGCGACGCGCGCCCAGCCGGCAGCCTGCTCGGCGGTCTCGATGCCGGGCTGGCCCGTCCACGTGCGGCCCTCGAGCACGGGGTAGGTGCCCTCGGTGAGGACCAGGCCCATGCCGGCCCGCTGGCGGTAGTGCTCGACGAGCAGGTCGCCGGGGACGCCGGCCCGCCCGGCGCGCAACCGGGTGAGCGGCGCCATCACGACACGGTTGGCGAGCCGGACGCTGCCGACGGTGATGGGGTCGAAGATCTTCACGCAGGTCCCAGCGTCGGCCGCCGCCCGCGCATTCCGTGACGCGCGCCACGGCCGCCGGCGTGGCCGGCGTCAGTCGCGGTCGTTCGGCATGAGGAGCCACAGGACCACGTAGGCGAGGACCTGCGGACCGGGCAGGAGGAGGGAGGCGACCGTCACGACGCGCACGACGGTCGTGCTCCACCCGAAGCGGCGGGCGATGCCCGCGCACACTCCCGCGATCATGCGGCCGTGGCGCGGACGGGACAGGGACGGGGAGGCTGCGGAGGTGCTCATGGCTCGAAACTACGGCGACTCCTCGTCCCGCGACATCGGGGTGTCCCCCGATCCGACCCGGATCCTCGGCGCCGGACGTCGACGGCCGAGCCGCAACGCGCGCGAGCGCCGGGGCGCCGTGCGAGCGTGATCGCGTGACCAGCACCGACGCCCCGGCCGGGCGCGAGGGGACGGACCCGGACACCCGGCTGTCCCGCTCCGTCGGCGGACGGCTCCTCTACCTGTTCATCCTCGGTGACGTGCTCGGGGCCGGCGTCTACGCGCTGGTCGGCGAGATGGCGGGGGAGGTCGGCGGGGCCGTGTGGCTGCCGCTGCTCGTCGCGCTCGGCCTCGCGCTGCTCACCGCCGGCTCGTACGCGGAGCTCGTCACCAAGTACCCGCGCGCCGGCGGTGCTGCGGTGTTCGCCGACCGCGCGTTCCGCAGCCCCCTCGTGTCGTTCCTCGTGGGCTTCTCGATGCTCGCCGCCGGCGTGACGAGCGCCGCGGGGCTGTCGCTCGCGTTCGCGGGCGACTACTTCGCGACGTTCGTCGACGCGCCCGACCGCCTCGTCGCGGTGCTGTTCCTCGCCGCCGTGGCCGCGCTCAACGCGCGCGGCATCAAGGAGTCGCTGCGCGCCAACGTCGCCATGACCGCGATCGAGCTGTCCGGCCTCGTGCTGGTCGTCGTGCTCGCCGCCGTCGTGCTCGGCCGGGGGGAGGGCGAGCCGGCGCGCGTCACGCAGTTCGCCGAGGGGACGACGCCGGCCCTGGCCGTCCTCGCCGCAGCCATTCTCGCGTACTACTCCTTCGTCGGGTTCGAGACGTCGGCCAACCTGGCCGAGGAGGTGCGCGACGTACGCCGCGCCTACCCGCGCGCCCTGTTCGGGGCGCTGATCACCGCGGGGGTCGTCTACGTCGCGGTCGGATCGCCGCGGTCGCCGTCGTCGCGCCCGACACGCTCGCCGGCTCGACGGGCCCGCTGCTCGAGGTCGTCGACGCCGAGGGCTCGGTGCCGCAGTGGGTGTTCTCCCTCATCGCCCTCGTCGCCGTCGCCAACGGTGCGTTGCTCACCATGATCATGGCGAGCCGGCTCGCGTACGGCATGGCCGAGCAGGGCATCCTGCCGTCCGCGCTCGGCCGCGTGCTGCCCGGCCGACGCACCCCGTGGGTCGCGATCGTCGCGACGACCCTCGTCGCGATGGGACTCGTCTTCACGGGCGACGTCGCGGCGCTCGCCGAGACCGTGGTCCTGCTCCTGCTCGTCGTGTTCGCGGCCGTCAACGTCGCGGTGCTCGTGCTGCGGCGCGAGCACGTGGACGAGCCCCACTTCCGCGTCGCCACGGTCGTGCCCGTCCTCGGCGTGGCCTCCTGCGTGCTGCTGCTCAGCCAGCAGGACGCGGCCACGTGGCTGCGGGCCGGCATCCTGCTCGCCGTCGGCGTCGTGCTCTACGCGGTGGTGCGCTGGACGGGCGGGGGCCGCGGCAGGCGCGCTCCCGACCGCGACGGGGCGGGCGACACGACGGCGGGCGACACGACGACGGGCGACGCGAGGGCGGGCGACGCGCGCGCCTGACGGCCCGCGACCCACGGCCGGTCGCGCCGTCGGGCGGACGCCGGCGCGTCTCAGGCGCGCGACACCACGACCGCCGCGCTGTGCCCGCCGAACCCGAACGCGTTGACGAGCGCGTGCTCCGCGGTCGTCGGGCGCGCCGCGCCGGTGACGACGTCGAGGTCGACCCCCGGGTCCTGCTCGTCGACGTTGAGCGTCGGCGGGACGCGGCCCTCGCGCAGCGCACCCAGGGCGGCGACGATCCCGAGCGACCCCGCCGCGCCGAGCAGGTGACCGGTCGCGCCCTTCGTCGACGTGACGGGCGGCGGCGACGGGAGCGCGGCCCGGATGGCGGCGGCCTCCGCGAGGTCCCCCGCGGGCGTCGAGGTGGCGTGCGCGTGCACGAACCCCATGTCGGCGGGCGCCAGGCCGGCCGACCGGAGGGCGAGGGTGATGGTGCGCGCCTGGTTCTCCGGGTCGCCGCCGACGATGTCGAACGCGTCCGACGTCACGGCCGCACCGGCGATCGCGCCGAGCACGCGCGCCCCGCGCGCCCGCGCATGGCTCTCGCGCTCGAGCACGACGAGCGCGCACCCCTCGCTCATGACGAACCCGTCGCGTCCGACGTCGAACGGGCGCGACGCCCGCTCGGGCTCGTCGTTGCGCGTCGACAGGGCGCGCGCCTGGGCGAACGCCGCGAGGGAGAACGGCAGCACCCCGGCCTCCACGCCCCCGCACACGACGACGTCCGCCGACCCGGCGAGGATCATCTCTCGACCGGTCGCGATCGCCTCCGCGCCCGCCGCGCACGCGCTGATCGGTGCCCGCGCGCCCGCCTTCGCGCCGAGGTCGATCGACAGCCACGCCGCCGGACCGTTCGACATGAGCATCGTCACCGTGTGCGGCGACACGCGCCGGTGCCCGCGGGTCTCCAGCACGCGGCTCTGCTCCAGGGTCGTCGCGATACCGCCGTTGGCGGAGCCGATGACGACCGCGACGCGCTCCGGGTCGGCGTCGGGGCTGCCGGCGTCCGCCCACGCCTCGCGTCCCGCGACGAGCGCCAGCTGCTCCGCGCGGTCCGTACGACGCAGCTCACGCACCGCGAGGGCGTCGGCGAACGCGTCGTCCACCCGCCCCGCGATGCGCACGGGCAGCTCCTGCGCCCAGTCGTCCTTGATCGAGGCGATCCCGCTCGCGCCCTCGACCAGCGCGCCCCACGTCGATCCTGCCGTGACACCCATCGGCGTCACCGCACCGACCCCCGACACCACGACACGATCCATCCGGCACCCCCTGCGAGCCCCGGGTCCCGCCCTGCACGGGACCTGCTGGCACAACTGTGCCTCATCCGGGTGAAGTTCAGGTTTCGGCCGGCGCTCGCGGAACGGTGGGAGCGGGGTCCGTGGCCCATGCTGTGGGGGATGACACAGACCGTGGAGTGGCTGTTCGACGCCCGCGGCGAGGCGTGGGTCCGGGACTACTGGGACCTCATGACGTCCGCCGGGCTCGCGAGCCTCGCGCTGCACACCTCGCCGTCGAACCGGCCGCACCTGACCGCGGTCGTGTGCCGGGCGCTGAACGACGACGCGGCCGACCGGCTCGAGTCCGCCGTCCGGCGCGCCGACCCCCGGCTCACCGGGCGCGAGACCCGCGTCGACGGCCTCGTGCTCCTCGGCGGGCGGCGGCGCCGCGCGCTCGCCCTGCACGTCGTGCCCGACGTCGGCCTGCTCACCGCCCAGGCGTGGCTCCGCGAGCACCTCGTGCGGTCCGAGCCCGGCGAGCTCACCGAGCCCGGACGCTGGACGCCGCACGTGTCCCTCGCCCGCCGCGTCGCCGACGACCAGCTCGGCCCCGGCGTCGCCGCGCTCGGCGAGCTCGCGCGGCGGCCCCTGCGCCTCGCCCGCCTGCGGGTGTTCGACGACGAGCGCGGCGTCCTCTGGGAGGGCTGATCCCGTCACACGACGGACACACGCGCGTGATTGGATACATCCGCCACGCTCTCCCGCGCGGCGACGAAGCGCCATCCCTCTGCGAGGAGACCCATGACGACGACGAAGGCGAGGGACGGCGCCGCACTGGTCGACGGCCTCGCCGCCCGGATCCGCGACCAGATCCTCTCCGGCGAGATCCCGGTCGGCCAGCCGTTGCGTCAGGCGGACCTCGCCGAGCAGTTCGGGACGAGCCGCACGCCGGTGCGAGAGGCCCTGCGCCAGCTCCAGACGAGCGGTCTCATCGAGATCCACCCCCACCGTGGCGCCGTGGTGCGCGTCCCCGTCCCGTGGGAGGTGCGCGAGACGTACGAGGTCCGTGCCGAGCTCGAGGCGCTCGCCGCCCGCCGGGCGGCGACGCGGCTGTCGGCCCGCACCATCGCCATGATGCGGGAGTCCAACGACGCGCTCTACGACCTGGCTCGCACGGCAGCGGAGCGCTCGACGCCGATGCGGGTGCGCGAGCTCGACGCCGCGAACGACTACGCGCTGCACTCCACGATCCACGAGGCCGCGAACAACGGACGCCTCCAGCGGCTGCTCAACGACATCCTGCTGTCCTACCCGCGCAACGTGCCGGCGATGCTGCTGCGCGAGAACGCGAAGCACCGCGAGGGCAACCACCGCGAGCACGTGGAGATCATCGACGCGCTCGCCGCGGAGGACGGCGACCTCGCGGCGCGTCTCATGCGCCGCCACGTGCTCAACGTCGGCGAGCAGGTCGCGCGCTGGTACGAGCTGAGGTCGTCCACGACGATCCGGGGCTGACCCGACAGGGCGCGGTTTCGCCGGGCGGGCCCCGCGGCCGTACTGTTGGATCCAATCTAGTGCGTATTGGATACGCGCTTCACCGGATCCGAGGAGTGCCCGTGTCCCCCTGCCGAGCCCGTGGTACGCGTTCGATGGGGTTCTGGCTCGTCGTCCTGGCAGCGACGGCCAACTACACGGTCCTCGCCGCCACGGCACCGCTCATCGCGCGCGCCGCTCCGGACCTCCTGGGTGCGGACGAGTCCGCGTCCGGCGCCCTCGTCTCCGTCGCGAGCCTGACCGGTGCCCTCTGCATGACCCTCGTCGGCATGGCGGCAGGTCGGTTCGGGCCCCGGGCCGTCACGCTCGTGAGCGCCCTCGTCGCCGTCCTGGCGATCGGCGCGATGGTCGTGGTCTTCACGACGCCGAGCGTCGCGGCGGCCCGCGTGCTGTACGGCGTGGGCAACGCGGGGATCACGGTGGCCACGACGGCGTGGGTCTCCGCCACGTCGCCACCGGGGGAGCGCGGCCGCGCCTTCGGCTACTACGGGGTCAGCGTCTGGGTGGGGCTCGCGCTGGGTCCGTTGCTCGTCGAGAACGTGTACGCGTCGCGGGGCAACGTCGCCGCGTGGACGGTCCTGCTCGCGGTGCAGGCCGTCGTCCTGGTCGCGGCCTCGTCGGTCGCCGCGCCGCCGCGTACGCGCACCGTTCCGTCCCCCGCGGCGCAGGCCCCGCTCCCGCAGCGGCGTGGCGGCCGCGCGGGGCCGGTCCTGGCCGTGGTCGGTGCGCCCGCGCTCGTCGCGCTCACCGCGTGGGGCGCGCAGGGAGTGTTCACGACGTTCCTCGTGCAGCACCTCGAGTCGCGCGGCTGTCGTCGACGGGCGTGCTCGGGGCGTCGAGCATCTTCCTCGTCTTCGCGGCGAGCGTCGTCGCCGCGCGGTTCGCCCTCGGGTCGGTGCCGGACCGCCTCGGTGCCGTCCGGGTGACGGGCGCCGCCCTGGTCGTCGTCGCCGCGGGGCTCGCGGTCATGGCGTCAGCCTCGTCGTTCGGCGTGGCCGCGCTCGCGGCCGTCGTCCTCGGCGTCGGCTACGCGCCCCTCTACCCGTCGCTGACGCTCCTCAGCACGACCGCGCTGCCGGAGCGCGAGCGACCCACCGCGATCGGGGTGTTCTCGGCCGCGACGTCGCTGGGCATGGCGGCGGGCGCCGCCTGCGGAGGGGTGCTCATCGGGCTGTGGGGGTCGCCCGCGGCGCTCCTGTGCGTCGCGGCCGCGCAGCTCCTCGTCGTGCCCGTGCTCCGGCTCGCCCGGTCGCGGCCCCTCGTCCCGGCACCGGAGGGCGTCCGGGTCTGACGGCGGACGCGGACGGCGCCCCACGAGGGGCCGGCCCGTCCGGGTCGTGCCGACAGGTCGCTCAGCGGCTGCGTTCCGGCTCCGGCTCGCGCACCGCGGCCGCCAGGGCGCGCGCGTTGCGCTCGACGCAGCGGTCGAACTCGGCGCGGCCGTGCTCCGCGTTCGCGTCGGCGACGTCGTTGCCCCACACGCCCGTGTCGCTCACCTGGTCCATGCGGTAGTCCCAGAACGAGTCCACGTCGCGGTGGGAGACCGCGCGGTCCATCCGCACGAGGTCCGGACGCAGGTGCAGCATGACCGACGTCTCGAAGAAGTTCGCGTGCATGAGGCCGCGGCCGTACCGGACGTGGCCGTCCACCTCGGGGCCGGGGTACATGGTCACGTAGCCGACGGACCGGGCGCGCACGTCGTCATAGCGGGTGCGCAGGTTCTCGATCGACACGTCGAGCGCCCCGTTGTTCCAGATGTGCCCCGACATGAAGACGAACTGCCGCACGCCCGAGCGGTAGAGGGAGTCGGTGAGGTCGCCCATCACCGCCACGAGCGTCTCAGGGCGGACGGTGAGGGTGCCGGGGAAGTCGCCGTGCGACGCCGACACGCCGACCGAGACCGGCGGGACCACGGGGATGCCGGTGATCGCCGAGACGGCGGTCGCGACCGCGAGGTCGATCTCGGTGTCGACGTTCAGCGGCAGGTGCGGCCCGTGCTGCTCGATGGCGCCGACGGGGATGATGACCGCGCGGTGCTGCTCGACGACGGCCGGCACGGAGGGCCAGTCGAGCTCCTCCCAGAGGACCGGGCGGCCGGTTCCGCCGAGCTCGGCGGCCAGCGCGGGGACGTCGAGGCCGGTGGGGGGGAGTGCGGTCATGACTGAGGGTCCTTCCGGGGAGGGGCGAGGCGTGCGGTGCGCACGTGACGGAACGGGAGCAGGTCGGCGGCGGCGACCCGCTCGGTGGCTCCTCGCCGGGCCGCCCAGACCGCGGCGTCGGGGCAGTGGTCGGCAAGGATCTCGGCGCAGACGCCGCAGGGCTCGATGAGGTGCTCGGCGCCGTCGGGGCGACGCAGGACGGCCACCAGGCCGACGATCTCCTCGCCTGCGACGGCCGCGGCGGACAGGACCCCGGACTCCGCGCACACCGACGCGCGCCCCTGGCTGGCTTCGACGTGGAGTCCGGTGACGACCTGGCCGGAGGCCAGCCGTGCGGCGGCCGCGACCTCGTGGCGGCCGGCGGCGTACCGGCTGGCCAGGACGGAGCGCGCCGTCTCGAGGAGCTTCCGGTCGGCCGGAGGCATGGCCTGGACGGTCTCGGTCAGAGCCGGGCGTGCGGACGTCGTCACGCCCACCCCATGATCCGGGCCATGTTGCCGCCCTCGATCAGGGCGCGGTCGGCCTCGTCCGGCACGGCCTTCGCGATCTTCATGCGCTCGAGGTCGAAGTCGCTGCCGGGCCACTCGGAGCCCATGAGGATCTTCTCGGCGCCCAGCCGCGCGTACGCGCGCTTCACGTCCGCCATCAGGGTCGCGGACGTCTCCAGGTAGACGTTCTCCCGGCGCTCTGCGACGAGGATCGCCTCCGGCACGTTCCACACCGCGCCCATGTGCGCGATGATCGTCGTCACGGTCGGGTGGTCCTTGGCGATCTCCTCGATGGCGAGCGGCGCGCAGAACGCGTCGTCGAGCGCGTTGATGAGCACGGGGATGCCGAGCTCCGCGCACACCGCGAACACCGGGTCGAGCAGGCCGTGGTCGGCCACGTGGTACCCGTGCATGCTCGGGTGCAGCTTGAGGCCCACGAGGCCCGCGTCGACGAACCGGCGGATCTGGTCCTCGGCGTCGTCGTCCTGCGGCATGACCTGGCCGAACCCGAAGAGGCGGTCCGGGTGCGCCTGGACGAGCGAGGCGAGGAAGTCGTTCTCGATGCGCTGCGCGAGGGAGCACACCATCGCCTTGTCGACGCCCGCCGCGTCCATGCGGCCGAGGATCCGGCCCGCGTCGAACGGGGTGTAGGGCGGCGCGGGCTGCCCCGGGCGGACGCCCGTCAGGTAGTCGCTGCGCCCGCGGACGTCCTGGGTCGTGTTGTAGGCGTCGATGATCATCCGTGCTTCCTCCTGCGTCGCGGGTCGGTTCCCCACGACGGCGTGCCCGGACGTGGGTGTAATGGATCCAATCTAGACCATCGTCGGGTGGTGACTCCGCCGCCGTCGCCCCTCCAGTCCGTCGCGCCCTGATCTTCACCAGGGATCGAACGGGCGAAATAGCGCGCTTCCTGGGACTGCGGCACCTCTGTAACACGGTGGACACATTAGCGACTCGTTCGGGATACATGTGTCGTTAGATTGGATACACATTGCACGGCTCGCCGCTTCGGCGTCCGACGTCCGCGACCTCGTCCCTCTCTCACGGGAGCATCACCATGGCCAGGAAATCTCTCGTCGCCACCTCCGTGGCGGCCACGGCGGCCCTCGCGCTCGCCGCCTGCTCGTCCGGCACCGAGGCGGAGGGCGGCGCCGACACCGGTGGCCCGGCGGCCGCCGACACCCTCAACACCGTGCTCTGGTACGCGCCGTCGACGTTCGACCCGTCGGCGGCCACGAGCTCGCCCGACCTCACGGTGGCCCGCCTCGGCTTCGACACGCTGCTGCGCAAGGGCGACGACGGCGAGTACCTCGCGGTCTCGCCACGGACTGGGAGGCGACGTCCGCGTCGTCGTACGTCTTCACCGTGCGTGACGACGCGACGTGCTCGGACGGGACGCCCATCACCGCCCAGGTGGTCGCGGACTCGCTCGAGCACCTCGCCGCCTCCGACGGGACCAACACGCGGAGCCTGGCCTTCGGCGAGGGTGACCCGACGTTCACGGTCGACGAGGAGTCCGGCACGCTGACGATCGACCTCAGCGCGCCGTACTCCCAGCTCCTGGGCGGCGTCACGATCGAGGGAACGGGCATCATCTGCCCCGCGGGCCTCGCCGACCTCGACGGCCTGGCGACGGGCGACGTCGAAGGTGCCTTCTCCGGCCCCTACACGCTGACCGATCAGGTCGCCGGCGTGAGCGCCACGTACACGCTGCGCGACGACTACGACGCCTGGCCCGACTGGGAGCGTGTCGAGGGCACCCCCGCCACGACGATCAACATCACGGTCGAGTCCGACTCGAACACGAGCGCGAACCTGCTGGAGACGGGCGGCCTCGACGTCGCGCGCTTCTACGACGCGAACGCGACCCGCTTCACGGACAGCGACGAGTTCACCTACGTCACGGACAACAGCACCGCGAACACGCTCCTGTTCAACGAGGACCCGAGCTCGGTCTTCGCGGACTCCCAGGAGCTGCGGGCGGCGGCCGCGCAGGCGGTGTCCGCGACGGCGTTCAACGACGCCGCGCTGGACGGGCTCGGCAACCTCATGACCTCCGTCACCGACTCCGGCTTCGCCTGCGTCGCGACCGACGAGTCGCTCCTGCAGCCCTACGACCCCGAGGCGGCCTCCGAGGTGCTGAGCGGCACGACCGTGCGACTGCTCACGATGACCAACTGGGAGCCCGCGGTCGACTACGTCACCGAGGCCCTCTCCGCCGCGGGCGCCGACGTCGAGGTGACGTCCCTCGACGCGGCCGACTGGGCGCAGCAGCTGCGCACCGAGCCCACGACGTGGGACCTCACCGTCCGCGGTGAGACCAACTCCTCCGGCCTCGTCCACCAGGCGCTCCTGACGAAGATCGGCCCGTCGTTCGGCGAGGGCGGGACGAACTACACGAGCTCGGACAACGCCGAGGGCGAGGCCTTCCTCGAGGCGGCGCTGTCGACCGCCGACCCCGAGGAGCAGTGCGCCGACCTCGTCGCCGCGCAGGAGACGGTCCTGGAGCGCGTCGACGTGGCGCCGCTCGCGACCAGCACGCACTACATCATCGCTCGCGAGGGCATCAACACCTACGAGTTCTCGGGCTACTGGGACGTCTCCGCGCTGCGGATCGCTTCCTGACCCACCGCCCCTCCGGGCCGTCCGTGCCCGCCAGCTCCTGAAGGAGTCCTCATGACCACGCAGCTCGTCACGAGCTCCCCGGCTGGCGGCACGGGCGGCCCGACGGCCGCCGACGGCCCCGCGGGCACCGGGCCCGACGCGTCCGGCGGCCACCGCGCCGGCTCACGTACCACGCTGTGGCGCAGGTTCCTCGCGCGACGCCTCGTCGGCGTCGTCGTGAACATCGCCCTCCTGGTGGTGCTCACCTTCTTCATCGTCCAGCTCATCCCCGGGACCCCGCGACCGCGATCGCCGGGGAGAACGCGAGCCTCGCCCAGGTGGAGGAGGTCCGCCGGTCCCTCGGCCTCGACCAGCCCATGACGGCGCAGCTCGCCCAGTACGTCTCCGGCGTGCTGCAGGGCGACTTCGGGACGTCGTTCCGGTACGGGGTGCCCGCCACGGAGGTCGTCCTCAACGCGCTCCCGTACACGCTGAGCATCGCGGCCGCGGCGGTCGCGCTCGTCCTCGTGGTGGGACGTCCGCGGGCGTCGTCGTCGGGATCGCCACGCGCGGCGACCGCAACCGGTGGCTCGACCGGGCGTTCAACGTCGTCACCGGCTTCATGCAGGCCGTCCCGCCGTACCTGCAGGCCACGCTGCTCGTCCTCGTGTTCGCCGTGTGGCTCGCGCTCCTGCCACCGGCGTACACCCTCGCGTACGGGCCGGTCGAGTCGGCCGTCCTGCCCGTGCTCGCCCTCTCCGTCGGCGGCGTCTCGTCCGTGGCCAGGATCGTGCGCCGCGAGACGGCGGTCGCACAGGAGATGGACTTCATGCGGACCGCGCGGGGCTGGCGGCTCCCGCCGCTGCGCGCCTACGCCAAGCACCTCGTGCCGAACCTGCTCACCACGACCCTCACCCTGGCCGGGATCATCATGACCTCGATGCTCGGCTCGGCCCTCATCGTCGAGACCGTCTTCGCGTGGCCCGGCCTCGGAAGCACCGTCATCCAGGCCATCGCCGTCGACAAGGACTACCCGGTCATCCAGGCGTCGGTGTTCCTCATCGGCACGGTCTCGATCCTCATCACGCTGATCATCGACGTGGTCCTCGGCCTCATCGACCCCCGCACCCTGGGAGGCAAGCATGACTGACGCGACCACCGCGGCGCCGGCCGCCACGGCGACGCCCGTGGCGGCCGGCGGCGGCAAGCGCCGGTTCTCGTGGAACGGGACGCTCGTCGTCGGCCTCGTCATGTCCGGCGTCGTCGTGCTGGTCGCCGTGCTGGCCCCGTTGTTCCTCACCGACGAGGCGACCGCCCTCAGCTCGGACGCCGGCCTCGGCAGCGCGCCGGGCCACCCGCTCGGCACGGATTCCCTCGGCCGGGACATGCTCGCCCGGACGCTCGTGGCCACCCGCGTCACGGTGCTGATGGCGCTCGCGGCGACCGCGATCGCCGGCCTCGCGGGCATCGCGATCGGCGTCGGTGTCTGGCTGGCGCCACGCCGGGTGCGAGAGCTCGGCCTGCGCGCGATCGAGTTCGCCGTCTCGTACCCCACGCTCCTCGTCGCGATCATGATCGCGGCGATCCTCGGGCAGTCCGCCACGACGGTCGTGATCGCCATCGGCATCGCCAACGTCGCCGGGTTCGCCCGTCTCACGGCGAACCTCGCGGCCGGTCTGTCGCAACGCGACTTCGTCTCGCAGGCGCGGCTCGTCGGCGTCCCCGCGCACCGCCTCGCGCTGCGCCACGTCCTGCCCAACATGGCCGAGCCGATGCTCATCCTCCTGACGCAGACGCTCGCAGGTGCGCTCGTGGAGATCTCCGGCCTGTCCTTCGTGGGCCTGGGCTCGCAGAACCCGTCCTTCGACTTCGGCACCCTCCTGCAGGACGGGCTGGGCAGACTCATGGTCAACCCCGTGCTGGTCGTCGGGCCGGCGTTCGCCCTGTTCTTCACATCGCTCGCGGCGCTGTTCGTGGGCGACGGGCTGGCGGCCGCCGCCAACCCGCGGTCCGTCGGCACTCGGGCGCGGCTCCTGCGCGCCGGACGCGGTGACGCGACGAGCGCCCCGACGCGCCGGCTCCTCACCGCCGAGCACGTCACCGTCACGCACGCCCGCAGCGGCCGCGAGCTGGTGCGCGACGTCTCCCTCCACATCGACCGCGGCGAGATCCTCGGCATCGTGGGCGAGTCGGGGTCGGGCAAGTCGTTGACGGCGTCGGTCGTCTCGCGCCTCGTGCCCGAAGGGCTGCACGCCACCGCAGGTCGTCTCACCCTCGGCGAGACCGACCTGCTCGGCAAGGTCCCCCCCACCGAGCTGGCGACCCGGATCGGCCTAGTCTACCAGGACCCCGGGACGTCCCTCAACCCGGCGCTCACGCTGGGATCGCAGTTCTCGGACGTGCTCGTCGCGCACCGCGGGATGTCCCGTCGCGCGGCGCGCGCGCGAATCGCCGCAGGGTTCCGCAGCGTCCTGCTGCTCGACCCGGAGGGCCGGCTGCGCCAGCACCCCCACGAGCTCTCCGGGGGCATGAAGCAGCGCGCCATGATCTCGTCGCGATGAGCACCGAGCCCGACCTGCTCATCGCCGACGAGCCGACCACGGCGCTCGACGTCACGGTCCAGCGCGAGGTGCTGGCCATCGTCAAGCGCATGAACGCCCAGGCCGGCACCGCCGTCCTGTTCATCTCGCACGACATCGGCGTGGTCCGCCGCCTGTGCGACCGGGTGCTCGTCATGAAGGACGGCGAGGTCGTCGAGGAGATCACCTCCACCGAGCGGCTCACCGTCGACACCGTGCAGCACCCGTACACGAAGCAGCTGCTGGCCGCGACGCCGTCCGTCGACGTCCGCCCGGCCACCGTGTCCCAGGAGGGGAGTCGGTCATGAGCGACACGATCGTCAACGTCGAGGGCCTGAACGTCTCGTTCGGGTCGGCGCACGTGCTCAAGGACGTCTCGCTGTCCGTCGACCGCTCGCGGACCGTCGGCGTGGTCGGTGAGTCCGGGTCCGGGAAGTCGACGCTCGCCAAGGCGATGGTGGGCCTCGTGCGCCCGTCGTCCGGGCAGGTCTGGGTCGACGGCATCGACGTCGCCACGGCGAGCCGTCGCGAGCTGGCCGCCTACCGCCGCCGTGTCCAGATGATCCCTCAGGACCCGTTCTCGTCGCTCTCGCCCCGCCAGACCGTCGGGCAGGCGCTCGCGGAGGCCGTCGACCCGCGTCGCGCACGGGTCGGTCGGCACCGCGACCTCATCGCGCACTGGCTGGAGCAGGTGGGTCTGCCGGCGGACGCCATGCACCGCTACCCGTACGAGTTCTCGGGCGGTCAGCGCCAGCGCGTCGCCATCGCCCGTGGCCTCGTCATCGAGCCGTCCCTCGTCATCGCCGACGAGATCACGTCGCGCTCGACGTGTCCGTCCAGGCCCAGATCCTCGAGCTCCTCGCGGAGATCAAGCAGTCGCTCGGCGTGACCATGCTCTTCATCTCGCACAACCTCGCCGTCGTGCAGCGGGTCAGCGACGACGTCGTGGTGCTCTACCGCGGTGTCGTCGTCGAGTCCGGGCCCGCCCGCGACGTGTTCGCCGACCCCCAGCACTGGTACACGCGGGCGCTCCTGAGCGCCGACCCGGGGTCCCCCGACTTCTCGCTCGACATCGACCCCGTCGCCCCCGTACCCGCCTGACAGGAGCCCACTGTGACCCGTCGCCCCGCCCTGCGCCGTCCGCTCGCCGGATCCGTCCGATGACCGGCGCACGCCTGCCCCGTACCCCGGCCGGCCGAGGACGCACCCGCATCGTCGGGGCCACCCTCCTCGACGGGACACTCGTCCCGCCGGTCCCGGACGCCGAGGTGGAGATCGTCGACGGGCACATCGGCTACGTCGGTCCGCGGCGAGGCGAGTCGGCCGACGGCACCGCTGCGGGTGGCACCGCGGACGACGTCACCGTCGTCGACGCCCGGGGCCACCACCTCATGCCGGGGTTCTTCGACCTGCACATCCACGCGTGCATGCCCAACGACGTCGGCCCGGAGGTCGTCAAGGACTGGTTCCCCGAGGAGGAGGCCTTCTCGACGGCTCGCTCCCTGCGGCAGACGCTCGACGCGGGGGTCACCACGGCGCGCGACCTGAGCGGTCTCACCCCGGGGTTCCGCAACGCCGTGGCCGCGGGCCACATCGACGGGCCGCGTTTGCACCTGGCGATCGCGCTCCTGTCACCCACGGGCGGGCATGGCGACCCCGTCGCGCCCAACGGCTCGCTGCCCGTCTACGCGCAGCGAGCGACGACGCCGGGCTGGCGGGTTGTGGACACCGCGGACGACGTCCTGCGCACCGTGCGCCGGCTCGACCGGATCGGGGCCGACGTCATCAAGGTCTGCACCAGCGGCGGGCTGAGCACCCCTGGCGACGCACCGACCGACCTCGGGGTGCCCGAGGAGCACGTCGCGCTCATCGTCGAGGAGATGAAGCGGCGCCGGTCCCAGCCCGTCACGGCGCACGCCCAGAGCGAGCAGGGCATCCGCGAGGCGGTGCGCGGCGGCGCCGCCAGCATCGAGCACGGGTACGGCCTCACGGACGACCTCATCGAGGAGATGCTCGGGCGGGGCACCACGCTCGTCCCGACGCTGTCCGCGCTGAACCGCATCCCGCAGGCAGGGCGTGCCACGCAAGAGGCGATCGACCGCAAGCTGTGGTGGCGTGACACCGGGATGCGCGCCGTCGCACGGGCCGTCGAGGCGGGGGTGCCGATCGCGCTCGGCACCGACGCCGGCATCGTCCCGCACGGGACCAACCTCGACGAGCTGCGCCTGCTGGTCGACGTGGGCATGAGCCCGCTGGGGGCGATCCATGCCGGCACGCTCGTCAGCGCACGTACCACCGGGCTCGCGGACCACCTCGGGTCCGTGGAGACCGGCAAGCTCGCGGACCTCGTCCTGACGAGGGCCGACCCGCTGTCGGCGATCGCGACGTTCGGCGACGCGAGCACGGTCCGGGCGGTGTGGCAGTCCGGCCGCGTCGTGAAGGACCTCGACGGGATCGCGTCCCCGGCGCGGTAGCGAGCGGCTCCGTCACCACCCGCCGGGCGTGAGGATCTTGCGGATCCGCTTCTCGCTCACCGGCCCGTCCGTCCCGAGCTGCTGCGCGAACAGCGACACCCGCAGCTCCTCGATCAGCCAGCGCACCTCGGCGAGCTCGCCGGCGCGCACCGGGTCCGCGGGCCCGGACGCGTATGCCGCCCGTGCACGGCCGTACGCCTCCTCGACGTCGTGCACGCGCCACGCGATCTCGGCGTCGCGGTTCGGGTTCGACTGCGCCTTGTCCAGCCGGTACGACGCCGCGCGCAGGTACCGCGTCAGGTGCGGCAGGCGCGCCGCGGCGTCGCGGACACGAACCCGTCGTGCACGAGCGCCGCCACCTGGTCACGCACGTCCGTCAGCGTGTTGAGCAGCGCGAGGCTGTTCGACGCGCGGATCTCGCCGTCGAGCGTGCGCGCCGCCGTGAGCGCCGCGACCACGTGGCCGACGACCGCGTGCACCTGGTCCTCCAGCCGCTGCCGCACGAACGACCGCGCTGCGTCGTACGCCGCCGCGTCCCGCACCGCGGCGGCGTCCGGCTGGGGACAGTAGGCACCGCTCCCGCCGCTCGTCAGCGCGATCACCGCCGCGAGCTGCACGTCCGCGACGAGCGACTCCGTGCTCCGATACGGGCTGGCGGCCAGCGTCAGCGCCTGCGTCCCGGTCCAGCGGCTCGTGATCCGCCCACCCTGCAGCGCCGTCTCCCCGAGCAGCAGCCGTCGCACACCCCGCGCGTGCTCCCGGGCCTGCGCCGCGGCGTCGGCGAGCACCCGCAGCGCCACCGTCGGCCGGCCCTTCGCGTCCGGCTCCTCCACGAGCGCCGGGTACCCCCGCACGACCACCCCGGCCCCGACGTCCGTCGACACCGCCTCGGGGATCACCCCGCCCGGCACGTCCGGCCACGTCGTGAGCCCGGTCTGCTCGGCGACGAGCGTCGCGGTCGGGTCGGACGCCGTGGTCGGGTTCGCGGCGGCTGCCCCCGAGGTGCTCGGGCTACCATCCGGAGCCCTCGTTCCTCGGGCTCCTCCCGCCAGGCCCGCCACGCCCTTCGCATCCTCGGGCGCAGCCGCCGCTCCGCGGCCACGTCGCCCGGGCGACCCGGTCGCCTGAGGTGACGTGCCGCCGTCGGACCCGTCGCGTGCCGCGCCGGAAGGTGAGCCGGACGCGAGGGGGAGGGGCGGCCGTCGGATGCGAAGGACGTGGCGGGCCTGGCGGGAGCGCCGCGAGGGACGAGCGGCGCGGATGGAGTCCGAGCACCGACGGCCGTCCCTTCCCCGGAGCCCGCCCCGGACGCCTCACGCAACGCCGCACCCACGGCGCCCTTGACCGCAGCGCGGACCGCCGCCTGGTTCTGGGCGGCGAGGCGGCGCTGCAGGGCGAGGAGGTCCTTCGACTCGTCGAGCACGACCTCGCCGCCGCGTCGGGGGTCGACCACGCGGAACGTCATGCGCAGGTGCGCCGGGAGGCGAGCCGCCTGCTCGGGGCCCCAGGCGTCGTCCGGGATGATCACGTCGCGCAGGGCCCGGACGGCGCGCGTGAACGCGACGGGGAAGGGCTCGGCCATGTCGCCGGCGCGGGCCATGTCCTCCCAGGCGGGCGTGTGCTCGCGCAGCCAGGCGACGACGTCGCGGGCGACGTCGGGCGCGGGGACGAGCTGGACGCGGACCGGCTTGGGCAGCGAGCGGATCGTCGCGGTCGCGAGCTCGTCGAGCAGGCCCGGGACCATCCAGTCGAACCCGTCGGGCGTGACACGGTTGAGCACGGAGATGGGGACGTGGACGGTGACGCCGTCGGCCTCGGTGCCGGGTTGGAACTGGTACGTCAGCGGGAGGGTGAGATCGCCTGGGGCCACGACTCGGGGAACTGCGACGTGTCGACCTGGTCGGCGTCCGGCACGAGCTGCTCGAGCGTGAAGGTGAGCAGGTCGGGGTCGCGGCGGCGCGCCGACTTCCACCAGCGGTCGAAGTGCGCCGCCGAGACGACGTCGTCGGGGACGCGCTCGTCGTAGAAGTCGAACAGGACGTCGTCGTCGACGACGAGGCCGCGCTGCCGCGACCGCGCCTCCAGCTCCTCCGCCTCCTGCAGGAGCTTGCGGTTGTCGTGGAAGAACCGGTGGTGCGTCGTCCACTCGCCCTGCACGAGCGCGTGCCGCACGAACATCTCGCGCGCCGCCTCCGGGTCGACCTTCGCGTACAGCACCTTGCGGTCCGCGACGATCGGCACGCCGTACAGCAGCACCTTCTCGCGCGCGATCGCCGCGCCCTGCTTCGTCGACCAGTGCGGGTCGGAGTACGTGCGCCGCGCGAGGTCGCCCGCGAGCTCCTCCGCCCACTCCGGCTGGATGCGCGCGACGTCGCGCGCCCACAAGCGCGACGTCTCGACCAGCTCGCCCGCCATGATCCACGCCGGCGGCTTCTTGCTCAGCGGCGACCCGGGGAAGATCGCGAACCGTGCGCCCCGGGCGCCCGTGTACTCGTTGCGCGCCTGCTTCTGCGCCCGGCGCAGCGCCTTCGCGCGCGCCTCGCCCTTCAGGTGCGCCACCGACGACGCCTTGACGTCGCCCGTGTCCTGCATCCCGATCTGCGACAGCAGGCCGGCGAGGAGCGCGCGATGGATCGTGTCGCCGTCCCAGGCGCGCTTGTACGCGGTGCTCGGGTCGGTCGTGGTCGTGGTCGTGGTCGTGGTCGGGTCCGCAGCCGGTGCGCCGCCGCTGCTCGGGCTGGCCGCGCCGTCACCTCGAGCGTTCGGGCGTGCGTCTCCGCGCGCGGCTTCTACGCCCTTCGCATCCGACGTCGCACCGTCCGCTCGCCCGTCCTGTCGCCCGGGTGAGCCGCCCGCCGTACCCGAGCCTCCCGAACGGCCCGATCGCGGGCGGTACGACATGTCGATGCCGAGGGGCTTGGACATCTCGCGGAGCTGGGCGACGACGTCCTGCCACTCGCGGATGCGCAGGAAGTTGAGGTACTCGGCCTTGCAGAGGCGGCGGAAGGCCGAGGACGAGAGGTCGTGCTGCTGCTCACGGACGTACTCCCAGACGTTGAGGTACGTGAGGAAGTCGGAGCGGGGGTCGGTGAAGCGGGCGTGGAGCTGGTCGGCCTGGGCGCGCTGCTCGGCCGGGCGCTCGCGCGGGTCCTGGATGGACATGACGGCGGCGATGATCGCGACCTCGCGTGCGACGCCGAGCCGCGAACCCTCGAAGATCATGCGGGCGAGGCGCGGGTCCATGGGGAGCTGCGCGAGGACACGGCCGACCTCGGTGAGACGAGTGGTCTGCTGCGCGCCGTCGGCCGCCGCAACGGTCTCGAGGGCGCCGAGCTCGGTGAGGAGCTGGACGCCGTCGCGCACGGCGCGCGTGTCCGGGGGCTCGACGAACGGGAAGCGTGCGACGTCGTCCGGGGTGTCGACGACGCCCACGGAGATCATCTGCAGCAGCACCGACGCGAGCGAGGTGCGCAGGATCTCCGGCTCGGTGAACTCCGGGCGGGACAGGAAGTCGTCCTCGGAGTACAGGCGGATCGCGATGCCGTCGGCGACGCGGCCCGAGCGGCCCGAGCGCTGGTTCGCGCTCGCCTGCGAGACGGGCTCGATGGGCAGGCGCTGCACCTTCGTTGCCTTGGAGTAGCGCGAGATGCGGGCGGTGCCGGGGTCGACGACGTAGTGGATGCCGGGGACCGTGAGCGACGTCTCGGCGACGTTCGTCGCGAGGACGATGCGGCGCGCGCCGTGCGCCTGGAACACGCGGTGCTGCTCCGCCGACGACAGGCGCGCGTACAGCGGCAGGATCTCGACGCGCTGCGGGTGCTTCGGGTCGCGCACGCGGTCGGCGAGGTGACCCTCGAGCGCGTCGGCGGCGTCGTGGATCTCGCGCTCGCCGGACAGGAACACGAGGATGTCGCCCGTGCCCTCGCGCATCAGCTCGTCGCACGCGTCGACGATGCCGGTGACGAGGTCCTTCTCCTCCGACCGGGAGTCGCGCGGCGTGCTCGACCTCCCGGCTCCCGCTCGTCCCTCGCGGTCGCCCGCCGGTCCCGCCACGGTCTTCACATCGCCGCGCGGCTCCCGGTCGGGCGAGAGCGGGCGGTAGCGGATCTCGACGGGGTACGTGCGGCCGGAGACCTCGACGACGGGCGCGGCGTCGGGCAAGGCCTCAACCACGTAGTCCGGGGCGCCACCGAGCTCGGCGAGGTGCGCGGGGGAGAAGTGCGCGGCGAACCGCTCGGAGTCGATCGTCGCCGACGTGATGACGAGCTTGAGGTCCGGACGCTGCGGCAGGAGGCGCGCGAGGTAGCCGAGCAGGAAGTCGATGTTCAGCGACCGCTCGTGCGCCTCGTCGATGACGATCGTGTCGTACGCGAGGAGCTGCGGGTCGCGCTGGATCTGCGCGAGCAGGATGCCGTCCGTCATGACCTTGACGAGCGTGTCCTCGCTCGAGGTGTCGGTGAACCGGACCTGGTAGCCGACGACGCCCCCCGGCTCCGTCCCGAGCTCTTCGGCGATGCGTTCCGCGACCGTGCGGGCTGCGATACGGCGGGGCTGCGTGTGGCCGATCTGGCCGGCGCGACCGCGACCTAGGTCGAGCAGGATCTTCGGCAGCTGCGTCGTCTTGCCCGAACCCGTCTCGCCCGCGACGACCACGACCTGGTGGTCGCGGATCGCGGCGGCGATGTCGTCGCGCCGCGCGGAGACGGGGAGCTGCTCCGGGTACGTGATCGGCGGGACGGTCACCGTCGCACGCGCCTCCGCCGCCCGCTCCAGCTGGGCCCGCGACACCTGCCGGGTGCCCGACGTCGTCCGCTCGCCCCGGCCGCGTCGGTTGCCGCGGCGACGGCGGGGCGGGCGCTCGTCACGCTGGGTCGGCTGGGGCTCTGCACTCACGACCACCCATTCTCTCAACCCGTCGCAAACGCATATCGCCGTCCGGCTTCGCCGAGCGAGAACGCGTCCTGAGTGCTGTCATAGTGCTAGCATCGCGGAAGGAGGTGATCGGCGTGGCGACGTTGACGATCCGTGGTGTGGACGACCAGGTGCGAGACCGGCTGCGTGAGCGCGCGGCCGCGCACGGCCGCTCGATGGAGGCAGAGGTGCGAGCCATCCTCACGCTCGCGGCGACGTCGACGAGCCCGGTCGAGCGCGGGCTGGGGTCGTGGCTGGCCGAGCAGCTCGACGGCGTCGCTGACGACGAGCCGGGGATCTTCGACGTCCGGCGCGGCGACGTCCCGCGCGCGGCACGGCTCGAGGCGTGAGGTGATCGTCCTCGACACGAACGTCATCTCCGAGGTGGCGCGGCGTGCACCCGAGCCGACCGTGGTGCGCTGGCTCGACGGTCAGCACGCCGCGGACCTGTACCTGACGGCCGTGACGGTGGCCGAGTTGTCCTACGGCGTCGCCCGGCTGCCGGCGGGCGCACGCCGTGACGACGTGGTGGCGCGGGTCGAGCGCGTCCTCGACGCGCTGGCCCCGCGTGTCCTCGCCCTCGACGTCGCGGCTGCGCAGGCGTTCGGAGCGGTCGCGGCGGCGCGCGACCGTGCCGGGTGGCCGATCGGCACCGCCGACGGGCAGATCGCCGCCCTCTGCCTAATGCACGGTGCGACGCTCGCGACGCGCAACGGGCGGGACTTCGTCGGCACCGGCGTGGACGTCGTCGATCCCTGGAAAGCCCGGCCCTGAAGTCCCATGAACCTCCCGTCCCGCATCAAGGGCGAGCCACTGCCGGCAGAGTTCCGGTTCGAGACGGGATCGGGTGCGACCGCGCTGCTACGACCGCCGTGCGCGGCGTGGGGTTCGACGCGCTCGATCTGGCCGCGGTCGAGGAGGAACGCGGTCGCGGGCGCATCCGGTCGCCAGCCGAGGTCGCCAGTGAGCGCTGCGGAGGAGTCAGGCATCGGCGGTCTCCGATCGGGTCAGCTCGATCAGCGGCCGGGACGCGACGGTCACGAGGAACGGGTCGTCCTTCGCCGCCCAGGCCGTTGGCGTCGTGGCGTGGATGTTGACGTCGAGGTGGAGCTTCTCCCGCGCCGCGTCCGCGACGTCGAGCAGATCGGTGCGCGACGGCGTTCCCACGACGAGAACGTCGATGTCTCGGGGTGGGGGACCCGGCTGTCCGGATCGGCGTGCCGCCCACGAGCCGTAGATGAAGGACCCAGCGACGCCGTCGATGCCGCCGAGAAGGTGGCGGAGCACGGGAACCGGGCCGTACGTCTCGGCGACCAGCTGCGACATGAGCGACCACAGCGGGTGCTCGGTGTTCGGGCGGACGAGCCGGTTGTTCCCCTGCCGGCGGTCGCGGAGCACGTCAGCCTCGACGAGACGGGTGACCTCGCGGTGAGCGACGGCGGGGAGGACGTCGGCTCGACGCGCGATCTCGGAGATCGACAGCTCGGTGCTCGGGTCGAGCAGCGTCTCGGCGAGCACCGCCCCCTGCGCGTCGGAGCGGACGAAGGGTGTCAGCAGCGATGGCCCGGTCTTCACAAAACCTGATGCTACTGCCACGTAATGCATCCATGTGGCTTCTTTCGGCGAAGGCGACGACCACCGGCGCGCGAACGGGCGGCCGTTTCCGGGCGTAGCCCCCGCACCGCGCCTACGGTGATCGCACGCCGAGAGAGGGAGGTTCATGGACGTCGTCCTGACCGTCGCGGGGATCGCCGTCATCGTGCTGGTGCTGCGCGACGTCTTCCACACGCTGTGGCACCCGGCCGGGGAAGGCCGCCTGAGCGGCCTCGTGGGTCGCGGGATCTGGGCGGTGATGCACCGTCTCCCGGCCCGGTCGAGGCCCCGTCGCCTGCTGATGGACCTCGCCGGCCCGCTCGTGCTCGCGACCGTCGTCCTCGTGTGGGCGGGCGGGGTGATCCTCGCGTGGGGGCTCGTGTTCTGGCCGCACATGCCGAGCGGCTTCGACGACACCGCCGGCCCGCCGGCCGTCACGGTCGGGGAACGCCTCGTGAGCACGGTGTACGTCTCGATGGTCGGCCTGTCCACGCTCGGCATCGGCGACATCGTGCCGACGACACCGTGGACGCGGCTGTGGACCGCGGTGCAGGCCATCGTGGGGTTCGC
Source organism: Cellulosimicrobium sp. CUA-896 (assembly GCF_001942335.1). Classification (GTDB taxonomy): domain Bacteria; phylum Actinomycetota; class Actinomycetes; order Actinomycetales; family Cellulomonadaceae; genus Cellulosimicrobium. The sequence continues at coordinate 24,329 of NZ_MKKH01000004.1, read as the reverse complement.
CCTGCTCAGCGCGTCCATGTCGTGGGTCCTCCAGGTGTCGCCCGCGCTCACGCGCCGACGGTCCCTGGCGCGGCGCCTGACCGCTCTCGCCGCCGCAGACCGCATCTCGGGCGACGGCGCCGGGCGGACGGTCGAGGTCCCCGTCACGACGCTCGAGGACCTCGGGCAGGAGGTCGGCATGGTGCACGTCGAGATGCGGCACTACGGGGAGACCTACTACTTCCGCGACTCCGTGGCCGACGAGGCCCTGCCCGCGGCAATCTCGACGGGCGTGGCGCTCGCGGACGGCGCCCTGCGTTCGGACGACCCCGAGACCCGCCGCTCGGGCGCGTCGCTGCGGTGGACGCTCGACCGGTTCGCCGCGCTGCTCGACGAGTCCTACCTACGGACGGGCGGGTCGACGACCGAGGTCTTCGCCGCCTACGCCGCCGACCAGGACCACGAGTCGACGCCGGACGGCGCCCCGCGACGGCCCGGTCGCGACCGCGCCTGAGGCGTCGCCCGCGGCGCGGCGCCCCTGCCCGTCTCGTGGCCGACCGCGAGAGTTCCGCCCGGCGTCAGGGCGTGTTCGCCCGCCGGTCAGGTCCCGGCGTGAGACTGCGCTCGGGTGAGTCCCCGGCCGCCGTGCGCACGACGCGGTCGTCGACGAGGCAGGGGGCAGGACGACGATGTACCTGGACGGGGCCGCGACGCTGCCCGAGGTCGGCGGCGGGCACGGCACGGTCGAGGAGGCGCCGCCGCTCGGCGAGGCCCGCGCCGTCGTCCACGACGCCTTCGGACCGGCCGAGCTCCCGGCCGCACCCGCCCCGTGCCCGGGGCCTGCCGTCTGGGACGTCGACGCCGTCTACGTCCTCGGCGACCGTGTCTCCTGCGGCGGAGCGGTGTTCGAGGCCGCATGGCGCTCGCGGGGGCGCGAGCCCGGCGCGTCGGCGCACTGCCCGTGGCAGGAGATCGCGACGGCGCCGGACGGCACCGCGCTCTGGACCCGCAGCCGGATCTTCGAGCCTGGGGACGTCGCCGTCCACGACGGCGCGTCGTACGTCGCGCAGTGGTGGACCCGCGGTCAGGAGCCGGGCGACACCCGCGGCCCCTGGCACGCGCTGCCGGGCCGAAGAACGGCGTGACCCGCCCGCCCGGAGGGGCGGACGGGTCACGACGCTCGTGCGGACCGGCGGAGGGTCAGCCGCAGGCGACGCCCTCGAACGGCACCGTGACGGCCTCCTCGGGGCCGGCGCCGTCCGTGGCGGACGCGGTGACGGTCACCTCGCCGCCCTCGACCGTGCCGGACCGGGTCGGGAACGACGTGTACGCCGACCGGCCCGGCGCGACGGCGGCGAAGTCCTTCGCGCCGTAGGCCGTGTCGAACCGCACGTCGAGCGCGGCGTCGTCGGCGTTCGTCACGCGGACCGCGAGGTACACCCGCCCCGCGAGGCAGCGCGGCTCGGCCGTGACGTCCATGAGCAGCGACGGGTCGGCCGGCTCGCCCGCGGTGAACGTGCGGACGGGGGACGTGACGGTCCCGCCGTGCGGGCCGGTCACCACGACGTACCACCCGTGCTCGCCCGGCTCGACGTCGGCCCACGTGCCTGACACGGACGTCCCGCTCGGCACGCCGGAGACCGTGTCGACGGTCTCACCGGTGAGCACGTCGACCGTCAGGCCGTCGGTCGCGAGGCGCTTCGTCGTCGGCTCGATCCCGAGCGCGGCGTAGGGGATCTCGAAGTCCTGCATCCCCGGCGGGTCGTTGAGCGCGGCGTTGTCGGAGTCGAAGACGTCCAGCGACGGCGAGTACGTGCGCACGACGATCCGGCCCGTGCCGTCCGCGCCGCCCTCGTTGTCGAAGTGCAGCAGGCGCAGGTACCCGAGCCCGCCCTCGGGCAGCCCCTGGTAGTCGAACAGCATGGAGTAGACGGTGCGGTCCGCCACTCCGTCGCCGTCGTCGTCGAAGTCGTCGGTCCGGGTGAAGGCGTCGTGGTAGTGACCCGAGCTGACGAGCACGACGTTCGGGTTCGGCGCGACGACCTCGTCGAGGATGCGCTGGGGGATCGGTCCGAGCCCGCCCGTGGTGAGCATGTACTCGTGCAGGTTGATCCAGACCTTGCGCTCCGGGTACTTCGCGATGACCTCGTTCATCCATGCGATCTGCTCGTCGCCGGGCGCCCAGCCCATGTACAGCAGCAGGAGGTCGACGCCCTGGACGCTGACGAGGTCGTAGTGGCCGCGGTTGTCCTGGATGTCACCGCCCCACCAGGGGTTGCCGGAGAAGCGGTCGGCCCCGAAGTACGTGGAGTACTGCGAGTAGTCGGCCAGCGCTCCGCCGACGTCGTGGTTGCCCGCCAGCACGCCGTACGGGAGCCCCGCGTCGTCGAGCTTGCGGTACGACGGGTCGGCGTTGAGCCACTGGTGCTCCTGGTCCCAGTCGTCGACGATGTCGCCGGTGTGGACGAGGTACTGGAGATTCACCTCGTCGCGGGCCTCGAGCACGAAGTCGTGGATCGCCTCCTGGTGGGAGTACCACTCGTCGCCCGAGCCGTCCGTCGGCATCCCCTGGTTGTCGTTGTAGTACTGCGTGTCCGACTCCCAGGCGATCGTGAAGTCGTACTCCGACCGGGGCGTGGCGTCGGGGTGGTACGGCGTCGCCACGTCCGCCCGCTCCGAGCGCGGAGTCCCCGCGAAGCCCTCGGAGTGCTGCACGAGCACCGTGATCTCGCCGTCCCGGACGTGCCCGTCCAGCGGCACCGTGCCGCCGAGCTCGAACTCGGTCGGCGCGCCGTCGGTCGTGACGTGGCGGTCCACCTCGGTCCACGTGCCGTCGGCCACGTCGAGCACCGACAGCAGCACCTTGGCGTCGGCGTTCGCCGAGCCGGACCAGGCGATCCGCGCCTCGCCGTCGGCGACGGCGTCCTCCGGGACGTCCACCGTGAACAGCTGGTAGGGCAGCGCGGTGTCGGAGGAGACCTCGGAGGACAGGCCGTCCGTGCCGGTGATCCGCTCGACCTCCTCGGCGCTCAGGGCCGCGCGGTCGTCCCGGACGGTCGACACGGCGTCGGTCGTGGTCCCCGCGAACGCCTCGACCTCCGGGTCGGCGGCGTCGAAGGAGTGCCCGACGCGGAACTCCACGTCGAGGTCGTCGCCCGTCGCGGAGCTCGGGGTCGCGGACAGCGTGACGTCGCCCGCGTCCACGGACGCGCCGTCCGCCGGCGTGCCGAGCTCGACGTCGGGCACCTCGTCCGGGGTCGTGAACGTGACGGTCCGCTCCGCGGTGTTGCCCAGGGCGTCCGTCGCCGTGAGGACGACGACGTGCTCACCGGCGGCGAGATCGAGCGACGACGTCGTGTGCGGCAGCTCGACCGGCTCGCCGTCGAGCGTCGCCGTGACGGTGTCGACGCCGGAGCCTGCGTCCGACGCCTGCGCGTCGACCGTGACCGTCCCGCGGTAGGTCTCGCCGTCGACGAGGTCCGTCGTCAGCTCGGGGGCGGTGTTGTCCACGACGACGGTGCGCGTCACCGTCTCGTTCCCCGCGCCGTCGCCGCGCGTCGCGGAAACGGTGTGCTCGCCGTCGTCCACCGCGGAGGTGTCCCACGTGTGCGCGAGCGAGTCGAACGCGTCCTGCGGCACGGCGAACGTAGCCGTGAAGTAGACCTGGTTCGCGTCGTTGAAGCCGATCCGCGTGGTGGGGTCCGGGCACTCGCGGACCGTCTCCTCCTGGCCCTCGCCCGCGCCGGCGCACACGTCGGGGCGCAGCACGCGACCGTCGGGCAGGGCGAGCCGCAGGTTCATGGCCGCGAAGTCGTCGTTGTTCTCGTCCGGGTCCGGCTCGGGCCACGCCTTGGTGCCGGCGTAGATGCCCAGGGTCAGGTCCTCCCCGGCGACGATGCGCTCGACCGGCACCTCGCTCGTGACGGTCTCGACGCGGGAGTAGAAGCCTCGTCGAAGATCGTCAGCACGTCGTCGCCCAGCCGGACGCCGTTGCGGAAGAAGGCGTCGGTGCTCGTCGCCTCGAACGCGAACAGCGCGGGACCCTCGAGCGCCGGGGTGAGGTCGTCGACCTCGGCCCCGTCGATCGCGAGGCTCAGGTCCGCGGGGTCACCGGTGGTCGTCGCCGCGACGCGCGTCTCGCCACCGACGTACTGCCCGTCGGCGACGTCGAGCCGCACGGGTGCGTCGCCGCTGTCGTCCAGCTCGACCCGGACCGGGCCGAGCGTGGTCCCGTTCTGCCCGTCGGACGCCCGGACGGTGTACTCCACCCAGGACTTGCCGTAGAGGTCGACGGCGGGCACGGCGTACGAGTACCGGTCGGCGGCCTCGGCGCGCAGCAGCCGGGTGACCGGCGCCCCGACGTCCGAGGTCAGCGTGAGCTCGACGGTGCTGACCAGACGGTCGTCCGTCGCCTCGACCAGCAGGGCCAGCCCGTCCGTCTCCGGGGCGTCGTCGCTGCCCGTGAGGTCGGTGACCACGGGCGCCTCGTCGTCCTGCGGCGTGACGACGAGCCCGGCGGGCACCTGGTCGCTCGAGACCTGGCCGGGCGTCGGCGCGCCGGGCCCGACGAGCGTCTGGCTCGTGCCCTCGTCCCAGCGGTACTGGATCGGCTGGTCGGGGAGGGTCTGGTCGTTGTTCATGTAGTCGGCGCGCGAGACCACGTGCCCGGTGTTGGTCTCGACCTGCAGGCCGCGCAGACCGCCGTTGGCCATGCCGCCGGAGAAGATCTCCACGAGGTCGACGCCCGCCGTCAGGGTGCTGCCGAAGTGGGCGTTGAAGTCGGCGGCGTCGAGGGCGTCGTTCGCGCCGTTCTTGACCCAGAGCACCAGCGTCCGTCCGGGCTCGATGATCGGGTCGGACGGCGTCGCCGGCCACAGCGTGCTGCTGGTGACGCCGTGGTCCGCGTCGAGGTAGAGGTAGTTCAGCGTGTGCTCCGAGAACGGCACCGGCGCGTCCGAGGCGTTGTAGACCTCGACGAACTCGTAGGCGTCCGCCCCGCCGACGTTCGCCGTGTCCGGTGCCACCTCGGTCACCTGCAGGACGGGTGCGTCGAGGGTGGGCTCGGGCTCGGGCTCGGGCTCCGCCGTCGGCTCGGGCTCCGGCTCGACCGGGGCGAGCTGCGCGGCGTCGACGGCACCGGGCGTGTACGGGCCGGTGGAGTGCTCCACCAGGGCCGTCGACCCGTCGCCGGGGACGGCGAAGTGGGTCGAGACGCCCGGCGCGGTGGCGGTGCGGTCGTAGACCGACCAGCTCAGGGTGCGCCCCGCCGGGTCGTCGACGCGGATGCCGCGCGTCCCGCTGTTGGCCATGCCGGGCTGCCCGGTGGCGTGGAGCAGCAGGACGTCGGCGTCGGCGCCGACGGCGGCGCGGAAGTCCGCGTCGGAGCGGGCGAAGCTGTCGACCGTGGCCGAGGTGTACTGCAACCACAGCACCGCGCTGCCGTGCGCGGGGATCGTCGCCGTCTCCTCGGTGAGCGTGAGCACCTTGTCGCTGCTCGACGTCCCCGCGTTCGTGTAGACGTAGGTGAAGACGTGGTCGGCGACGTCGACGGGATCGCCGGTCGTGTTGGTGACCTCGAAGAACTCGAAGTCGTCGTGGCCGACGGTGTCGGGAGCGATCTCGGTGACCACCAACGACCGGCTCGGGGCGACGTCGGTGGCCGCGGCCGCCGCAGCCGGGACGGCCGCGATCGATCCACCGGCGACGAGGGTCGCCGTGAGCCCCGCGATGTGTCTGATGACGGCATGTCGTGACAGAGGCATGCGAAGAGAACCCTTCCTTGGGGATGTCCTTCGCACGGTGCCGGAACGACGTGAACGGATCCGTTCCCGCCGGTGAACCTGCGGCGACCGGCGGCGGTCGGGCCCGGGACGACGGACGCGAGGTCATCACCGCCGCGGGGTGCTCACCGGAGGCTCAGCGCAGGACCGTCCGCATGACGACGCGGGCCACGCCACCGCTCACGCCCGTCGTCGGGGCGGCGCGGACGAACCCGGCCTCCTCGAACAGCGGGACGGTGCCGACGTAGCCGGAGATGACGTCGACCCGCTCGCCGCGGCTGTCCACGGGGTAGCCCTCGACCGCGGGCGCGCCGTGGGCGGCCGCGTGCTCGACGGCGCCCGCGAGCAGGTCGTGCATGAGGCCCCGGCCGCGGTACCCGGCGCGCACCACGAAGCACACCGCGCTCCAGGCCTCGAGCTCGTCGACGAACGGGATGGTCCGGGACCGCATGAGCCGCCGGTACGTGCTGCGCGGCGCGACGGAGCACCAGCCCGCGACCTCGCCGTCGACGTAGGCCAGCACGCCCGGGCCGGGGTCCGACTCGCACAGACCGGCCATGTACGCCGGGCGGTCCTCGTTCGCGACGCGGCTGTCGCGGTACGACATGCACCAGCAGCCCTGCACGCCCGGGCTCTTCGGGCCCACGACGGTCGCGAAGTCGGCGAAGCGTCCGACGGCGGAGCGCACCTCGGTCGTCATGGACCCACGGTAGGGCCGACCCGTGACGGAGGTGCCATGGTGGAGGGGTGTTCCGGCTGCTGGGGCTTCTCGGCGGGCTGTCGGCCGTGACCGACCTCGGCACCGGGGCGGTGCTGGACGAGGCGCTGACCCGGTGCGTCGTCGCGACGCGGTTCGCCCGGGGGCTGGGCTGCGCGCCGGACGAGGTCGCCGACGTCCTCTACGCGGGCCTCCTCCAGCACGTCGGCTGCACCGCCTTCGCCTACGAGACCGGTCTGCTGTGGGGCGACGACGTCGCCGCGACACGGTCCGCGTTGCGCACCGACTTCTCGAGCGCGCGCGACGTGCTGCGCGAGTGGGTCCCCGGGCTGGCCGCCGCGACCGGCCGCTCGCGGGCGCGCGTGCTCGCGCGGACCCTCGCGACGGCCCGGACCCTCGCGCCGGCGCCGACCGCGACGTGCGAGGTGGCGCGTGCGGCGTCCCGCGACCTCGGCCTGCCCGAGGGTGTTCAGCAGGCGCTCGGTCACGTCGTCACGGCCTGGGACGGCTCGGGCGTGCCGCCCGTGCACGGCGACGAGATCCCCCTCGCCACGCGGATCGTCCACGTCGCCTCGGTCGCCGTGGCGACCGCGCTCGACGCCGGGCTCCCGGCCGTGCCGGACGAGCTGCGCCGCCGCTCGGGCACGGCGCTCGACCCGGCGCTCGTCGCCGCGTTCCTGGCCGGCGCGCCGTCGACGTTCGAGGGTCTCGACGAGATCGACGCGTACCGCGCGGTGCTCGACGCCGAGCCCGATCCCGTCCGGCGCGTCCCGGACGACACCGCGGTCGACGTGGCGCGGACGTTCGGGCGTCTCGTCGACCTCAAGGCGCCCGGCACGCTCGGTCACGCCGAGGCCGTCGCCGCCCTGGCCCGGCGTGCCGCGCTGACGCTCGGGCTCGCCGGCGACGACGTCGCGGACCTCGCACTGGCAGGCCACCTGCACGAGCTCGGGAAGGTCGGCGTGCCGAGCGCGGTCTGGGCGCGGACCACGGCGCCGAGCGCGACCGGGCGGGAGCAGGCGCGCCTGCACGCGTACCACGGCGAGCGGATCGTCGGTCGGGTGCCCGAGCTGGCCGGGGTCGCACGCCTCGTCGGCGAGCACCACGAGCGGCTCGACGGCAGCGGCTACCACCGAGGCCTCACCGGGCCGCACCTGTCGCTCGCCTCGCGCGTCCTCGCCGCCGCCGACGCGTACCGGGCGCGGGTCGAGGGGCGGCCCGGGCTCGCGCCAGCGGCACCGGAGCCCGCCGCGTCCTGGTTGCGCGCCGAGTCCGTCGCGGGCCGTCTCGACGCCGACGCGGTCGACGCGGTCCTCGCCGGGACGAGACCTGACCGGCCGGGCCCGCGGTCCGCGCCTCACGTGCGGCCCTCGGGGCTCACGCCCCGCCAGGTCGAGGTGCTCCGCCTCGTCGCGCGCGGCCTGTCCAACGCGCAGATCGCGCGCGAGCTCGTCATCTCCCGACGGACCGCCGAGCACCACGTCCAGGACGTCTACGCGCACACCGGTGTCTCGACGCGGGCCGGCGCGGCGATGTTCGCGCTGCGGCACGGTCTCGTGGAGGCGCCCGACCGCCCTGCCGCACCGGAGGATGCGTAGGTCTACCCATGCCCGCCGGGCGGCACCGGCGCACGCTCGACGGCATGAGCACCCGTCACGCCCCGGCCGCACGGCCCGCGGCGGCCTCCGCCACCGCACCGCGCGAGCGGCTCCTCACCGGACCCTTCGTGCGCCTCGCCGCCGCCGACCTCGCCTGGTTCGTCGCCGCCGGCGTCACCATCCAGGTGCTGCCGCTGCAGGTGACCGGACCCGCGGGCGGCAGCGCGGCGGCGGCGGGCCTGGCCTTCGGCGCGTTCGCCGTGACGGCCCTCCTGCTGCGGCCCCTCGCGGGACGGGTCGGCGACACCCGCGGCCGGCGGCCCCTGCTCGTCGGAGGGGCGCTCGCCGGCGTGCCGATCGTGCTGCTCCTGGCGCACACGTCGGAGATCGTCCCGATCGTGCTGCTCCGCCTCGCGGCCGGCGGCGCGGAGGCCGCGTTCTTCGTCGCCTCCTTCGCCGTGCTGGTCGACCTCGCGCCCGAGAGCCGTCGGGGCGAGGCCCTCAGCTACAACTCGCTCGGGCTCTACCTGGGACTCGCGCTCGGCCCGCCGCTCGGCGAGGCGCTCGTCGCCGCCGGTGGGCTCAGGACCGCGTGGTACGGGGCGGCGGTGTGCTGCGCGCTCGCCGCCGTGCTGAGCGCCGGCCTGCCCGAGACGCTCGTGCCGGGCGAGCGCGGCGCGGACCCGGGTCCCCTCGTGCACCGCGCCGCGGTCCCGCCGTCCGTCGGCTTCCTCGCGTCGGTCGTCGTCATCGGCGGGTTCCTCGCCTTCGCGCCGCTGCACGCGGCCGACGTCGGGGTGTCGCCCACGAGCCTCGTCGTCGCCGTCTACGGGGCCGTGGTCGTCGTGTGCCGGCTCGCGCTCGCGCGCGTCGTCGACCGCCACCGGCCCCTGCTCCTCGGCGCGGGCGCGCTCGTCGTCGTCGCGGTGGGCGTCGCGCTGTGCGCGGCCTGGCGCTCCCCGGCCGGGCTCGTCGTCGGGACGGCGGTCCTCGCCGTCGGCGTCGCGCTGAGCACACCCGCGTTCTTCGCCGCGATCTTCGCCGGCGTGCCGGCCGCCGAGCGCGGCGCGGCGGCGGGCACCGCGTCGGCGTGCATCGACCTCGGCCTCGCCGGGCCGCTCGTGCTCGGCCTCGTCGCCGAGCGCCTCGGGATCCCGTGGGCCTTCGCCGCGACGGGCGCCGTCGTGCTCGCGGGCGCGGCGTGGACGCTCGGGCTCGATCGGCGCCGTCTGCACGTGGCAGCATCGCCGCATGCTGCGCCGTGAGACCACCCGCTTCGACCTCGTCCCGCGCCGTGTGCGCGTCCACGCCGTCCGGGAGACCTCGGGCTCGCTCCGCCGGATCACGTTCCGCGACGTCGACGGCGCGGACCCGGCCGCCGCGTCGTCGCTCGCGGCGCTACGGGTCCCGGGTCCCGAGGACCACGTCAAGGTCTTCTTCCCCGACCCGGCGACCGGCGTCCTGCACGCGCGACGATCACGCCGGACGGTGGCCTGCAGCGGCCCACGGGCGTCGTGTCCATCTCGCGCGACTACACGGTGCGCGCCGCGCGCACGGTCGACGGCGTCGCGGAGGTCGACGTCGACTGGGTCCTGCACGGCGACGAGGGCCCGGCGTCAGCCTGGGCGGCGCGCGCGCAGGAGGGCGACGAGCTCGTGCTCGCCGGGCCGCGCGGCAGCGTCGGCGCCCGGGAGGCGTCGGCCGGCTGACGCTCGCCGTCGACGAGACGGGCCTGCCCGCGGCGGCGCGCTGGGTCGAGGCCGTCGGCGCCGACGTCCCGGTCACCGCGGTCGTCGAGATCGGCGACGACGTCGACGAGGCGTTCGTCGAGGACGAGCTCGGGCACGCGGACGTCGAGATCCTCTACCGCACCGACGGGCCGGGCCAGCTCGCCGAGGCCGTCCGCGCGCTCGGCGGCCCGGCCGACGACGAGCTCGTCGTCGCGGCAGGGGAGGCCGGCGACCTCGTGCCGGTCCGCCGGCACCTGCGCCGTACGGTGGGCGCACGCCCTGACCAGCTCGCGAGTCTCCGGGTACTGGCGCCGCGGCGTCGTGAACCTCGACCACCACCTGCCGCTCGACCCGACCGACCCCGACTGAACGGTCCTGACCCCGCTCGAACCCGGGTCCGCGCATCGATGGTGGCGGTGATCGGGTCGGAACCCCGGGCTCGGCGACGGATCTGCTCTGCCCGAGGCGTAACGGGCTGCGGGCGGGCCCGGAGCGCGCGACCCTGAGGAGCATGACGACTCGACTCCTGGTGCTCGGCGGCTCCGACTTCCTGGGCCGCGCGGTCGTGGACGACGCGCTCGCCCGCGGGTGGGACGTCACGGTGCTCAACCGCGGCACCCGGCCCGCGCCCGACGGCGTCACCTCGCTCGTCGGGGACCGCACCCGGGCCGACGGCCTGGACGCCCTGCGCTCGGACGACGTCGCGCAGAAGTGGGACGTCGTCGTCGACACGTGGTCGTGGGGGCCCGCCGCGGTGCGCGACGCCGCGCGCCTCCTCGCGGGCCGCGTCCCCGGGGACAGCCGGTACGTGTACGTCTCCTCCCGGTCGGTCTACCGGCCGTGGCCGCCGCGCGGTGCCGACGAGTCGGCGCCGCTCGTGGACGGCGACCCGGACGAGGAGGCGTACGACGACTACGCGCGCGCCAAGCGGGGCGCGGAGATCGCCGCGGTCGAGGCCCTCGGCGACCGCGCGCTGCTGCTGCGGGCGGGACTGATCCTCGGCCCGCGCGAGAACGTCGGGCGCCTCCCCTGGTGGCTGCGGCGCGTGGCCCAGGGCGGCCCCGTGCTGGCGCCGGGTCCGGCGGAGCTCCCGCTGCAGCTCGTCGACGCGCGCGACCTCGCCGCGTTCGCGCTCGACGCCGCGATCACCGGGGCGTCGGGGCCGGTCGACGTCGTCTCCGCGCCCGGGCACGCCACGATGCGCGAGCTCCTCTCCGCGTGCGTCGCGGTCACCGCCGACGCCGCCGCGGCGGCGGGGAACCCGCCCGCCGAGCTCGTCTGGGTCGGTCCGGAGACGGTCCTGGAGGCGGGAATCGCGCCGTGGACGCAGCTCCCGGTGTGGATCCCGCCGGGCGAGCTGCACGACGCCCTGCACGGCTCCGACACGTCGCTGGCGTTCGGCCTCGGGCTGCGCACGCGCGACGTGCGCGAGACGGTCCACGACACGTGGGCCTGGCTGCAGGAGCTCGACGAGCACGGCGAGACGCCGCCGCGGCGCGAGGACCGGCCCGGCGTCGGGCTGCCGCGCGACCTCGAGGAGCGGGCGCTGCGCGCCGCGGGCGTCGACCCGGACGGCGCCGCCCCGCCGGTCGGTGACGCGGGCGGCTCGCGCGTCGGCTTCACCGCCTGAGCACGCCCTTTCTCGCCCTCGAGAACGAGGTTGGTGTCGCCTTTCGCGCGATGGCGACACCAACCTCGTGCTCGGCAGCGGGCCGGCCGGTGCTCGGCGGTGGCACGTCCCGAGGTCGGGCCCGTCAGCCCTCGGCGAGCAGCTCGCGCACGCGCGGCGCCACCTGCGTCCCGTAGAGCTCGATGCTGCGCATCATCGTCGCGTGCGGGAGCGTTCCGCTGGAGTACTTGAGGTCGAACCGGCCGAGCCCGAGCGTGCGCACCGTCGACGCGATCTTGCGCGCGACCGTCTCGGGGGAGCCCACGTACAGCGACCCGTCCCGGATGTCGTGCGCGAACCGGCCGCGGTGGTACGCCGGCCAGCCGCGCTCGCGGCCGATGCGGTTGTTCATGGCCGCGAAGTGCTCGTAGACCTCCTCCTGCGCCTGCTCGTCGGTCTCCGCGACGTGGCCGGGGGAGTGCACGCCGACCGGGAGGGTCGGCGTGCCGAGCTCGGCGACGGCCCGGTGGTACAGGTCGACGTAGGGGCGGAAGCGCTCGGGCTCGCCGCCGATGATCGCGAGCATGAGGCCCAGCCCGTGCCGCGCGGTGCGCACGACCGACTCCGGCGACCCGCCGACCCCCACCCACGTGCGCAGCCGCCCGCCTTCGGTCTTCGGGTACACCTCCTGGCCGGCCAGCCCGGCGCGCGTCGTACCCGACCACGTCACGGGGCCCTCGTCGAGCAGGCGCACGAACAGGTCGAGCTTCTCCTCGAACAGCACCTCGTAGTCGGCGAGGTCGTAGCCGAACAGCGGGAACGACTCGATGAACGACCCGCGCCCGAGGATGACCTCGGCGCGCCCCTCGGACAGCGCGTCGACGGTCGAGAAGCGCTCGAACACCCGCACGGGGTCGTCCGAGCTGAGCACGGTCACCGCCGACCCCAGCCGGATGCGCGACGTGCGCGTCGCGACGCCCGCGAGCACGACCTCGGGCGCGCTGACGGCGAAGTCCTCGCGGTGGTGCTCGCCGACGCCGAAGAAGTCGACCCCGACCTGGTCGGCGAGCACGGCCTCCTCGACGACGTCGCGGACCGTCCGCGCCGCGGCGACGGGGGTGCCGTCCGGCCCGGCGGTGACGTCGCCGAACGTGTCGAGCCCCAGCTCGAGGCTCGCGGGGTCCGGCGCGCCGGCCGGACCCGTCGGGGGTGTGGTCGTCGGCTCCGTCATCGTCTCTCCTCGTCCTCGTGCGCTCGCGTGGACCCGCCCGCCTCGGACGGGCGCGGCGTCGGGCTCAACCGTGCCGGGTGCCGGATCCTTCCGCCACCAGGTCGTGCGGGCCGCGCCGCGCGACGACGAAGGCCGCCGCCACGGGCAGGGGCGACGGCCTCGGTCGGGGACGGGGTCGTCAGTACGTCGCGACCTCGCCGCTCGCGATGAGCGCGCCGATCGCGAGACGTAGATGATGCCGAGGATCACGCCCAGCACGGTGAAGACGATGCTGAGGATCAGGCCCCACTTGGCGATCGTGTTGTCGAAGCCCGCCTCGCGGCTCTGCTTGCGGGCGATCGCGCTGACGACGATGCCGGCGATGGAGAACACGAACGCGAGGACGAGGCCGACGATGCCGAGCGTCTTGCCCGGGTCCTCGACCGGGGCGCCGCCGTAGTGCGCCGAGGGAGCCTGCGGGGCGGAGGGGTACTGCTGGGTCATGGGTGCTCTGCTTTCTGTGGGGCCGACGCGTGCGTCGAGTCCGGACGGTGCGCGGGCGGTCCCGCGCGGTGCGGCCCTCATTGTGGTGCACGGACGTCGGCCTGAACAGGGGGAAAACTCCCCACCGTCGCTCGCGCCCGCGTCAGGACCCGGCGCGGCTCGTCTCGCCCCGCAGCTCGTCGATGTGCGCCTGGAGCCGCTCGAGGGCGCCGGCGACGTCGGCGTCGTGCTGGTGCGCGAGGTCCGTGACGTACCGGAGCTGGGCCGAGGCGGCGTCGAGCGCGACCTGGGCGTCGCCGAGGGCGGTGGCCGCCGTGCCGTCCGCGGCGGCGTCGGCGTCGGCCGCGCGGGCGAGCGCGGCCCGGGCCTCCGACGTCGCCGCCTCCACGGAGCCCACGGCGTCGACGACGCTTCCGCGCAGCGCGGGGGCCAGGGCGGCGAGGTGCAGGGTCACGCGCTCGAGGTCGTCGTCGATGGTGCGGGTCTGGACCTGCGCCTGGGCGATGAGCTGTTCGACCTCGACCTCGGAGGCGGTGGACCGCGCCGCGAACGGGAGCATCATGCGAGGGCGAGGAGGCTCGCCGCCGCCACCCGTGCGGACGCCTGGTCCGGAAGGGGGTCGCCTGCTGCTGGCACGTCCACGCTGACATGTCCACCAGTGTGACCGTCGAACCTGGGAAGAACCCGACAATCACGGGTGAAGACGTGGAGATCTCGCGCACACGTGCGGTCAGACCCGGGTGAGGCGCCGTCGGCGGGCGCTCGCGAACCGCGTGGCGACCAGCCCGTGCCGCGGGCTGAGGAGGTAGGCGAGAGCGAAGGCGAGGCCCAGCGTCACCACGACGGTGCCGCCCGACGAGGTGTCGAGGTAGTAGCTGGCGTAGAGGCCGACCACCCCGCTCCCGGCGGCGACGAGCGGGGCGATCCACAGCATGCGCGAGAACCGGTCGGTGAGCAGGTGCGCCGTCGCGCCGGGCGTGATGAGCAGCGCGACGACGAGCACGACGCCCACCGCCTGGAGGGCCACGACGACCGTCAGGGCGAGCAGGCCCAGCAGGAGCGCGCCGAGCCGGCGCGGGGACAGGCCGATCGCGTGCGCGTGCACGGGGTCGAAGGCGAACAGCGTGAGGTCGCGCCGCTTGAGCACGACGACGGCGAGCGCGACCGCGCCGAGCACGAGCACCTGCACGAGATCGGCCCGGGAGACGCCGAGCAGGTTGCCGAAGAGGATGTGGTTGAGGTCGGTCTGGCTCGGCGTCACGGAGATGAGCACGAGGCCCAGTGCGAACAGGGTCGTGAACACGACGCCGATCGCCGCGTCCTCCTTGACCCGGCTCGTGTCGCGCACCGCCCCGATGAGCGTCACCGCGAGCAGGCCGAACAGCAGCGCACCGAGCGCGAAGGGCGCGCCGACGACGTACGCGAGGACGACGCCCGGCAGGACCGCGTGCGACACGGCGTCGCCCATGAGCGACCAGCCGACCAGCACGAGCCAGCACGAGAGCACCCCGCACACCACGCCCGCCATGAGCGTGACCGCGAGCGCGGTGCGCATGAACTCGAACGACAGCGGCTCGAGGAGGGGGTCGAGGACGGTCACGGCGCGGCCTCCAGACCGAATGCCAGCGCGAGGTTCTCCGGGCGCAGGACCTCCGCGGGGGTCGCGCGCAGGAGCACCCGGCGCAGGAAGAGGACCGCCTCGTCCGCGAGCGCCGGCAGCGCGTGCAGGTCGTGGGTGGAGACGAGGACGCACGCGCCGTCGGCCGCGAGCTCGCGCAGCAGGGCGGTGATCGTCGCCTCGGAGCGCTTGTCGACGCCGGCGAACGGCTCGTCGAGCAGGAGGGTCGTCGCGCCCTGGGCGAGCCCGCGCGCGACGAACGCGCGCTTGCGCTGGCCGCCGGACAGCGCGCCGATCTGCCGGTCGGCGAGGTCGGACAGGCCGACGCGGTCGAGGGCGTGCGCCACGGCCTCGCGGTCGGCGGCGCGCGGGCGCCGGGTCCAGCCCTGGAACCCGTACCGGCCGGTCATGACGACGTCGCGCACCGCGAGCGGGAACGCCCAGTCGACGTCCTCGCTCTGCGGCACGTACCCCACCGCCTGGGCGCGGCGGGCGCGGGCGGGCGGGGCGCCGTCGAGCAGGACGGTGCCCCGGTCGGGGCGCACCATGCCCATGATCGCCTTGAACAGCGTGGACTTGCCCGAGCCGTTCATGCCCACGAGCCCGCACACGGTGCCCGTGCCCGAGGGCGAGGGTGGTGCCGTCGAGCGCGAGCACCTCGCCGTAGTGGACGGTGAGGTCGCGGACGTCGATCGCGGGGGCGGTCATCAGCCTCGTCCTCGGGCGCGGCCCCGGTGAGGCCGGCGACGATCGTGTCGACGTCGTGGCGGAGCAGGTCGAGGTAGGTGGGCACCGGGCCGTCGGCCTCGGAGAGGGAGTCGACGTACAGCGTGCCGCCGAACGCGGCGCCCGTGGCGGAGACGACCTTCTGCATCGCCTCGTCGGAGACGGTCGACTCGCAGAAGACGGCGGGGACGTCGGCGTCGTCGACGAGCTCGATGGTGCGGGCGACCTGCTGCGGCGTGGCCTGCCGTTCGGCGTTGACGGCCCACAGGTACTGCTCGGTGAGGCCGGCGTCGCGCGCGAGGTAGGAGAAGGCGCCCTCGCACGTGACGAGCGCGCGGTGGTCGTCGGGCAGGGTGTCGAGCGCGGCGGTGAGCTCGTCGTGGAGCGTCCCCAGCTCGGCCGCGTAGTCCGCGGCGTTCGCGGCGTAGTCGTCCGCGTGCGCGGGGTCGAGCTCCGCGAACGCCGCGGCCATGTTCTCCACGTACCGCTGCCCGTTCAGGGGCGACATCCAGGCGTGCGGGTTGGCCGTGCCGCGGTACTCCTCGGCGGTGTCGTCGCCGAGGGGGATGGTCTCCACGCCCTCGCTGACGACGGCGTGCGGCACGTCGAGGTCGTCGACGAACCGCTCGAACCACGCCTCGAGCCCGAGCCCGTTGTCGAGCACGAGGTCGGCCTCCGCCGCCCGGCGCAGGTCCCCCGGGGTGGGCTCATAGCCGTGGATCTCCGCGCCGACCTTGGTGATCGACTCGACGCGCAGGTGGTCGCCCGCGACGTTCTCCGCCATGTCGGCGAGCACGGTGAACGTCGTCAGGATGACGGGCTGGTCGTCGCCGCCGGCCTGCGCGGCGTCGGTGCTCGTCGAGCAGGCGGCGAGCGGCACGAGGAGCGCGAGGGCGCCCGCGGCCCACGCTCGACGGGAAAAGTTCGGCATACCGAAAAATCTAGTGCGGCAACCCGTGCCGAGCAAGCGTCGGCCGTCACCGCGGTCCGGCGTGGACGACCGCGACCGGCCCGGGGGCGTTGCGCAGCACCTCCTGGCTCACCGGCCCGAGCACCGCGCCCGAGGGGCCGCGTCGTCCCCGGGTCCCGACGACGGTCAGCGCCGCGTCCGCGCCGAGCTCGCGCAGCGCCGTCGGCGGCCGCTGGCCGACGACGAGCGGGTGGACGTCCACACCGCCGTGGCCGACGGCGCCCACCCGGTCGAGCGCGGCCCGGACCGTGGCCGCGCCCTCGGAGGCCGGAGCCCCCGCGCACACGGCCACGACGCGGCCGCCCGTGACCCGTGCCTCGTCGAGGGCGAAGGCCAGGGCGGCGTCGGCCGCCGCGGAGCCGTCGACGCCCACCACGACGTCGCTCGTCCTGCGCCGGCGGTCCTCGACCGGTGGGACGACGACCACGGGGACCGCCGCGGCCGCGGCGACGCGCGTCGAGACGGAGCCGCACGCGACCGCCTCGTCCGGCCGGGGCCGCCGGGTGCCCAGCCGCCGCGTGCCGACGACCACGACCTCGGCCGTGCGCGCGGCCTCGAGCAGGACCGCCACCGGCGCGCCGGACCGCAGCGTCGTGCGCACCCGCACGTGCCGGTCGACGCGCGCGGCGCGGTCCGCCGCGGCGTCGAGCACGCACGCGCCCTGTTCGCGCACGTCCGTACGGGGTGCCACGAACACGATGTGGAGCGCGGCGCCACGCAGCGCCGCCTCCCGCACCGCGCGCTCGACCGCCTTGGCGCTCGTCGTGCTGCCGTCGACACCGACCAGCACCGCGCGACCGACGTCGTCGTCCGTCCCCGGCATGTCCCCACCTCGTCCTGCCGCGGCGCCTGCCCGCCGCACCTCCCTGCCTACCGCGGGTCCGGGTTCCCGGCACGCCCGGACGGGTCCTCCGGCCCGGGCCGGAGGTCACCGAGGTCCCGGGCGAAGGTCCCGATCGCGGCGAGCCGGGCGCGACGGTCCGGGCGGACGCGCCGTCGCGGACTAGGTTGAGTGCCATGGGCACCCCCGAGCCGATCCGTGTGTTCCTGCTCGACGACCACGAGGTGGTCCGCCGCGGCGTCGCCGCGCTGCTCGAGGCGGCCGGTGACATCACGGTCGTCGGCGAGGCCGGCACCGCGGCCTCCGCGCTCGCGCGCATCCGCGCGACGCGGCCCGACGTGGCCGTCCTCGACGTGCGCCTGCCCGACGGGTCCGGCGTCGAGGTGTGCCGCGAGGTGCGCTCCGAGCTCCCCGAGGTGGCGTGCCTCATGCTCACGTCGTTCGCGGACGACGAGGCGCTGTTCCAGGCCGTGGTCGCGGGGGCGTCGGGCTACGTGCTCAAGCAGATCCACGGCTCCGACCTCGTCGGCGCGGTCCGCACGGTCGCGGCGGGCGGCTCGCTGCTCGACCCGGTGAGCACGGCGCGCGTGCTCGAGCGCCTGCGCCACGCCGCGGACGAGGCCCCGGACCGGCTCGAGGGCCTGTCGCCGCAGGAGCGCCAGATCGTCGCGCTCATCGGCGAGGGCCTGACGAACCGCGAGATCGGGGCGCGCCTCTTCCTCGCCGAGAAGACGGTGAAGAACTACGTGTCCCACGTCCTCGCGACGCTCGGGCTCCAGCGTCGTACGCAGGTCGCCGTGCTGGCGACGGAGCTCCGGCAGGAGGAGTCGGGCCGCGGGCGTCCGGCCGGCGGTCCGGCGACGCCCGGCGGGGGGCCGGGTGGACGGCCTCGACGCTGACGGCTCGCCCGGCACCGGCGACGTCGGTGCGGGCGCGCAGGTGCCGTCAGGACCTTCGGCACTGACCGGGCCGCGCACCGCGCGCGACGATGGCGTCATGGAGACGACCGGGGTCACCTCGGCAGGGCTCACCGAGCTCGCGCCGGAGGAGAGCTACGCGCTGCTCGCGACCGTGCCCGTGGGGCGCGTCGTGTTCACCGACCGCGCGCTGCCCGCGATCCAGCCGGTCAACTTCGCCCTCGACGGCCCGGACGTCGTCTTCCGCACCGCCGCGGGGTCGAAGCTCGCGGTCGCGGTGAGCCGCGCCGTCGTCGCGTTCGAGGCGGACTCCTTCGACGCCGAGGCCCGCAGCGGCTGGTCCGTCGTCCTCGTGGGGCGCACCTACGAGGTGACGGACCCCGCCGAGCGCGGACGGCTGCTCGCCCTGCCGCTCGAGACGTTCGTGCCGGGCGAGCGCGACCGCGTGGTCAAGGTCGTGCCGCGCATCGTCACCGGGCGCCGCATCGTGCGCTGACCGGTCGACGCGTCACGGCAGGGGCGCCCACCACTCGAGCCTCGTCCCGCCGTCGGGCAGCGCGACCGCCGTGCAGCCCCCGCCGAGCGCCGAGGCGCGGGCCGCCATGTTGCGCAGCCCGGAGCGACGGCCCCCCGCGCGGATGCCCACCCCGTCGTCCGTCACGACCAGGCGCGCCTCGTGGGCCGTCACGCCCAGGTGCACGACGACGGCGCTCGCCGCCGCGTGCCGCGCGACGTTCGTCAGCGCCTCGCCGAGCACGACGACGAGCTGGTCCGCGACCTCCGCGGGCATGCTCGGGCTGCCGTCCGTCACACCCGCCCCCGACCGCGCGCCCGCGACCTCGACCGCGACCGCGGGGGCGAACCCGAGGACCGTCGTCGCGGCCTCGGCCTGCGCGTGCAGCCGGTCCTCGATCGACGGCGCGTCCGGGTCGGCGGCGGTGTGCAGCGCGAAGATCGTCGAGCGGATCTGGCGGATCGTCTCGTCGAGGTCCGCCACGGTCTCCTCGATGCGCGCGCGAGCCCCCGGGTCCGTGACGAGCGGCTGGACGCTCATGAGCGACATGGCCGACGCGAAGAGCCGCTGGATGACGACGTCGTGCAGGTCCCGCGCGATCCGGTCGCGGTCCTCGAGCACGCCCACCTGCTTGGCGCGCCCGTACAGGCGCGCGTTGTCGACCGCCACGCCCGCCGCGGCCGCGAGCGCCACGACCGCCGCCTCGTCCCGCGCGGTGAACGGCACGCGACCGGCCTTGTCCGTGAGGTAGAGGTTGCCGAAGACTGTGTCGCGGACGCGCACCGGCACCCCGAGGAACGTGTGCATGGGCGGGTGGCCCTCGGGGAAGCCGGCCGAGCGGACGTCGTCCGCGATCTCCGGCACCCGGATGGCCTCGGGGCGGTCGATGAGCTCGCCCAGCAGGCCCTCGCCGTGCGGCCAGTGGTCGATCGCCGCGACCTCGTCGTCCGTCAGCCCGAGCGGGATGAACTGCGTCAGGCGCTCGCGGCCGGAGGCGTCGAGCACGCCCAGCGCGCCGTAGCGCGCCCCGGTGAGGTCCATCGCGGCCTGCACGATCCGCCGCAGCACCTGGTCGAGGTCGAGGTCGCTCGTCACCGCAACCACCGCGTCGAGCACGCGCTGCCCGACGGCGTCCGGCAGGTCGGTCGTTCCGCTCACCCGACGCAGTCTTCCAGACCCCTGCGCGGCTCCGGTGCGGCCCAGGTGCGGCCCAGGTGCGGCCCTGCACCGCCCCGCACGGTGGCCCGCGGTGCGTGTGACCTGCACGACACCCGTGTGCGCTACCCTGCCGCCAGCCGGGTGGCATCCGCGATGCCCGACCCGCCCGTCGACGCAGGGGGACGGAAGGACGTGCTGCTCCGATGACGACCACCCCGACCGCACCGACGCCCGTCCCGGACGGCGCACGGCTCGCGCTCGACGACCTGCGGGCCGCCGTCGCGCACCTGCACCCCGACGACCCGCTCGCGCTCGTCGCGATCGCCGACGACCTGTGCGCGCTCGGCAACCCCGCCGCGGCGGTCCCGTTCTACGAGGCCGCCGTCGGGCACGACGTCCCCGGCGCGCTCTACCGGCTCGGCCTCGCCCACCACGACGCGGGCGACGCGGCGGAGGCGTTCCGCTGCTTCGAGCTCGCGGGCCTCGCCGGCGACGCGCAGGGCGCGTTCATGGCCGGGCACGTCGCGCACGAGCACGGCGACCTGCACGCCGCGCGACGCTGGTACGAGCAGGCCCAGGACGTCGAGGGGGCGCCGGTCCGCCTCGCCCGCGTGCTCCGCGCGCTCGGCGACACCGGCGAGGCAGGGCGCCTGCTCGCCGCGGCGGCCGGGGAGAGCTGGGAGGCCGCGGTCGAGCATGCGCTGTCGGGTGACCTGGACCCGCAGGCCGCCACGGGGCTCCTCGAGGCGTGGGCGGACGCGGGGGAGGTGCGCGTCGCGTCGGCGCTCGCGGACCTCTACGTGCGCGCGGGTCGCGGCCTCGACGCGGAGGACCTGCTGGAGCAGGCGGTCCTCGTCGGGGACCCGGCGTCGCGCACGAGCCTCGGCGTGCTGCGGCTGCGGGCCGGGCGCGTCGCCGAGGCGATGGCGCTGTGGCACGACGCCGCCGCGCAGGGCGACGCCTACGCGGCGGAGCTGCTGTCGCGGTTCGGCTGACCACCGTCGGGAGCACGACGTCGGGGTGTGCGGGCGGTCTCCCCACCACCCGCACACCCCGTCCCTGCAGCGGCCGGGCCTCTCAGACGAGCCAGGCGTGGCGCCGCACCAGCGGCACCCGCTTCCACGCTCGGCCCAGGCCGAGCACGTCGCCGGCGCCGATCATCGCGAGGGCCACGATCGTCAGGGCCATCGTCAGGTGGTCGTCGAGCACCGGGTTCGTCTCGAGCGGCAGCGACGCGAGGTACATGAACAGCAGCAGCGCCGCTCCGCTGACCGCCGCGACCCGCATCCCGACGCCCAGGACGAGCGCGAGCCCGATGCCGAGCAGGCCGGCCATGAAGAGCCAGTCGGCCCATGCCGCCCCGGCCATGCCGTGGAAGAAGTCGGCGAACGGGCCCTCGACCCCCGAGAGGTAGCCGGTGGTCGGGCTGCCGCCCTCGACCCAGGCGCGCTCGGCCGGCGTCGAGAAGCCGAGGCCGAACGTCTTGTCGAGGAACGCCCACAGGAAGTACAGGCCCAGCACGATGCGCAGCACGCCGAGCACGGCCTGCGTCGGCCGTCCCGCCCGTGCGGCGAGGCTGGGTGTCCCGGTCCCGTGCTCGTGACCGTCGGGAGCGGGGTGCTCACGTTCCGGTCGATCGTCCCCACCATGGTCGTCCCCTCTCGTCGACCCGGTCCTTCTGGCCGGGCTCCTCGGTCCTCAGCCAACCGTGGCGGGGCGGGGACGGGAGCCGGGCGAAGGTCGCCGGGCGCGGGGACCTTGGTCCTCGCGGGGGTCAGGACGGTGAGGGGGTCAGGATCCCGAGGAGTCGATCTCCGCGCTCAGCTCGTCGACCTGGGCGCGCAGGTCCTCGAGCGCCGACCGCACGGCGGCGTCGGCGCCCGACAGCGAGGACGTGACGGACTCGAGGTCCTGGGAGGCCTGGTCGAGCGCGTCCTGCGCGTCGGCGAGGCGCTGCTCGGCGTCGGCACGCGCGTCCTCGCCCGCGGCGGCGGCGTCGTCGACCGCCGCCCGCGCCTCGTCGGCGGCCTGCTGGGCGGACGCGACGGCCTCCTCGGCCCGCGCCTGGGCGTCGTCGGGCAGGGAGCCGAGGTCGTCGGTGAGCGAGCGGACGTCCTCGCCGATCGACTCGGCCTGCGCACGGGCGTCCTCGAGCAGCTGCTCGAGCCCGTCGCTCGAGAGGGTGAACTCCGGCACGGACACGGAGCCGTCGTCGGCGCACGCGCCGAGGGTGAGCGTCGCTGCCGCGGCGACCGCGGCGACGACGACGCGCGAAGTTGACCTGGGGCGACGCGGCGATGAACTCATGGCGCCATTGTGCCCCCGGCGGATGAGAGCCGGGTGAGAGCCCGGGAGGCGCGGTGTACGGTAGGGCGACGAGGGCACCGCGACGGTCGTCGCCGTGGCCCCGGGTGCGCGACGACGCGCGCGACCGGGCCGGGCGTCCGCGACGGCGGGGTCCGCCAGAGCAAGCGCACGAGGGAGTCAGCGTGAGCACGTCGACGCACCGGGACGACGCGGCCGACCGCGTCCTGCCCGCGCCGTCGCGCGGTGTGCGCACCGTCTCGCAGGTGCTGATCTCGTCCGCGCTCGGCATCACGCTCGCCGCCGCCCTCGCGGGCAGTGCGCAGCCTCGTGAGGGTGCCTCGTTCTTCGCCTCGACAGCGGTGTCGGGCACCGTCGAGACCGTGGCGCGCGACGTCGACCGGGGCCTCGACGAGACGCAGCAGATCCAGGGCGCGATCGAGGTGCTGGCCACGGCGAACGCGCTCGACTCCGACGCGTCAGCCCGTCGATCGAGGCGGCGCGCTCGGACCTCGGCGTCCTCCTCGCCACGTACCTCGCGCAGCAGGACGCGGAGCGTCGCGTGACGGTCCCGGCGGTCGCCGACGAGCGCGAGGAGGCCGACGGGCTCGGTCCCGCGGACGAGGACGCTCTCGACGACCTCGGTGGCGCGCCGGACGGTCTCCGGCTGCCCACGCTCCCCGGCCCGGTCGTCCCGGGGCAGGGCGGCGTGACCGGCCTGGCCGGCCCGGGCATCGGCGTCGACGAGCGGTCGGGCGACCGCTCCGCAGGGGACGGCGGCGGAGCCGGCGACGAGGAGTCCGGGGACGGCCGCCGCGGGTCCGGCGAGGAGCCGGACGTCCGGCAGGCCGCCGGACGGACCGACGAGCGGCCGGCGGCCCACGACACGGCCGGGACCGCAGCGCTCACCTCGGCCCACCTGTCGCCGACGCCGGCGCCGTCGCCGTCGGTCACCCCCTCGCCGTCCCCGTCGACCGGTCCGACCGCGCCGGCGACGCCGTCGCCCGCTGCGCCCGGCCGCGACGGGACGGAGGACGACGACGGGCGCGTGCTGCCGGAGGACAACGTCCCGGCACCGGACGGCGTGCGGCCCGGCGGGTCCGGCTCGTCCGACGACGACGCGCCGGACGAGGACGGCCTCGCCCCGGGCGGTTCCCGGGAGGACGGCGCGGAGCGCGGCGACGACGGGGCGGACGACGACGCGGCCGCCGACGGCTCGCTCGACGACGACGCGCTCGACGACGACGCGACCGGCGACGGCGCGACCGCCGACGGGTCCGTGACGCTGGACGACGTGGTCGGGACCGCGACCCGCCTGGCCGACCTCCTCGCGCCTCGGCGACGTACCCGTCCGTCGGCGTCCTCCCCGCGGACGGCGTCACCCCGCAGACCGCCACCGCGCTGCGCGAGCGTCTGCGCGAGGTCGTCGCCAAGTACGCCGGCACCACCGAGGACTACGAGAACGGGCGGATCCCGCCCGACGCCCTGTGCGACCTGTCCTTCGCCCCCGGCCACTCGCTGCGGTGCGACGCGGCCGAGCAGCTCGAGGCGCTCGCCGCCGAGTTCCAGAAGGAGTTCGGCAAGCGACTCGCCATCACCGACTCCTACCGCACGTACGAGTCGCAGGTGCGGCTGAAGGCGATCAAGCCGTACCTCGCGGCGGTGCCCGGCACGTCGCAGCACGGCTGGGGCCTCGCGATCGACGTCGGCGGCACCGTGCCGTCCGGTACGTCCGCCGAGTACGTGTGGCTGCGCACGCACGGGCCGGACTACGGGTGGGACAACCCGACCTGGGCGCGCCCCGGGGGGATCAAGCCCGAGCCGTGGCACTTCGAGTTCTTCGGCGCCGGCCCGATGCCTGACCGGTACACGCCGGGGGAGATCGACGTCGTGCCGACGACGCCGCGCCCGCGCCGGACCCGAAGCCGCTGCCGACGCCCGGCCCCTCGCCCAAGCCGACTCCCGGCCCGGGCCCGACGCCGAAGCCCACGCCGACGGACCCGAAGCCGGACCCGAAGCCGACCACGCCGCCGACGAAGCCACCGACGGACCCGACGAAGCCGCCACGGACCCGACCGACGCCCGAGCCGCACGCGTCCTGAGCACCCGGCGGAGCAGGTTACACTTTCGACGGCCGGTCGCACCGCCCGAGA
>NZ_MKKH01000003.1 GCF_001942335.1 Cellulosimicrobium sp. CUA-896 | reverse complement strand
CATCGCGAGGATGAGGAGCGCCAGGAGCTTGCCGAACCGGTCCAGCTGGCGCGTGAGCGGCGTCTCGAGGCTGCGGACCTCGGAGATCATCGTCTGGATGCGGCCGATCTCGGTGCGGTCGCCGGTGGCGGTGACGACGCCGACGCCCTGCCCGGCCGCGACGAGCGTGCCGGAGAACAGCATGCTCGAGCGGTCCCCGACCCCGGCCTCGGCGTCCACCGCGTCGACCGCCTTGGACGCGGCCACCGACTCGCCCGTGAGCGCCGACTCCTCGACGCGCAGGTTGGTCGAGCGCAGCAGCCGCAGGTCCGCCGGGACCTTGTCGCCTGAGCTCACGCGCACGACGTCGCCCGGCACGAGCTCGTCGGCGTCCACGTTCGCCCACGACCCGTCCCGGCGTACCTGCGCCTCGATCGACAGCATGTCGCGGATCGAGTTGAGCGCGCTCTCCGCGCGGCCCTCCTGGATGAAGCCGATGGAGGCGTTGATCACCGCCACCGCGAGGATCACGGTGAAGTCGATCCAGTCGCCCAGGATCGCCTTGAGCACCGCGGAGACCAGCAGGATGTAGATGAGGATGTCGTCGAAGTGGACGAGGATCCGCTTCCACAACGGATCGCGCTGCTGCGGCGCGAGACGGTTCGGGCCGACCTGCTCGAGCCGCTCGCCGGCGTCCGAGCGCGTCAGGCCGTCCGGCGTGGAGCCGACGGCCTCCAGCACGTCGTCCGGGGGCCGGGCCCAGGGCGCGTCGAGGCCGGACCGGTCCGACGACGAGTCGGTCGCGGTCGACGACGTCGATGTGGTGGTCGGTGCGGAGGGCGGTGTGGCGTCCGGCGCAGGTCCCATGCCCCCATTCGACCCCGGCTCGACGATCCCCGCGAGAGGGCGAAGGGCCCGAGCACGTGCCGGGCGCTGGGAGAATCGTCGCGTGAGCGAACCCCTTCCCGGCGTGCGCGTCGTGCGCGTGACCGCCCCCCACGACGAGCGGCTGCGCGACTACACGGGCCTCACCGACGTGGCGCTGCGCGCGAAGCACGAGCCCGAGAAGGGCCTGTACATCGCCGAGAGCTCGACCGTGATCCGTCGCGCGCTGGCGGCGGGGCACCGCCCGCGCTCGTTCCTCATGGCCGAGCGCTGGCTCGCGGACCTCGCGGAGGAGATCGCGGCGCTGCCGGTCGACGACGCGCCCGGTGGGACGGGAGAACCCGTGCCCGTGTACGTCGGCGAGCCCGACGTGCTCCAGGCGGTCACCGGGTTCCACCTGCACCGCGGGGCGCTCGCGGCCATGCACCGCCCGCCGCTGCCGAGCGTGCACGAGCTGGTGACCGGGGCGCGCGACGGCGCGGGCGCCCGACGCGTCGCGGTGCTCGAGGACATCGTGGACCACACCAACGTCGGGGCGATCTTCCGGTCGGCCGCGGCGCTGGGGGTCGACGCCGTCCTGGTCTCGCCGCGCTGCGCCGACCCGCTGTACCGCCGGTCGGTGCGCGTCAGCATGGGCACCGTGTTCCAGGTGCCGTGGACGCGGTTCGAGACCTGGCCGGGTGGGCTCACCGCGCTGCGGGAGGACGGCTTCGCCGTCGCCGCGCTCGCGCTGTCCGACGACGCGGTGAGCCTCGACGAGGTCGTCGCCGACCCGCCGCAGCGGCTCGCGCTCGTCCTCGGTACCGAGGGCGACGGGCTCTCGCGCGGCGCCGTCGAGGCGGCGGACCGCGTCGTGACGATCCCGATGGCCGGGGGAGTGGACTCGCTCAACGTCGCCGCGGCGTCGGCCGTCGCGTTCTGGGCCACGCGCGTGCCGTGACGGCGGCGAGCCCGCGGCGGCTCAGCGGGGAGCGGCGAACCCGGGGTCGTCGCCCTGCCGTGCGACGGTGCCGGCGAGGCGGCCGGCCTCGCGGACGACGACCTCGACGAGCGACGGGTCGCCGAGGGGCTTGAAGTGCCCGGACAGGGGCAGCTCGACGTTGGTCGCGCCCTCGAGGTACCCCGTCTCCGGGATGTGCGGGTCGAACCGTGGGTAGACCGCGGTGATGCGTGCGTCCACGGCGCGCTCGGCGGCGAGCGCGAGCAGCACGGGGTCGGCGGGGGAGAAGGCCCGCAGGGTCTGGCCGAGCAGGTAGCGCGCCCAGCGCGAGCCGCGGAACGGCGTCGCGACGGCGACCATCCCCGCCACGCGGCGTCCGCTGGGCGAGAGCATGACCTGCTTGCCGACGAGCCCGCCCTTGCTGTGCGCCACGAGCACCGTGCCCTCGAGCCGCGCCGTGTCGAGGAACGACGCCGCGAGCTCGGCGCCCTCGAGGACGGGGCGCCGGTTGTACCCGAGCCCGGGCACGACGTGCACCGGATGACCGGTGGCGGCGAGCGCGCGGGCCAGCGGGGCGAGGAAGGGCCACGGCTCGTACACCCCGGGCAGCAGCACGACCGGCGCGCGGCCGCCGGGGCCGTCCGGGAGCGGGCGGCTCGGGCGCAGGACGTGCTGCACCTGGCGGGCCGCTGCCCACGCGTAGTCCGCCGCGCGCTCGCGCAGCCGCAGCAGACCCTGCGGGGGCGACGTCCCGGTCGTGCGGCGCACCCGTCGATCGTACGGCGCGGACGCCCCCGCGCGACGACGGAGCGGGCCCCGCAGGACCCGCTCCGTCGTGCCGGCCCGCCCGCGGCGGGTGCGGCGTGCTGCGCGCGTGGCTCAGCTCACGTCGCCGCGCCAGGCGCCCGTCTCGACGCCGCGCGACTCGATGTACTCCTTGAACCGGCCGAGGTCGCCCTTGACGCGCCGCTCGTCGAGCTGCAGCGCGTCACCGGCCTTCTCCACGACGCCCTCCGGCGACCAGTCGAGCTGGACGGTCACGCGGGTCTCGGCGTCGGCCAGCTTGTGGAACGTCACGACGCCCGCGTGGTCGGGGCCCGAGGTGCTGTTCCACGCGACCCGCTCGTCGGGGTGCTGCTCCGTGATCGTGGCGTCGAACTCGCGCTCGACCCCGCCGATCTTGGTCCGCCAGTGCGTGTGCGTCGCGTCGAGCTGCCGGATCTCCTCCACGCCCTCCATGAAGCGGGGGAACTCCTCGAACTGCGTCCACTGGTCGTAGGCCGTGCGGACGGGGACGGCGACGTCGATCGACTGGGTGACCGTGCTCATGGGTGATACCTCCTGTGCTTCGTCGGGCGGTACCGCTCCACCCTGCCCCGGGCCGTGCCCGCTCGCGAGCGCAGCGCCCTGCCGGTGCCCGGGGCCCGGCGTCACTCGATGTGGCTCGACGGGTCGCCCGAGGCGGGGCTCGACCCGGCGCGCGTGCCGACGGGCGCGGCGTCGTCGTGCATCTGCGCGCGGTCGACCACCCCGAGCTCGTCGAGGAGGAACAGGAAGGCGCGCGCGTACGGGTTGTCGTCGACGCGGCGGCGCACCTCGACCCAGTCCACCTGCTCCCGCATCGCGCGCGCGACCGGCAGCAGCCGCGAGAAGTCGCAGTAGTGCTCGCCGACCACGCGCAGCTTCGACGTCATGATCTCCGTCGCGGACAGCACCGGCATGCGGACGGCGAGGACCTCGATCTCGTCCGTGCGGGCCAGGAGGTCGTCGTCGATGGGTTCGCCGACCATCCGGTAGAGCACGTCGACGAGCTCGCCGCCGTGGTACGCCTTGAACAGCCAGTTCTCCGTCGGCTCGGTGATCTCGAGCCCCGCCGCGCTCAGCACCTCCCGCGCCCGGTCGACGTCGACCTCGCGGATCGCGAAGTCGGCGTCGTGGCTCGGCTCCGGCGCGCCCCGCGCCCACGCGGCGTACCCGCCGACGAGCGCGTGCGGGATGCCGGCCTCGGCGAGCGCGGCCGCGGTCAGTCGCAGGCCGTCGTGCAGGGCCTCCCTGTCGTCCACCATGCCCAGGGTCTACACCACCCCGGGACGGCAGGCACGCCGCGGGCGCTCGTGGACCTCCCGCGGCCGACGGCCCGCCCCGACGGCCGGCCGTGCCGGCTGCGGGTGCGACGACGGGCACGGGTGCCGAGAATCGACCCGATGCGCCTTGCGACGTTCAACATCCTGCACGGGCGGTCGACCGTCGACGACCGCGTCGACGTCGACCGCTTCGCCGACGCCGTCCGGTCGCTCGACGCCGACGTGCTCGCCCTCCAGGAGGTCGACCGCGACCAGCCGCGCTCGCACCGTGCGGACCTCACCGCGGTGGCCGCCGAGGCGGCGGGAGCGGAGCACCACCGGTTCGTCGCGACGCTCGTCGGCGAGCCGGGCGTGTGGGCGGCCCCCACCGGCGAGCACCAGCCCGGTCAGGCGGCCTACGGGATCGCGATCGTCAGCCGGTACCCGGTCCTCGAGTGGCGCACCGTCGTCATGCCGCCGCCGCGTACCCGCGTCCCGGTGCGGTTCCCCGGCCGGAGGCTGCCGAGCCTCGTGCGCGACGAGCCGCGCGCCGCGCTCGTCGCGCGCGTGGACGCACCCGCCGGGCGCGTGACGGTGGTGTGCGCGCACCTGACCTTCGTGCCGGGGCGCAACCTCACCCAGCTCGTGCGGCTCACGCGCTCGCTCGCCGCCGACGCCCCGCACGACGAGCCCGTGGTGCTGCTCGGCGACCTCAACATCGAGGCCCCGCAGGCCGCCCGCACGAGCGGCTGGCACCCGCTCGCGACCGCGGCGACGTTCCCGGTCGCGGCGCCGACGCGCCAGCTCGACCACGTGCTCGCGCACGGGCCGGTGCGCGCGACGGCCCCCGCCCACGCGGTGGACACGGGCATGTCCGACCATCGCGCGCTCGTCGTGCCCGTCGCGCTCGGGGGCGAGCACCACGCGTCGCCGACCCGCTCCCACGCCGCGGACGAGGACCGTGGCCCGACCGTGCCGACGCACGGGGCGGAGTGACGTCGGTCGCATCCGCAGGGGCTGGCCATCGGCGCGCGCGGTAGTTTAGCCTCACCTATGTGAGTCGTACCTTACTGGCGGGCGCCGCCCCCGAGACCGTGCGCACGGCCGCGCTCGCCGGGCGCGACCTGCGCCTGTCCTACGAGTCCCGGACCGTGGTCCACGGCGCCGGGCTCGAGCTGGCCCCGGGCGCCGTGACCGCCCTCGTCGGGCCCAACGGCTCGGGCAAGTCCACGCTGCTGCGCTCGCTCGCGCGCCTGCACCGCCCCGACGCGGGCACGGTCGCCCTCGACGACGCCGACGACGCCCTGGCCCTGCACGCGAAGGACTTCGCGCGGCGCGTCACGCTCCTGTCGCAGAGCCGGCCGACGCCGAGCGGCGTGAGCGTGCGCGACGTCGTCGCCTACGGCCGCCACCCCTACCGCGGCCGCTTCCGCTCGAACGACCCGGACGGGCCGCGCGCGGTCGCCCACGCGATGGACGTCACCGGCGTCACCGCGATGGCGGACCGCGGCGTCGACGAGCTGTCGGGCGGCGAGCTCCAGCGCGTGTGGCTCGCGACGTGCCTCGCGCAGGACACGCGCGTGCTGCTGCTCGACGAGCCGACGACCTACCTCGACCTGCGCTACCAGGTCGAGCTGCTGGACCTCGTGCGCGACCTCGCGGCCGAGCACGGCGTCGCGGTCGGCGTCGTGCTGCACGACCTCAACCAGGCCGCGTCGGTCGCCGACCACGTCGTGCTCCTGGACCAGGGCGTCGTGCGGGCGTCCGGCCGGGCGACCGACGTGCTCACGCCCGGGCTGCTGTCCGAGGTGTACGGCATCCGCGTCGACGTCTACACCCACCCGCTGACGGGCCGTACGTGCTGCGAACCGCTCGGGAGGCACGCGGCGCGGCCGACGGCGTCCGTCGGGGCGGACCTGAGGGCGGACGCCCTCGCCTGACCTCCGGCGCGGGTCACCGCGCCGTCCACGGCCCGCAGCGCGGGCAGCACGGGCCCGGTACCGGCGCGCCTCGCGCCGGCCGTGACGGCGTGTGCACCTCACGAGAAGAAGGACACCGATGCGTTCCACCCGATCCCGCTCGCTCACCGCGGCGCCCTCGCCCTCGCCGCCACGCTGGCGCTCGCCGCGTGCGGCACCACGGAGGCCCCGGCGGACGCCGCACCGACGGCCGCGACACCGCCGAGACGGCCGCGACGACGGGCCCCGTGACGTACACCGACGAGCGGGGCGAGCACACGCTCGACGCGCCGGCGGCCGACGTCGTCTCGCTCGAGTGGGGCCTGACCGAGAACCTCGTCGCGCTGGGCGTGGAGCCCGTCGGGCAGGCCGACGTCGAGGGCTACAACACCTGGAACACGGTCGCGCCGATCGACGAGGGCACGCCGGACGTCGGCACGCGCGGCGAGCCCAGCCTCGACGCCATCTCGGCGCTCGAGCCCGACCTCGTCGTGACGACGACGGACCTGCCGGAGAACGTCATCACGCAGATCGAGGAGATCGCCCCGGTGCTCGCGCTGCGCGGCTCCGACGGCGAGGACCCGCTCGGCTACATGCGCTCGACGGTCGAGACGCTCGCCGAGGTCACCGGCACGCAGGACGAGGCGGAGGCGGCGCTCGAGGAGTTCGACGCCACCGTCGAGACGCGACGACCGCGATCGACGAGGCCGGTCTCGCCGGCGCGGAGTTCACCATGGCCGACGGCTGGATCGCGAACGGCACGGTGTCGATCCGCATGTACACGCCCGGCTCGTACTTCGGGGCGCTCGGCGAGGAGATCGGGCTCGTCAACGCCTGGACCGAGGGCGGCGACCCCGACTACGGCCTCGCGCAGACCGACGTCGAAGGGCTCACCCAGCTCGGCGACGTCCAGTTCGTCTACGCGGCGAACGAGGCCGACGGCGACCCGTTCGCGGACGGCCTCGCGGGCAACGCCGTGTGGGAGCAGCTGCCGTTCGTCACGGCCGGCGACGTGCACCGCATCCCCGACGGCATCTGGATGTTCGGCGGCCCGCTGTCGGGCGGCGCGTACGTCGGCGCGCTCGTCGACGAGCTGACGGCCTGACGGCGCCGGCACCCGACCGAGAGGCACGACCGCAGCGATGACGACCACCCCGGAGCGCGTGCGGGCGACGGCGCCGCCGGCCGCGCGCACCTCGCGCCTCGGCATCACGACGGCGTTCGTCGCGGCCGGGGTGCTCGCCGTCCTGATCGCCGCGGTGCACCTGACCCAGGGCACCGCGGCGGTCGGACCGCTCGACCTGCTGCGGCTCGCCACCGGTGGCGGCGGGGACGAGACGCTCGCCGTGCTCGTCGCCTCCCGCGTGCCCCGGCTGCTCGCGGGACTGCTCATCGGTGTCGCGCTGGGCGTCGCGGGCGCCGTCCTGCAGTCGGTCGCGCGCAACCCGCTCGCGTCGCCCGACACGCTCGCCGTCAACGCGGGCGCGTACGTCACCGTCGTCGCCGTCGCGGCGTTCGGGCTGAGCGTGCCGTTCTACCTCCAGGGCGGGCTCGCGTTCCTCGGCGGCCTCGCCGCCGCGGGGCTCGTGCTCGTCCTCGCGCGCGGCGGGGCCGACGGCCCCACGCGCCTGGTCCTCGCGGGCTCGGCGATCATGCTCGCCCTCCACGCGCTGACCATGGTCCTGCTCGTCCTGTTCGAGCAGGAGACGCTCGGCCTGTTCGCGTGGGGGAGCGGGTCGATCGTGCAGTCCGGCACACGGACCGTGACGCTCGCGACGCCGGTGGTCGTGGTCGGGGTGCTGGCCGCGCTCGTGCTCGCACGCCGGCTCGACCTGCTCGGGCTCGGGGACGACGCCGCGAGCGTCCTCGGGGTCGACGTGCGCCGCACGCGCGTCGTGGCCGTGCTCGTCGCGGTGCTGCTCGCCGCGATCGCCGTCACCGTCGCCGGACCGGTCGGGTTCGTGGGTCTCGCGGCGCCCGTGCTCGCACGGCTCGTCGCGCGCCGGGTGCCCGGTCTCGGGCGGCACGTCCTGCTGCTGCCCTTCGCGGCGGTGGTCGGCGTCGTCGTCGTGCTCGGCGCCGACGTCCTGCTGCGCCTGCTCCTGCCCGGCACGACCTCCATCGCCGTGCCGACGGGCGTGGTCACCACGGTCCTGGGCGCGGGCCTGCTCGTGTGGCTCGCGCGCCGCCTGCGCGACGCCGGGCCGGCGCGCGCGCCGCACGCGGGGCGCTCGGACGGGTGCGCACCCGCACGACCGTGGTGGTCGTCGTCGGCGTGCTGGCGGTGCTGGTCGGCGGGGCGACCGTCGCCGGCCTGCTGCTGGGCGACCGCCTCGTGCTCCTCGGGGACGTCGCGAACTGGTGGGGCGGCGTGGCGGGCCGCCAGGTGACGTTCGTCCTGGACCAGCGCCTCCCGCGCGTGCTCGCCGCGCTGCTCGCCGGCGCCGCGCTCGCGCTCGCCGGCGCGATCGTGCAGGCGGTGTGCCGCAACCCGCTCGCCGAGCCGGGGCTGCTCGGCGTGACCTCCGGGGCGGGGCTGGGCGCGGTCTCGATGATCCTGCTCGTGCCGGGCGTCGGGATCTGGCCCATGTCCGCGGCCGCCGCCGTCGGCGCGTTCGCGGTGTTCGGGCTCGTGTACGGGCTGTCGTACCGCGGTGGTCTCAGCTCGGACCGGCTCGTGCTCATCGGCATCGGGGCGCAGGCCGGTGTCACGGCGCTCATCACGCTGGTCATCGTCGTCGTGGCCCCCTGGGACGCGAACCTCGCGCTCACCTGGCTGTCGGGCTCGACGTACGGGCGCTCGCTCGCCCAGGTCGCGCCGGTCGCGATCGCGCTGCTCCTCGTCACGCCGCTCGCGACGGGGCTGCGCCGCGACCTCGACGTGCTCGCGCTCGACGAGGACACCCCGCGCGTGCTCGGCGTGCCGCTCGACCGCACGCGTCTGCTCCTGCTGTCGGCGGCGGCGCTCCTCACCGCCGCGGCCGTGTGCGCCGTCGGCGTCCTCGCGTTCGTCGGTCTCGTGGCGCCCCACGCCGCGCGCGCCCTGGTCGGGGCGCGGCACGGGCGCGTGGTGCCCGTCGCGATGCTGCTCGGCGCGCTGCTCGTGTCCGTCGCGGACACGCTCGGCCGGACGATCATCGCGCCCGACCAGATCCCCGCCGGTCTCGGCACGGCCCTGCTCGGCGCGCCGTACTTCGTGTACCTGCTGTGGCGCAGCCGCGGGCGCGGCGCGTGACCGGCCGCACGCGGGCGCAGTGACGGGGATCACCGTCGCCTGGGGACCCCGGGGGTCGAGCGGGTTGACCCGACCCCTGCCAGGCAGGTTAGCCTCACCTGTGTGAGCCAGACCGTCGCCGCCCCTCGGACCGCCCGCCGCGCACCCTCGCGGCCCGCCGCCCGGGCTGCCCGGCCCTGGTGCTTCTTCGACGTCGAGGTCGTGCGGGTCGAGCAGATCACGCCGAGCTACCGCCGCTTCACCTTCACTGGGCCGGATCTCGAGCACTTCGCAGACCCCGGTCTCGACGTCCGGATCAAGTTCGTCCTGCCCGCACCGGACGGCGGCTACGAGCACCTCGTGCGCGACGCCGACGAGTGGTACGCCGCGTGGCGCGCCCAGCCGGAGGAGCGGCGCAACCCGCTGCGCACGTACACGACGGTCGCGGTGCGTCCCGAGGTGCGCGAGGTCGACGTCGACGTCGTCCTGCACGGCGACGCCGGCCCGGCCTCGCGCTGGGCGCTCGCCGCCGAGCCCGGCACGCCGCTCGTGCTGCTCGGCCCCGACGCGCGGTGCGACGGGCCCGTCGGCGGCATCGAGTTCCGCCCGCCGGCACGCGAGCACGCGCTGCTGCTCGCGGGCGACGAGACGGCGCTGCCCGCGATCGCCGCCATCTGCGAGGACCTGCCCGCGACGGCCTGGGGCGAGGTGTACGTCGAGGTGCCGCACGCGGCCGACGCGCGCGAGCTCGTCGCCCCGCCCGGCGTGCGCGTGACGTGGCTCGGTCGCGACACGGCCGAGCCGTCGACGGCTGACGGCACGGGCTGCGCGCACGGCGCGCTGCTCGTGCCCACGGTCAAGGAGGCGGCCGAGCGCATGCTGGGCGCCGGCGTCCTCGGCGCCGACCCGCCCACGCAGTGCGCGACGGCGGAGGACCTCGAGGACGTCGACGTCGACGCCTCGATCCTGTGGGAGGTGCCCGGCCTGCTCGAGGAGGACACCGTCCTGTACGCGTGGCTCGCGGGCGAGGCGGGGTGCATCAAGACGCTGCGCCGCCACCTCGTCGCCGAGCTCGGCGTCGACCGCCGCGCCGTCGCCTTCATGGGCTACTGGCGCGAGGGCCGCGCCGAGAGCTGAGCACCCGACGGCAGGGGTCCTGGCCCCGGCCGGGCGCCGCCGCTGCCTCAGCCGACCGGCACGGCCAGGTCGTCGACCACCTCGACGCCGGGCAGGCGCGCGAGCAGCGCGCCCGGCAGGAGCAGCTTCGAGCGGCGCACGCCGCTGCCGATCAGGGCGGGCTCGCCGTCGGCCACCACACGCGCGTCGACGAGGACGCGCCAGGCGGCGGGCAGCCCCACGGGGGTGATGCCGCCGTACTCCATGCCGGACTCGGCCGTCGCGCGGTCGGTCGGCAGGAACGACGCCTTGCGGACGTCGAGCAGCTTGCGGATGCGCGTGTTGACGTCCGCGCGCGTGTGCGCGCGCACCACGGCGGCCGCGATCCGCTCGTCCCCGGCACGCGTGCCGCCGACGACGACGCAGTTCGCCGACGCCTCCACCGGCAGCGAGAAGGCCTCGTTGAGCGTCGCCGTGTCCGCGAGGCCGGGGTCGATCTCCGTGACGGCCACCCCCGCGGCGACGTCGGGGTCCGCGTCCGCCCAGCGGCGCAGGGCGTCGGCGGTCACCGGCGCGACGAGGTCGAGGTGGTCGAGCGCGGGCTCCCACCGGAGCGAGCCGAGCGTGGGCAGGGTCGTCGGTGCGTCCATGGTCCTTCCACCGGGGTGCGACGTCGGGGCGTGCCCGACTGTACTCGTCGCGCCGCCCGGGCCGGGAGGTCCGAACCCGGCCGGGGCGGCGCGACGGCCGGTCAGGCCGCGGCCTGGTACGTGGCGGTGAGCGTCGCCCGCCCGAGCGTGTGGAACAGCGCGTTGAACGCGACGGCCGTGGGCGTGGCGTCCGGCCCGAGCCCGGCCGCGTCGGCGAGCGAGTCGACACCGAGCGCATGCACCGCGAAGACGTACCGGTGCGGGCGGTCGCCGGGCGGCGGGGCGGCGCCCGTGTAGCCGAGGCCGCCCCCGTCGTGGCGCACGTGGAAGGCGTCCCCCGGCAGCGCGGCCTCGTCGGGCGCCCCGGCCCCGGTCTCGAGCGCCGTGACGGAGGCGGGCAGGTCGGCCAGCGTCCAGTGCCAGAAGCCCGCGGGCGTGGGGGCGTCCGGGTCGAAGCAGCTCACGACGAACGAGCGCGTGCCCTCGGGGAAGCCGGACCACACGAGCGCGGGGGACGTGTTGCCGCCGGAGGCGACGTGCGCGTCCGGCATCGTCCGGCCGTCGGTCACGTCGGTGCTCTCGAGCGTGAACAGCGGCACCTGCGGCAGCAGGGAGTACGGGTCGGGTGCGGGCGGTCGCGAGTCGAGCGGTACGTGGATGGCCATGCGCTCCATCGTGCGGTCCCGCGGGGGTGCCCGCACCTGCGCGCCGGACCTGCCGGCCACGGGGCGACCTTCGAGCGCCGGTCGAGGGTCTGCGGGGCGACCCTCGAGTGCTGGTCGAGGGTTCTCGGGCCTGCGAGCGGGGTATCCCGGACGAAACCGGCGGGCTGCGCGGGCGGAGTTGACACGCTCCACAGGGTGGTCGAACACTGGAGGTGTTCGAACAGGCGTTCGAACACGACGCGGCCACGGGCAGGGCGCGCGCCGTGGGCACGAGCACGACCTGGAGGCGAGCATGAGCGTCCTCGCCGACCCGGCCGAGCGGTCCGACCGCGCGGCGAGGGCCCGTGCCGCGCTGCTCCGGGCGGAGGAGCGGACCGGGGTCCGCCGGCACGACGCGCGTCCCGCGCTCGCCACCGCGTCCCGGGCCACCGCGTCCCGGGCCGCCGCGCCCCGCGCCGCCGCTGCCCCGGGCCCGGCCGTGGGCCCGGTCGCGGCTCCGGAGGTCGTCGGGTCCGCCGTGCGCCCTGTCCCGCCGGCCCGGCGTCGCGTCCCCGCCGCCCCGCGGACCGCGGTGCCCGACGAGCGGTCCTGGCCCGTGCACGAGGACCTTGCCCCGTTGCTGCCCGCCGGCGCGCTCGAGCGGGGCACCGTCCTCGCCGTGCGCGGCTCGACGAGCCTGCTGCTCGCGCTCGTCGCGGGTGCCTCGGCGGCCGGGGCGTGGACGACGGCGGTCGGCTTCCCCGAGGTCGGGCTCCTGGCCGCGGCGGACGCGGGCGTCGACCTCGGCCGGCTCGCCCTCGTGCCGCGCCC
Organism: Cellulosimicrobium sp. CUA-896; assembly: GCF_001942335.1. Taxonomy (GTDB): domain Bacteria; phylum Actinomycetota; class Actinomycetes; order Actinomycetales; family Cellulomonadaceae; genus Cellulosimicrobium. The sequence continues at coordinate 91,619 of NZ_MKKH01000003.1, read as the reverse complement.
CGGTCCGGACGCGGCGGTCGCCGTCGCGGCGCTCGTCGACGGCATGGACGTCGTGGTCGTCGGGCCCGCGGCGGCCCTCACGGACGCCGACCGCCGGCGCGTCGTCGCGCGGGCCCGCGAGCGAGGGACCGTCCTCGTCGCCGCGGCGACCTGGCCCGGCGCGCACGTCGCGCTCACCGTCACGGGCGGGGCCTGGTCCGGCGCCGACCGCGGCGCCGGGTGGCTGCGCCGCCGCACGCTGCACGTCGAGCGGGCCGGGCGCGCGGGGGCGGCGCGCCCGGCCCGCCTCGAGGTCGAGCTGCCGGTGGGGCGCGCGGGCTGGCCCGCCTACCTCCTCGAGCGGGAGGCCGCGCGCGACGTCGCACGTGATGCCGAGCGGCACCTCGCACGCCGCGGGGACGGCCCCGAGCACCGGACCGACCGGGCCCTCGCCGCCGCCGGCGCGGAGCAGCCCGGCCTGAGGCTCGTCGGATGAGCGGGCGCACCGTGCAGGCCGCGACGCCGCGCGGGACGGGGCCGACCACCCGCACGCCTCGCCCACCGACCCGCGTACCGACCCGGACAGCCGCGCTGTGGGTGCCGGACTGGCCCGTGCTCGCCGCGATGGCGGTCCGCGAGATCCCGCCGCACGTCCCCGCCGCGACGCACGACGGCCGCCGCGTCGTCGCCGTCTCCGCCACGGCGCGCGCGGCGGGCGTGCGCCGCGGCATGCGCCGGCGCCGGGCCCGGGAGTGCTGCCCCGAGCTCGAGCTGCTCGACGTCGACGACGCGCGCGACGCCCGCGAGTTCGAGCCCGTCGCGCTCGCCGCCGAGACCGTCGTCGCGGGCCTGGAGATCACGCGCCCCGGCCTGCTGCTCCTGCCCGCGGGCGGCGCGAGCCGCTACCACGGCTCGGACGCGGCGCTCGCCGAGGCGCTCGTCGCCCGCGTCGTCGAGCGCACGGGCCACGAGGCCCAGGTGGGGGTCGCGGACGGCATCCTCGCCGCGGTGCTCGCCGCGCGCTCGTCGTCGGTGGTCCCGCCCGGGCGGTCGGCCGACTTCCTCGCCGCACGGCCTGCGGGCGACCTCGTGCACGTCGCGACCCGCCCCGACGTCGCGGTCGCCGTGGCCGACCTCGTGCAGCTCCTCGACCGGCTCGGCGTCCGCACGCTCGGCGCGCTCGCCGCCCTGCCCGCGGACACCGTCGAGGGGCGCTTCGGCGCGACCGGCGCGTGGGCACACCGGCTCGCGCGCGGGGAGGACCTGCGCCCGCCCGCCCGCCGGCGCGTCGAGCCGGACGTCGCGGTCGCGACCGAGCTCGACCCGCCCGCCGAGCGCGTCGACGTCGCGACCTTCGCCGCGCGCCGGCTCGCGGAGGACCTGCACGACCAGCTCGTCACGCGCTCGCTCGTCGCCGGCCGGATGCGGATCACCGCGCGCACGACCGAGGGCGGCGAGCTTGAGCGCACGTGGCGGCTCGACGGCCCGACGGGCGTGCTGAGCCCCGCGCGCATCACCGACCGGGTGCGCTGGCAGCTCGAGGGCTGGCTCACGACGGCCTCGGTCCGCGCCTCCGGGCGGGGGCCGGCACCGTCGCCGTGCCCGACGCGCCCCGCTCGCCCACCTCGCCCTCACCGCCGAGGAGGTCGTGCCCGCGGGCGCCGAGCAGCCGCGCCTGTGGGGCGCGTCGAGCGGTGAGGACCAGCGCGCCCACCGCGCCCTCGGCCGCGTCCAGGGGCTCCTCGGCGGGGACGCCGTGCTGCACGTGCGTCTCCAGGGCGGTCGCGACGCCGTCGACCGCGTCCACCTCGTGCCGTTCGGCGAGGACGTCGCGACGCCGCGCGACCCGGAGCGTCCCTGGCCCGGGGCGCGGCCCAGCCCGGCACCCGCCGTCGTGCCCGGGGTGCCCCCGGACGTCGCGGTGCTCGACGCCGCGGCCCGTCCCGTCGTCGTCGACGCCCGGCTGGCCATGAGCGGCGAGCCCGCGGTCGTGCGGTGGCCGACGAGCGAGGACCCCGACGGGCCCCGGGAGGGGCGGACCGGCGTCCGGACCGACGGCGCCGGGCCGGGGGAGGCCGTGGTCGTCGACTGGGCCGGGCCGTGGCCGCTCGCCGAGCGCTGGTGGGGCCCCGCGCCCCGGCGGCGCGTGCACCTGCAGGTGCTGCTCGACGACGGGCGCGGGCTCCTCCTCGCGAGCGCCCAGGGCCGCTGGACCGTCGAGGGGGTGTACGACTGATGCCGCGCACCCCCCGGTACGCCGAGCTCCACGCCCACTCCGCGTTCAGCTTCCTCGACGGCGCCTCCCACCCCGAGGAGCTCGCCGCGGAGGGGGCTCGCCTCGGCCTGTCCGCGCTCGCGATCACCGACCACGACGGCCTGTACGGCGTCGTCCGGTTCGCCCAGGCCGCCGCCAAGGTGGGGCTGCCGACCGTGTTCGGCGCCGAGCTGCACCTGCCGGTCCCTGCAGGGTCCGGCGACCGGGCGCCGTCGGGCGCGCCGGTGCTCGACCCACCGACGGGCGTGCCCGACCCGCGCGCGACCCACCTGCTCGTCCTCGCGCGGGGCCCGCAGGGCTACCGGAACCTGTCGAGCGCGATCGCCACCGCGCACCTCGCGACGGGCACCAAGGGCGCCGCCGACTACCGGCTCGAGCACCTCGGCGAGCAGGCGGGCGGCGAGTGGCTCGTCCTCACCGGGTGCCGCAAGGGCGCCGTGCGGCGCGCGCTCGTCACCGACGGCCGGGCCGCCGCACGCCGCGAGCTCGACCGGCTCGTCGCGGTCTTCGGGGCCGGGAACGTCGCCGTCGAGATCACCGCCGACGACGACCCCCGCACCGCCGACCTGCACGCCGCGCTCGCCGACCTCGCCGCCGACGCGCGGCTCCCGGTCGTGGCGACCACCGCCGCCCACTACGCCCGCCCGGCCGACGCCGACCTCGCCGGGGCGCTCGCGGCCGTGCGGGCGCGGTCCGCGCTCGACGACATGGACGGCTGGCTGCCGGGCGCACCGACCGCGCACCTGCGCTCGGCGGCCGAGATGCTCGCGCGCCACCACCGGTTCCCGGAGGCCGTGGCGACGGCGGCGGCGCTCGGGGACGAGTGCGCGTTCGACCTGAGCCTCGTCGCGCCGCAGCTGCCGCCCTACCCGGTGCCCGACGGCCACACGGAGACCACGTGGCTGCGCGAGCTCGTGCGGCGCGGGGCGGAGGACCGCTACGGGCCGCGTCCGGGGCAGGGCGGCGGCGAGCGCGTCCCGGGCGCGTGGGCGCAGATCGACCACGAGCTGCGCGTCATCGAGGAGCTCGGCTTCCCCGGGTACTTCCTCGTCGTGTACGACCTCGTGGAGTTCTGCCGGGTCAACGGCATCCTCGCGCAGGGGCGCGGGTCCGCCGCCAACTCGGCCGTCTGCTACGCGCTCGGCATCACCGCGGTCGACGCGGTGCGCCACGGCCTGCTGTTCGAGCGCTTCCTCGCGCCCGAGCGCGACGGCCCGCCCGACATCGACGTCGACATCGAGTCCGAGCGGCGCGAGGAGGTCATCCAGCACGTCTACGCCCGGTTCGGGCGCACGCACGCCGCCCAGGTCGCGAACGTCATCTCCTACCGCCCGAAGTCCGCGGTGCGCGACGCCGCGCGGGCGCTCGGGTACGACGTCGGCCAGGCGGACGCGTGGAGCAAGTCCATCGAGCAGTGGGGCTCCCTGCGCGGCCCGGACCCGTCGTCGCCGGCGGCCGACCGCCGGGCCAAGGAGAAGGCCGTCGCGGCCAGGACCGTCACGAGGACCGCGGCCAAGGACGCACGCGTCACGGCGCTGTGGGGCCCGCAGCCGCGCGTCGTCGACCCGCTCGCCGAGGAGGCGCTGCGCGCGGACGACACGCACGACGTCGTGCCCGCGCACCGGCCGCCGTCGGCCGCGGAGGACGGCGAGATCCCCGGCGAGGTGATCGACCTCGCCGACCGGATGCTGCGTCTGCCGCGGCACCTCGGGATCCACTCGGGCGGCATGGTCATGTGCGACCGGCCCGTGATCGAGGTGTGCCCGGTGGAGTGGGCGCGCATGGAGGGGCGCACCGTCCTGCAGTGGGACAAGGAGGACTGCGCCGACGCGGGGCTCGTGAAGTTCGACCTGCTGGGGCTCGGGATGCTCACGGCGCTGCGCATCGGGTTCGGGCTGGTCGAGCGCCACGAGGGGGCGCAGCTCGAGCTGCACACGCTGCCGGAGGACGACCCGGCGGTGTACGACCTGCTGTGCGCGGCCGACACCGTGGGGGTGTTCCAGGTGGAGTCGCGCGCGCAGATGGCGACGCTGCCGCGCCTGCGCCCGCGCCGGTTCTACGACATCGTCATCGAGGTCGCGCTCATCCGGCCCGGGCCGATCCAGGGCGGGTCGGTCCACCCGTACATCAACCGTGCGCGGGGGCGCGAGCCCGTGACGTTCCTGCACCCGCTGCTGGAGAAGTCGCTCGGCAAGACGCTCGGCGTGCCGCTGTTCCAGGAGCAGCTCATGCAGATGGCGATCGACGTCGCGGACTTCACGCCCGCCGAGTCGGACCAGCTGCGCCGCGCGATGGGGTCCAAGCGGTCGGTCGAGCGGATGGAGGCGCTGCGCGAGCGGCTCATGGCGGGTATGCGGAGGAAGGGGGTCGACGACCCGGGCGTGCGCGAGGAGATCTACGACAAGCTCAAGGCGTTCGCCGACTTCGGGTTCCCCGAGTCGCACGCGTACTCGTTCGCGTTCCTCGTCTACGCGAGCTCGTGGCTCAAGGTGCACCACCCGGCCGCGTTCTACGCCGGGCTGCTCGCGGCGCAGCCCATGGGGTTCTACTCGCCGCAGTCGCTCGTCGCGGACGCGCGCCGCCACGGCGTGACGGTGCTGCGCCCGGACGTCAACGCGTCCGACGTCGAGGCGACGGTCGAGCGGCTGCCCGAGGACGAGGGAGGGGGCGGGGACCCGCCCCCTCCCGGTCGTGCCGAGCCTCCGCGGATCGACACCGCGTTCGGGCCGGAGCCGGACCTCGGGCTCGCGGTGCGGCTCGGGCTCGCGAGCGTGCGCGGGCTCGGCACGCAGGCCGCGGAGCGCGTCGTCGCGGCGCGCGACGGCGGCGCGTCGTCGGGCGACGAGGCGTCCCGGCCGTTCCGGGACCTGCGCGACCTCGTGCGGCGCGTCGACCTCACGACCGCCCAGCTCGAGGGTCTCGCGACCGCCGGCGCGACGGACTCGCTCGGCGTGACGCGGCGCGAGGCGCTGTGGGCCGCGGGCGCGCTGTCCCAGGAGGGCCCGGACACGCTCCCGGGCGTGAGCGTCGGCGTCGAGGCGCCGGCGCTGCCCGGCATGTCGGAGGTCGAGACCGCCGTCGCGGACGTGTGGGCCACGGGCGTGTCCGCCGACTCCTACCCGACCCAGTACGTGCGCGGCGGGCTCGACGCCGCGGGCGTGCTCACCGTCGCGGGCGCGGTGCGCACCGCCGAGGAGATCGAGCGCGCGGACCGGACGGGTGCCGGGGAGCGGCCGGGGTCGCGCGTCGCCGTCGGGGGTGTCGTCACCCACCGCCAGCGGCCGGGCACGGCCGGCGGCGTGACGTTCCTGTCCCTGGAGGACGAGACGGGCATCCTCAACGTCGTGTGCTCGGCCGGGCTGTGGCGACGGTTCCGCAAGGTCGCGCGCACGTCCGCGGCGCTCGTGGTCCGGGGGCGGCTCGAGCGGGCCGACGGCGCGACGAACCTCGTCGCGGAGCACCTGGCCCCGCTCTCGCTCCAGGTCGCGACGACGTCCCGGGACTTCCGGTGACGCGCGCCGGGCGTGCGCGCACCCGGCGGGCGCCCCGTCGTCGACCTCAGACCTCGCGCGGGTCCAGCCGCACCTCGACGCACACCTCGAACGTGTCGCGGGCACGGCGCAGCAGGTAGCGCACCGTCGTCGAGTCCTGCTCGTTCGCCCACTCGTCGCGGTAGCTCCAGCGCACGCGCGCCCACACGAGCGCGTCGCCGACCTCCTCGACGTCCTCCAGGTGCGCGACCGGGCCGACGAGCCCGCGCTCGCGGTACCCGCGCGCCGTGCGCACGGCGGCGTCGCGGACGGCGTCCGGGTCGGGCACCACCTCGGACGTCGTCGCGTCCACGACGAGCGCGGGGAACGCGTACGTGTCGGCGATGGCGTCGAGGTCGCCGGTGCTCACCGCCACGCCGAAGGTCGCCAGGAACGTCTGGACGTCGTCGCTGTCGTAGGACTCCATGCCCCCGTTCTACCGTGCCGCGTTCTCCCGTGCCGCCCGTCACCAGGCCTGAGCGAGGAGCGTGGCGAAGAGCTCGTCGGCGTCCGTGTCGAGGCCGCGGGCGGCGAACCATGCGGCCATCGTCCGGCAGTCGCGCAGGAGCAGCTCGGTGCCGAGCGGGTTCGCGACGAGGTCGACGACCTGCGGCAGGTCGATGATCACGAGGCGGTCGTCGTCGGCGAGCACGTTGTAGGGCGACAGGTCCCCGTGCGCGTACCCCAGACGGGCCATGACCGCCATGGCGTCGCGCACCTGGTCCCACCAGGACGCGAGGAGCTCCGCGTCCGGGCGTGCACGGGCGAGCCGGGGCGCGGCGACGTGCAGGGCGCCGTCGCTCGTGCGACGAACTCCATGAGGATCTCGCCGGCGTCGATCTGCACGGGGTAGGGGACGGGGACGCCCGCCGACCACAGCTCGCCGAGCGCCGCGAACTCCGCCGCGGCCCACTGCCCGGCCGCGACCTGGCGGCCGTAGGACGACCCGCGCTCGAGGGCGCGGCGGTCGCGCGTGCGGCGCACGCGGCGGTCCTCGGTGTAGAGGGTGTCGCGCCGGAACGCGCGGTGGTCGAGGTCGCGGTAGCGCTTGGCGGCGAGCAGCGACCGCTGCGCGGGGTCGCCGGGGACGGCGCGCTCGACGAGGAAGACGTCCGCCTCCTTGCCGGTCTTGAGGACGCCGAGCTCGGTGTCCACGGCGGCGTCGGCGGTGACGACCCAGGCGGGGCGCGGTGCGGGGCCGCGCTGCCCCTTCTCGACGGTGGACCAGGTCGACCAGCGCTGGTCGACGTCGAGCGCGGCGTCGAGGACTCCGGGCTCGGGTGCGGAAAGGTCGTGCTCGGGCACGGTGGTGGCTCCTTCGGGCGGGGAGCGCACGGTGGCCCGGCTCAGCGGCGGGCGGCGCTCCCGAGGGTGGGGGGTACGCAGGCACGGCTCGTGCGGCGCATGGCGTCCTCCTTCCCTCGTGCCCGACGGGCGGGCGGCTCGGCACCGACCGTCTCATCGGTCCCCGCGGCGGGGCAACGGAATTGCCGCTCAGAGGGCCACGGCGGCGGTCGCCCGGACCGCCGCGAGGAGCCGGTCCCAGGTGCCGAGCGTGTCGAAGCCCATCTGGTCGAGCGCGGACCACACGAACCCGACGACGGCGTACGTCCCGACCGCGGTCGCGAGGAGCCACTCGCGCACCGAGCCGGTGGAGCCGAGCAGGGGCAGGGCGAAGCTGCCGCTCGGGCGCCAGACGTCGTCGACGACGAGGGAGCGCCGCACCCACCGGGGCGAGCGCACCTTGACGGGCCACAGCAGGGGGGCACCGTTGGTGGTGAGGACGTCGCCGAGGATGTGCACGGTGACGCCGAGGCCCACGGCGACGGGGAGCCAGTTCCACTCCTCGGGCGCGAACAGCGCGACGAGCGCGGCGACGGTGAGCGATGTCAACCACGGCGCGAGCCTCCCGCGGCGGGTGAGCTTGAGCGCCTTGAGGGCGAGCGCGACGAGGAGGACGGCGAGCACGCCGCCGCCGACGTACACGGTGCCGAACGCCGCCGTCTCGACCGTGACGAGGCCGGCGAGCCACGCGAGCGCGGTGAACACCGCGATGCCGAGGACCGAGTGCGTGCCCTGGCGGTGCCCGCCCGCGATCGCCTCCACCGCGTCGGACACCCACTCGCTGACGGGCGGCAGGGAGTGCGCGAAGGTGCCGTTGTGGTGGTCGGCGTCGGGCAGGAGCGCCGCGCCCGCGCACACGACCGCGCCCGTCATGACGCCGACGGACGACACGGGGTGCCAGCCGAGGGCGAACGGGGCGGTGGACGTCACGGCGATCCAGGCGGCGGCTCCCGTCGCCGCGTGGTTGGCACCCATCATGGTGAGGCGTTCTCCTCGTCGTCTGACGGCCGCACGGCGGTCGGCATCGGTGGTGTCGCGGTTTCTGTCCGGAACGTCCGAAACCCTACCGGGGCGCTCCGACACGGGAGCACAGCGAGGTCAGCGTTGAAAAGTGTGCCAAGCGGTGCGTCGTCCCTGCAGCGCCGGGCGTGGCGTGGCCGCCGCCCGTAGCCTCGACCGATGCGCCCTCGCACCGTCTCCGCCGTCGGGCTCGCGGCCCTGCTCGGGTCGTCCGGCGTGCTCCACCTCGTCCGCCCGCGGGTGTTCGAGCCGCTGATCCCGCACGGTCTCGGCCCGGCGAGGGCCTGGGTCGTGGGGAGCGGGCTGGCCGAGCTCGCGTGCGCCGCCGGGCTCGTGCTGCCGCCGACGCGCCGGCTCGCCGGGACGGCCAGCGCGGTCCTGCTCGTCGGCGTCTTCCCGGGGAACGTGAAGATGGCCCTCGACTCCCGTCCCGCGCCCGGGCGTGGGCCCGCAGGCCTGCTGTCGCGTGGGGCAGGCTTCCGCTCCAGGTGCCGCTCGTCGCGTGGGCGGTGTCCGTGGCGCGGGAGGCTCCCGGGCCGGGCCGGGCGCGCGACGGCGCCCCCCGCCGTGGGCGAGGGGCGCCGGGAGGTCGGTGACCGTCAGGCGGCCGGCTTGAGCAGCACCTTCGTCCAGCCGTCGTCGCGCGCGTCGAAGTGCGCGTACGCGTCCGCGGCCTCGCCGAGCCCGAGCTCGTGCGAGACGATGAACGACGGCCGCGCCCGGCCCGCGACGATGAGGTCGCGCAGCTGGCGGTTGTAGCGCATGACCGGCGCCTGGCCGGTGCCCATGCGCTGGCCCTTGGTGAAGAACGTGCCGTAGTCCCAGCCGATCCGCCCCTGCTGCGCACCCTCGTCGTCCGCTCCGGGGTCCTGCGGCATGTACACGCCGACGACGCCGATCCCGCCGGTCGCGCGCACCACCTGGACGAGGTTGTCGAGCACGAGCTCGGGGTGCTCCTCGCCGGACGGGTCGTGCGCCTGGTAGCCGACGGCCTCCACGCCGCTGTCGACCCCGCGGCCGAGCGTGGCGTCCATGATCTGCTCGACCGGGTCGCCGGCCGAGAAGTCGACCCCCTGCGCGCCGATCTCCTCGGCGAGGCGCAGCCGGTCGGGCTCCTTGTCGACGACGAACACCCGCGACGCACCACGGATCAGGGCGCTGTGCGCGGCCATGAGGCCGACGGGGCCCGCGCCGAAGACCGCGACGTCGTCACCGGGGGAGACGCCGGCGAGCTCGGTGCCGTGCCAGCCCGTGGGGAAGATGTCGGACAGCATCGTGAAGTCGTTCTCGTGGTCCGTGCCCTCCGGCAGCTCCAGGAGGTTGAAGTCCGCGTAGGGCACGCGCAGGACCTCGGCCTGGCCCCCGTCGTACGGGCCCATGTTGGCGTACCCGTAGGCGGCGCCCACCATGCCCTCGGTCGGGTTGGTGCGCAGGCAGAACGACGTCCAGCCTGCGATGCAGTTGCGGCACGTGCCGCACGCGATGTTGAACGGGACGCTCACGCGGTCCCCGACCTGCACCCGGCCGACGCCGCTGCCCACCTCCTCGACGATCCCCATGTTCTCGTGGCCGAGGACCTTGCCCTCCTCGACGGTGGTCCGTCCTTCGTACATGTGCAGGTCGGAGCCGCAGATGTTCGTGGTCGTGATCCGGACGAGGGCGTCCGTGGGCTCCTCGACCCGGGCGTCCGGGACGTCGGTGACCTCGACCTGCTTCGGTCCGCGGTAGACGACGGCGCGCATCGTGGTCCTCCTTCGTGTCGACGGGCCGCACGGTCGTCCGGGCGGCTCCGCCATCGTGCGCAGGCGGACCCGCGCTCGCACCTGGGTGCCCCGGGCCGTCCCGTGCCGCCGTGGGCGCTCGTCGGCCCCTCGCCTCAGGACGACACGTCGGCCGTCGTGAAGCGGCTCCAGGCGAGCGCGCCGAAGACCGCGGCCCACGCGGCCTGCACGGCGAGGCCCTGCCCGAGCACGCCGAGGTCGACCTGCGTGCGCAGCAGCTCGCCGACGTCGAGCCAGTGGTGCGTGAGGAGCGCGCCGTGCACGGCCGAGAGCTGGGGGAGGGCGTCGAGCACGCCGGAGACGACGGCGACGACGACGGTCGCCGCCATCGCGGCGACCGGGACCTCGGTCAGGGTGGAGAAGAACAGCCCGACCGCGCCGAGGCCGGTGAGCGACAGCCCGACGTACGCGACGATGCCCGCGGTCCGCAGCAGGCCCTCGGCCATCGGCACCGTGTCGCCGGACAGCAGGGTCACGTCGCCGACGCCGAAGTACGCGGCCCCCGTGACGAGCCCGGACAGGGCGATCGCGAGGACCGTGCACGCGGCGAACACCAGCACGGCGAGCGCCTTCGCGACGAGGAGCCGGGTGCGCGGCACGGGGACCAGCAGGAGGTAGCGCAGCGTGCCGGCCTGCGCCTCCCCGGCGACGGCGTCGCCCGCGACGATGCCCATCACGAGGGGGAGCAGCAGGGGCAGGCACGCGACGAGCGCGGTGAGCACGAGGAACAGGCCGTTGCCCGTCACCCGGTCGAGGAACGGCGGCCCGCCCGCGCCGACCGCGGTGTCCTGGGTGACGAGGACGACCGTGCCGATGAGGACGGGGACGAGGGCGAGCCCCGCGAGCAGCACGAGGTTGCGGCGGCGGCCCAGGACGAGGCGGAGCTCGCTCGCGAGCAGCCTGCCGAAGGCGCCGTGCGCACGGGTCGGCGGCCCGGCCGGTGCCTCGACCGGCGCCACGTCAGCGCGCGACATCGAAGCCCTCCCCGGTCAGCTCGACGAACAGGCTCTCCAGGCTCGGCCGGCGCACCTCGAGCCCGACGAGGTCGAGCCCGGCGCCGACCATCGCCGCCGAGATCTTCTCCGGGGCGACCAGGCCCAGGCGCGCGGTCAGCACCGTCCCCTCGACCCGTACGTCGGTGAGGCCGAGGTCCGCGAGGAGACGCCCCGCGCCGTCGACGCACGCCACGGTGGTGGTCACGACGACCGTCGTCTCCGCGTCGGCGGCGAGCTCGTGCGGCGGGCCCTGGACGAGGAGCCGTCCGCGGCTCATGACGCCCACGTGGCTGCACACCTGCTCGACCTCGCCCAGCAGGTGCGACGAGACGAGGACGGTCGTGCCGGCGTCGGCCAGCTCGCGCAGGAGGTGGCGCACCTCGCGCGTGCCCTGCGGGTCGAGCCCGTTGGTCGGCTCGTCGAGGACGAGCAGGTCGCGCGGGCGCAGCAGGGCCGCGGCCAGCCCGAGCCGCTGCTTCATGCCGAGCGAGTACTGGCGGAACGGTTTGCGCGCCGCCGGGGCGAGCCCGACGCGGTCGAGGGCCGCGGCGGTCCGGCGCTCGCGGGTCCGCGGGTCGGCGGTCGCGTCCACGGCGTCGAGGCGCTCGAGGTTCGCCCGCCCGGACAGGTACGGGTGGAACCCCGGGCCCTCGACGAGAGCGCCGACGCGCGGCAGGACGCGCGGCCCCGCCCCCGGCATCGGCTCGCCCAGGAGCGTGGCCGTGCCCGACGTCGGGGCGACCAGACCCAGCACCATGCGCAGCGTCGTGGTCTTCCCGGAGCCGTTGGGCCCGAGGAAGCCGTAGACGGCTCCGCGGGGCACCTCGAGGTCCACCCCGTCCACCGCGACCTGACCCGAGCGGAACCGCTTGGTCAGGCCGCGGGTGCGCACCGCGAGGTCGTGCCCGGGGGCACCGGACGTCGTGCTCGGCACGCTCCTCATGCGAGGTCGCGCAGCACCTCGGGGGGCACCGCCCCGGCGAGGACGCGGCCGTCGTCGGTCACGAGCACCGACAGCAGCGCCGAGGACAGCAGACGACCCTCCGGCACCTCCTGCGTGAGCTGGTCGTAGATCCCCGTGGCGTCGACCTCCGGCAGACCGGGGGCGCCGTCCTCGCCGACGAGCTCGCCGTAGAGGTCCTCGCGCCGGCGGAGCCGAAGCTGCGCTCGACGCCGGGCAGCGCCGCCGCCGAGGCCGGGTCGCCGGCGAGCAGGCCGGCCACGTCCACGCCGTCGACCGCGACGACGGTCTCCCACCCGGTGCCGCTGACCGACACGCCCTCGGGCACCGCCGTCAGGGCGTCGGCCCGGCCGGGCCGGTGGTCCGCCGGGTCGGGCAGCGGGACCTCGACCTCGCGCGTCGACGCCCCGGCGGGCGCGGAGAAGTCGAGCACGCCGCCGTCCGGGGCCTCGAAGGACACGTCGGTGAACCCGATCTCCAGCGCGGGGGTCCGGGCGTCCTGCGTGCTCCAGACCTGCACGCGCAGCGGTGTGGAGGTCTCGGCGTCCACGGCGACGAGCACCCGCTCCACGAGGGTGCCGTCGGTGCGCGGCACGAGGCCCAGCTGGTAGGCGTCGCGGCCCGCGACCTGCGTCGCCGTGCCCACCGAGAGGTCCGTCGACAGCCCCGCGTAGGCCACGAGGCGTCCGCGGCCTGCTCCGGCGTCGGGAGGTCGCCCGCGACGTCCGGCCCGGCCCCGGCGCGCGCCGTCTCGTCGAGCTCCTCGTAGGCCGCCAGGTCGTCGGGCGCGACCGTGTAGTGGACGACCTCGTCCTCGCGGCTCGAGTACGTCCACGCCTCGGGCCCGTCCCGCACGACCGAGAACTCCGACAGGTCGCCGAGCAGCGCGACGCGCGAGCGGTCCTCGCCGTCAGACCACACCCGGACGGTCGAGCTGCCGCCGAGCAGGTCGAGCGGGCTCGCGCCCTGGAGCTCCTCGAGCGGGAGGTCGGGCAGTCCGAGACGAGCGGTGTGGACCACCGTCCCGGACAGGGGGACCGGGTCGGCGTCGGCGACCTTCGCCAGCAGCTCGGCGGGCGTGAGCTCGGGCAGGTCGGCGTCGGCGGACGCGACGAGCGCGGGGGCGGCGAACGCCCCGGCGACGACGGCGCCGACCACGGCCGGGACGACCCAGCGGGCGCGGCGCGACGGCCCGCCGGCGACGGCGCGGGAGGACGGGGGGACGGGTTCGGCTGCCATGGCCTCACCGTGGCACACGGCTGCTGAGGCCACGCTGAGAACGTCGTGCGCCGCTCGGCACCGCGACGGCGGCGCCGGGGTGCCATGCTGTCGGCGTGCGGGTGCTGGTGGTCGAGGACGAGCGGGGCGTCGCCCGTGCGCTGCGCCGCGGCCTGCTCGCGGAGGGGTTCGCGGTCGACGTGGCGCTCGACGGCCGGCGCGGCCTCGAGCTGGCCGCCTCCGGCGCGTTCGACGCGGTCCTCGTCGACATCATGCTGCCCGGGCTCAACGGGTACGACGTCGTGGCGCGGCTGCGCGACCTCCAGGTCTGGACCCCGGTGCTGATCCTCAGCGCCAAGGACGGCGAGTACGACATCGCCGACGGGCTCGACCTCGGCGCCGACGACTACCTGACGAAGCCGTTCTCGTTCGTCGAGCTCGTCGCGCGGGTCCGTGCCCTGGTGCGCCGCGGGCCGCAGCCGCGCCCCGCCGTCCTGGCGGTCGGCGATCTCACCCTGGACCCGTCCACGCGCGTCGTGACCCAGCGCGGCTACGAGGTGGAGACCACCGCGCGCGAGTTCGCGCTCCTCGAGTACTTCATGCGGCGGCCGGGGCAGGTGCTGAGCAAGGGCGAGCTGCGCGACCACGTGTGGGACGCCGCCGGCGACGGGCTCAACGTCGTCGAGGTGTACGTCGGGTACCTGCGGCGCAAGTTCGGCCAGGCGGTCATCGAGACCGTGCGCGGTGCCGGCTACCGCCTCGCCGTGCCCGCGACGCCGCACGGAGCCGGTCCCGCCCCGTCGCCCGGACCCGCCCCGTCGTGAGGCGTCGCGCGTGGTCCCTGCGGGCCCGGCTCACCGCGGCCGCGTCGCTCCTGCTCGCCGCCGCGCTCGTCGTGGGCGCGCTCGCGCTGTCCGCCGTGGTGTCGGCCGGGCGGGTCGCGGCGCTCGACGACATCGCGCGCGAGCGCGCCCGGCTGGTCGCCGCGCTCGCGGCGAGCGACCAGGTGCCGGACGTGCTGCCCGTCGCCGAGCCCGGCGAGGTCGCGCAGCTCGTGGGACCTGCCGGGCAGGTCCTCGCCTCCTCGGCGACGGCGAGCCGGACGCTGCCGGTCCTGCCGGTGGACGAGCTCGCGGCGCTGCGCGCCGAGGCCGTCGCCGCGGGCGGGGTCCGCGTCGCGGGCACGGACCACAGCGCCTACGACGCCGCGGCGCGGGTCGCGGTGGCGCCCGTCGACGGCGCGGACGGCCGCACCGCGGTGGCGACCGTGCCGCTGCGGGAGGTGGAGGGCGTGGTCCGTGCGCTGCGGCTCTCGCTCGCCGTCGTCGTCCCGCTCCTCACGCTCGTGGCGGCCGGGGTGACCTGGTCGGTGCTGGGCAGGGCGCTGTCGCCCGTCGAGGAGCTGCGCCGCGGCGCGGAGTCCATCGCGCGGTCCGGCGGGCCGGGCGCGCTGCCCGTCCCGCGCACCGACGACGAGCTCGCGGCGCTCGCGCGGACGCTCAACACCATGCTCGACAGCCTGCGCGCGGCCGCCACCCGGCAGCGGTCGTTCGTCGCCGACGCGGCGCACGAGCTGCGCTCGCCCGTGGCGGCGCTGCGCGCGAGCATCGAGGTCGCGCGGCTGCACCCCGACGCGTACCCGGGGGACGAGCTCGCCGCCGAGCTCGAGGACGAGGTGCGGCGCCTGCAGGCCCTCGTCGACGACCTGCTCGTGCTCGCGCGGCTCGGCGCGCGGCCCCCCGCGGAGGACGTCGTCGACCTCGGCGAGCTGGCGCGGGAGGTCGTCGGGACGTCGACGCCGCCGCCGGGGCGAGGACAGGCCGAGGGTCGGAGCGAGGAGCAGGAGGGGCGCGACGGCCGGCGTGGCGTCACGGTGTCGGTGGACCTCGACCTCGACCTCGACCTCGACCTCGACCTCGACGCCGACGGCGCGACGCGGGAGGGCGCGGCCACGGCGCGCGGCGACCGGGCCGCCGTCGCCCGGATCCTGCGCAACCTGGTCGACAACGCGCTCCGGCACGCCACCTCCCGCGTGCGCGTGACGGCGGGCCCGGGCAGCCTCGTGGTCGACGACGACGGGCCGGGCATCGACGCGGCCGACCGCGAGCGGGTCTTCGAGCGCTTCACCCGGCTCGACGAGGCGCGCGAGCGGGACGCGGGCGGCACGGGCCTCGGGCTGGCGATCGCCCGCGAGACGGCGCGCGAGCACGGCGGCGACGTGGTGCTGGCGCAGTCGCCGCTCGGCGGGCTGCGCGCGCAGGTGCGGCTGCCGCCCGCGGGGCCGCCCCGCGCGACCACCTGACGCGGGCCCCCGGCGCGCGCACGGGCCGGCGGCGCGGCACGTCACGCCCGGGGCAGGCGGACCGCGACCGTCGTCCCGGTCGGACCGGGATCGTCCGCGGTGGCCGAGGTGACGGTGATCGTCCCGCCGTGGGCCGCGACGATCGCGTCGACGATCGCGAGGCCGAGCCCGGTCGACCCGCCCGCGCGGTTGCGCGCCTCGTCCCCGCGCGCGAACCGCCGGAACAGCACGGGGCGCAGCGCGGGCGCGATCCCCGGGCCGGCGTCGGCCACCTCGACGACGACGGACCCGTCCTCGTCGCGCACGCGCACGTCGACCCGGGTCCCGGGCGGCGTGTGCGTGCGCGCGTTGGCGAGCAGGTTGGCCAGCACCTGCCGCAGGCTCGCCTCGTCGCCCGTCACGTGCAGGTCGACGTCGTCCGGGTCCTCGCCGCCCGGCAGCTCGAGCCCCCAGTCGTGGCCGGGGCCTGCGGCGTGGGCGTCGGTGACGGCGTCGACCGCGAGCGCGGCGAGGTCGACCGGCTCGCGGTCGAGGGGCCGTCCCGCGTCGAGGCGCGCGAGGAGCAGGAGGTCCTCGACGAGGCCGGTCATGCGCACGGCCTCCGACTCGATGCGGTCGAGCGCGCGCGCCGTGTCGGGCGGGACGACGTCGGGGGAGCGGCGCACGAGCTCGGCGTACCCGCGGATCGACGCGAGCGGGGTGCGCAGCTCGTGGCTCGCGTCGGCGACGAAGCGACGTACCTGCGTCTCGGACTCGTGCCGCGCGACGAGCGACGCCTCGACGTTCTGGAGCATGCGGTTGAGCGCGGAGCCGACCTGGCCCACCTCGGTGCGTCCGTCGGTGAGGTCGTCGGGGACGCGCGGGATGGTGTCGATCTCCCCGCGCGCGAGCTCGAGCTCGGACACGCGGCCCGCCGCCGCCGCGACGTCGTCGAGCGGGCGCAGGGCCCGGCGCACGAGCCAGGTGCCGAGGGCGGCGGCGCCGACCAGACCGACGAGGCCGAGGACGACCTCGACGAGCACGTACTGCTGCACGGTCGCGTCGACGTCGGCGGTGCTCTGCGCGACGACGCTCAGGGACCCGTCGTCGCGCGTCGTGGCGACGGCGCGGTAGCCGCCGAGGCCGGGCGCGTCGACGTCGTGCGGCGCCCGTCGACGGGCACGGCGGCGAACGCCTCCACCTGCTCGTCGTCGAGCTGCGTGAACGTGCCCGCGGTGGTCACGTAGCCCGCGAGCGCGAGGGTGTCGTCGTCGTAGCGCACGACGACCGTGCCGGGGCCGACCCCGAACGGGAACCGGGCCGGGTCGTCGCCGGCGGGCGCTGCGCCCGCGAGCGGGTCGGCGCCCGAGTCGGCGCCCGGGGCGCCGTCCGGAGGGCGGTCGAGACCGGGCGGGCGCTCCTCGCGCCGGCCCGCCTCGACGAGGGACTGGTCCAGCTCGTCGACGAGCTGGCCGCGCAGAGCGAGCGCGGAGGTCGTGGCGAGCGCCGCGGTGACGAGCAGCAGCACGCCCACCAGGACGACGACGAGCCGGCGGCGCAGCGTCGTCGGCCGGGGCGGCGCGGGCCGAGCGGCGACGGCGTCAGGCACGCGGCGTGCCCGCGGCCGGCTTGAGCACGTAGCCCACGCCCCGCAGGGTATGGATCATGGGCTCGCGACCCTTGTCGATCTTGCGGCGCAGGTAGGACACGTAGAGCTCGACGATGTTCGCCTGGCCCCCGAAGTCGTAGTTCCACACCCGGTCGAGGATCTGCGCCTTGGACAGCACGCGCCGCGGGTTGCGCATGAGGAACCGCAGGAGCTCGAACTCGGTGGCGGTGAGGCGGATCTCCTCGCCGGCGCGCCGCACCTCGTGGGAGTCCTCGTCGAGCTCGAGGTCCCCGACGACGAGCACGGCGTCCTCCTGCGCGGCGGACGCGCCGCCGCGGCGCAGCAGCCCGCGCAGCCGTGCCACGACCTCCTCGAGGCTGAACGGCTTCGTGACGTAGTCGTCGCCGCCGGCCGTCAGGCCGGCGACGCGGTCCTCGACGGCGTCACGGGCGGTGAGGAACAGCACCGGGACGTCGGTGTCGCGCTCGCGCAGCCGGCGCAGGACGGTGAGCCCGTCCATGTCGGGCAGCATGACGTCGAGCACGACGACGTCCGGTCCCGTCTCGCGGGCCGTGCGGATCGCGGCGTGGCCGTCGAGCGCGGTCGAGACGTCCCAGCCCTCGTAGCGCAGCGCGGACGTGAGCAGCTCGGCGAGGTTGGGCTCGTCGTCGACCACGAGGACGCGCACGGGCGACCCGTCGGGACGGGTGAGGCGTGGCTGGTCGGCGGGACGCCCGGCGGCGAGCGGTGCGGCGGTCATGCGACCAGTCTGGGTCCGTCGCCGGGCGGGCGCCTGTTGCGGTGCTGTGCGCGGGCTGTGCGGACGGGCGCCGTCTCACCCATCCTGCGTGATGCGCGTCACCGCGACGTCTTCCTAGCGTCGGCCCCGTGGCCCGCCACCGGCAGCGAGGAGTCCGTGATGCGTCCTGACCGACACGCCCGAGCGATGCTCCCGATCCCGGACCGCACGGCTCCCGGGCTCACCACGTACGACGCGAAGGACCCCGAGACGTCGTACCCGCCGATCACGCCGCTGCTGCCGCCCGAGGGCGCGCCGAACGTGCTCGTCGTGCTGCTCGACGACGTGGGCTTCGGGGCGTCGAGCGCGTTCGGCGGCCCGTGCCGCACGCCGACCGCGGAACGTCTCGCGGCGGGTGGGCTGCGCTTCAACCGCTTCCACACCACGGCGCTGTGCGCACCGACGCGCCAGGCGCTGCTCACGGGCCGCAACCACCACTCCGTCGGCATGGGCAGCATCACCGAGACCGCGACGTCCGCGCCCGGCAACAGCTCGGTGCGTCCGAACACGAAGGCCCCGCTGGCGCTGACGCTGCGCCTCAACGGCTACTCGACGGCGCAGTTCGGCAAGTGCCACGAGGTGCCCGTGTGGCAGGCCTCGCCGCTGGGCCCGTTCGACGCCTGGCCGTCGGCGGGAGGCGGCTTCGAGACGTTCTACGGCTTCATCGGCGGGGAGAACAACCAGTGGGACCCCGCCCTGTACGACGGCACGCGTCCGGTCGAGCCGCCCGCGACGCCCGAGGAGGGCTACCACCTCACGGAGGACCTCGCCGACCACGCCGTGGCGTGGATGCGCCAGCAGAAGGCCCTCATGCCCGACAAGCCGTTCTTCGTGTACTTCGCGCCGGGCGCGACGCACGCGCCCCACCACGTCCCGGCCGAGTGGATCGAGCGGTACCGCGGGGCGTTCGACGACGGCTGGGATGTGCTGCGCGAGCGGACCTTCGCCCGGCAGAAGGGGCTCGGGGTCGTGCCCGCGGACGCGGACCTCACGACGCGCCACGACGAGATCCCCGCCTGGGACGAGATGCCGGACGACCTCAAGCCGGTCCTCGCGCGCCAGATGGAGGTGTACGCCGCCTTCCTGGAGCACACCGACCACCACGTCGGGCGGCTCGTCGACACGCTCGAGGACCTGGGGGTCCTGGACGACACGCTCGTCTACTACATCGTCGGCGACAACGGGGCGTCCGCGGAGGGCACGCTGCAGGGCGCGTTCAACGAGATGGCGAACTTCAACGGCATGGCCGCGCTCGAGACGCCCGAGTTCATGCGCTCGAAGATGGACGACTTCGGCTCGCCCAGCTCGTACAACCACTACGCCGTCGGGTGGGCGTGGGCGATGAACGCGCCGCTGCAGTGGACCAAGCAGGTCGCGTCGCACTGGGGCGGCACGCGCAACGGGACCATCGTGCACTGGCCGCGCTCCATCACCGACCGGGGCGGGCTGCGCTCGCAGTTCACCCACGTCATCGACATCGCCCCGACGGTCCTCGAGGCCGCGGGCATCCCCGAGCCGACCACGGTCAACGGCGTGCTCCAGTCCCCGATCGAGGGACGAGCATGCTGTACGCGTTCGACGACGCCGACGTCCCCGAGCGCCACGACCTGCAGTACTTCGAGATGTTCGGCAACCGCGGCATCTACCACCGGGGCTGGAGCGCGGTGACCAAGCACCGCACGCCGTGGATCCTCGTCGGCGGCACGACGCCCGCCTTCGACGACGACGTGTGGGAGCTGTACGACGGCACGACCGACTTCACCCAGGCGCACGACCTCGCGGCCGAGCGCCCCGACCTCCTCGCGAGGCTGCAGCGGCTGTGGCTCGTGGAGGCGGTGAAGTACGGCGTCCTGCCGCTGGACGACCGCACGGGGGAGCGGGTCGACCGACGCTCGCCGGACGGCCCACGCTGCTGCACGGGACCTCGCAGACGTTCTACCCGGGTATGGGACGGCTGTCGGAGAACAGCGTGCTCAACGTCAAGAACCGCTCGTTCTCCGTGACCGCGCGCGTCGAGGTGACGTCGACGCCCGTCGAGGGCGTCCTCATCGCCCAGGGCGGTCGCTTCGGCGGGTGGAGCGTGTACGTCCACGGCGGCCGGCTGACGTTCCTCTACAACGTGCTCGGCATCCAGCACTATGCCGTCGTGGCGGACGAGCAGGTGCCGACGGGCTCCCTCGAGCTGCGCGCCGAGCTCGCGTACGACGGCGGCGGCCTGGGCAAGGGCGGGGACGTCACCCTCTACCACGACGGCACGAAGGTCGGCAGCGGGCGGGTCGACGCCACCCAGCCGCTGATCTTCTCCGCGGACGAGACGACCGACGTCGGCTACGAGTCCGGCACGTGCGTCTCGCCCGAGTACACGACGCGCACGAGCCGCTTCACGGGCCGGCTGCGCTGGGTCCGGCTCGACGTCGGCACGGACACGCACGACCACCATCTCGACCCCGAGCACCGCATGCACGTCGCGCTGGCGCAGCAGTAGGCCTCGGCGGGCGGGGGCGGAACGACCGAGCGGGCCCAGGCTGTGCCTGGACCCGCTCGGTCGTCACTGTCTCAACGAGTGTCCGGAGGGGGACTTGAACCCCCACGCCCGATAAAGGGCACTAGCACCTCAAGCTAGCGCGTCTGCCATTCCGCCACCCGGACGAGTGGACCTTCGCGGCGTTCCCGCCGTTCCGGTGCGGGCAAAAACATAGCACGGACCGGCCGCCGATCCGGAATCCCGTCCGCCGGCCGCGCCGACCGACGCCACGCCCCCGGGTCGGGCGCGTCTCGGGACGACCTGGGGCACACTGGGCGCAGGAGAGCGCGTGCGCGCGCCACGACCGGGCGGGGGTGAGCGTGACCGACGAGCAGCGGACGCCCGAGGGCGCGCCCCCGACCCCGCGCGCGAACGGAGCGAACGAGCGGTCGGCGGGGTCGTTCAAGCACCTCGCCGGCGCGTCGCGGGAGGCGCGCAAGGTGGCCGGTGCCCGCCGCAACCCGTCCGTCGTGGGCTACGACGAGTCGGTCCCGCACTGGCTGCGCACCGCCGGGGGCTGGTCGTGGCGCCTGCTGCTGGTCGTCGCCGCGGTCGCGCTCATCTTCTACGCCACGGCGCAGGTGCAGCTCGTCTTCGTCGCGGTGTTCCTCGCGCTCGTCATCACGTCGGTGCTGCGCCCGGTCACGGACTTCTACGCCCGGGTCATGCCGCGCGGCCTCGCGGTCGGGCTCGCGATCCTGTCCGCGGTCCTCGTCATCGCCGGGCTGCTCACCTACGTCATCACCTCGGTCGCCGGGCAGTGGGAGCGCCTCGCGGGCGAGTTCAGCTCCGGCATCGAGGAGATCTTCGACTTCCTCGAGAACGGCCCGCTGCCCGTGTCGATCACGGCGGACGACGTCAACGGCTGGATCGAGAACGGGCGTCAGTGGATCGTCGAGCACGGCGGCGACATCGCGAGCCAGGCCGCGGCGAGCGCGGGCTCGGTGTTCGAGGCGTTCGCGGCGATCGCGCTCGCGATCTTCTGCACGGTGTTCTTCCTCGCGCGCGGCAAGGACATGTGGACCTGGTTCCTCAACCAGCTCCCGGCGCGCTCGCGCGACAGCTGGAAGATCGCCGGAGGTGCGGGCTGGTACACCTTCTCCGGCTACGCGCGCGGCACCGTGATCATCGCGATCATCGACGGCATCCTCGCCGGGATCCTCCTGGGCGTCCTCGGGGTGCCGCTCGCCGCGCCGCTCGCCGTGCTCGTGTTCATCGGTGCGTTCATCCCGATCATCGGCGCGCCGGCCGCGATGATCGTCGCCGCCGTCGTGGCGCTCGCGGCGGACGGGATCGTCACGGCGCTGATCGTCACCGTCGGCATCGCCCTCATCGGGCAGTTCGAGGGCCACGTCCTGCAGCCGCTCGTCATGGGCGCGCAGGTCTCGCTGCACCCGGTCGTCGTCGCGCTGTCCGTCACGGCCGGCACGCTCATCGCCGGCATCCTCGGCGCGGTCGTGTCCGTCCCGCTCGTCGCGGTCGCGTGGTCGGTCTTCGCGCGGCTGCGGCACAAGGACCCGCCCATGGAGGAGGAGGTCCCCACGGCCAAGGAGATCGCGCTCGGCGACGCCCCGTCGTCCGGACCGGCGACGACGGAGGAATGACCATGCGGATCGGCATCCCCACCGAGGTGAAGAACCACGAGGACCGCGTCGCGCTCACGCCCGCCGGCGCCCACCACCTCGTGCGGGCCGGCCACGAGGTCCTCGTCCAGTCCGGTGCCGGCGACGGCTCCCACCTGTCCGACGCGGAGTTCGAGCGCGCCGGCGCACGGGTCGTCGCCACCGCCGAGGAGGTCTGGGGCGAGGCGGAGCTCGTGTGCAAGGTCAAGGAGCCCGTCGCCGCCGAGTACCCGCTGCTGCGCAAGGACACGCTGCTGTTCGCGTACCTGCACCTCGCCGCCGACCGGGCCGGCACCCGGGCGCTCCTCGACGCCGGCACGACGGCGGTCGCGTACGAGACCATGCAGGCGCCCGACGGCAGCCTGCCCCTGCTCGCGCCCATGAGCGAGGTCGCCGGACGCATGGCGACGCAGGTCGGCGCGTGGCTGCTGCAGCGCTCGGCCGGGGGTCGCGGCGTCCTCCTCGGCGGCGTGCCCGGGACGCCGCCCGGGCGGTCGTCGTGCTCGGCGGCGGGACCGCCGGGCGCAGCGCCGCCCAGATCGCCGTCGGGATGCGCGCCGAGGTGACCGTCCTGGACCTCTCGCTGCCCGTCCTGCGCGCCTGGACCACGAGCTCGGCGGCCGCGTGCGCACGGTCGCGTCGAGCGCGTACGCGATCGAGCGCGAGGTGCTCGAGGCGGACCTCGTGGTCGGCGCCGTGCTCGTCGCGGGTGCCCGCGCCCCGCGGCTGGTGAGCGACGACCTCGTCGCCCGCATGCGCCCCGGCGCCGTGCTCGTCGACGTCGCGGTCGACCAGGGCGGGTGCTTCGAGAGCTCGCGCCCCACGACGCACGACGACCCCACCTTCGCCGTCCACGACACGACGTTCTACTGCGTCGCGAACATGCCCGGTGCCGTCCCGGTGACCAGCACCCAGGCCCTGACGAGCGCGACCCTGCCCTACCTGGCGGCGCTCGCGGACGGCGGTCTGGGCGCCGTGCGCGACGACCCGCTGCTGCGCGCGGGTGCCTCGACCCACCGCGGCACGCTGCTCAACGAGGCGGTCGCGCGTGCGCACGACCTCGACTGGACCGCCGCGGCCGACGCCCTCGCCGGCTGAGCACCCGCGGCGGTGCCCGCGCGCCCGCGGACGGCCGCTCCGGCCACGGGAATCGTCGTGACCCGGCTGCGACCGCGTGGCAGGGTGGCCGGGTGCAGCCCTTCGCCCTCGACGACGGCACCGTCCACCTCGCCGCACCGACGCTCGACGACGTCGACGCGATCACCGCGGCGTGCCAGGACCCCGACATCGCCGCGTGGACCGTGCTCCCGTCCCCGTACACGCGCGACGACGCGCTCGGCTTCGTGCGCGACCACGTGGCCCCGGGCTGGGAGCGGGGGGACGTGCTCACGTGGGCCGTGCGCGAGAGCGTCGGTCCGTCGGGCGTGCCGGGACCGGACGGGCTCGGTCCCCTCCTCGGCATGGTCGGTCTCGGGCTCGACGACGCCCCGGCCTCCCAGCGCTCCGCGGAGCTCGGCTACTGGATGACGCCCGCGGGCCGCGGCCGGGGGCTGGCGACCGCGGCGGGCCGTCTCGTCGTCGACGCGGCGTTCGACCCCGAGGTGCTGGGCCTGGCCCGCCTGTCGTGGCAGGCCTACGTCGGCAACTGGCCCTCGCGGCGTCTGGCGTGGCGACTCGGCTTCCGCGTCGAGGGCACGGTGCGCGGCCACGCGGTGCAGCGCGGCGTGCGGCGCGACGCCTGGGTGGCCACCCTGCTCGCGGACGACCCGCGCGAGCCCGCCGAGCCGTGGACGCACCCGGTTTCCGCTGCGCGCACGGCGGGGTGAGGATGGGCACCATGACGTCTTCGCCCGTGGCGCCGACCGGCGCCGTCCTCGACCTCGACCCCGCCAACCCGTTCGCCGCACCGTCGACGCTGCCGTACGAGCTCCCCGACTACACCGCGGTGCGCGAGGAGCACTACCTGCCCGCGCTGCGGGCGGCCATGGCCGCCCAGCGCGCCGCCGTCGAGGCGATCGCGACGGACCCCGAGCCGCCGACGGTCGCCAACACGCTCGAGGCCCTGGAGCGGTCCGGCCAGGCGCTGTCGCGCGTCGGGCACGCGTTCTTCAACCAGGTCAGCGCCGACGCGACGCCCGGGCTCGAGGAGATCCAGGAGACGATCGCGCCCGAGCTCGCCGCGCACCACGACGCGATCTACATGGACACGCGGCTGCACGCGCGGGCCCGAGCCCTCCAGGACGCCGCCGACGCCGGCACGCTGACGCTCCAGCCGGACGCCGCCTGGCTCCTGCGCACGCTGCTCGTCGACCTGCGCCGCTCGGGCGTCGAGCTCGACGCCACCCAGCAGGCGCGGCTGCGCGACCTCAACGCGCGCCTGACCAGCCTTGAGGCCGCGTTCGGCCGCAAGCTGCTCGCGGGCGCCAACGCGGCGAGCGTGCTCGTCACCGACCGCGACGAGCTCGAGGGCCTGTCCGAGGACACCGTCGCCGGGGCTGCGGCCGCCGCCGCCTCCCGCGGGCACGACGGCGCGTGGCTGCTCGAGATGCAGCTGCCCACGCAGCAGGGCGTCCTCGCCTCGCTCGCGCGTCGCGACGTCCGCGAGCGCGTCCAGCGCGCCTCGGAGGCGCGTGGCGCCGGCGGCGACGAGCACGACACGCGAGCCACCGTCCTCGAGACGGTGCGGCTGCGGGCCGAGCGGGCCCGGCTGCTCGGGTACGAGCACCACGCCGCCTACGTCGCCGAGGACGCGACGGCGAAGACGACCGAGGCCGTGCACGGGATGCTCTCGCGCCTCGCCCCCGCCGCCGTCGCGACGCGCGCACGGAGGCGGCGGACCTGCAGACCGCGCTCCGGGCGGACGAGCCGGGTGCGGACCTGCGCGCCTCGGACTGGTCGTTCTACGCCGAGCGCGTGCGCAAGGACCGTTTCGCCCTCGACGACGGTCTCCTGCGTCCCTACCTCGAGCTCGAGAAGGTGGTGCACGAGGCGTCTTCCGTGCCGCCACGCTCCTGTACGGCATCTCCTTCGCCGAGCGCACCGACCTCGTGGGGTACCACCCCGACGTGCGCGTGTTCGAGGTCTTCGACGCCGAGACGCCGGGTGCCCCGGGCGAGGGCATGGGCCTGTTCCTCGCCGACTGGTACACGCGCGAGGCCAAGCGCGGCGGCGCGTGGATGAACAACCTCGTCGACCAGAACCACCTGCTCGGGCAGCGGCCCGTCGTGGTGAACAACCTCAACATCGTCAAGCCGCCGGCGGGCGAGCCGACGCTGCTGCGGTGGGACGAGGTCATCACCCTGTTCCACGAGTTCGGTCACGCCCTGCACGGGCTGTTCTCCGACGTGCGCTACCCGTCCCAGTCGGGCACCGACGTGCCGCGCGACTTCGTCGAGTACCCGTCGCAGGTCAACGAGATGTGGGCGTGGGACCCGGAGATCCTGCGCTCGTACGCCGTGCACCACGTCACGGGCGAGCCGATGCCGACCTCCTGGGTCGACACGATGCTCGCGTCACGCCAGTTCAACGAGGGCTTCGCCACCACGGAGTACCTCGCTGCGGCCCTGCTCGACCAGGCGTGGCACACGCTCGCGCCCGAGGACGTCCCCGCGTCGGTGGACGACGTCGTGCCCTTCGAGACGGCGGCGCTGGAGGCGGCGGGCGTGGCGTTCGGCCCCGTCCCGCCCCGCTACCGGACCACGTACTACAACCACGTGTTCGGCGGCGGGTACGCGGCCGGCTACTACTCGTACATCTGGTCGGAGGTGCTCGACGCCGACACGGTCGAGTGGTACCGCGAGAACGGCGGGCTGCGCCGCGAGAACGGCGAGCGGTTCCGCCGCACGCTCCTCGCGCGCGGCGGCTCGCAGGACCCGCTCGCCTCGTTCCGCGAGCTGCGCGGCCGCGACGCCGACATCGCGCCCCTGCTCGCGCGCCGCGGCCTCGACGCCTGAGGCCCGGCTCCGGGGTCGCACGCCCCGCGAGGTAGAGCTCTTCGTGCCGAGGTAGAGGGAATCTCCCTCTACCTCGGCGGAGAACCCTCTACCTCGGCGGGTAGCGTGGGGCGCATGACGAGCCTCCGCCCCGACAGCCCTGCCGTGCCCGTCCCGAGCGCCGAGGACGAGGTGGTGCGCATCTGCCAGGACCTGCTGCGCATCGACACCTCGAACTTCGGCGACGGCTCGGGCCCGGGGGAGCGTGCCGCCGCCGAGCACGTCATGGCGCTGCTGCACGAGGTCGTCTCGAGCCCGAGCTGTTCGAGTCCGCGCCGGGGCGCGCGAGCGTCGTCGTGCGGCTCGAGGGGCAGGACCCGACGCGTCCCGCGCTCGTGCTGCACGGGCACCTCGACGTCGTCCCCGCGCAGGCCGGGGACTGGTCCGTCGACCCGTTCGCGGGGGAGGAGCGCGACGGCCTGCTGTGGGGCCGCGGCGCGGTCGACATGAAGGACATGGACGCGATGATCCTCGCGGTCGTGCGCCAGATGGTCCGCGAGGGGCGCAAGCCCGCGCGCGACGTCGTCGTCGCGTTCTTCGCCGACGAGGAGGCCGGCGGCGTGTACGGCGCGCGGTACGCCGTCGACCACCGTCCCGAGCTGTTCGAGGGCGCGACCGAGGCGATCAGCGAGGTCGGCGGGTTCTCCGTCGAGGTCGACGGGCGCCGCGCCTACCTGCTCCAGACCGCCGAGAAGGGCATCGCGTGGCTGCGCCTCGTGGCCGAGGGCCGCGCCGGCCACGGATCGCAGGTCAACCCCGACAACGCGGTCACGCACCTGGCCGAGGCGGTCGCGCGCATCGGCGCCCACACGTGGCCGTACACCCTCACCCCGACCGTCGACGCGCTCCTGCGCGGCGTCGCCGACCTCACGGGGCTGCCGTTCGACCCGCACGACCCGGCGTCCGTCGACGCGCTCGTCGCGGCCCTCGGACCGGCGTCGCGCTTCGTCGGCGCGACGGTCCGCCACACGTCGAACCCGACCCAGCTGACCGCCGGGTACAAGGCGAACGTCATCCCGGGCCGGGCGGAGGCCGCGATCGACGCGCGCCTGCTGCCCGGGCACGAGGAGGAGGCTTCGCCACGCTGCAGGCGCTCGCGGGCGAGCACGTGCGGGTCGAGGAGATCCACCGCGACATCGCCCTCGAGGTCCCGTTCACCGGCGACCTCGTGGACGCGATGGTCGACGCCCTCCACGTCGAGGACCCGGACGCCGCCGTCCTGCCGTACACGCTCTCGGGCGGCACCGACAACAAGTCCCTCGCTCGCCTCGGCATCACGGGGTACGGCTTCGCGCCGCTGCGCCTGCCGGCCGACCTCGACTTCTCCGGCATGTTCCACGGCGTCGACGAGCGCGTGCCCGTCGACTCGCTCCGGTTCGGCGTCCGCGTGCTCGACCGCCTGCTGCGCACCTGCTGAGCGTCCCGCCGGGCCTGCGCCGACCGGCGGGTCAGCGCCCGTCGAGCAGCGCCGTGACGGAGGCTCGCAGCTGCGGCACGTAGCTCCCGCCGAACAGGACCGCGTGCACCGCGAGCGGGTACACCTGGTGCAGCGCGACGCGGTGGCGCCAGCCGCGCGCGAGCGGGTGCTGCTCGGCGTACCCGGCGAGGAGCTCCTCGAGGTGGGGCGCGCCGAACAGGGCGAGCATCGCGAGGTCCGCCTCGCGGTGGCCGCCGTGCGCCGCGGGGTCGATGAGCACGCCCTCGATCCCGGGGTCCGGCTCGTCGCGCGGCGCGGGCTCCGCGGAGGTCCACAGGACGTTGCCCGACCACAGGTCGCCGTGCAGGCGCGCGGGCGCGTCGTCGAGCGCGGGGCGGGCGAGGTCGGCGAGACGGTCGCCCAGGGTCGCCAGGAGCCGCGTGTCGTCCGCGGTGAGGGCACCGCGCTCGCGGCCCTGCGCGCGACCGGTGCGAGGCGTGCCTGCGCGTAGACGTCGGCCAGTCGGGCCAGGCGCCCGTGGGCATCACGAGCGGGTCGTCGAGCGGGCCGAAGAACGCGTCGCCCTCCCAGTCGGCGGGCGGCGCACCCCAGGCGGGCGCGCCGGCGTCGTGCAGGACGGCGAGCCGGCGCCCGAGCGCTCGCGCCGCGTCGGGCGTGGGCCGTGCGGGGCGCAGCCGCTCGAGGTCGAGGTGCGTCGCCCCCACGCCCTGCACCCGCACGACGCGCGGGCCCTGCGGCACCCGCAGCCACGTCAGTCCCGCGGCCTCGCACGCGAAGAACCCCGGTGGCGCGTCCGGCCGGGACTTGGTGAAGACGGCGGCCACGTCGCTCAGAGCGTCGAGCTCACCCGGATGATCTTGCGCCGCAACCACACACGCCGCTCACCACCCACGTACAGCCGCGTCCGGGCGAGCTCCCAGCGCCCGTACTCCGCCTCGTCGGTGAGCAGGCGGTTCGCGTCGGACCGGCTCGTGGAGCGGTCGATCGTCAGGACGCGGTACTCGTACTGCCCACCGTGCGTGGCCCACCCGGACCGCTTGCGTGACGTCGGCGTGCTTCCCACGACTCACCGTCCCTCTCGTCCGTCGTGCCGGTGGCCGGCCGTGCCCGCCACCGTTCTCAACGTGTGCCATTGTGCCCCTCCCGGCGCTACGGTCAGGGTATGACCGTTGACCCGCGTGCCGCCCTCGACCGGTTCGTCGCCGCGCTCGAGGCCCACTACACGCCGTCGCCGCACGTCGCGGGGAGGACGACCCCGCCGTCGACGACGCCTACTACGTGCTCGCGGACGCCTTCGAGGTCTACGACGAGGCGCTCGGCCAGGTGCACGGGGAGGCCACCCCGTTCTACCTCGCCGAGGAGGACGAGACGACGAGGACGACGACGAGGACGAGGAGCTGGAGCCGCTCGACGACGAGGTCGTCTCCGAGCTCGAGGCGGACGGCGCGCGCTGACCCCCTCGCCCAGGAGGCCGTGAGGCGGTCGTCACCACCGCTCGGGGTAGCCCACCCCGAGCTCGCTCACGTCGTCGAGCGCGGCCCGTACGGCGACGGGCAGCTCGAGGTCGGTCGCAGCGAGCGACGCCCGCAGCTGGGCCGGCGTGCGGGCGCCGACGATCGCTCCCGCGACCGCCGTACGGCCGAGCAGCCACGACAGCGCGACGTCGAGCGGGGCGCGGCCCAGGCCCTCGGCGGCCGTGACGACCGCCTCGACGATCCCCGCGGACTCCTGGTCCAGGTAGGGCTCGACGAAGCCGGCGAGGTGCGCCGACGCGGCCCGGGAGTCGGCGGGCAGCGAGCGGCGGTACTTGCCGGTCAGCACCCCGCGGGCGAGCGGCGACCAGGCGAGGAGGCCGAGGCCCAGGGCCTGCGCGGCGGGCACGACCTCGCGCTCGACCCCGCGCTGCAGGAGCGAGTACTCGAGCTCGACCGCGGCGAGGCCGACGTCGTCGGGACCGTCGAGCAGCGCCGCCGCGCGAGCCGTCGACCACGCGGGGTGGTTCGAGAGGCCGACGTAGCGCGCCCGGCCCGAGGTCACGGCCTGCCGGAGCGCGGACAGCGTCTCGGTGAACGGCGCGCGGGCGTCGGGCGCCTGCACGAGGAACAGGTCGACGTGGTCCGTGCCGAGGCGGGCGAGCGAGGCGTCGAGCGAGTCCAGCAGCGCCCCGCGCGACGCGTCGACCACCGGGCCGGCCGAGGTGCGCCGCACGCCCGCCTTGGTGCACAGCACGACGTCCCGGCGGTCGACCTTCGTGCCGAGGAGCGAGCCGATGAGCGACTCCGCGTCCCCGTCGGCGTAGGAGGCGGCGGTGTCGACGAGCGTCCCGCCCGCGTCCACGAAGTCGCGCAGCTGCTCGGCGGCGTCGAGCTCGTCGGTGTCCCGCGCCCAGGTCATCGTGCCGAGCCCGAGTGCGGAGACGCGCAGGCCGCTGCGGCCGAGCTGACGGTGTTCCATGGGAGCCGAGGTTACCGGCGGGCCCCTCGCGCGCGGGTCGGCGCGCGGTCCCGGCGGGTGCCGGCGGGCACCGCGGGAAAGTTCACCCGGTGGTGCAGGTCAGCGCTCCGCGCCGGGGTATCGTGTCCGCTCGTGAACGCGTGGGAAGCCGTCCTCCTCGGCCTCGTCCAGGGTCTCACCGAGTTCCTCCCGATCTCCTCGAGCGCGCACCTGCGCATCGTCGGGGAGCTCCTGGGGTCCGACCCGGGAGCGGCCTTCACCGCCATCACGCAGATCGGCACGGAGACCGCCGTCCTGCTCTACTTCCGCCGGGACATCGCGCGCATCTGCGCCGCCTGGTGGCGGTCGCTGCGCGGCGACCACGGCTCCGACTGGCGGTCCCGCACCGGACGCGCGGACCACGACGCCGCGATGGCGTGGTTCATCGCGCTCGGGTCGATCCCGATCGTCGTGCTCGGGCTCCTGTTCCAGGAGTCGATCGAGAACACCTTCCGCAACCTCTACCTCACGGCGCTGATGCTCGCCGTGTTCGCCCTCGTGCTCGGCTGGGCCGACCGGGTCGGCGCGAAGCGCCGGACGCTGCGCGAGCTCACGCCGCGCCAGGCCGTCGCGTTCGGCTTCGCCCAGGCGCTCGCGCTCGTCCCGGGCGTCTCCCGCTCGGGCGGCACCATCACCGCCGGTCTGCTCATGGGATTCACGCGCGAGGCCGCGGCCCGCTACTCGTTCCTGCTCGCCATCCCGGCGGTCCTGGGGTCCGGCTTCTACCAGCTCGTGAAGTCGGCCGGGGAGCCGGAGCCCGGTGCGCCCGGCGCGGGCGCGACGCTCATCGCGACGCTCGTCGCGTTCGTGGTCGGGTACCTCGTCATCATCGCGTTCCTCAAGATCGTCTCGACGTTCTCCTACGCGCCGTTCGTCGTCTACCGGCTCGGTCTCGCCGCACTCGTCGTGCTCCTGCTCCTCGTCGGCGTCCTGGAGCCCGGCGGCACCGCCGCCTCGACGCCGTAGCGCGACGCACAGGGCCGAGCGGCACGCGTACGCCGCCCCGCGGCCGACGCCACCCCCACCGGCCGTCGCCGGGTGGGACGGCGGCACGGCGCCCCCGGGGCGGCCGTTAAGGTGGTCGCGTGCACAGCTGGCCCGCCCCGCAGATCCCCGAGCTCCCCGGCCGCGGCCGCCCCGTCCGGGTGCACGACTCGACCACCGGTGGGCTCGTCGTCGCCGCCGAGGGACCGACCGCGACGCTCTACGCGTGCGGCATCACGCCGTACGACGCGACCCACATCGGGCACGCCAACACCTACGTCGCGTTCGACCTGCTCGTGCGCGCCTGGCGCGACGCCGGCCAGCGCGTCACGTACGCCTCGAACGTCACCGACGTCGACGACCCGCTGCTCGAGCGTGCCGCCGCGACGGGGGTCGACTGGCGCGCGCTCGCCGCGGACCAGATCGCGCTCTTCGCCGAGGACATGACCGCCCTCGGCGTGCTCCCGCCCGACGTCTGGGACGGCGTCGTGGAGCGCATCCCGTCCGTCGTCGAGGCCGTCGAGGAGATGCTCGCCGCGGGCGCGGCCTACCGGGTGCCGGTCGAGCCGGGCGCCGGGGGGACCGACCCGGGGCTCGGCGACGTCTACGCCGACCTGTCGGCCGACCCGGCGTTCGGCTCCGTGTCGCGCTTCACGCGCGAGACGATGGCACGCCTGTTCGCCGAGCGCGGGGGAGACCCCGCCCGTGACGGCAAGAAGGACCCGCTCGACCCGCTGCTGTGGCGGCGCGAGCGTGCCGGCGAGCCCGCGTGGGACGGGGGATCGCTGGGCACCGGCCGCCCGGGGTGGCACGTCGAGTGCGCCGTCATCGCGCGCGACGCGCTCGGGCTCCCGTTCGACGTCCAGGGCGGCGGCGCCGACCTGCTGTTCCCCCACCACGAGATGTCGACCTCGCACGACCGCGTGCTCTCCGACGGCTCCGGGCCCCGCGTGCACGTCCACGCCGGCCTCGTGGGCTACGCGGGCCACAAGATGAGCAAGTCGCTCGGCAACCTCGTCCTCGTGTCGAACCTGCGCGCCACCGGCGTCGACCCCATGGCGGTCCGGCTCGCCCTGCTCGCGCACCACTACCGCGACGAGTGGGAGTGGACCGACGACGACCTGCCCGCCGCCGTGCAGCGTCTGGAGACCTGGCGGGACGCCGTCTCGGGCAACGGCGGGCCCGACGCCACCGCGACGCTCGACGCGGTCCGTGCCGCGCTCGCGACCGACCTCGACGCGCCCGGCGCGGTCGCGGCCGTCGACGCGTGGGCGGCCGAGGCGCTGCGGCCCGGCCGGGACACGTCCGGGGACGAGGAGGGGGCGCCCGGCGTCGTCTCGCGTGCGGTGAACGCGCTGCTCGGCGTGCGGCTCTGAGCCACCCGCGTCGGCGCCCGCCGGCCGTGGGCCGGGGGAGCGGTCAGGCCGAGGGGCCCTTCCCGCGCTCGCCCGGGCTGCCCGGGTCGCGACGCCGCAGGTAGCGCTCGAACTCGCGCGCGATCGCCTCGCCGCTGGCCTCCGGCAGCTCGGCGGTGTCCTTCGCCTCCTCGAGCTGCTGCACGTACTCCGCGATCTCCGCGTCCTCGGCCGCGAGCTCGTCGACGCCGTGCTGCCACGCCTGCGCGTCCTCCGGCAGGTCGCCCAGCGGGACGGGCTCCGACAGCAGCTCCTCGATCCGGGCGAGGATCGCGAGCGTCGCCTTGGGGGACGGCGGGTGCGCCACGTAGTGGGGGACCGCCGCCCACAGCGACACCGACTGCATGCCGCGCTCGGCCGCGGCGTGCTGCAGCACCCCGACGATGCCCGTCGGGCCCTCGTAGCGGCTCGGCTCGACGTCGAGCACCGCCTGCAGCCCGACGCTCTCCGACGTCGCCGTCATCGGGATGGGGCGGGTGTGCGGCACGTCGGCGAGCAGCGCGCCGAGCGTGACGACGGTCCGCACGTCGTGCGCGACGGCCAGGTCGAGCACCTCGCGGCAGTAGCGCCGCCAGCGCATCGACGGCTCGATCCCGTGCACGAGCAGGACGCGGCGGCCGCTCGGGGAGACCGTCGCGGCGGCGATCGTCGTGGTCGGCCAGGTGATCTCGCGGTTGCCGTCCTCGTCGGTCGTGACGATCGGTCGGTTCACCTGGAAGTCGTGGTACTCCTCCGGGTCGAGCTCGTCGACGTCCTCCGCGCCCCACACCTCGTGCAGGTGCGCGAGCGCCGAGGTCGCCGCGCTGCCCGCGTCGTTCCAGCCCTCGAACGCCGCGATCATCACGGTCTGACGTGCGCCGTCGTGCGCGTTCTCGCTCATCGCCCCAGCGTAGGGCGAACCCGCCGACGGGCGCCGCGCGGGTTCGCGCGTGGCGAAGAGCGCGTCGTCGCGCCGCGGCGGTCACCGCTCGTCGCCGCTCGCCGGTTTCACCCGGTCGGGCGGTTGTCGTCGACCGGGCGGAGGTGGATCGTTCGAGGCAGCAGGGGATGTCGCCTTCGAGGGAGAGGGGACAGCCATGGACGCCACGGTCGACGAGGCTCCGGTGGGGCGCACGGACGCTCCGCTCAACGACTCGACGTTGCTCACGTACCGATACCTGCGCACCGGGATCGTCGCGATGGCGGTGCTCCTCGCCCTGTCCTTGTCGTTCGCGATCGTCGGCGCGGACGCTCCGCTGCGCGGCTCGATCAGCTCCTACTA
Source organism: Cellulosimicrobium sp. CUA-896 (assembly GCF_001942335.1). Classification (GTDB taxonomy): domain Bacteria; phylum Actinomycetota; class Actinomycetes; order Actinomycetales; family Cellulomonadaceae; genus Cellulosimicrobium. The sequence goes on along the minus strand of NZ_MKKH01000003.1, from coordinate 58,098 downwards.
CTACACGCCGGTGCGCAGCGTCTTCGTCGGGGCACTGGTCGCGATCGGTCTCGCGCTGATCGCGATCCGGGGGAAGGGGTGGGAGGAGACGCTCCTCAACCTCGCGGGCATGCTCGCCCCCGTCGTGGCGCTCGTGCCGACGCGGGTCAGGCCCACGCCGCCCGCCGCCTGCGCGGACGGAGCCTCGACGTGCGTCCCGCCGGACCTCGTGCCGGGGATCGAGAACAACATGCGGGCGCTGTTCGTCGTGGGCGCCCTGACGCTGGTGTTCGCCTGGTGGACCGCATGGAGCTCTCGAGGGCGTGAGCAGGTGGGAGGCAGCGCCGTCCGTGCGGGACTGGCCGTGACGACCGCCGTCGCGCTCCTGTTCGGTCTCTGGCTCTTCGTCGATGCGGAGTCGTTCCTCTCGGCCGGGCACAACACCGCCGCGATCACGATGTTCGCGTGCATCGTGGCCGTCGTGATCATCACGCGCGCCGCGTCGCGTCCAAGGGCGAGGACCAGGTCGACGGCCTCACACCGAGCCAGTTCCGCTGGTCCTACGGCGCGGTGGCGCTCGCGATGCTCGCGACGTTGGCCGTCGTGGCGGTGATCCTGCTCGCCGTCTGGTGGAGCGACGCCAGCCCGCCACGCACGTGGATCTTCTGGGTCGAGGCGTCGCTGCTGCTGTTCTTCACGATCTTCTGGGTCCTGCAGTCCATGGAGTACTGGAACCACGGCATCCCCGACGACGCCGCGGCGGGTGCGGGTCCCGCACCGCGGCGTCGACCGTGACGAGAGGTGCCGGACGGTGGTATCGCTGACCTGTCGTCCGTCGCCGACCCCATGACGGGAGGGGATCCACGTGGTGCAGGTCGTCGGTGCGCTCTCGGGGGAACCGGTCGAGGCCATCCCCACCCTGCAGGTCAGGGGACATGCGCCGGTCGAGCCGCCCGGGGGGCGACGTGACGACGAGATCGGCTACCCGCTGTTGTTCGACGGTGGGGCCGGCATGGAGACCGTGCTCGGTCTGGGACGCGGAGGTCTCGCGCCCGGGCTCGTCGAGCGCGCCGTGACCGAGGCCCGCCAGTCGGACCTGTTCACGGGGACGGACCCCGAGCACTGGAGCCCGCTCGCCGGGTACCCGGACCTCGCCGCGCTCGGGGCGCTCGGGGCGAGGGTCGAGCTCGCCCGGAGAGCCGGCCCGGACGCCGCGTCGTTCCGCGAGACCGGCCCCGCGGTGAGGGTCGACGAGGGGACGAACAACGGGTGGTTCACCTACCGGGTGAGCCAGGGGCGCGACGAGCGCGCGTTCTCCGCGCAGGTGGCGCTCAGTCCCGACGCGTTCGTCGCGGTCGTGCCGGCGCACGTCGACGAGGTGTTCGTCATCCCGGAGAACCGCGATCTCGTCCGCGAGCCCGTCGGGTTCGGCCCGAGCCTCTCCGACGACACGGAGTGGGGAGTCCTGTGGCGCACGTATGCCGGGGAGGGGACGGACGTCGTCGACGGCGTGCTGCGCACCGCGCGCGAGCGGGGGGTGTTCGGCCGCGTGAGGCTGGCTGCCCGGCGTGGGGCAGCAATCCTCGTGGGCCGGATCGTCATGATCGCCTCGCACGGCGCCCTGAAGCACCGCAGCGACCCCACGCGGCGCGACCGTCTGGCGGAGTACTCGGCGGCGGACCGCGAGACGGTCGACACGTGCCCGGACGTCAGCTACGCGCGGTCGTACGACGACGCGGTCGTCGCCGTGCACGGGACGATGAGCTGCGCCGTCCCGATCGCGGCGACCCTGCGAGAGCTGTTGCCCCGGCTCGCCACCGTGCTGCGGTTCGAGCACGACACGTGGCAGCCGCTGGTGTCGAACGCGGACGAGCTCGCCGACGCGCTCGTGCGACGCGTGCGGCCGCGTCGGGTGACGCTCGTCGCTCACTCGCGCGGTGGGTTGGTCGCACGCCACGCGATGCACCTGTTGCGAGAGCAGGGGGTCGAGACGACCGTCATCTCGCTCGGCACCCCCTACCTCGGGACGCCGCTGATCGGGACCGCCGAAGCGGGTCGGCGTGGTCTCCAGGCGGTCCTCGGTGCGCTGCGGTGGGCGGGCGGACCGTTCGTCGACACCGCGACACGTCTCGCGAGCCTCGCCCTTCCGCGCGTCCTCCCACCGGGTATCGCCGCGATGCAGGAGGGCAGCGACTACCTGGGGCTCGCCCGGACGGCGCTCGGGTCCTCGGGCGTCACCGCCGTCGGGGGGAGCACCGCCGAGGGCGCGGACTCCTGGTCGTTCGTCGACGAGAGCCTGCGCCAGCTGTTCCTCCAGCAGCCGAACGACCGTGTCGTGCCGCAGGCCTCGGCACTCGCCGTGGGGACGCCGTACCGGATCGAGTGCGACCACTTCTCCTACCTGCTCGACCCGGACGTGCGCGACCTCCTCAAGAGATACGCCACGGAACGGCTCACCTGGTAGCCGACCGGGTACGAGCGCGACCTCGGCGGTGTCGCTCGTCGCGGGCAGCCGACGTGCTGCGGTCGCCGGTGCCCGGACCGCCCGGCCCGTGCGCGGGAGGGTGACGTAGCCTCGGGTGGTCCCCCCGACGCCCTGCGACCCCAGGAGAACGTGTGACCCTCTCGCCGAACGATGCCTCGGCAGCTCGGAGCGCTGCGCCGGGGAGCCTGCCCGCCGCAGTCCTGTGGGACATGGACGGCACGCTCGTCGACACCGAGCCGTACTGGATCGCCGCGGAGCACGAGCTCGTCGCGGCGCACGGCGGCACGTGGACGCACGAGGACGCGATGGCGCTCGTCGGCAACCCGCTCCTGACGTCGGCGCAGATCCTGCGCGACCGCGGCGGTGTCGACCTGCCCGTCGAGGAGATCGTGCGCTTCCTCCTCGGGCGGGTCATCGACCAGGTGCGGGTGAAGGTGCCGTGGCAGCCCGGTGCGCGCGCGCTGCTCACCGCCCTGCGCGAGGCCGGGGTCCCGTGCGCCCTCGTGACGATGTCCTACCGGGAGCTCGCCGAGCCGGTGGTCGAGCTCGCGCCGTCGGACGCGTTCCAGGTGCTCGTCTGCGGCGACGAGGTCGAGCACGGCAAGCCGGACCCGGAGCCGTACCTCACCGCGGCGGAGCGGCTCGGCGTCGACATCACCCGCTGCGTCGCGCTCGAGGACTCGCCGGCCGGCATCGCCTCGGCGCGCGCCGCCGGCGCCGCCACCGTCGGCGTCGAGGCGGTCGTGCCCGTCGAGCCGGCGCCGGGCCTGAGCCGGACGCCGTCCCTCGAGCTCGTCGACCTCGACCTGCTCGCGCGGGTCGTCGGCGGCGACCCGGTCGACCTCATGGCGCGGGACGTGACGTCGGTCGCCCCCTGACCGCATACCCTTCCAGGGTGGACGGACCCGAGCCCCGCAGACCTCGCACGCCCGCACGTCAGGACGTGCCCGGACGGACCCGGGGGTGGGTCATCGGCCGCGTCTCGGGCGCGCCGGTGATCCTCACGCCCTCGTGGTTCCTCGCCGCCGCGGTGCTCACCGTGCTGTTCGCGCCCACCGTCCAGCGCCTCGCCCCGCAGCTCGGCACCGAGATCTACCTCGTCTCCTTCGCGTTCGTGCTGCTGCTCTTCGCCTCCGTGTTCCTGCACGAGGTCGCGCACGCCCTCGTCGCGCGCGCCCGGGGGCAGCGCGTCACCGAGCTCGCCGTGACCCTGTGGGGTGGGCACACCGCCTACTCCGGGACCTCGGCGCGCCCGCTCGACGGCTTCCTCATCTCCGTGGTCGGCCCGCTGACCAACCTCGTCCTCGCGGTGGTGTTCTGGCTCGCCTTCCAGGCGCAGACGACGTTCTCCGTCCCGGCGCTGCTGCTGTACGCCGCCGCGTTCTCCAACGCGTTCGTCGGCTTCTTCAACCTGCTCCCGGGCCTGCCGCTCGACGGCGGCCAGATCCTCGAGTCCGCCGTGTGGGCGGCGACCGGGTCGCGGACCAGGGGCACCGTCGCCGCAGGATGGGTCGGCCGGGCCGTCGCGGTCGGGGTCGTCGCCTGGGCGCTGCTGTGGCCGCTGACGCTCGGTGTGCGACCGGACCTGTGGACCGTCGGGTGGGCGGCCCTCATCGGCGCGTTCCTCTGGGCGGCGCGGGACAGGCGATCGCGGCCGGCCGGGCTCGCGACGCGCTCTCCGGGCTGACCGTGCGCGGGCTCGCCCGCCCGGCCGTCCCCGTGGCATCGGGCGCGTCCGTCGCCGCGGTGGGCCGCGACGTCGCCCGCGCGGGCGGGCCGCACGTCCTCGCCGTCGTCGTGGACCCGGCGGGCCGTCCGGTCGGGTACGTCGACCCGACGGCGGCCGCCGCGGTGCCGCCCGACGTGGCCGAGACCACCCCCGTCGGGGCCGTCGCCGTCCCCCTGCCCGCGCAGGCGACCGTGGACGCCGCGCTGGCGGGGCAGGACATGCTCGCGGCGCTCGCGGTCGCGGGACGGGAGGCCTCCGTGGTCCCCGTCGTCGAGGACGGCCGCGTCGTCGGTGCCCTCGAGGTGGCACGCGTGGTGGCTGCGCTGCGCGACGCGCGGCGGCGCTGACCGGCGCGGGCGCCTGCGGGCGGGCCCGCCCGTAGGATGGTCGCCCGTGACCGACGAGCCCGCCCCCACGACGTCCGACGAGCCCCGCCCGACCGACGCGACCGGCGCCGCGCAGCGCCGCGGACCCCTGCGTGTCGGCGACAAGGTCCAGCTCACCGACCCGCGCGGTCGGTTGCACACCATCACCCTCGCGCCCGGCGCGACGTTCCACACCCACAAGGGCTACCTGCGCCACGACGACCTCATCGGGCAGCCCGAGGGCACGGTCGTGCGCAACACCGCGGAGATCGAGTACCTCGCGATGCGCCCGCTGCTGTCCGACTACGTGCTGTCCATGCCGCGCGGCGCCGCCGTCGTCTACCCCAAGGACGCGGGCCAGATCGTCGCGATGGCCGACGTGTTCCCCGGCGCGCGGGTCGTCGAGGCCGGGGTCGGGTCGGGCGCGCTGACGATGTCGCTGCTGCGCGCCGTCGGCGACGCGGGCGACCTGCACTCGATCGAGCGCCGCGAGGACTTCGCGGCCATCGCACGGGGCAACGTCGAGACCTTCTTCGGCGGCGAGCACCCGGCGTGGTCGCTGTCGGTGGGCGACCTCGCCGACGTGCTGCCCACGGTCGCCGCCGACGGGTCGGTCGACCGGGTCGTGCTCGACATGCTCGCGCCCTGGGAGAACCTCGACGTCGTGGCCCGCGCGCTCGTGCCCGGCGGCGTGCTCGTGTGCTACGTCGCGACGACGACGCAGCTGTCCCGCCTCGCCGAGGACCTGCGCGCCGACGGCCGCTACGCCGAGCCGGTCGCCTGGGAGTCGATGGTCCGCGGGTGGCACCTCGAGGGCCTCGCCGTGCGCCCGCAGCACCGCATGATCGGGCACACCGGCTTCCTCCTCACCGCCCGCCGCCTCGCCGACGGCGTCGCCCCGCCGGAGCGCAAGCGCCGCCCCGCCAAGGGCGCCTACCCGACCGACGAGGAGCGGTGGTCGCCCGAGGAGCTCGGCGAGCGCCCCGTCTCGGCGAAGAAGATCCGCCGGGTGCGGCGCGACGTCGGACAGGCGCCGGAGCCGGCGGTGACCGAGGAGGCGGCGACCGGGACAGCCGTCGCTCGTCCGGCGCCCGACGACGTGCGCGACGCGTGACGGCCGGGTGACGATCCCGCCCGCGTCGTCTCATCGCGAGTGTCGTCCGTGTACGCGGACGACAATTGTGCCTAGAGTCGAGGACCCGACCGCCGCGGCGGACTCCGTCCCGCGGCCGGGGGTGCCGACGGCGAGAGGGGACACCCGATGAGCGAGACATCCCGGAGCGACGAGGGCGCGACGAGCACCGCGCGCGAGCTGGCGCTGCTGTCCGCGAAGAACGAGAGGCTCGCCGAGGCGCTGCGCGCCGCCCGCGACCAGATCCTCGAGCTCAAGCGGCAGATCGACGAGCTGGCGAAACCCCCGGGGACGTACGCCGTGTTCCTCGCGGCGCACGCCGACGGCTCGGTCGACGTGTCCGCGTCCGGGCGCAAGATGCACGTCGGCGCGAGCCCGAGCATCGACGTCGACCGGCTGCGCCCCGGCCAGGAGGTCAAGCTCAACGAGGCGATGACGGTCGTCGCGGCCGGTGGGTACGAGCGCACCGGCGAGATCGTCACCGTCAAGGAGATCCTCGACGCCGAGCGCGTCCTCGTGGTCGGCCGGGCGGACGAGGAGCGCGTCGTGCGCCTCGCCGGCTCCGTCGCCCGCACCTCGCTGCGCGTCGGCGACTCGCTGACGATCGACACCCGCTCCGGGTTCGTCTTCGAGGTCATCCCGAAGTCGGAGGTCGAGGAGCTCGTCCTCGAGGAGGTGCCGGACATCCGGTACGAGGACATCGGCGGTCTCGGCCCGCAGATCGAGCAGATCCGCGACGCCGTCGAGCTCCCGTTCACGCACCCCGACCTGTTCCGCGAGCACGGGCTGCGCCCGCCCAAGGGCGTCCTGCTGTACGGCCCGCCCGGCTGCGGCAAGACCCTCATCGCGAAGGCCGTCGCGAACTCGCTCGCCCACACCGTCGCGCGCTCTCGCGGCGACAGCGTCGAGCCCGGCGCGGTGAAGAGCTACTTCCTCAACGTCAAAGGCCCCGAGCTGCTCAACAAGTACGTCGGCGAGACGGAGCGGCACATCCGCCTGATCTTCGCCCGCGCGCGCGAGAAGGCCTCGCAGGGCACGCCCGTCGTCGTGTTCTTCGACGAGATGGAGTCGCTGTTCCGCACGCGCGGCACCGGGCTCTCCTCGGACGTCGAGACCACCATCGTGCCGCAGCTGCTGTCGGAGATCGACGGCGTCGAGCGGCTCGACAACGTCATCGTCATCGGCGCGTCCAACCGTGAGGACATGATCGACCCCGCCATCCTGCGGCCCGGACGCCTCGACGTGAAGATCAAGATCGAGCGGCCCGACGCCGAGGGCGCCAAGGAGATCTTCGCCAAGTACCTCACCGACGACCTGCCCATCCACGCGGCGGACCTCGCCGAGCACGGCGGCAACCAGCGCGAGGCGCTCGACGCCATGATCCGCTCCGTCGTGGAGCGCATGTACTCCGAGGAGGAGGAGAACCAGTTCCTCGAGGTCACGTACGCCAGCGGTGACAAGGAGGTCCTGTACTTCAAGGACTTCAACTCCGGCGCCATGATCCAGAACGTCGTCGACCGGGCCAAGAAGTCCGCGATCAAGGACCTCCTCGCGACCGGCCAGCGCGGCATCCGCGTCGACCACCTGCTCGCCGCGTGCGTCGACGAGTTCAAGGAGAACGAGGACCTGCCCAACACCACGAACCCCGACGACTGGGCGCGCATCAGCGGCAAGAAGGGCGAGCGCATCGTCTTCATCCGCACGATCGTCCAGAAGAAGGGCGAGGGCGGCTCGCCGCGCACCATCGACACGGTGACCAACACCGGGCAGTACCTGTAGCGGGTCCGTGCCGGGGGTCGGGTGCTGGGGGCGCCGGGGCGTGACCTCCGGGGCGGCCGTGCCGGGTCTACCATCCGCGCCGCTCGTCCCTCGCGGCGCTCCCGCCAGACCCGCCACGACCCGGCACGGCCGCCCCTCCGGCCACGCCCCGCCGCAGTCGTGCACGGGCCTCGCCGTGGGAGGCGATCACCGCTCCGTGACCCGTCCGCGAACAGGGCCGGGCGGGCCGCCCCGCCTCGCCGACGCGGGCCGCAGACGCGTCGCGTCGACGACGAGACCGCCGACGGACGCCGGTCGTGCGGACCGGATGCGCCGCCGGACGCGCAGCATGGCGGACGGGGTGGGCTGACGGAAGAGCGGGCGGGGCGGCGTCGGATGCGAAGGGCGTAGAAGCCGCGCGCGCGAACCGACTGCCGAACGGCCGAGGTGACGGCGCGGCAGCCGAGCACCGACGGCGCTGTGCCCGCGGACCCGACCACAGACGGGCCCCCGACCACGACGGGCGATCCCACCGCACGTGGACGAACGCGACGCGTCGTCGCAGGTGCGGCTTAGGGTGGGCGCGTGAGCGTTCGACGGGTCATGGGGATCGAGACCGAGTACGGCGTCCTGCAGCCGGGCCAGCCCTTGGCCAACCCGATGCTCATGTCGAGCCAGGTCGTCACGACGTACCGGGCGCTCGCGGCGCGCAGCGACGGCGCGCGAGGCCGGGCGCGGTGGGACTACGACGACGAGGACCCGCTGCAGGACGCGCGCGGGTTCCACGTGCCGCGCGCGTCGGCGCACCCGTCGATGCTCACCGACGACCCGGCCGCCCCGGCACCGTCGGGTCCGTCGGCGGACGGCGCGCGCGCCGGCTCGCTCCAGGAGCTCGCGCGCCCGACGTCGGAGGAGTACGACGACCCGAGCGCGGCGAACGTCATCCTCACGAACGGGGCACGGCTGTACGTGGACCACGCGCACCCGGAGTACTCCTCGCCCGAGGTGACCGTGCCGCACGACGTCGTGTGCTGGGACGTGGCGGGCGAGCGCGTCATGCTCGCCGCGGCCCGGGAGCTCGCGAACGCGCCCGGGTCGCCGGTGGTGCTGTACAAGAACAACGTCGACGGCAAGGGCGCGAGCTACGGCACGCACGAGAACTACCTCGTGGACCGGTCGGTCCCGTTCGGCGTCCTCGTGGAGGTCCTCACGCCGTTCCTCGTCACGCGGCAGGTGTTCGCCGGCTCGGGCCGGGTCGGGCTCGGGCCCGCGGGGGAGGAGCACGGGTTCCAGATCTCCCAGCGGGCGGACTACGTCGAGGCGGAGGTCGGTCTGGAGACGACGCTGCGGCGCCCCATCGTCAACACGCGTGACGAGCCGCACGCCGACCGCCAGCGCTGGCGACGCCTGCACCTCATCCTGGGCGACGCGAACCTCTTCGAGCCGGCCACGTACCTGAAGACCGGGACGACGTCGCTCGTCCTCCTCGTCGCCGAGCACCTCGAGGAGCTGGGCCCGGACCTGCGCGCGCGCCTCGCCGGGCTGCGCCTCGCGGACCCGGTGGGCGACGTCCAGCGCGTGAGCCGCGACCTCGACCTGACGCAGCGGCTGCGGCTGGCCGACGGGCGCTCGCTCACCGCTCTCGAGGTGCAGCGCGAGTACCTGCAGGTCGCGGCGGACGTCTCGACACGGCTCGCGGGCGCGACGGGCCCGACGCGCCGACGCGCGACGTGCTCACCCGCTGGGAGTCGGTGCTCGCGCGCCTCGGGGCGGACCGCGACGCGTGCGCGCGCGACGTCGAGTGGGTCGCCAAGCTGCGGCTGCTCGACCGCCTGCGCGAGCGCGACGGGCTCGACTGGGGGCACCCGCGGCTCGCGGCGATGGACCTGCAGTGGTCGGACGTGCGGCCCGAGCGCGGCGTCTACCACCGCCTCCTCGCGGCCGGGGCCGTCGACCGGGTCGTTTCGGAGCGCGAGGTCGGCGCGGCCGTGCACCACGCGCCGGAGGACACGCGTGCGTACTTCCGCGGCGAGGTCGTGGCGCGCTACGGGGACCAGGTGTCCGCGGCGAGCTGGGACTCCGTGATCTTCGACGTGCCGGGCGCGCCGTCGCTGCAGCGCGTCCCGATGATGGACCCGTTGCGGGGCACGCGCGCCCACATCGGGGCGCTGCTCGACGCCAGCCCCGACGCGTCGGCGCTCCTGGCGGGTCTCGCCGCACCGGGGTGAGTGTCCGGCGACTAGGCTGGGGGCAGGACGGCGCCCCCCGGGGCGCCGCCCGCGGGCAGGAGCCGGTCGCGAGGGCGGCCGGGCCGCACGAGAGTGCGGCACGACGAGCGCCGGGCGTGCCCGGCGGACGAGGAGGCAGCCATGGCGGGTACGGAACGCACCCACGCGTCGCACGAGGACCGGCGTCCCGACGACGAGCCGGACGCCCCGGAGGTCCCCACGGCTCCGCAGGCCCAGTCCCGCGACGCGGAGGTCGACGCGCTGCTCGAGGAGATCGACGAGGTCCTGGAGACCAACGCGGAGTCCTTCGTCCGGGGCTTCGTGCAGAAGGGCGGCGAGTAGGAAGAGTGGTCGAGCGCCGATGAGCACCCACCAGCCCCAGCGCCTCCCCGGCCGGCTGCCCGACGCGTTCACGACCCCCGGGTCGTCGTCGTTCCTGGACTTCCTCTCCGGTCACGCGCCGGACCTGCTGCCGGCGCGCCGCGCGGCGACGCACCCCGCGTCGCGCCCGAGGCGCCGCACGCCACCACGATCGTCGCGGCCACCTTCGGGGCCGACGGCGCGGGCGGCGTCGTCATGGCCGGTGACCGGCGCGCCACGATGGGGTCGATGATCGCCCACCGTGAGATCGAGAAGGTCTTCCCGGCGGACGAGTTCTCGGCCGTCGGCATCGCGGGGACGGCCGGTCTCGCCGTCGAGCTCGTGCGCCTCTTCCAGCTCGAGCTCGAGCACTACGAGAAGATCGAGGGCGCGCTCCTCTCGCTCGACGGCAAGGCGAACCGCCTGTCGATGATGATCCGGCAGAACCTGCCGATGGCGATGCAGGGCCTGGCCGTCGTGCCGCTGTTCGCCGGCTACGACCTCGACCGCGGCCAGGGCCGGATCTTCTCCTACGACGTGACCGGCGGGCGCTACGAGGAGCGCGACCACCACAGCGTCGGCTCGGGCTCGGTGTTCGCCCGCGGCGCGCTGAAGAAGCTGTGGCGCGCTGGTCTGGAGCGCGACGCCGCGGTGCGGGTGGCGGTCGAGTCGCTGTACGACGCGGCCGACGACGACTCGGCGACCGGTGGTCCGGACCCAGTCCGCCGGATCTGGCCGGTGGTCGCGGTGGTCACCGCCGCGGGCTACGAGCGCGTGCCCGCCGACGAGCTGGAGGCCGTGGTCGAGCAGATCGTAGCCGAGCGCCGCGCGGGTGAGGCCGGCGGCCGCGCCGTCCCGGGAGGTGACCTCGCATGACGATGCCGTTCTACGTCTCGCCCGAGCAGCTGATGAAGGACCGGGCGGACTTCGCGCGCAAGGGCATCGCCCGGGGCCGTTCCGTCGTCGCCCTCGCGTTCGAGGACGGGATCGCGTTCGCGACCGAGAACCCGTCGCGCGCGCTGCACAAGATCTCCGAGATCTACGACCGGATCGCGTTCGCCGCGGTCGGCAAGTACAACGAGTTCGAGAACCTACGCGTGGCCGGGGTGCGGTACGCCGACCTGCGGGGGTACTCCTACGACCGCACCGACGTCAACGCGCGCGGCCTGGCGAACGCGTACGCCCAGACGCTCGGCACCGTGTTCACCACGGAGTCCAAGCCGATGGAGGTCGAGATCGTCGTCGCCGAGGTCGGCCCGACGCCGGCGCAGGACCAGCTCTACCGCATCTCGTACGACGGCTCGGTGGCCGACGAGCAGGGCTACGTGGTGATGGGCGGCCAGGCGGAGCAGCTCGGACGCATCCTCGGTGACGGGTGGCGGCCGGGCATGGAGCTCGGGGACGCGCTGCGCCTCGGCGTGCGGGCGCTGGGAGCCGGGGCCGAGGAGGCCGACGCGCGCGAGATCCCCGCGAGCCAGCTCGAGGTCGCGGTGCTCGACCGCACGCGCCCGCGTCGTGCGTTCCGCCGCCTGTCCGGCTCGGTCCTCGAGGGCCTGCTGCGTGACGGCCACGGCGACGGCAGCCCCGGCGACAGCCGGGGCAGCGGCACCCCGGACGACGGCACCGCGCCGGCGGCCGGCACGTCGGACGGGGGGTAGGACCGCATGGACCGCAGGATCTTCGGGCTCGAGACGGAGTACGGCGTCACGTGCGCCGCCGACGACGGCCGCGGGCTGTCGGCCGACGAGGTCGCGCGCTACCTGTTCCGCAAGGTCGTCGCGTGGGGGCGCTCGTCGAACGTCTTCCTGCGCAACGGCTCGCGGCTGTACCTCGACGTCGGCTCGCACCCTGAGTACGCGACGGCGGAGTGCGACGACGTCCGCCAGCTCGTGGCGTACGACCGCGGCGGGGAGCGGATCCTCGAGGGGCTCGTCGCGGACGCCAGCAGCGGCTCGAGCACGAGGGGCTGCCGGGGCGCATCCACCTGTTCAAGAACAACACCGACTCGGCGGGCAACTCCTACGGCTGCCACGAGAACTACCTCGTGCGGCGCCAGGGCGACTTCGCGCGGCTCTCCGACGTGCTCGTGCCGTTCCTCATCACGCGGCAGATCCTCACCGGCGCGGGCAAGGTGCTCTCGACCCCGCGGGGCGCCGTCTTCTGCCTGTCGCAGCGCGCGGACCACATCTGGGAGGCCGTGTCGAGCGCGACCACGCGGTCGCGGCCCATCATCAACACGCGCGACGAGCCGCACGCGGACGCGGAGAGCTACCGGCGCCTGCACGTCATCGTCGGCGACTCCTCGATGGCCGAGACCACGACGATGCTCAAGGTGGGTACGACCGACCTCATCCTGCGCATGGTCGAGGCGGGCCTGCCGATGCGCGACCTCGCGCTCGAGAACCCCATCCGCTCGATCCGCGAGATCAGCCACGACATCACGGCCAAGCAGCCGGTCCAGCTCGCGAGCGGGCGCACGGTGACGGCGATCGACCTGCAGGGCGAGTACCTGCAGCGCGTCAAGGAGTTCGTCGACACCGAGGTGTCGCCCACGCCCGTCGTCAAGCAGGTGCTCGACCTGTGGGAGCGCGGCCTGCGCGCGCTGGAGACGGGGGACCTCTCGCTCGTCGACCGGGAGCTCGACTGGGTGATCAAGTACCGGCTCATCGAGCGGTACCGGGCCAAGCACGGCCTCGCGCTCGACGACCCGCGCGTCGCCCGGCTCGACCTCGCCTACCACGACATCTCGCGCACGGAAGGGCTGTACAACCTGCTCGCCGCGCGCGGGATGGTCGAGCGGATCACGACCGACCTCGAGGTGTTCGAGTCGACGGCCGTGCCGCCGCAGACCACGCGCGCCAAGCTGCGCGGCGACTTCGTGCGCGCCGCGCAGGAGGCGCGCCGCGACTACACGGTGGACTGGGTGCACCTGAAGCTCAACGACCAGGCGCAGCGCACCGTGCTGTGCAAGGACCCCTTCCGCAGCGTCGACGAGCGCGTGGAACGACTCATCGAGTCGATGTGACGTGCGGGGCGTGATGTGAGGACCGTGCTTCCGACGGCCGTGCGACCCGACGGGGTCGCGGCACGGCCGGGACGACGCCGCGCGCGCGGGCGGGCGCACCGACCTCGCGCGCTGCTCGCCGTGGCGCTCGCGCTCGTCGCCGCGCTCCTGCTGGGTGCGTGCGAGGAGCCGGAGGACGCGGCGCAGACCCCGCTCAACACGGCGGTCGAGGTCGCGGGCTCCGCGGCGCGCCGCCCACGCTGACGTACACGACCCCGCTCGACGTGCCGCAGAGCCGCTCGGAGGTCGTGTGGCCGGGCACCGGGCGCGAGCTCGTCGACGGTGGCCCGCTGCTGCTCAACCTGTACGCGCAGGACGCGCGGGACGGCACGGTGCTGCAGAACACGTACACCGACGCGCCGCAGTGGTTCACCCTGAGCGACGCCTCCGTCGGCAGCGCGCTCGCGGACCTGCTGCGCGGGCAGCGCGTCGGCGCGCGCCTGCTGCTCGTGGAGGAGGACGACGGCGTGCCCGTGGTCCTGGTCGTCGACGTGCTGCCCACCCGGGCGCAGGGCGAACCGGTCGAGCCGGCCGAGGGCATGCCCACCGTCGTCGCGGGGGAGGACGGTGCCCCCACGGTGACCGTCCCGCCCGACACGCCCGCGCCCTCCGACCTCGTCGTCCAGCCGCTCGTGCGCGGCGCGGGCGCCAGGTGGAGGCGGGACAGGTCGTCACGGTGCGCTACACGGGCGTGCGGTGGTCCGACGGCGGGGTGTTCGACTCGACGTGGACCGACGGCGCGGCGCCGTCGTCCGTCATGATCGGCATCGGCGAGGTGATCGAGGGCTGGGAGCAGGGGCTGCTCGAGCAGTCCGTCGGCAGCCGCGTGCTGCTCGTGGTGCCGCCGAGCCTGGGCTACGGCGGCACGGCGAGCCCGCTCGCCGAGGAGACCCTCGTCTACGTCGTCGACATCCTCGACGCGCACTTCCCCGTGACGGCCGAGCAGGCCGCGGGCGAGTCCTCGGAGGCGCCGCCCGCCGCCCCCGACCAGACCGGCGAGGTGCCGGCAGACCAAGGAGAGAACTCGTGACCGTCGCGATCCGCGTGATCCCGTGCCTCGACGTCGACGCCGGCCGGGTCGTCAAGGGCGTGAACTTCGAGAACCTGCGCGACGCCGGCGACCCGGTCGAGCTCGCCGCGCGGTACGACGGCGAGGGCGCGGACGAGGTGACGTTCCTCGACGTCTCGGCGTCGTCGGGCAACCGCGAGACGACGTACGACGTCGTGCGCCGCACCGCGGAGCAGGTGTTCGTGCCGCTGACCGTCGGGGGAGGCGTGCGCACCGCCGACGACGTCGACCGGCTGCTGCGCGCGGGCGCGGACAAGGTCGGGGTGAACACCGCCGCGATCGCGCGTCCCGAGCTCATCGCCGAGATCGCCGACCGGTTCGGCAGCCAGGTCCTCACCCTGTCGGTGGACGCCCGACGCACCACTGGGGGCGCGACCACCCCGTCCGGCTACGAGGTCACCACCCACGGCGGGCGGCGCGGCACCGGCATCGACGCGGTGGGGTGGGCCGCGCGCGCGGCCGAGCTCGGCGCCGGCGAGATCCTCCTGAACTCCATGGACGCCGACGGCACGACCGCGGGGTTCGACCTCGAGATGTTCGCCGCGGTGCGCCGTGAGGTGCGCGTGCCGCTCATCGCGAGCGGCGGTGCCGGCACGCCCGAGCACTTCGTCGAGGCGGCCCGCGCGGGTGCCGACGCGGTGCTCGCGGCCAGCGTGTTCCACTTCGGCGCGCTGACCGTGGCGCAGGTCAAGGACGCGATGCGCTCCGCCGGCCTCGAGGTGCGCTGACGACATGAGCGACGCCGCACCACCACCCGCGCGCGCCCTGCGCCCGACCACCGCGACGGTCCCGCCGCCGGACCGGCTGCCCGCAGAACCCGTCGTGCGCCGACCCCACGGCCTCACGGGCTCGCGCGTGCGCCGCTCCCTCGTGCTCATGGGGCGAGGCATCCGCGACGAGTGGCGCACCTACGTCCTCGCGATCGGCGCCTCCGCGGCGTTCGGCGCCCTCACCGTCGGCGTCAGCCGCGCGGTGGGCACCGTCACCGACGAGGTCGTCGTGCCCGCGCTCGGGGGCGACGAGGTCGCGCGCGGGCGCATCTGGCTCGCCGGGCTCGTGCTCGCCGGGATCGCGGTCTCGCTCGCGGTCAGCGTCGCCGCCCGGCGCATCTTCGCCGGCAACGGGTACGCGGCGCTCCAGGCCCGCCACCGCACGGCCGTCTCCCGCCAGTACCTGCGGCTGCCGATGTCGTGGCACCGCGCGCACCCGGCGGGGCAGCTGCTCTCGAACGCCAGCTCCGACGTCGAGGCCGCGACCGGCGTGTTCAACCCGCTGCCCTTCGCGCTCGGCGTCGTGGTGATGATCGTCGTGGCCGCGGTGATGCTCTTCGGGATCGACGTGTGGCTCGCGTGCGCGGCCCTCGTCATCATCCCGCTCGCGGTCGTCGTCAACGTCGTGTTCCAGCGGCACATGTCGCCGGCCGTCACGCGGGCCCAGCAGCTGCGGGCGGAGGTCGCGGACGTCGCGCACGAGAGCTTCGAGGCGGCCCTGCTCGTCAAGTCGCTCGGCACCGAGGCGCGCGAGGAGCGGCGGTTCGCCGAGCGCACCGACACGCTGCGTGCCGCCAACGTCCGCGTCGGCGTGGTCCGCGCGTTCTTCGACCCGGTCATCGAGCTCCTGCCGTCGCTCGGCACGCTGCTCGTGCTCGGCGTGGGGACGGCGCGGCTCGCCGCAGGAGGCGTGGAGGCCGGCGACATCGTCACGGCCGCCTACCTGCTGACGGTGATGGCCGTCCCCGTGCGCGCGTTCGGCTGGGTGCTCGGCGAGCTCCCGCGCGGGCTCGTCGGCTACGAGCGGATCAGCCGGGTGATCGACTCCGGCGGCGTGCTCGTCCCCGGCACCCGGACTCTGCCCGTGTCCGGCGGGGGCCTCGCGGTCCGGCTCGAGCGCGTCGGCCTGGACGTCCGCGCCGGGGGACGGGACGTCACGCTCCTGGACGACGTCGACCTCGACCTCGCGCCGGGTTCGGTCGTCGCCGTGGTGGGACCGACGGGCTCCGGCAAGACGACCCTCGTGTCGCTCCTCGCCCGGTTGTCCGACCCGACGCGCGGCCGGGTGCTGCTCGACGGCACGGACGTGCGCGAGGTCCGCGAGGACGAGCTCACGCGGCAGGTCGCGCTCGTCGCGCAGCAGGCGTTCGTCTTCGAGGACACCGTGCGGGGCAACGTCACGCTCACCGACGAGGACGACGCGGGACCCGACGACGACCAGGTGTGGGAGGCGCTGCGGCTCGCGCGCCTCGACGACGTCGTCGAGCGGCTGCCGGAGGGCCTCGACGCCCCCCTCGGGGAGCGCGGGGCGAACCTGTCGGGCGGTCAGCGCCAGCGGCTGGCGATCGCCCGCGCGCTCGTGCGCCGGCCGCGGCTCCTCGTGCTCGACGACGCGACGTCGGCCGTGGACCCGCGCGTCGAGCAGCAGGTCCTCGCCGGGCTGCGGCGGGACGGGGCGCAGGGCCCGACGGTCGTCATGGTCGCCTACCGGATGGCGAGCGTCGCGCTCGCCGACGTCGTCGTGCACGTCGAGTCCGGGCGCGTGGTCGACGTCGGTACCCACGCCGAGCTCGTCGCGCGCGACGCCGAGTACCGCGAGCTCGCGACCGCGTACGCGCGCGAGGCCGAGCGGCGTGCCGCGGACGAGCGGGACGCCCTCGACCGGCAGGAGGACGAGGAGGCGGACGTCGTCGTACGTCGCGCCGAGGCAGGGGCGCTGGAGGAATGAGCACCACGACCACCGAGGCCCGCATCGCCTCGGCGAGCACGCTGGGCGTGCTCGCGACCCTGCGCCGCGGCGTGCAGGTCTCGCCGCAGATCCTCGACGGGCTGTGGGTCACGCTCGGCCTCGCGATCGCCGCGGCGCTCGGGCGCGTCGTCGTGCCGGTCGCCGTCCAGCAGACGATCGACACCGGTGTCCTCGCCGAGGGCGGTCCGGACACCGCTCGCGTGGCGCTCCTCGTCGGCGTGGCGGCGGGCGTGCTCGTCGTCGCCGGGCTGTGCTCGGCGCTCGTGAACGTGCGCCTGTTCCGGTCCACGGAGGCGGGCCTCGCGTCGCTGCGCGTGCGCGCGTTCCGTCACGTGCACGACCTGTCGGTCCTCACGCAGAGCACGGAGCGGCGCGGCTCGCTCGTCTCGCGCGTCACGAGCGACGTCGACACCATCTCGCTGTTCGTGCAGTGGGGCGGCATCATGCTGCTCGTCTCGGTGCTGCAGATCGCCGTCGCGACCGTGCTCATGGCGATCTACTCGTGGCAGCTCACCCTCGTGGTCTGGGCGTGCTTCGTGCCCCTGTTCCTCGTGCTGCGCCCCGCGCAGCGGCGGGTCAACGAGGCGTACACCGCGGTGCGGGCACGCGTGGGCGCCATGCTCGGCGCGATCTCGGAGTCCGTCGTGGGCGCCGAGACCATCCGCGCCTACGGCGTCGGTGCCCGGACCGCGCGTCGCATCGACGCGGCCGTCCACGAGACCCGGCGCGCCATGGTCCGCGCGCAGAAGCTCGTCGCCGTCGTCTTCTCGAGCGGCGTGCTCGTCGCCAACCTCGTGCTCGCCGTGGTCGTGGTCGTGGGGTCGCTCCTCGGGGTGGCGGGCGACATCACCGTCGGGCGCCTGCTGGCGTTCCTGTTCCTCGTCCAGCTGTTCACCGGACCCGTCCAGATGGCCACGGAGATCCTCAACGAGCTGCAGAACGCCGTCGCGGGCTGGCGCCGCGTGCTCGCGGTCCTCGAGACGCCCGCGGAGGTCGTCGACGCGGGGGACGACGGCGCCGTCAGCCCGCGAGGCCCGGCCCACGTGCGGCTCGAGGGGGTCCGGTTCGCGTACCCGGGCGGCCCCGAGGTGCTGCACGGCGTGGACCTCGACCTGCCGGCGCGCGCGTCCGTCGCCGTCGTGGGCGCCACCGGGTCCGGCAAGACGACGATCGCCAAGCTCGTGACACGGCTCATGGACCCGACGGCCGGACGCGTCCTGCTCGACGGCGTCGACCTGCGCGAGCTGCGTGCCTCGAGCCTGCGCGAGCGCGTGGTGCTCGTCCCGCAGGAGGGCTTCCTCTTCGACGGGACGCTCGCCGAGAACGTCGCCTACGGCCTGCGCGACGCCGGCGCGGCCGACGCTCCGGCGGCGGGGGCGGCCGCCCGCGGGCGCATCGAGGCGGCGGTCGGCCGGCTGGGCCTCGGCGACTGGTTGGCGGACCTCCCGGACGGGCTCGACACGCCGGTCGGCCAGCGCGGCGAGTCCCTGTCCGCGGGGGAGCGCCAGCTCGTCGCGCTCCTGCGCGCCTACCTCGCGGAGGGCGACCTCCTCGTGCTCGACGAGGCGACGTCCGCCGTCGACCCTGCGACCGAGGTGCGGATCGCGCGCGCCCTCGCCTCGCTGACCGCGGGGCGCTCGACGCTGACCATCGCGCACCGGCTGTCGACGGCCGAGGCGGCCGACCTCGTCGTCGTCGTCGACGCGGGCCACGTCGTCGAGGTCGGGCACCACGACGAGCTCGCGGGCGCCGGCGGCGTCTACGCGCGCATGCACGCCGCATGGGTCACGCAGACGCGGTGAGGCGGACGAGCGACGGGACCGGGCGCCGCGCGGGTCGCGGCGTCTGGCAGGATTCTCAGGTGCCCGACGACACGACCCGCCCCCCGAGCTCGACGACCCCGGCCACCGCCCTCGCCCCCGACGTCGCCTCGCGCCTCAAGCGCGACGACGGCGGGCTCGTCGCGGCCGTCGTCCAGCAGCACGACACCGGCGAGGTGCTCATGCTCGGCTGGATGGACGACGAGGCCCTGCACCGGACCCTCACCTCCGGCCGCGTGACGTTCTGGAGCCGGTCGCGCCGGGAGTACTGGCGCAAGGGCGACACCTCCGGCCACGTCCAGCTCGTGCGGTCGGTCGCGCTCGACTGCGACGGCGACGCGCTGCTCGTGCGCGTGCACCAGGTCGGGGCGGCGTGCCACACCGGCACCCGCACGTGCTTCGAGGCCGGGGGAGACCTCGGTGCCGTCGTCGGCGACCTGCCCGGGACGCGCCCGCGCCCGGGGCAGCGACGCCGGCACCGGCGCCCGGACCCGAGGAGGAGGACCAGTGAGCACGTCCCACGCGACCCGGAGCACCACCGTCCCCGCCGGAGGGCCGGCCTGGGGCGAGACGTGGCCGAGCGCCGCGGGCTTCCGCGAGCTCGCCACGTCGCGCCGGGTCGTCCCGGTCGTGCGCCGCCTCCTCGCCGACGACGTCACGCCGGTCGGCCTGTACCGCACCCTCGGCGGCGGACGCCCGGGGACGTTCGTGCTCGAGTCGGCCGAGTCCGACGGTACGTGGGGGCGCTGGTCCTTCGTCGGCGCCGCCTCGCGCGCCACGCTCACGGCGCGCGAGGGCCGGGCCGTGTGGTCCGGTGACGTGCCCGTCGGCATCCCGGTCGAGGGCGACGTCGTCGAGGTGCTGGACGCGACGCTCGAGGCGCTGCGCACGCCGCCGGTCGAGGGCCTGCCGCCGCTCACGGGCGGGCTCGCCGGCGCGATCGGGTGGGACGTCATCCGGCACTGGGAGCCCACGCTGCCCGCGGCGGCCCCGGACGAGCTCGGCGTGCCCGAGCTGACGCTGTGCCTCGCGACCGACGTCGCGGCGGTGGACCACCGCGAGGGCAGCGTGTGGCTGGTGGCCAACGCGATCAACTTCGACGACACCGACGAGCGCGTCGACGAGGCGTACGCGGACGCCGTCGCGCGCCTCGACGCCCTGCAGGCGCGGCTCGTCGCCGCCGGAGGCCACGTCGTCTCGGCCGCGCACGACGTGCCCGAGCCGGAGCTGGAGTTCCGCTCGACGCGCGAGGAGTTCGAGGCCGCGGTCGTCGCCGGCAAGGACGCCATCCGCGAGGGCGAGGTGTTCCAGGTGGTGCTGTCCCAGCGTCTCGACCTCGACTGCCCGCGCAGCCCTCGACGTCTACCGGGCCCTGCGCACCATCAACCCGAGTCCGTACATGTACTACTTCCAGCTCACCGCGCGACGGGAGCGACTTCGCCGTCGTCGGCTCGAGCCCCGAGACGCTCGTCAAGGTCAGCGAGGGACGGGTCGTGACGTACCCCATCGCCGGGTCGCGGCCGCGCGGCGCGACGCCCGAGGAGGACGTGGCGCTCGGCGAGGAGCTCCTCGCCGACCCCAAGGAGCGGGCCGAGCACATCATGCTCGTCGACCTCTCCCGCAACGACCTCGTCAAGGTCTGCGAGCCGACGTCGGTCGAGGTCGTCGAGTTCATGGCGACCAAGCGGTTCAGCCACATCATGCACCTGTGCTCGACGGTCGTCGGCACGCTGCGCCCCGGCGCCTCCGCGCTCGACGCCTTCCGGGCCACCTTCCCCGCGGGCACGCTCTCCGGCGCTCCCAAGCCGCGGGCGATCGCCCTCATCGACGAGCTCGAGCCGGCGCGCCGCGGCATCTACGGCGGCACCGCCGGGTACTTCGACTTCGCGGGCGACATGGACATGGCGATCGCGATCCGCACCGCGCTCATCCGCGACGGGCGCGCGAGCGTTCAGGCCGGCGGCGGCATCGTCGCCGACTCGGTCCCGGCGCTCGAGTACGCCGAGTCGCGCAACAAGGCGGCCGCGGCCGTTCGTGCCGTCCAGGTGGCGGCCCGCCTGCGAGGGCTCGCGTGAGCACGCCCTCGCGCCGCACCGCCGTCTGGCTGCTCCTGCTGCTGGGCGGAGCGACGCTCGCCGTCGCGGCCCCGACGTGGGCCACGACCACCGGCGCCACGGCGCTCGACCCGGTCGTCGACGTCGCCGTGAGCGGCACGACGGCGGCCCCGGGCGTCGGTGCCGCCGCGCTCGTGGTCGTCGCGTCGGCGCTCGCCCTCGGCCTCGTCGGTCGCGTCGGGCGGTGGGTGGTGCTCGCCGTGGCCGCGCTGAGCGGGGCGGTGGCGACGGCCGCGGCGCTCGCCGTGGCGCTGGACCCCGCGCCGAGCGCCCGCTCCGCCGTCGCCGAGGCCACGGGAGTCACCGAGCTCACGTCCCCGGTCTCGCTCACGCCCGCCCCCTGGGCCGCCGCCGTGCTCGGCGTCCTCGTCGTGCTCGCGGTGGTGTGGGTCGCGGCCGGGTCGCGGACGTGGGTCCGCGCGTCGTCGCGCCACGAGCGGGGCGCCGGGGCAGCGGCCGAGCCCGCGTCCACGACGACCGACGGCGGCGCACCGGACGGGATCGACGACCACGACGCCTGGGACGCGCTGTCGCGCGGCGAGGACCCCACCGACCGATGACACCCCGCGTCCGGGGACCGGCCCTGCTCGGGGCCGGTCCGATAGGCTGGACGCACATCATGACGAAAGGCACGACCCCCATGGCCGAGAAGCACCAGACCACCGAGATCGCGTACCTGCCGCCCGCGGCACCGCCCACCAACCACGGCCACACCGTCGCCGCGTGGTTCACGATGATCGGCATCATCGTCGGCGTGCTCGTGGCCGCGGTCGCCGTCGTGATCGCCGCCGTCTGGCTGTTCTGGGTCGGGATGGGCGTCGTCGCCCTCGCCCTCGTCGTCGGCCTCGTGCTGCGCAACATGGGGTACGGGCAGAAGCCGACCTCGCGGTGACACCTCCGCCGACCGCGCGGGCGGACCAGGGCGGGGCCTCGACGGCCCCGCACCGGCCCGGTGCCCGCGCGGGCGGCGGCGCGGTCCGGCGGACGACGGCGGCACCGCTGGCCACGGCGGTCGCGGTGGCGGCGGCGACGGCCTACGTCGCGCTCGTCGACCCGCACCGGCCCGGGCACTACCTCGCTGCCCGCTGCTCGCGCTCACCGGCCTGGCCTGCCCGGGCTGCGGCGCGCTGCGCGCGACGCACGACCTCGCCCACCTGGACGTCGCCGGCGCGTGGGCGGCGAACCCGCTGTGGGTCCTCGTCGCCCCACTGCTCGTCGCGCTGTGGGGCGCGTGGTTGGCGCGGTCGTGGCGCGGTCGCCGCGGGCCCCGTGTCCCGTCCGCCGTCGCGTGGTCGGGGCTCGTCGTGGTCCTCGCGTTCGGCGTGCTGCGCAACGTCCCTGCGCTCTCGGGGTGGCTCGGCCCGGCCGGTGCCTGACCGGCGGTGACCGTCTCGTGGGGTGAGCCGTGGTCAACGCCGGTCGGGGGCGGCCCTACGATGGCTGTACCTCGCCACCTACGGGGCGGCCGGACGCGCGGGCGGAGCGCGACCGGCTCGGCGGCGAGGACGAGGGGACGATCTCGGGGAGTGATGGGGCGATGACGGTTCTGGACGACATCGTCGCCGGCGTGCGCGAGGACCTCGCGGTGCGCCAGGCGGCGACCTCGCTGGACGAGCTCAAGGAGCGCGCGGCGCGCGTGCCCGGCGCGCTGGAGAGCGTGAGCCGCCTCAAGGCCGACGACGCGGTCGCGATCATCGCGGAGGTCAAGAGGTCGAGCCCGAGCAAGGGCGCGCTGGCGTCGATCAGCGATCCCGCCGAGCTCGCGGGGGAGTACGAGAAGGGCGGCGCCTCCGCCATCTCCGTGCTCACGGAGCAGCGTCGCTTCAACGGCAGCCTCGCCGACCTCGACGCCGTCCGGGCGCGGGTCGACGTGCCGGTGCTGCGCAAGGACTTCGTCGTGACGCCCTACCAGGTCTGGGAGGCGCGGGCGCACTGCGCCGACATCGTCCTGCTCATCGTCGCCGCGCTCGAGCAGACGGTCCTCACGTCCCTCGTCGAGCGCGTGCACTCCCTCGGCATGACCGCCCTCGTCGAGGTGCACACGCTCGAGGAGGTCAGCCGCGCGCTCGACGCCGGTGCGCGCGTCGTGGGCGTCAACTCGCGCGACCTCAAGACCCTCGACGTCGACCGCACGACGTTCGCCCGGCTGGCGCCGGCGATCCCCGACGACGTGGTGCGCGTCGCCGAGTCGGGGGTGCGCGGGCCGCACGACGTCATGGACTACGCGCGCTCCGGCGCGCACGCCGTGCTCGTCGGCGAGGCCCTCGTCACGGACGACGCCCCGCGGGCGTCGGTCGCGGACCTCGTCGCCGCCGGCTCGCACCCCTCGCTGTGGTCCGTGCGGCCCTGAGGCAGCAGACCCACCGGTCCCGCACCGCCTCGGAGCCGCGCCCCGGCCCGTCAGCTCACCCATCCCGCAGGAGGTCCGGCCCCGTGCCCGACTCGACACCCACCCCGCCCCCGCCGTCCGCACCCGGCGCCTCTCCGTCCGCCGGCACCGAGCAGTCCGCGCGCTCGGTGCGCTCCGACCTCACGCGCTCCCTGGCGAACCACGAGGGCCCGTACTTCGGCGAGTTCGGCGGCCGGTTCGTCCCCGAGGCCCTCGTCGCCGCGCTCGACGAGCTCGAGACCGAGTACCGCAAGGCGCTCGACGACCCCGACTTCGTCGGTGAGCTGGCCCGCCTGCAGCGTGAGTACACGGGCCGGCCGAGCCCGCTGACGGAGGTGCCGCGCTTCGCCGAGCAGGTCGGCGGCGCGCCGGGCGCCGTCCGGCTCTTCCTCAAGCGCGAGGACCTCAACCACACCGGATCGCACAAGATCAACAACGTCCTCGGGCAGGCGCTGCTCGTCAAGCGGATGGGCAAGACGCGCGTCATCGCCGAGACCGGCGCGGGCCAGCACGGCGTGGCGACCGCCACGGCCGCGGCGCTGCTCGACCTCGAGTGCGTCGTCTACATGGGCGAGGAGGACACCCGCCGGCAGGCCCTCAACGTCGCGCGCATGCGTCTCCTGGGCGCCGAGGTCGTCCCCGTGTCGATCGGCCAGCGCACGCTCAAGGACGCGATCAACGAGGCGCTGCGCGACTGGGTCGCGAACGTCGACACGACGCACTACCTGCTGGGGACCGTGACCGGACCGCACCCCTTCCCCGAGATGGTGCGCGAGTTCCACCGGGTCATCGGCGAGGAGGCGCGCACCCAGGTGCTCGACCGCGTCGGGCGCCTGCCCGACGCCGTCGCGGCCTGCGTCGGCGGCGGCTCGAACGCGCTCGGCATCTTCAACGCCTTCCTCGACGACGAGGGCGTGGCCCTCCACGGCTTCGAGGCCGGTGGCGAGGGCGTCGGCACGGGTCGGCACGCCGCCCGGTTCAGCGGCGGGGCGCCCGGGGTGCTGCACGGCGCCCGCTCCTACCTGCTGCAGGACGAGGACGGGCAGACCCTCGCGAGCCACTCGATCTCGGCCGGCCTGGACTACCCGAGCGTCGGCCCGGCGCACGCGTGGCTGCACGACCTGGGCCGCGCCACCTACCAGCCCGTGACCGACGACGAGGCGATGGAGGCGTTCCGTCTCCTGTGCCGCACCGAGGGCATCATCCCGGCGATCGAGTCCGCGCACGCGCTCGCCGGCGCCCTGCGGCTCGGACGCGAGGCCGTGGCCGCCGGGCGCGAGGACCACGTCATCCTCGTGAACCTGTCGGGACGGGGCGACAAGGACGTGGCCACCGCCGCGCGGTGGTTCGACCTCGTGGACGACGACGCGATCGCCGAGACGGCGACGGGCACGGAGGGGGAGCTGTGAACGGCGTGCAGGACCAGCCGGGTGCGCAGGCGCCGGTGCGGTCGCGGACCGCGGAGCGCCTGGCCGAGCTGCGCGGGGAGGGCCGGGCGGCGCTCGTCGGCTACCTCCCGGTCGGGTTCCCGACGGTCGAGCGCTCGGTCGAGGCGGCGCTCGCCCTGGTCGACGCCGGGGTCGACGTGCTCGAGCTGGGGATCCCGTACACCGACCCGGTCATGGACGGCCCGGTCATCCAGGCCGCCGCGCAGACCGCGCTCGACGCGGGCGTGCGCGTCGCCGACGTCTTCCGCGTCGTCGAGGCCGTCACGCAGCGCACGGGCGGTCGGGTCCCGGTCCTCGTCATGACGTACTGGAACCCGGTGCTGCGCCACGGCGTCGACGCGTTCGCCCGCGACCTCGCGGCGGCGGGCGGCGCCGGGCTCATCACGCCCGACCTCATCCCCGACGAGGGACGTGCGTGGGTCGAGGCGGCGGACCGCCACGGCCTCGACAGGGTCTTCCTCGTGGCGCCCAGCTCGCGCCCGAGCGCCTGCGCCTGACGGTGCAGGCGTCGCGCGGCTTCGTCTACGCGGCGTCCACGATGGGCGTGACCGGCGAGCGCTCGCAGGTCGGGCCGCGCGCCGCGCAGCTGGTCGAGGACACGCGCGCCGCGGGCGCGCCGTTCGTGTGCGTCGGCCTCGGCGTGTCGACGGGGGAGCAGGCGGCCGAGGTCGCGCGCTTCGCCGACGGCGTCATCGTCGGGTCCGCCTTCGTCCGCCCGCTCCTCGGCGACGAGCCTGGGCGGAGCGCCTCGAGGCCCTGCGCGCGGTGGCGGACTCCCTCGTCGCGGGCGTGCGCGGCTCGCGCCGGGGCGCCGTCCCCGCGGGCGGGCCCTCGGGCGACGCCGGCGTCGGCGAGGTGGTCGCATGAGCGCCGCCGTCGTCGGCCAGCTGTCGGCCTGGGCCGCGGGCGCGCCCGCCGCCGGGACGCTGCCCGCCGCGATCCCGAGCCCGCCGCAGCACACCTGGTACCTGGGGCCGTTCCCGTTGCGCGCGTACGCGCTGGCGATCCTCGCCGGGATCGTGGTCGCGCTGTGGCTCACGCGCCGGCGCTGGGTCGAGCGCGGCGGCGAGGCGGACGACGTCCTGGAGATCGCCTTCTGGGCGGTGCCGTTCGGGATCGTCGGCGGCCGGCTGTACCACGTCTTCTCGACACCCGACCCGTACTGGGGTCCGGACGGCGACCCGGTGCGCGCCCTCTACGTCTGGGAGGGCGGCCTCGGCATCTGGGGCGCGGTCGCGCTCGGGGCCGTCGGCGCCTACATCGGCTGCCGCCGTCAGAAGGTGAGCTTCCCGGCGTTCGCCGACGCGCTCGCGCCCGGGCTGCTGCTCGCGCAGGCCGTCGGGCGTCTGGGCAACTGGTTCAACCAGGAGCTGTTCGGCTCGCCCACGACCCTCCCGTGGGGCCTGCGCGTCGACGACGGCGTGGCGGCCGCGGCCGGGTACCCCCCGGGGACGCTGTTCCACCCGACGTTCCTGTACGAGATGATCTGGAACGTCGGCGCTGCCTTCCTCCTGATCTACCTGGACCGTCGGTTCCGGCTCGGTCATGGTCGGGTATTCTGGCTGTACGTTCTCGTCTACACGCTCGGTCGTGTGTGGATCGAGATGTTGCGCATCGACGAGGCCGAGCTCGTCCTGGGTCTTCGGCTGAACGTCTGGACGTCGATCCTGGTCGGTCTCGGTGCCTTGGTAGCGTTCGTCGTCGTCGGGCGCCGCCACCCTGGACGCGAGGAGACGGTGCAGCTCGCAGGTCGCCCCGAGGCGGCCGACGAGCGCGCACCCGACCCGGCGCCCACCACGGGGTCCGCGGACGAGGTCGAGAGATCGACCGACGCCGAGGGCACCGACCACGCCGAGGACTCCGACGACGCGGAGGAGTCAGAGCAGGCAGATGCCGCACGACCAGACCCAGGTCGGTGAGCATCCGTCACCCGTAGTCGGACCACCGGGCGACCGCCCGGCGAGTTCCGCCATGTCCGTAGGGCCGAAGACGTCCCGAAATCCCCCCAGCTGGAAGCAGCCCGGCCCTCGCGGCCGGGCGCCTGTGAGGACGGTGTTGATGACCACGCCGCAGTATCGGGACGAGCACCGGGCACCCGCCCTGGCCGTTCCTCCCACGGCTCACGGTCTGTACGACCCCGCCGCCGAGCACGACGCCTGCGGCGTCGCCTTCGTGGCGACGCTGCGAGGCACGCCCGGGCGCGACATCGTTGACGCGGGGCTCACGGCCCTGCTCAACCTCGACCACCGCGGCGCCGTCGGCGCCGAGGAGAACAGCGGCGACGGCGCAGGGATCCTCACGCAGATCCCCGACGCGTTCGTCCGCGACGTCGTCGACGCCGAGCTGCCCCCGGCGGGGCACTACGCGATCGGCACCGCGTTCCTGCCGCAGGACGCGCACGCCGCGCAGGCGGCCGTCCGCGGGGTCGAGGCCATCGCCGCCGAGGAGAAGCTCGACGTCCTCGCGTGGCGCGACGTCCCGGTGACCGCCGACCTCGTCGGCCCGTCCGCGCGCGCCTCCATGCCGGTGTTCCGCCAGCTCGTCGTCGCCGACCCGGCGCGCGAGCTCGCCGGCATCGACCTCGACCGCCGCGCGTACCGGCTGCGCAAGCGCGCGGAGAACGAGCTCGGCCTGTTCTTCGCCTCGCTGTCCGCGCGCACGCTGACGTACAAGGGCATGCTCACCACGGCACAGCTCGAGCCGTTCTTCCCGGACCTGTCCGACCCGCGCTACGCGAGCGAGATCGCGCTCGTGCACTCGCGCTTCTCGACCAACACGTTCCCGTCCTGGCCGCTCGCGCAGCCGTTCCGGTCGATCGCGCACAACGGCGAGATCAACACCGTGCGCGGCAACCGCAACTGGATGGCCGCGCGCGAGGGGACCCTCGCGTCCGACGTGCTCGGCGACCTCGCCCCGCTGCTGCCGGTGTGCTCCGACGGCTCGAGCGACTCCGCGAGTTTCGACGAGGTGCTGGAGCTGCTGCACCTGTCGGGCCGTCCGCTGCCGCACGCGGTGCTCATGATGATCCCGGAGGCGTGGGAGAACAACGCCGACATGGACCCCGACCTGCGGGCGTCTACGAGTACCACGCGACGCTCATGGAGCCGTGGGACGGGCCGGCGTGCCTGAACTTCACGGACGGGACGCTCATCGGCGCGGTGCTCGACCGCAACGGGCTGCGCCCCGGACGCTACTGGGTCACCGAGGACGGGCTCGTCGTGCTCGCGAGCGAGGCCGGCGTGCTCGACCTCGACCCGGCGACGATCGTGCGCAAGGGCCGGCTCGAGCCGGGCCGCATGTTCCTCGTGGACACGGGCCAGGGCCGGATCATCGAGGACGAGGAGATCAAGGCGCAGCTCGCCGCCCAGCGCCCCTACGCGGCTGGGTCGCCGAGAACTCGGTGTACCTGGACCAGCTCCCCGAGCGCGAGCACGTCGCGCACAGCCCCGCGTCCGTGCAGCGGCGCCAGCGCGCGTTCGGCTACACGGAGGAGGAGCTCAAGGTCATCCTCACGCCCATGGGCAACACCGGCGCCGAGCCGCTCGGCGCCATGGGCACCGACACGCCGATCGCCGTGCTGTCCGAGCGTCCCCGCCTGCTCTTCGACTACTTCACGCAGATGTTCGCGCAGGTGACGAACCCGCCGCTCGACGCGATCCGCGAGGAGCTGGTCACGTCGATCGGCGGCGCGATCGGCCCCGAGCCGAACCTGCTCGTCGACACCCCGGACCACGCCCGCAAGCTCGTCCTGCCCTTCCCGGTGCTCGACAACGACCAGCTCGCGAAGATCATCCGCGTCGACAAGGACCCGCGCCTGGCGGGGACCTTCCGCTCCGTCACGGTCAAGGGCCTGTACCGCGTCTCCGGCGGGGGAGAGGCGCTGCTCGCGCGGCTGCAGGAGATCTTCGCCGAGGTCGACGCGCACGTCGAGGCCGGCGCGAGCTTCATCGTGCTCTCGGACCGCGACTCCGACTCCGACCTCGCGCCGATCCCGTCGCTGCTGCTGTCGAGCGCCGTGCACCACCACCTGCTGCGCCGGCACACGCGCACCCAGGTGTCGCTCGTCGTCGAGGCGGGCGACGTGCGCGAGACGCACCACGTCGCGCTGCTCATCGGGTACGGCGCGGCCGCGGTCAACCCCTACCTCGCGATGGAGACCGTCGAGGACCTCGCGCGCCGCGGCTACCTCGGCGTCGACCCGCAGAAGGCGGTCGCCAACCTCATCAAGGCGCTCGGCAAGGGCGTGCTCAAGGTCATGAGCAAGATGGGGATCTCGACCATCTCGTCGTACCGCGGTGCCCAGGTGTTCGAGGCCGTCGGGCTGTCGCACGACCTCGTGCACGACTACTTCGCCGGCACGACGTCCCGGCTCGGCGGCGTCGGTCTCGACGTCATCGCGGCCGAGGTCGCGGCCCGGCACGCCGAGGCGTACCCGGCGTCCGGCAACCACCAGGCGCACGTCAGCCTCGCGACGGGCGGCGAGTACCAGTGGCGTCGCGACGGCGAGGAGCACCTCTTCGACCCGGAGACGGTGTTCCGGCTCCAGCACTCGACGCGCGAGCGCCGTTTCGACATCTTCCGCCAGTACACGCACCGCGTCGACGAGCAGTCCTCGCGACTCATGACGCTGCGCGGCCTGCTCGCGCTGCGCGAGGGCGAGCGCCCCGCCGTGCCGCTCGACGAGGTCGAGCCGGTGAGCGAGATCGTCAAGCGGTTCAACACGGGCGCCATGTCGTACGGCTCCATCTCCGCCGAGGCCCACGAGACGCTCGCCGTCGCCATGAACCGGCTCGGCGGCCGCTCGAACACGGGCGAGGGGGGCGAGGACGCCGAGCGCCTGTACGACCCCGAGCGCCGGTCGCGCGTCAAGCAGATCGCGTCGGGACGCTTCGGCGTCACGAGCGAGTACCTGACGAACGCCGACGACATCCAGATCAAGCTCGCGCAGGGGGCCAAGCCGGGCGAGGGCGGTCAGCTGCCCGGGCACAAGGTGTACCCGTGGGTGGCGAAGACCCGGCACTCGACCCCGGGCGTCGGCCTCATCTCGCCGCCGCCGCACCACGACATCTACTCGATCGAGGACCTCGCGCAGCTCATCCACGACGCGAAGAACGCCAACCCGTCGGCGCGCGTCCACGTCAAGCTCGTCTCCGAGTTCGGCGTCGGGACCGTGGCGACCGGCGTGTCCAAGGCGCACGCGGACGTCGTCCTCATCTCGGGGCACGACGGCGGCACGGCGCGAGCCCGCTGACGTCGCTCAAGCACGCGGGCACGCCCTGGGAGATCGGCCTCGCCGAGACGCAGCAGACGCTCGTGCTGAACAACCTGCGCGACCGGATCGTCGTGCAGGTCGACGGGCAGATGAAGACCGGCCGCGACGTCGTCGTGGCGGCGCTGCTCGGGGCGGAGGAGTTCGGCTTCGCGACCGCCCCGATGGTCGTCTCGGGCTGCGTCATGATGCGCGTCTGCCACCTGGACACGTGCCCGGTTGGCGTCGCGACCCAGAACCCCGAGCTGCGCGCGCGGTTCACGGGCAAGCCCGAGTTCGTCGTGAACTTCTTCGAGTTCATCGCCGAGGAGGTCCGCGAGTACCTCGCGCGCCTGGGCTTCCGGAGCGTCGAGGAGGCGGTGGGCCACGTCGATGCGCGCGCGGTTCACGGGCAAGCCCGAGTTCGTCGTGAACTTCTTCGAGTTCATCGCCGAGGAGGTCCGCGAGTACCTCGCGCGCCTGGGCTTCCGGAGCGTCGAGGAGGCGGTGGGCCACGTCGAGCTGCTCGACACGCGCCGGGCCGTCGACCACTGGAAGGCCCAGGGGCTCGACCTCGGGCCGGTGCTCGAGAAGCCCGTGCCCGTCGAGGGCTCGTCGCTGCGCAACACGACGACGCAGGACCACGGCCTGGACAAGGCCCTGGACAACCAGCTCGTCGCGCTCGCCGCCGACGCCCTCGAGCGGCGCGAGCCGGTGCGCATCGCGCTGCCCGTGCGCAACGTCAACCGCACGGTCGGGACGATGCTCGGTCACGAGGTGACGAAGCGCTACCGCGGCGAGGGCCTGCCCGACGACACGATCGACGTCACGCTCACCGGGTCCGCCGGCCAGTCGTTCGGCGCCTTCGTGCCGCGCGGCATCACGCTGCGCCTGTTCGGCGACGCGAACGACTACGTCGGCAAGGGCCTGTCCGGCGGACGCATCGTCGTCCGGCCCGACCGCAACGCGGTCCTCACGGGTTCGAGCAACGTCATCGCGGGCAACGTCATCGGGTACGGCGCGACGTCGGGAGAGGTCCTCCTGCGCGGGCGGGTCGGCGAGCGCTTCGGCGTGCGCAACTCGGGCGCGACGCTCGTCGTCGAGGGCGTGGGCGACCACGCCTGCGAGTACATGACCGGAGGCACGGTCCTCGTCCTCGGACCGACCGGGCGCAACTTCGGTGCCGGCATGTCGGGCGGGACCGCGTACGTGCTCGACCTGCGCGAGGAGGCGGTCAACACGGCCGCGCTCACGACCGGTGAGCTGGGCCTCGGCCCGCTCGAGGACGACGAGGTGTCGTTCGTCGAGACGCTCGTGCGCCGGCACCACGAGGAGACCGGCTCGCCGCTCGCGGCCGAGCTCCTCGCCGACTTCCCCGCGGCGGCGCGACGCTTCACCCGCGTCCTGCCGACCGACTTCGCCCGCATGCGCTCCGCGCTGGACAAGGCGGAGTCGGCGGGGCTCGACCCGGCCGCGCCGGGCGTGTGGGACCAGATTCTGGAGGTGGCCCGTGGCTGACCCCCGTGGCTTTCTGAAGGTGCGCGAGCGCGAGCTCCCGCCGAACCGGCCCGTGGCCGTGCGCCTGCGCGACTGGAAGGACGTGCACGCGCACCTCGAGGAGGGGCAGGTCTTCCTCAAGGAGCAGGCAGGTCGCTGCATGGACTGCGGCATCCCGTTCTGCCACCAGGGCTGCCCGCTGGGGAACCTCATCCCCGAGTGAACGACCTCGTCTACCGCGAGCAGTGGGCCGACGCGATCGACCGGCTCCACGCGACGAACAACTTCCCGGAGTTCACCGGTCGCGTGTGCCCGGCGCCGTGCGAGTCGAGCTGCGTGCTCGGCATCAACCAGCCGGCGGTGACGATCAAGAACGTCGAGGTCTCGATCATCGACGAGGCGTTCGCCCGCGGGTACGTGACGCCGCAGGTGCCGCAGCGCCTGACCGGCTGGACCGTGGCCGTGGTCGGCTCCGGCCCGGCGGGGCTCGCCGCCGCGCAGCAGCTCACGCGGGCCGGTCACACGGTGGCCGTGTACGAGCGGGACGACGCCATCGGCGGGCTGCTGCGCTACGGCATCCCCGACTTCAAGCTCGAGAAGGTCCACATCGACCGTCGCATCGCGCAGATGGAGGCGGAGGGCACGCGGTTCCGCCCGGGCGTCGAGATCGGCGTGGACATCACCTGGGACGAGCTGCGGGCGCGCTACGACGCCGTCGTGGTCGCGACCGGCGCGACCGTGCCGCGGGACCTGCCGATCCCCGGCCGGGAGCTCGGCGGCGTCCACTTCGCCATGGAGTTCCTGCACCAGGCCAACGCGGTCGTCGCGGGCCACGAGGTCGCGGACCAGATCACCGCGACGGGCAAGCACGTGATCGTCATCGGCGGCGGCGACACGGGGTCGGACTGCCTCGGCACCTCGCTGCGTCAGGGCGCCGCGAGCGTCACGACGCTCGCGATCGGCAAGCAGCCGCCGCTCGAGCGCCCGGCGAACCAGCCGTGGCCGACCGACCCGATCGTGTTCGAGGTCTCGTCCTCGCACGAGGAGGGCGGCGAGCGGGAGTACCTGGCCTCGACCGTGGAGTTCCTCGGCGACGCCTCGGGGAACGTCCGGGCGCTGCGCGTCGCGGAGACGGAGTACCTGCCGGACGGGCGCCGCGCCCCCCGCGCGGGCACCGAGCGCGAGATCCCGGCGGACCTCGTGCTCGTGGCGATGGGGTTCACCGGCCCGGAGACGGGGACGCTCACGGAGCAGGCCGCGGCGGGACTCACGCCGCGCGGGCTCGTGGAGCGCGACGACGACTTCGCGTCGACGCTGCCCGGCGTCTTCGTGGCGGGGGACGCGGGCCGCGGGCAGTCGCTCATCGTGTGGGCGATCGCCGAGGGCCGGGCGGCGGCGGCGTCCGTCGACGCCTACCTCCAGGGCGGTACGGAGCTCCCGGCTCCGGTTCGCGCGAGCACCGTGTCGCTGCGCGCCTGACGTTCACCCGGCGCCGTGCCCGGCGCCGGGACGATGTGCGGGGCATCCTTGGGAGGGGCACCCCGCGACGGCCGGCTCGTCGCCGGACCGACAACTAGAGGCTGGAGATATGCGCAGAGCAAAGATCGTCTGCACCATCGGACCCGCGACCGAGTCGCCGGAGCAGCTCCGGGCGCTGGTCGACGCCGGTATGGACGTCGCCCGGATCAACCGCAGCCACGGCAGCGCCGAGGAGCACGAGGCCGTCTACCACGGCGTGCGCGCCGCGGCGGAGCGTCGGGCCGGTCGGTCGCCGTGCTCGTCGACCTCCAGGGTCCCAAGATCCGTCTCGGCCGGTTCGCCGGCGACGAGAAGCACTGGCTCGAGGTCGGCGACGAGTTCACCATCACGACCGAGGACGTCGTGGGGACCAAGGAGCTCGTCTCCACGACCCACAAGGGCCTGCCGGGCGACGCCCGCGTCGGCGACCCGATCCTCATCGACGACGGCAAGGTGCTCGTGCGGGTCACCGCCGTCGACGGCCCGCGCGTCGTGACGCGCGTCGAGGTCGCGGGCCCCGTGTCCAACAACAAGGGCCTCAACCTCCCGGGCGTCGCGGTCTCCGTGCCGGCGCTGTCCGACAAGGACC
Source organism: Cellulosimicrobium sp. CUA-896 (assembly GCF_001942335.1). GTDB lineage: Bacteria > Actinomycetota > Actinomycetes > Actinomycetales > Cellulomonadaceae > Cellulosimicrobium. The sequence goes on along the minus strand of NZ_MKKH01000003.1, from coordinate 24,567 downwards.
GCGAGGACCTGCGCTGGGCGCTGCGCCTCGGCGCCGACTTCATCGCCCTGTCGTTCGTGCGGTCCGCGAAGGACTTCGACGACGTCGCGCAGATCATGGCGGAGGAGGGCCGCACGGTCCCCGTCGTCGCCAAGATCGAGAAGCCGCAGGCGGTCGAGAACCTCGCCGAGATCGTCGACGCGTTCGACGGCGTGATGGTGGCCCGCGGCGACCTCGCGGTCGAGCTGCCGCTCGAGCAGGTCCCGCTCGTGCAGAAGCGCATCGTCGAGCTCGCCCGTCGCAACGCGAAGCCGGTGATCGTCGCGACGCAGGTCCTCGAGTCGATGACGACCAACCCCCGCCCGACGCGCGCCGAGGCGTCCGACTGCGCCAACGCGGTGCTCGACGGCGCGGACGCGGTCATGCTCTCGGGCGAGACGAGCGTCGGGGACTACCCGATCGTCACGGTGCAGACCATGGCGCGCATCATCGAGGCCACCGAGGAGGCGGGCCGCGAGCGCATCGCCCCCCTCGGGTCGACCCCTCACACCCGGGGCGGTGCGATCACGCGCGCGGCGGCGGAGATCGGCGAGATCCTCGGCGTGAAGTACCTCGTCACGTTCACGCAGTCCGGCGACTCGGCGCGCCGCATGTCGCGCCTGCGCTCGTCGATCCCGCTGCTGGCGTTCACGCCGCGCGAGCACGTGCGCAACGTGCTGTCGCTCTCGTGGGGCACGCAGACGTACCAGGTCCCCGAGGTCGAGAACACCGACGCGATGGTGGGCCAGGTCGACACGACGCTCCAGGCCAACGGGCTCGCCGAGGTCGGCGACCTGGTCGTCGTCGTCTCCGGCGCGCCGGTGGGTCAGCCGGGCACGACGAACTCGATCCTCGTGCACAAGATCGGCGACCACTCCGACACGCGGAAGTGACCTCGTCGCACCCGTGAGGGTGCGCGCAGCGACGCCCGGGTGGCGCACCGCACGTGCCGCGACCCGGGCGTCGTCGTCCGTGCCGCCGCTCACACGGCAGCGGGCTGCCACGGGGTCAGCCAGGACGGCGCGTCCGGGGTCAGCGCTAGCGCGCGGAGCATCCGGTCGAGCACCTGCGCCCGGTCGAACTGCAGCGCGTACGCCCGCGCGGCGAGACGGGCCCGCTCGCGGTCCGCGGGAGGGGTCGCGAGCACCGTGTCGAGGGCCTGCGCGACGGCGGCGGGGTCCGCGGTCGGCACGATCGTCGCGTGCGGGCCGACGGCCTCGCCGATCCCGCCGGTCGCGGTCGTGATCACCGGGCCGCCGCCCGCGAGCATCGACTCCACGAGAGCGATGCCGAACGTCTCGACGAACTCGGGCTGCGGCCTGCTCGGCAGCACGAACGCCGCGCTGGCCGCCATGAGGTGCGGCTTCTCGGCGTCGTCGACGTCGTCGAGGAAGTCGATGCGGTCCGCCACGTCGGTCGCGGCGGCCAGCGCGCGCAGCTCCGCCTCCTCGGGGCCGCGCCCCGCGACGACGAGCCGGTGGGTGGCCGGGGCGCCCGACGCCGCGAACCCCCCGATCAGGTCGTCGACGCCCTTCGCGGAGGCGAGCCGCGACAGGTACAGGACGTAGCCCTCCGCGGTGAGGCCGCGCCGGTCGAGGACCGCGGCGGTGCGGGCGGGGTCGAGGTCCGTCCACGCACCGGTGTCGACGGCCGGGTACGAGACCTGCACGCGTTCGCGGCACTGCGCGGCGAAGAACGTCCCGTGCCGGTCGTCGACCTCCTGGGCGCACGCGACGACGAGGTCGCGCGTGTACCGCGAGACCGCGACGCACAGGTCGTTGCCGAGGTAGTCGGCGAGGACGTGGGCCGCCGCGCCGAAGCGGCCCTGCTCGACGCACGAGCGCACGACGTGGGTGACGTCCGAGCCGACGGCCTCGGCGACGGTCGCGACGTCGACCGGCAGCCCGGTGCTGCGGGCCACCCGTACGGCGTCGGAGACGGCGGTGGTGTGGGGGCTGAGGTACAGCGAGAGGCACACGGTCGGGACGCCGTCGGTGAACAGCTCGACGAGTCGGCCGGTGATGCCCGCGAGATAGCGGCCGTCGGGGACCTTGTAGTCGCCGACGGGGGCCGGGCGTTCGACGGTGATGCCGGGGCTGTACGGCAGGACGGCGTCCAGCGGCTTGAGCGGAGGCCCGCCTCCTCGAGACGCTCGACGGGCCAGGTGACGATGCGGACGTCGGTGAAGCCGCGGTCCAGGGCGGCCTCGGCGAGGTGGCGCGCCTCGCCGGAGTGGCCGCAGATGACGGGGTCGGCGCGGACGACGATGACGAGGCGGCGGTCGCGGGCGGCGTCGGTGGGGGTCGATGGCGTCTCCCGGGGGTCGGTGGTGGGGGTGGGACCGCGCCGCGGGCGCGGCGGGAACGAGGGGGGCCGGTCGTCGGGCGCGGTGCCCCAGCCGCCGGGCTCCGTGCCCAGCTCGAGCAGGAGCCGGCCGCCGGCGCGCACCCGCGACGCCGGCAACCACGAGGCGGGCAGGGGGCGGCCGTCGAACCAGGCCGCTCGCACGTACTGCGGGGCGCTGCGGGGCCCCGGGGGGACGAACCCCGTGGTCTCGACGGTGAGGACGCCGCCCGGGACGTGGAGGCGCGACTCGGCGTACGCGGGGGTGTTGACGAGGAAGAGGCTCTGGCCCGCGACGGGGAACAGCCCGAGCGACGCCCACACGTACCAGGAGCTGAGCCCGCCGGAGTCGTCGTTGCCCGGCAGGCCGCCGGGTCCGGTGCCGAACCGCTGCTGCACGGCCGCGTGGACGACCTCGGCGGTCCGGTCCGGCCTCCCGGCGTAGTGGTAGGCCCACGGGGCGTCCATGTCGGGCTCGTTGTTCAGCCCCTCGAACCGGTCGAGCGCGTACCCGGCCTCCATCTCGGCCGCCCCGGGCCGTTCGCCCGGCTGCGTGACGGGGGCGGCGCCGTACCCGAAGAAGCGGTCGAGGAGCGCGACGAACGCGTCGTCGCCGCCGGCCAGCGCGATGCGTGCCGCCATGTCGTGCACGAGCCGGAACGAGTAGTTCCAGCGTCCGCCCTCGTAGAACGTGGAGTCGCGCAGCAGTCCCGTCGCCGGGTCGAACGCGGCGACCCAGCCGGCGGCGTGCCGGGCCAGGTCGTCGGCCAGCGCGGTGTCGCCGACGCGCCGGGCGACGCGTTCGGTGCACCAGTAGCCGAACGCGAGGTCGAGCGTGTGGCTGACGGGGTGCGCGACGCCGTGCAAGAGGTAGTCCTCGCCGTAGGTCCGGCGCAGGTCGGCGTGCATGTGCACCAGGGCCCAGTCCCAGTCGATCCCCGGGAGGTCGAGCGCGCACAGGTCGGCGAGGAAGGTCTGCGCGAGCGCGCTCGCCTGACGGGAGAAGCGGTCCGCGCCGCGCGCCATGCGGTAGCCGATCGGGAAGTTCCCCTCCTCCTCGCAGATGTGCAGCAGCGCCGTCGCGAGCTCGACGGCCCGCTCCGGCCAGAACGTGGTGAGGAGCGGCAGCTGCGTGCGGTAGACGTCCCACATCGTCGACAGGTCGAACGCGAACGGACCGTCGGTGGGCCAGAACGGGCTCTCGCCGGGCGCGAGGCACGGCTTGACCAGCGAGTGGTAGAGCGCGGTGGTCAGGACCGTGCGGTGCTCGTCGTCGACGCCGTCCACCTCGATCCGCGACAGGTGCTCGCGCCAGGTGGCCGCGGTCCTCGCCCGGCGGGCGGTGAAGCTCACCGGGCCGGGCCCGCAGTCGGCGGCGAGCGTGTCGCGTGCCCGCTCGGTGCCCCGCAGCGAGAACCCCACCCGCAGCTCGACCACCTGGCCCTCGGTGGTGGGCCCGGCCCACATGAGGCCGAACGGGCGCAGCGTGGTCGGCCGGATGTCGCCGAGCTCGAGCCGCGTGCTGCCGGGCATGAGTCGGCGGTCGTACCAGAGCAGCTGGCGCCAGCGGGGCGCGTCGCACTCGAGGTGCGCGGCGAGGGGCGCGCCCTCGACGACGACCTCGCCGTACGCGGCGCCGGGCCCGAGCGTGCCGAGGCGGGCACGCAGCGGGATCGTCGCGCCGAACGGGATGGCGAGACCGCCGAGCGACAGGTCGACGACGACGCGGGCGTCGGGACGGGCGGGGAACGTGAACCGGTGGACCGCGCTCTTCGGACCGACCGTGACCTCGCAGCGGATGCCGCTCCCGAGCGTCGCGGCGTAGTACCCCGGGGAGGCGACCTCGTCGTGCAGGTCCCAGGTCCGGCCGAGCACGTCGAGCGGCTCGAGCATCGGCGTGACCCGCAGGTAGTTGTAGTACTTGCGGATCGCCCCGGTGCCGGACTGCTGGAAGTGCGTGACGCCGGAGGCCACGGTCCCCGCGCCGCTGCTCCCGGCGAGGGCGGGCAGCGTCGTGGGCAGGCCCTCGGTCCCGATGTCGTACCGGCCGTACCCGGTGGGGTAGCGCCGGAGTAGGCGCACGCCGACACCATGCCGAGCGGGTGGCACGCGCCGGGGTGGGTGTTGCCGACCTGCGGCTTGGGCGACCACCACGTCGCCGCGAGCCCGGTGGGCCCGGGCAGGGCCGTGGCCGCCGTGCCGATGAACGGGTCGACGTGGTCGAGCGGGTCGGTCACGGTCGCGCCCCTTCCCGTGCGCCGCCGGCCGGGGTCCCGGGCCGGTGGTCGGACGCTACGAGCACGGTGTGTCGGGGGCGTTTCGCGGCGGTATCGGCGGTGCGACCACGGGTGCGACCGCGGGCGCCGTGCCGGCGGTCGCCGTGCCGGCGGTCGCCGTGCCGGCGGGTGCCGTGCACGGAGGGGGTCGTCACCGAGGCGAGCACGAGGGTGACGAGAACGAGGTGCCCCGGGTGGGATTCGAACCCACACTGGATCGGGTTTGAGCCGAACGCCTCTGCCGGTTGGGCTACCGGGGCGGCGCGCGCCCCGGGGGCGCGCGAGCTCCATCGAACCACAGCGGCCTGCTGGAGCGAGAATCACAGTCCGCGACGCGCGAATGGTCCGCCGTCACGGCCGCGCGCGCACTACGATGATCCTCGTGAGTGACGAGACAGCGCAGCCCGAGGACAGGACGCCGCTCGACCTGCCCCCCATGATCGAGACCGAGCCGGCCGAGCCGACGCCGCCGGCGACGGGTCGTCCCGCACGGCGCGCGGTCGTCGCCGAGGACGAGGCGCTCATCCGCCTCGACGTGGTGGAGACCTTGCGCGAGGCGGGGTTCGAGGTCGTCGGCGAGGCCGGCGACGGCGAGACGGCGGTGCGGCTCGCGCTCGAGCTCAAGCCCGACGTCGTGGTCATGGACGTGAAGATGCCCGAGCTCGACGGCATCTCCGCCGCCGAGCGGATCGGGAAGGCGCACGCCGCACCGGTCGTGCTCCTGACCGCCTTCTCGCAGGCCGAGCTCGTCGAGCGCGCGCGCGACGCGGGTGCGATGGCCTACGTGGTCAAGCCGTTCACGCCCGCGGACCTGCTGCCCGCGGTCGAGATCGCGATCTCGCGCTACTCGCAGATCTCGGCGCTCGAGTCGGAGGTCGCCGACCTGGCGGAGCGCTTCGAGACCCGCAAGCGTGTCGACCGCGCGAAGGGCCTGCTCATGACGAAGATGGGCCTGACGGAGCCGGAGTCGTTCCGCTGGATCCAGAAGACGTCGATGGACCGGCGCCTGACGATGCGCGAGGTCGCGGACGCGGTCATCGAGCAGGTCGGCAGCGCCTGAGCCGCACGCGCGGCCGGCGGCCCCGTGCGGCCGCCCTGGGCTGGGCCTTTGTCCTGACGAGCGGAGCGGACTATCGTCTTGGACCGGCGTCCAGTTGTTCCGGGGCGGTGAACGCGGTCGCCACGTAGTGCTCAGTCGGTCGCCGACGGCGTCGACCGAGCGACGTGGACCTTCTCACGCCCCACGTCCTCGGTGCCCGTCGGCCCACGGTGCGAACGAGGAGGGGTACGTGCGCCACGCAGTGGAGGTCAGGTCCGCGACGGGCGACGACCTGCCCGGGATCGCCGCGCTGTGCGCGGAGGCCCGGACGGAGTCGGCGTCCGGCGCCCAGCTCTGCGCCCCGGACGAGGAGCGGCTCGTCCGCCACCTGTCGGTCCTGCTCGCGCTGCCCGGGGGCAGCGTCCTCGCCGCGGTCCAGGACGGTCGCCCCGTGGGGTTCGTGCTCGCCCGCGTGCTCGACCCGCACCTGTTCGCCGACGAGCCGAGCCTGTACGTCGAGGCCGTCTACGTCGGCGAGGACGCGCGCCGCCGGGGGGTCGGCCACGCGCTGCTCAGCGCGACCGCCGAGCTCGCCGCGGCGTCGGGCGCGTCGCACGTGTACTCGGTCCCCATCCCGGGCTCGCGCGGCGTGCAGCGGTTCCTTGCCCGGCTCGGGTTCGCCCCGGTGGCCGGCCACCGCGTCGTGGCGACCGGCGTGCTGCAGCGCCGCCTCGCCGCCGACCTGGTCCCGGCGCGACGCGGCGCGCGGTCCCTCGAGGACCTCATCGCGCGGCGTCGGCGCGCGCGCACCGAGGGGCTCAGCGGCCCGGTCGACCTGCGCGAGTTCCAGGCGGAGTACCACCGGCGCCCTGCCTCCTGAGCCGACGGGCGCACGGGTGGTCAGCCCCGGTCGAGCACCATGCACGTGAGCCGCGCGGTGCACACGCGCCGGCCCGCGTCGTCCGACACGACGATCTCGTAGCTCGCGGTCGTGCGGCCGAGGTGGAGCGCTCGCGCCTGCGCGCGCACCCACCCCTCGCGCACCCCTCGGTGGTGCGTGGCGCTGACCTCGATGCCGACCGCGGCGCGGCCCCGGCCGGCGTGCAGCTGCGCCGCCATCGACCCGAGCGTCTCGGCGAGGACCACCGACGCGCCGCCGTGGAGCAGGCCCGCCGGCTGCGTGTTGCCCGCGACGGGCATGCGCGCCGCCGCGCGGTCGGCCGCGACCTCCTCGACCTCGATGCCCATGCGCTCGATCAGCGTGCCCCGCGTGGTGAACCCGAGGGCCTCGTAGTCGTGGCGCGCCGCGCCCTCCGGGGCGTCGGCGGCGGTGGGTACGCCCTCGCCGGTGGTGTCGGTCATGGACGATAGGTTGGCACCCGTGACGAACTCCGCGCGACCCCGCCTGCTGCTCATCGACGGACACTCCATGGCCTACCGCGCGTTCTTCGCGCTGCCCGCGGAGAACTTCTCGACGACGACGGGCCAGCACACGAACGCCGTCTACGGCTTCACGTCGATGCTCATCAACCTCCTGCGCGACGAGGAGCCCACGCACGTCGCGGTCGCGTTCGACGCGGGCCGGCAGTCGTTCCGCACCGAGCTCCTGCCGAGCTACAAGGGCACGCGCGAGTCCACCCCGGAGCCGTTCCGCGGCCAGGTGCCGCTCATCAAGGAGATCCTCGAGGCGCTGCACGTCCCGACGCTCGAGCGCGAGGGGTACGAGGCCGACGACATCTTCGCGACGCTCGCGACCCAGGGCGCCGCCGCCGGGATGGAGGTCCTCGTCTGCTCGGGCGACCGCGACGCGTTCCAGCTCGTGAGCCCGGACGTCACCGTGCTGTACCCGCGCAAGGGCGTGTCCGAGCTCTCGCGCATGGACCCCGCCGCGGTCGTCGAGAAGTACGGCGTCCCCCCGGAGCGGTACCCCGACCTGGCCGCGCTCGTGGGCGAGACGTCGGACAACCTGCCCGGCATCCCGGGCGTCGGGCCGAAGACCGCGGCGAAGTGGATCACCACCTACGACGGCCTCGACGGCCTGCTGGAGCACGCCGACGACGTCAAGGGCAAGGCGGGGGAGAACCTGCGCGCGCACCTCGAGCAGGTCCGCACGAACCGCCGGCTGAACGCGCTGCTGCGCGACCTCGAGCTGCCGGTCGGCCCCGACGACCTCGCGGCGCGGGCCTGGGACCGCGAGGCGGTGCACCGCGTGCTCGACGCCCTCGAGTTCCGCGTCCTGCGCGACCGGCTCTTCGCCATCGCGCCCGAGGGCGAGGTAACGCCGGAGTCGGGGTTCGACGTCGAGCTGGCGGACGTGCTGCCGGGTGGCCTCGGTGCGTGGCTCGCCGAGCACGGCGAGCGTCGCCTCGGCGTCGACGTCTCCGGGAAGGCCGTGCCCGCCGGCGGCGACGCTGGGGCCTCGCGCTGTCCGACGACGCCGGGTCGGCCGTCGCGTTCGAGCTCGCCGACCTCGGCGCGGCCGACGACGAGGCGCTCGCCGCGTGGCTGCGCGACCCCGGCGCGCCGAAGGTGGTGCACGGCGCCAAGTCGGCCTCCCACGAGCTCGCGGCGCGCGGGTACGAGCTGCACGGCGTGGTGTTCGACACCGAGCTCGCGGCCTACCTGTGCCACCCCGACCAGCGCGGCTACGACCTCGGCGACCTCGTGGTCCGCCACCTGCACCGCGAGCTGCGCGCGGACACGGACGCCGGCGGCGACGCGCAGGGCGCCCTCGACCTGTCCTTGGACGGCAGCGGAGAGCAGGAGCGCGACGCCGTGCGCGCGCTCGCCGTCGCCCAGCTCGCCGACGTCCTCACCGGCGAGCTCGCCGACCGCGGCGCGACGCACCTGCTGACGGACCTCGAGCTGCCGCTCACCGGTGTGCTCGCGCGCATGGAGCGCACCGGCATCGCCGCCGACGTCGACTACCTCACCGAGCTCGAGCGGCACTTCGGCGACCTCGTCGCGACCGCGGCGTCCGAGGCGTACGCCGTGATCGGCCGCGAGGTGAACCTCGGCTCGCCGAAGCAGCTCCAGGAGGTCCTGTTCGACCAGCTCGGCATGCCGAAGACGAAGAAGATCAAGACCGGGTACACGACCGACGCGTCGCGCTCGCGGACCTCTTCGTCAAGACCCAGCACCCGTTCCTCGAGCACCTGCTCGCGCACCGCGACGCCTCGCGTCTGCGCCAGACGGTCGAGGGCCTGCTGAAGTCGGTCGCGGACGACGGGCGCATCCACACGACGTTCCAGCAGACCATCGCCGCGACCGGACGCCTGAGCTCGACCGAGCCGAACCTCCAGAACATCCCGATCCGGACCGAGGCCGGTCGGCGGATCCGCCGGGCGTTCGTCGTCGGCGAGGGCTACGAGACGCTCATGACGGCCGACTACAGCCAGATCGAGATGCGGATCATGGCGCACCTGTCGGGCGACGAGGGGCTCATCGACGCCTTCCGCTCGGGCGAGGACCTGCACAGCTACGTGGGCTCGCGCGTGTTCGAGGTCCCCGCTGCCGAGGTCACGCCGGCGATGCGCTCGAAGATCAAGGCGATGTCCTACGGCCTCGCGTACGGGCTCTCGGCGTTCGGGCTCTCGCAGCAGCTGACGATCGAGGTGGGCGAGGCGCAGACGCTCATGGACGACTACTTCGAGCGCTTCGGCGGCGTGCGGGACTACCTCACCGGCGTCGTCGACGAGGCACGCGCGACCGGGTACACCGCGACGATCCTCGGGCGCCGCCGCTACCTGCCCGACCTCACGAGCGACAACCGCCAGCGCCGCCAGATGGCCGAGCGCATGGCGCTCAACGCTCCCATCCAGGGCAGCGCGGCCGACCTCATCAAGGTGGCCATGCTGGGCGTGCAGCGCGCGCTCGACGAGCAGGGCCTGCGCTCGCGCCTGCTCCTGCAGGTGCACGACGAGCTGGTCGTGGAGGTCGCGGCGGGCGAGCGCGAGACCGTCGAGAAGGTGCTGCGGACCGAGATGGGCGCGGCCGCGCAGCTCGACGTGCCGCTCGACGTCTCCGTCGGCGTGGGCGCGACCTGGCACGACGCCGGCCACTGAGGGCCCTGGGCCTTCCGCCGTCGCGCCGCCGTCGTGCGTCGGCCGGGATCAGCCGGGCCGGCGCGCGCGGAAGATCGCCGTGCCGGGCAGGAACGCCCCGCGGACCGGGCCCCAGCCGCCCCAGACCTCGGTGTGACCGGTGGGCCACTCCGGCTCGACCACGTCGAGCAGGTCGAGTCCGGCGGCCACCACGTCGCGCACGTGGTCGCCGAGCGTCCGGTGGTACTCGGCGTAGACGACCGCGCCGGCGGCGTCCGTCTCCACGTAGGGCCGGCGGTCGAAGTACGACCGGTCGGCCGTGAGCCCCCGGCGCCCGGGTCGTCGGGGAAGGCCCATCGCACGGGATGGGTGACGGAGAAGGTCCACGTGCCCCCCGGGCGCAGCACGCGTGCGACCTCGCGGTGGACCGCGCGGGCGTCGGGCACGAACGGCAGCGCGCCGAACGCCGTGAAGACGTGGTCGAACGTCTCGTCGGCGAACGGCAGGCGGCGCGCGTCGGCCTGCACGAGGGGGACGTGCACGCCGGTCCGGGCGTCGAGCGCGCGCCCCGCGGTCAGCATCCCGGCCGAGACGTCGGTCGCCACGACGTGCGCACCCTGCGTGGCGAGCCAGCGCGAGCACTGCGCGGCGCCCGCACCCACCTCCAGGACGCGACGTCCGGCGACGTCGCCGAGCAGGTGCGCGTCGCGCTCGCGCAGCCCCTCCGGGCACCAGCAGAAGTCCGCGGCGCCGAGGAAGTCCCCGTGCTCGTCGAGGTACTCCTGCGCGTTGCCGTCCCACCAGGAACGCCCGGCCCGGCCACCCTCGGCGGGGGCGACGTCGCGGTAGCCGGCGTGCGCCGTCGGGCCCGGCGCCGTGGGCCGCGCGTCGCGGGGCAGGGGTGGGACGGCTGCGGTTCCGGGCCCGCCGGGGGAGGACGTCATCCGGCCATTCTCGGCCACCCGGCGGGGACGGTGCCGCCCGGCGGGAGGGGCCGTCGTCGTCGGCGCGCCCGGCCCGCGGGACGGCGCGGGGAGAACGGGGGGCCGTGACTAGGGTGGTGGCCGACGCGGCGCCGCGGGGCCGGGCCCCGTCCCGCCGCCGACGGCGCGAGGTCGCGCGACGACGACGAGACGGAGGAACCAGGTGCGCATCGGACTTCTCACGGGGGGCGGCGACTGCCCCGGGCTCAACGCGGCGATCCGTGCCGTGGTGAAGCAGGGGACGGGGGAGTACGGGCACACGATCATCGGCTTCCGCAACGGCTGGCGCGGCGTCGTCGACGGCGACGTCTTCCCGCTCGGGCGCCAGGACATCCGCAACGTGCTGCCCGTGGGCGGGACGCTGCTCGGCACGGCGCGCTTCCACCCGTCGACGGAGGACGGCAGCATGGACGCCGTGCTGACGACCGTCGAGGCCGAGCGCCTCGACGCGCTGGTCTGCATCGGCGGCGACGGCACGCTGCACGCCGCGAGCCGCGTGGCCGACGCGGGCGTCCCGATCGTCGCGATCCCCAAGACGATCGACAACGACGTCCAGGGCACGGACCTGTCGATCGGCTTCCACACCGCGGTGAACATCGCGACGGACGCGATCGACCGCGTCCACACGACGGCGGAGAGCCACAACCGCGTCATGGTCGTCGAGGTCATGGGGCGGCACGCGGGGTGGATCGCCGTGAACGCCGGCATCGCCGGCGGGGCGGAGGTCGTGCTCGCGCCCGAGGAGCCCTTCGACATCGACCAGGTCGTGAAGTTCCTGCGCCACCGCCATCGCGCGCACGCCAACTTCTCCATCGTCGTCGTGGCCGAGGGCGCGGTCCCGCGCGAGGGCTCGTCGATGGAGTTCACGCAGCAGCTCGGCCGGTTCGGGGAGATCGTCGCCGGGTCGGTCGGGGAGCGCGTGAGCGCGGAGATCGCGCAGCGCACCGGGTTCGACACACGGCTGACGGTCCTGGGCCACGTGCAGCGCGGCGGGACGCCGACACCGACGGACCGCATCCTCGGCAGCCGCTTCGGCGTGGCGGCGGTCGACGCCGTCAGCGCGGGGACCACGGGGGTGATGACCGCGCTGCGCGGCGAGCGGGTCGAGCTGGTTCCGCTGTCCGAGGTCGCCGGCCGGCCCCAGCGCGTCCCGGAGGAGCTCCTGCGGGTGGCGCACGTCCTCGCCTGACGTGCGTTGACCCTCGCCGCGCGGCCCGCGTACGATGGACGGCGGTGCATTGCGCCCGCCGTCACGTCGACCCACGTTCCCGGGCCGCGCAGGTCTCCTGCCCCGGCCACGGCAGCCCAGCGGTCGGCAGGTGCCGGCCCGTGATCGCCGCAGGTCCCTATCCGCACGACTTCCCTGTCCGCATCGGAGCATCGAACTCAATGACCATCTCTACCCCCGCGAAGTCCGCACCCCAGGTTGCCGTCAACGACATCGGCACCGAGGAGGACTTCCTCGCCGCCGTCGACGCGACCATCAAGTACTTCAACGACGGCGACATCGTCGAAGGCACGATCGTCAAGGTGGACCGCGACGAGGTCCTCCTCGACATCGGCTACAAGACCGAGGGCGTCATCCCCTCCCGCGAGCTGTCCATCAAGCACGACGTGGACCCCGGTGAGGTCGTCAACGTCGGCGACGCCGTCGAGGCCCTCGTCCTCCAGAAGGAGGACAAGGAAGGCCGCCTGATCCTGTCCAAGAAGCGCGCCCAGTACGAGCGCGCCTGGGGCACGATCGAGAAGATCAAGGAGGAGGACGGCGTCGTCACCGGCACCGTCATCGAGGTCGTCAAGGGCGGCCTCATCCTCGACATCGGTCTGCGCGGCTTCCTGCCCGCGTCGCTCGTGGAGATGCGTCGTGTCCGCGACCTCCAGCCGTACGTCGGCAAGGAGATCGAGGCGAAGATCATCGAGCTCGACAAGAACCGCAACAACGTCGTGCTCTCGCGCCGTGCGTGGCTCGAGCAGACGCAGTCCGAGGTCCGCTCCACCTTCCTGCAGACGCTGCAGAAGGGCCAGGTGCGCCCGGGCGTCGTCTCCTCGATCGTCAACTTCGGTGCGTTCGTGGACCTCGGCGGCGTCGACGGCCTCGTGCACGTCTCCGAGCTGTCCTGGAAGCACATCGACCACCCCTCCGAGGTCGTCGAGGTCGGCCAGGAGGTCACGGTCGAGGTGCTCGACGTCGACTTCGACCGCGAGCGCGTCTCGCTGTCGCTGAAGGCGACGCAGGAGGACCCGTGGCAGACGTTCGCCCGGACCCACGCGATCGGCCAGGTCGTGCCGGGTAAGGTCACCAAGCTCGTCCCGTTCGGTGCGTTCGTGCGCGTCGAGGACGGCATCGAGGGCCTCGTGCACATCTCCGAGCTCGCCGTGCGTCACGTCGAGCTGCCGGAGCAGGTCGTCAACGTCGGTGACGAGGTCTTCGTCAAGGTCATCGACATCGACCTCGAGCGTCGTCGCATCTCGCTCTCGCTCAAGCAGGCGAACGAGGGCGTCGACCCGGAGTCGGAGGACTTCGACCCCGCGCTCTACGGCATGGCCGCGGAGTACGACGAGCAGGGGAACTACAAGTACCCCGAGGGCTTCGACCCCGAGACCAACGAGTGGCTCGAGGGCTTCGAGGCGCAGCGCGAGGCGTGGGAGGCGGAGTACGCCAAGGCCCACGAGCGCTGGGAGGCGCACCGCAAGCAGGTCGCGGAGGCGCAGCGCGCCGACTTCGAGACGCCCGCGGGCGACTCGGCGGCGCCGGCCAGCAGCAGCGGCACCTCGTACTCCTCGGCCCCGGCCGCGGAGGCCACGGGCACGCTCGCGTCGGACGAGGCGCTCGCCGCTCTGCGCGAGAAGCTCACCGGCAACTGATCCGTCCGTGACCGTGCGCGGTCACGACCGGACGCCACGAAGGCCCGTCACCCCGTCCGGGGTGGCGGGCCTTCGCCGTGCCGGAGGACGTGCCGGGGGACCGCCGCGGTCCGGCTCAGGCGACGGCGGCCGGCGTGTCCGCGAACTGGGTGCGGTAGAGCGCGGCGTAGCGGCCGTCGCGGGCCAGCAGGTCGGCGTGCGTGCCGGTCTCGACGACGCGTCCGGCGTCGAGCACGACGATGAGGTCCGCCGCGCGCACCGTCGACAGCCGGTGCGCGATGACGAGCGAGGTGCGTCCGCGCAGGGCCTCCGCGAGCGCGGCCTGCACGGCGGCCTCGGAGCCCGAGTCGAGGTGGGCGGTCGCCTCGTCGAGCACGACGAGGTCCGGCGCCTTGAGGAAGACGCGCGCGATGGCGAGGCGCTGGCGCTCGCCCCCGGAGAGCCGGTAGCCGCGGTCGCCGACGACCGTGCGCACCCCGGCGGGCAGCGCGGAGACGACGTCCCACACGTGGGCACGGCGCAGCGCCTCCTCGATCTCGGCGTCCGTCGCGTCGTGCTTGGCGTACCGCAGGTTCTCCGCGACGGTGTCGTGGAACAGGTGCGCCTCCTGCGTGACGACGCCGACGGTCTCGTGCAGGCTCGCCTGCGTGACCTCGCGCACGTCGCGCCCGGCGATGCGCACGGCGCCGCCCGTGGGGTCGTACATGCGGGTGACGAGCTGGGACACGGTCGTCTTGCCGGCCCCCGACGCGCCGACCAGGGCGACCATGGCGCCCGGGGGGACGGAGAACGAGACGTCCGTGAGCGTGTCCGTCGTCGGGTCGGCCCCCTCGACCGCGACGGACTCGAGCGACGCGAGCGAGACCTCGGCGGCCGACGGGTAGCGAAACGTGACGCGGTCGAGCTCGAGGCTCGCCCCGGTGCGGGCGACGTCGTCGGCGAGGTCGGCGGCGCCCGGCGCGTCGGTGACGGTGGGCTGCAGGTCGAGGACCTCGAGCACGCGCTCGAGGCTGACGAGCGCGGTCATGACGTCGACCTGGACGTTCGACATCGCGGTGAGCGGGCCGTAGAGGCGGCCCAGGTACGCGGTGAGCGCGACGACGGTGCCACCGTGAGGGACCCGGCGATCGCCATGACGCCGCCGATGCCGTAGACGATCGCCACGGCGACCGACGCGACGACGGTGAGCCCGACCCGGAACACGGTCCCGTACATCGCCTGCTTGACGCCGATGTCCCGTACCCGGTGGGCCTGCGCGGCGAATCGTGCCGACTCGCGGCCGGTGTCCCCGAACACCTTGACGAGGTGGGCGCCCGCGACGTTGAACCGTTCGTTCATCGTCTGCGCCGCCTCCGCGTTGAGCTCGTAGCTCTCGCGCGTGATCGCCGCGAGACGCTTGCCGACCCAGCGGGCGGGCAGGACGAACGCGGGCAGGAGGGTGAGGGCGAGCAGCGTCAGCTGCCACGACATGGAGAGCATCGCGGCGAGGACGAACACGACCGTGAGCAGGTTCGAGAAGACGTTGGACAGCGTCGACGTGAACGCCTGCTGCGCGCCGAGCACGTCCCCGTTGAGCCGCTGGACGAGCGCACCGGTGCGCGTGCGGCTGAAGAAGGCGAGCGGCATGCGCTGGACGTGGTCGAACACCGCGGTGCGCAGGTCGACGATGAGTCCCTCGCCGATGTGCGAGGAGAACCACCGCTGCGCGACGCCGAGCCCGCCCGACAGGACGGCGAGCCCCGCGGCCGCGAGCGAGAGCGAGACCACGACGTCCGTGCGCCCGTCCGCGATGCCGTCGTCGATGATGCGCTGGAAGAGCAGGGGCGTCACCGCGCCGGCCGCGGCGTCGATGCTGATGAGCACGAGGAACACGGCGAGCCGGCGTCGGTACGGCGCGCGAAGGCGAGCACGCGGTGGACGGTGCCGCGCCGCAGGCGCCGGTGCGCGACGGCGGAGTCCTGCCGGAACGAGCGCATGCCGCGACCGCCGGCGGGTCCGTGGCCGGGGAAGGACGAGGGGAACGTCATGGTGCCTCCCGGGGGGTGGGGAGCGCGCGTCGTCCGCGGGGGCCAGGGGCGGCCGGCGGGCGCGGGCACCTCGGGGGCGGGTGCCGCTCGAGCGGAAAGCGATCGTGAGTCTAACTCACTAATAGCCGGGGAACAACGCCGCGGCGCGCGAGTACGCTACGCCCCGTGACCGAACAGCGCCCGCGCGAGCCGCTGCCCGCACCCTCGGATGACGAGGCGGGGGAGTTCCTCGCGCTCCTGCACACCGCCCTGCACGCGGTGCGGCGCGAGGCCCACGAGCACCTCGGACCCGTCGGCACGACGCCCGGCCAGTTCCGCATGCTGCGCTTCCTCGCGCGCTGCGAGGCGCCGTGCCGGCTCGGCGCCGTCGCGACGGCGCTCGACGTCGCCCCGCGGTCGGTGACGTCGAAGGTCGACGACGCCGAGCGGGCCGGCCTCGTGCGGCGCATCCCGGACCCCGACGACCGGCGCGCGACCCTCGTCGAGCTGACCCCGCGCGGTCGCGAGACCGTCGACCAGGTCGGCGCGGTGCGCTCGTCGAGCGCGGGGTCGCTGCTCGCCCGGCTCGGCGACGCCGACCGCCGCGCGCTGCTGCGGCTCCTGCGTGCCGTCGCCGGCGGGCCGTCGGCCTGACCGCCTCCCCACCGGTCGTGCACGGCCCGGCCCTGGCAGGATGGGGCCCATGTTCCGCATCGGTCTGACCGGAGGCATCGCGGCAGGCAAGTCCGTCGCCCTCGCACGGCTCGGCGAGCGAGGGGCCGTCACGATCGACTACGACGTGCTCGCGCGCGAGGCGGTCGCCCCCGGCTCCGTGGGGCTCGACGAGGTCGTCGCGGCGTTCGGCGCGGCGGTCCTCGCGCCCGACGGCAGCCTCGACCGGCAGGCGCTCGCCGCGGTCGTCTTCGCGGACGACGCCGCGCGCGAGCGGCTGAACGCGTCGTGCACCCGGAGGTGCGCCGTCTCGCCGCCGAGCGCGAGGCCGCGGCCGCCGCGGCCGACCCGCGCGCCGTCGTCGTGCACGACATCCCCCTGCTCGTCGAGACCGGCGACCCCGCGCGCTTCCACCTCGTGGTCGTCGTGCACGCGCCCGCCGAGCTGCGCACCCGCCGGCTCGCCGAGCGGGGGCTCACCCCCGACGAGGCCGCGGCCCGCGTCGCCGCCCAGGCGGACGACGACGCGCGGCTGGCCGCCGCCGACGTCACGCTCGACGGCACCGGCAGCGCCGACGCGCTGCGCGACCAGGTCGACGCCCTGTGGGACAAGGTCTGCCGGGAGCTCGACGAGGAGAGCGAGGACGAGGCATGACCGTCGTCGTGAGCGGGTTCGAGCCGTTCGGCGGCGACGCGACCAACCCGTCCTGGGACACCGCGCAGGCGCTGGCGGTCCGCGGTCGCGAGCTCGTCGGCGACGACGTCGTGGCCGTCCGGCTTCCCGTCACGTTCGACGGCGCCTGGCCGGCGCTCGAGGCCGTCGTCCGCGCCCACGAGCCGGCGGTCGTCGTCGCGCTCGGGCTCGCCGGGGGCTCGCGCGCCGTCCGGCTCGAGCGGGTGGCGATCGACGTCGTCGACGCGCGGATCCCGGACAACACCGGTTCCGCGCCCGTCGACGAGCCCGTGGTCGCCGGCGGCCCCGCGGCCTACTGGTCCGGGCTACCCCTCAAGGGCTCGCTCGCCGCGCTGCGCGCCGAGGGCATCCCCGCCGAGGTGTCGAACACCGCCGGGACCTACGTGTGCAACGCGACGTTCTACCGCCTCATGCACCACGCGGCCCGCGTGCCGGGGCTGCGCGCCGGGTTCGTCCACGTGCCCGGGGCGGACGTCGTCCCGGTGGACCAGCAGGTGCGCGCCGTCGCCGCGGTCGTGCGTGCGGCGCTCGCGGGCCGGCGCGAGCCGGCGCTCGCGGCCGGCGCCGAGGCCTGAGGCGGCTCAGCGCGTCGCGCGACGGCGCCTGCTCGCTGCGAGCAGCACGGCGCCGGCGGCGAGCAGGGCGGCCGACGCGGACGCCGGGACCAGCGTCGAGGCGCCGGTCGCGACGAGCTCACGGCCCGCCGACGGCGTGGAGGGCTCCTGCTGTCCGACGGCGCTCGCCGTCGTGACGCGGACCGCCGCCGCTCGCGGCCCGGGCCCGGTCGTGCCCGCCGGTGCACCGCCGGCAACGGGCTCCGTGGTGCCGACCGGGTGCGTGACGTCGTCCGGACCGTCGGGCGTCTCGGCCGCGCCCGGCGGCTCCTCGGTCGCGGGCGGGTCCGACGGCGCCTCGGGGTCGACGTCGTCCTGGCCGCCGTCCGGGTCTGCGGGGACCGGCGGGGTCGACGGCGCGGTGCCGGGCGTGCAGTCGAGGTCCTCGGCACCCGCCCACGGGTAGCTGTGGTGCTCCAGACCGGGCGCGCCGCCGACGACGAGGTCGCCCCCGACCCACAGGCGGCCGTTGGTGTGCGTGCGCTGCCGGACGACCGAGCCCTCGCGCG
The DNA here is from genome assembly GCF_001942335.1 of Cellulosimicrobium sp. CUA-896. GTDB lineage: Bacteria > Actinomycetota > Actinomycetes > Actinomycetales > Cellulomonadaceae > Cellulosimicrobium. The sequence goes on along the minus strand of NZ_MKKH01000003.1, from coordinate 6,506 downwards.
GGACGAGCACGCTGCCGACGAGCTGGCTCGTGGTGGTGCCGTCGCCCAGGTCGACGGTCGTGGCGTCCGCGAGGTTCCACAGCGTCCGCGCGGCGGCGGGGCCGATGGTCGTGCCGCCCGGTTCGTCGACGCGCGCGGCGAGCGTGCCGACCGCCGTGTGGAGGACGCCGTAGTCCACGTCGGCGCCCGCGACGTCGACGACGACCGGAGAGGTCCCCGTCCCGACGTACAGGAGCGAGCGGGCGACCGCGAGGTCCTCGGCCCGGACGTCGAACACGTGCACGTCGGCCGGCTCGCCCGCGGTGAGCGTGAGCTGGTCGCCCGTGAGCACCGCGGTCCCCGTCGCGGGCTGGGCGGCGAGCCCGGCGGAGAGGGTGGTGAGCCTGTCGCGCAGGCCCTGCAGCGAGGCGGCGACGTCCTGCCCGCCGTGCGCCATCACCACGCCGCCGTTCGTCTCGAACGCGTCGGCGGGGAGGGCGTGGCCGCCCGCCACCACGTCGCCGCCGGACCCGTCGGCGCCGACGAGGCCGTGGCCGACGTCGACGACCGAACCGGTCGCGTCGATCCGCCCGCCGGCCACGAGCATCGCCGTGCCCGCCGGCGGGACGATCTGCGACCCGCCGCCCGCGCGCCCCACGTTGAACCGGCCGCCCGTCGCGACGCGGACGTTGCCCACGACGGCGAGGACGCCCTCGGTCTCCGTGGCGCCGGGCAGGGCGGTGTACGAGCCGCCCACGAGCACCGCCACGCCGTCGTCGGTCGCGACCGGTCCGTCGCTCGACAACCCCGCGAGCGTGCCGTCGGCGTCGCAGCGCGTCGTCGCCTCGGAGGGCGGTGTCACCGCGACCGCCGGCGCCGCGAGCACGGCAGCGGCGAGGCCGGGGGCGAGGACGAGGGCGGCGAGGGGGTGCGCGCGGTGGCGTGCGCGGGGCATGACGGTCTCCAGAGCGGCCGGGACGGTGGGCGTCCACCGCCTGCGTCGACCGCCCCCCCGGCCACGGCGCGTGGCGCCGCAGGACGACGCTAGGCGACGGCCGGGGCGTTCGTACAGCGGGAGGGCGGGTGATCTTGGACGGGCGTCCAGGAGGCGGGGACCGGGGTGTGCAGGGCGCCGGAGGTGGCGCACCGTCGTCCGCGGCGCGTGTCGGTGCGGGGCCGTACCGTGGTCCCATGCGTCCTGTGACCGACCTGCAGCGTGCCGCTGCGCCCTTCGAGGTCGTCTCGGAGTTCGAGCCCTCCGGCGACCAGCCGACGGCGATCGCCGACATCACCGGCCGCGTGCGGGCGGGGGAGAAGGACGTCGTCCTGCTCGGCGCGACCGGCACCGGCAAGTCGGCGACGACGGCGTGGGTCGTCGAGCAGCTCCAGCGCCCGACGCTCGTCATGGCGCCCAACAAGACGCTCGCCGCCCAGCTCGCGACGGAGTTCCGCGAGCTGCTGCCGAACAACGCCGTCGAGTACTTCGTGTCGTACTACGACTACTACCAGCCCGAGGCGTACATCGCGCAGACGGACACCTACATCGAGAAGGACTCGTCGATCAACGACGAGGTCGAGCGGCTGCGGCACTCGGCGACGAGCTCGCTGCTCACGCGGCGCGACGTGGTCGTCGTCGCGTCGGTCTCGTGCATCTACGGCCTCGGGACGCCCCAGGAGTACGTCGACCGCATGGTGCGGCTCGACGTCGGCATGCAGGTGGAGCGGGACGACCTGCTGCGGCAGTTCGTGACGATGCAGTACACCCGCAACGACATGGCCTTCACGCGCGGCACGTTCCGCGTGCGCGGCGACACCGTGGAGATCATCCCGGTGTACGAGGAGCTCGCGATCCGCATCGAGTTCTTCGGCGACGAGATCGAGGCGATCCAGACGCTGCACCCGCTCACCGGAGACGTGGTGCGCTCCGAGCAGTACGTGCACCTGTTCCCGGCGACGCACTACGTCGCCGGGCCCGAGCGCATGGAGCGCGCCATCACGTCCATCGAGGCGGAGCTGGGCGAGCGCCTCGCCGAGCTCGAGGCGCAGAACAAGCTGCTCGAGGCGCAGCGCCTGCGCATGCGGACCACGTACGACATCGAGATGATGCGCCAGATCGGCACGTGCTCGGGCATCGAGAACTACTCGCGGCACATCGACGGGCGCGCGTCGGGCACAGCGCCCAACACGCTGCTCGACTACTTCCCGGAGGACTTCCTCCTCGTCATCGACGAGTCGCACGTCACCGTCCCGCAGATCGGCGCGATGTTCGAGGGCGACATGTCGCGCAAGCGCAGCCTCGTCGACCACGGGTTCCGGCTGCCGAGCGCCATGGACAACCGCCCGCTGCGCTGGGAGGAGTTCGTCGAGCGCATCGGCCAGACGGTCTACCTCTCCGCGACCCCGGGCTCCTACGAGCTGTCGATGGCGGACGGGGTGGTCGAGCAGATCATCCGCCCCACGGGCCTGGTCGACCCGGAGGTCGTCGTCAAGCCGACGACGGGCCAGATCGACGACCTCCTGCACGAGATCCGGGAGCGGGTGGAGCGGGACGAGCGCGTGCTGGTCACGACGCTCACGAAGAAGATGGCCGAGGACCTCACGGACTACCTCCTCGAGAAGGACGTGCGCGTGCGCTACCTCCACTCGGAGGTCGACACGCTGCGCCGCGTGGAGCTGCTGCGCGAGCTGCGGCTCGGCCAGTACGACGTCCTCGTCGGCATCAACCTCCTGCGCGAGGGCCTGGACCTGCCCGAGGTCTCGCTCGTGGCGATCCTGGACGCCGACAAGGAGGGCTTCCTGCGCTCGCCCCGCTCGCTCATCCAGACCATCGGGCGCGCGGCGCGCAACGTCTCGGGCCAGGTGCACATGTACGCCGACAAGATCACGCCGGCGATGGCCGAGGCGATCGAGGAGACCGAGCGCCGCCGCGAGAAGCAGATCGCGTACAACCGCGAGCGGGCGTCGACCCGACGCCGCTGCGCAAGCGGATCTCCGACGTCACCGACATGCTGGCGCGCGAGGACATCGACACGGCCGAGCTGCTCGCCGGCGGGTTCCGCCAGCCGGGCAAGGGAGCCAAGGGCAAGGCGCCGGTCCCGGGTGCACCCAAGGAGGGCGCGACGTCGGGCAACCGGCTCGCCGGTGCGGCCGCCAGCGAGCTCGCGGACCTCATCCAGGAGCTCAGCGACCAGATGCACGCGGCGGCCGCCGAGCTGCAGTTCGAGCTCGCCGCGCGGCTGCGCGACGAGATCGGCGGGCTCAAGAAGGAGCTGCGGCAGATGCACGCGGCGACGGCCTGAGCGCCGTCCCCGGGGCGAGGCGCAGGCCGCGTGCGAGCGCGGCATGGCCTATGCTGGCACCTCGTTGAAGGGGAGTATTCCTCCGCGGTGACGTCGTCATCACGGCCGGCGCAGACGTCGGTCCGGTGTCACCGGTCCCGCAACCACCAGCCCGCGTCCCGTGCGGGTGCGCGTGGCGGTGCGTGGCGGAAGAGACCTTCGGTACTGGAGCACACCTGCGTACCGGAGGTTTCTGCATGGACGTCCCCGTCTGGGTCTGGATCGTCACCGTCGGCGTCATCCTCGCGATGCTCGCCGTCGACTACGTCGGCCACGTGCGCACGCCGCACGCCCCGAGCCTGCGCGAGGCGACGCGCTGGTCCATCGCCTACGTCGCGATCGCCGTGATCTTCGGCGGGGTCGTGTGGGCGGTGTGGGGCGGCACGTACGGCGGCGAGTACTTCGCCGGCTACATCACCGAGAAGAGCCTGTCGGTCGACAACCTCTTCGTGTTCGTCCTCATCATGACGAGCTTCCGCGTGCCGCGGGACTACCAGCAGAAGGTGCTGCTCATCGGCATCACCGTGGCGCTGGTCCTGCGGACGATCTTCATCTTCCTCGGCGCGGCGATCATCGAGAACTGGGCCTGGGTGTTCTACATCTTCGGCGCGTTCCTCATCTGGACCGCGATCTCGCAGGCGCGCGCGGGCACCTCGCACGACGAGGAGTTCCACGAGAACGGGGTCCTGCGCCTGACGCGCCGCCTGTTCCCGACGACGGAGACGTACGTCGAGGACAGGCTCACGACGAAGATCGACGGCCGCCGCTTCATCACCCCGATGCTCATCGTCATGGTCGCGATCGGCAGCGCGGACCTCCTGTTCGCCGTCGACTCGATCCCGGCGATCTTCGGCCTCACGCAGGAGACGTACCTCGTCTTCACCGCGAACGCGTTCTCGCTGCTCGGTCTGCGTCAGCTGTACTTCCTCATCGACGGCCTGCTGGACCGGCTCGTCTACCTCAACTACGGCCTCGCCGCGATCCTCGGGTTCATCGGCGTCAAGCTCGTCATCCACGCGCTGCACACCAACGAGGTGCCCTTCATCAACGGCGGCGAGCACGTCACGGCGATCCCGGAGATCTCGACGCCGGTCTCGCTGGGCTTCATCGTCGTGGTCCTCACGATCACGACGGTCGCGAGCCTCCTCGCGGACCGGCGTCGGCGCGCGCTCGTGGCGACCGAGGCCGAGCGTGAGCCCGCACGCCCCGAGCAGGGCCAGTGATCCACGAGCTGCCCCTCTGGTTCGAGTGGGCGTCCCTCACCGCGCTGGCGGTCCTGCTGCTCGTCGACCTGTTCGTCGTCGGGCGGCGGCCCCACGTGCCCTCGATGCGCGAGAGCGCGCTGTGGGTCGGCTTCTACGTCGCGCTCGCGCTCGTCTTCGGCGCGATCGTCGCGGCGGTCGGCGGCGGTGCGCCCGCGGGCGAGTTCTACGCGGGCTGGCTGACGGAGTACAGCCTCTCGGTGGACAACCTGTTCGTGTTCGTCCTCATCATGGCGCGGTTCGCCGTGCCGCGGGAGCAGCAGCAGCGCGTGCTCATGGTGGGCATCATCGTGGCGCTCGTGCTGCGGGGGGCGTTCATCCTGGCCGGCGCCGCGGTGCTCGAGCAGTTCGTCTGGGTCTTCTACCTCTTCGGCGCGTTCCTCGTGTACACCGCGATCAAGCTCGTGGTGGGCGAGGACGAGGCAGAGGAGTACCGCGAGAACCGCGCCGTGCGCCTCGTCCGTCGCGTGCTCCCGATCGGGTCCCGCTACGACGGCGGCCGGCTGCGCACGGTCGAGGACGGGCGCCGCGTCTTCACGCCGCTCGTCGTGGTGTTCCTCGCGATCGGCAGCACCGACCTGCTGTTCGCCTTCGACTCCATCCCGGCGATCTTCGGCCTCACGCAGGACCCGTTCATCGTGTTCACGACGAACGTCTTCGCGCTCATGGGCCTGCGCCAGCTCTACTTCCTGCTCGGCGGGCTGCTCGAGCGGCTCGTGTACCTGCCGATCGGGCTCGCGGTCATCCTCGGGTTCATCGGCGTGAAGCTGGTGCTCGAGGCGCTGCACGAGAACACGGTGCCGTTCATCAACGGCGGCGAGCCCGTCGACGCCGTCCCGACCGTCCCGATCTGGCTGTCGCTCGTCGTCATCGTCGGTGCGCTGGCCGTGACGACGGTGGCGAGCCTCCTGCGGACCCGCGCGCTGCGCGCCGCGCAGGCCACGGACGTCGCCCCGGTGGGAGCGCGCGAGGAGGACTGAGCCGGGCGGTCAGGCGCGGTCGGCCCAGTCGCCGATCACCGGCGACCAGGGCCGGATCGTCCGCTCGGCCACGAGGCCCGCGCGCGCGAACGGATCGGCGTCGAGCACCGCCTCGACGGCGGCGGGGGAGTCGGCGTCGAGGACGATCAGCGCCCCCGCCGGTGCGTCGTCCGTCGCGGGCAGCGGCCCGGACGCGAGCAGCGTGCCCTTCTCGTGCAGGTCCCGCAGGAACGCCCGGTGCTCGGGCCGCACCGCGTCGAGGTCGGCGGGCCGGTCGGGATAGACGTACGTCACGGCGTGGATCGGCATGTCCCCATCCAAGCAGCCTGGGGTGGTCCGTGCGGGCAGCCCGCACGAACAGCGCGCGAGCAGCCCGGCGAGCAGCCCGACGCGCAGCCCGGCGAGCAGCCCGACGAGGGCCGGTCACCAGCCGCGCGAGCGCCACGCGTCGAGGTGGGGCCGTTCCGCACCGAGCGTCGTGTCGGCCCCGTGGCCGGGGTACACCCAGGTGTCGTCGTCGAAGCGCGCGAAGACGCGCTCGGTGACGTCGTCGAGCAGCCGGGCGAAGCGCTCCGGGTCGCGGTCAGTGTTCCCCACGCCGCCCGGGAAGAGCGAGTCGCCCGTGAAGAGGTGGGCCCGGCCGGGGCGTGCCTGCGGCTGCGCGACGCGCTCGGGCTCGCGGTGGGCGAGCGCCACCGAGCCGGGGGTGTGCCCGCGCAGCGCGAGCACGTCGAGGGCCGCGCGCCCGACGCGACCCGGTCGCCGTGGCGCAGCCGGCGGTCGACCGTGACTCCTGTCACGGCCTCGACCGCGTCGGCGTCGTCGGCACCGGCGGCGACGGCCGCCCCCGTCGCCGCGACGACGGCGGCCAGGCGCCGACGTGGTCGCGGTGGCGGTGCGTCGTCACGACGGCGACGAGGCGCCCGGCGCCGCCCTCGGCGACGAGC
>NZ_MKKH01000002.1 GCF_001942335.1 Cellulosimicrobium sp. CUA-896 | reverse complement strand
GCCGCCCCGCCTCCGCCGCCGGCGCGCGCGCGCCGCGGTAGGCGCGCCGCGCGAGCTCCGACCCGTGCGGCGAGCTCGCCGGCGCGCGAGGCGCGGGCCGCCGCGACGAGCTCGCTGCGGGCCCGGTCGACGGCCGTCGGCTCGACCGTCGTCAGGCGCAGGGCCGCGACGAACGCGTCGTTGCGGTGCACGCCGCGGTCCGCCGTGCGCGGCACCGTGTAGCCGTGCCCGGACAGGAACCCGTCGAGGACGCGCGCGGCGACGTCGTCGGTGGTGATGTCGTCGGCGAGCGCCGCGGGCAGGTCGAGGTCGCGGGCGAGAGCGCCCAGGCGCGGGACGTAGGCGGGCTTGACCGCAGGCTTCTGCACCTTCGCGTGGTACAGCAGCGAGAACAGGTGGTCGTCGGCCCGGGGGACCGCGAGACCCTCGGGGGTCCAGGTGCGCCGGCGCAGCAGGTCGTCCTGCCAGCGCACGTCGAGGTACCCGTCGCCGACCCAGCGCACGTCGAACGCCACGGGAGCGCCCCCGACGGTCGTGCCGAAGCGCGCGCCGGTGCCGTCGTGGTCCAGCGGGCGCGCGCCGAGCAGCGCCGCGAAGTCGGTCTGGTCGCGGGCGAGGACGTCGATCTCGGGGTCGTCGGCGAGCACGCCCGGCAGACCCTCGAAGTTGCGCAGCACGACGTACTCGCCGGCGCGGCGCAGGAGCGCGGCGAGCTCGTCGAGGTCGGTCCAGCCGGCGTCGCCGACGAGGTCGGCCTCGAGCGTCTCCCGCGCGGGGGAGACGTGGGGGTCGCGCGCGAGGACCTCGTCGAGGCGGTCGGGACCCAGCAGCAGCGTGGTGTCGCGGAAGAACTCGCGCAGGTTGTTGCTCGAGTGGACGGTGTACCCGCCCGCGAGCCGGCGCGCGGCCGCCTTCGCCTGCGCGACGTGCACGTTCGTCGGCTCGACGTACCCGGACACGTTCTGGCGGTAGGCGTACCGCGGCTCGGGGTCCTCCAGCACGAGGAGGAGGAACGGGCCGGCGCCGACCTCGAGGTGCTTCGGCGACGTGCCCCACAGCCCCTGGCCGTAGAGGCGCTCGAAGTTGGTGACCACCCGGTCGGGCGACCAGCGCACCTCGATCTCCGCGAGCACGTGGAAGCGCTCGCGGAGGATGTCGAGGATCTCGGCCTCGCGGTGCCGGGCGCCCGACCAGAGCGCGACCATCTGCAGGTCGCGGTCGTACTGGTGGCGGAACGCGCCGAGGCCGGCGTCCCAGTGCAACGCGTAGTCGCCCGGGGTGAACGTCGTGACGTCCACGTCCACGTCCACGTCCGTGCCCGGTGCCGCGGACCTCCGCGGGGAGTCGGCGGGGGGCCTGGCGACCGTCGCGGTCCGTTGGCGCGCCATGCGGCCTCCTGGGTCGAGGGATGGGTCCCGGCGGACCGGCAGAGATCAAGGTACGGCGGCGGCACGAGCCGCATGAACCTCTCGAGCGGGTGAACTTGGCCTGAACGGCTCCCCTCCGGCGTGTCGGGATGCTTCCATTCTGGGTAGACGGAGCACCGCAGGGGGACTCGCGCCGTCGTCCCCGAGCACCGTCGAGCAGAACCGGACCGTCCGCATGGCACGCACCTCTCCCGCCCACCGGCGCACCGGGCTCCAGCGCATCACCGCGGGTGCGGCGTCCGTCGCGCTCGTGGCCGCGGTCCTCGCGGCGTCGGCCGCCCCGTCGCCGTGGGCCGCCCCCGACGCGGTCGCCGCGCAGCCCGAGGTCGAGGGCGACGTCGCGCGCGAGGCGCGGGCGATCGGCGGCGCGACCGGCCAGGACGTGGCCGCCACGTTCCCGGCCGAGCACCGGGGTCCCGGCCCTGCCTCGCTCGTCGCGCGGTCCCTGTGGTGGCGCTGGACCGCGCCCGCCACCGGGCCGGTGACGTTCTCCACGGCCGGGAGCGAGCTGCCCACGACCCTGGAGGTCCGCGCGGGCACGGCGGACGGCCCGGTCGTGGCCGCGGGCGACGACGACGGCGACCTCGCGACCTCGCGCGTGACGTTCGACGCCGAGGAGGGGCAGGAGTACCTGGTCGAGGTCGGAGCGCAGGACCCGGACGGCGGGCTGCTCACGCTGTCGTGGCAGCCCGAGGCGCCGGCGGCGGACGCGCAGCCCGCGCCGGACGCCGCGCCCGACGCGGCCCCGGAGGCCGGGTCGGAGGCGCTGACGCTCGCGGCGGCGGACGTCCCGATCGCGGGCAACACCGGCGAGAAGCCGCAGTCGAAGGTGTGGCGCGCGCACGGGACCTGGTGGGCCGTGCTCGCGTCGACGTCCACGTCGCCCGTGGGCACCTGGGTGTGGCGCTACGACGCGGGGGCCGCCTCCTGGACGGCGGTGACGCGCATCTCCAGCCGCACGGACGTGCGCGCGGACGTCAAGCCGGTCGGCGACGTGGTGCACGTGCTCCTGCACGGTCCGTCGACGTCGCTCGTGTCGCTGCAGCACGTCGCATCGTCGAACACGTACGCGCCGTGGTCGCAGCGGACCACCGCGACGTCCGTCTCCCTCCCCGGCAGCGAGACGGCGACGATCGACGTCGACTCCACGGGACGGATGTGGCTGGTCGCCGACACGTCGTCGTCCGTGGTCGCGCGCTGGAGCGACGCGCCGTACACGACCTTCTCGTCACCCGTCACGGTCGCGAGCGGCGTCACCGAGGACGACATCGCGCTCGTCACGCGGCTCGGTGGCAACCGGATCGGCGTGCTCTGGTCGAACCAGCAGACCGAGCGTTTCGGGTTCCGCACGCACCAGGACGGCGCGAGCCCGCAGACCTGGACGGCGGACGAGGTGCCGGCCGGGTCGTCGGCGCTGAACCTCGGCGACGGCATGGCGGACGACCACCTCAACGTCGCGCTCGCGTCCGACGGCACGCTCTACGCGGCCGTCAAGACGTCCTACGACACCCCGTCCGCGACGACGATCGCCCTGCTCGTGCGCCGGCCGTCGGGCACGTGGGACCCGCTGCGCGAGGTGGACCGGCGCGGGACGCGCCCGATCGTCCAGATCGACGAGCAGACCGGCATGCTGCGCGTCGTCTACACCGCGAGCGAGCAGCTCGACGACATCCTCGAGAAGGTCGTCCCGCTCGGCGACCTCGACTTCTCCGGCGCCGCGGACGTCGTCCTCGACGGTGCGTACAACAACGCCACCGGGCCGAAGGACCAGGTGCCCGGCGAGACGCTGGTGCTCGCCGCGTCGACGAGCACCGCGGGGACCGCGCGGCTCGCGTGGACGCACCCGGGTGCGCCCGTGGCGTCCGACGGGACCGTCGCGACCACCCGTGGCACGCCCGTGGCGGGCACGCTGACGGCGTCCGGCACCCGCACGGGCGACCGTTTCGAGGTGGTGACCGGGCCGGCGTCGGGCACGGTGCAGGTCACGAACCCCGCCACCGGCGCGTTCGTCTACACGCCCGCCGCCGGCTTCGTCGGCGCCGCGTCGTTCACGTTCCGCGTCGGTGCGGGCACGGTGTGGTCGAACACCGCGCGCGTGAGCGTGGCGGTGACGGACGAGTCCGGCCTGCGCGGACGGTGGGAGCTCGACGAGGGCTCCGGCACGCCCACCGCGGACGCGTCCGGCTGGGGCGGGCAGGGCCGGCTCTCCGGCGGGGCGTCGTGGGTCCCCGGGGTCGCGGGCTCCGCCGTCCGCCTGGACGGGTCGTCCGGCCGGGTGACGGTGCCCGACGGCCCCGCGCTCGACGTCGCGGGCGCGCTCACCGTCTCCGCGTGGGTGCGCCCCGAGCGCGTCGCGACCCAGTACGTGGTCAAGAAGGCCGCGGGGTACGAGACCGACGGGTACGAGATCGGCCTGTCCAGCGGCGGGCGCGCGTTCTTCCGCGTCAACCAGGCCTCGAGCGGCAACGCCCACCGCGCCGAGGCGACGTCGGCGTACCCGAGCGACGGCCGCACCTGGGTGCACCTCGCCGGCGTGTTCGACGGCGACCGCGTGCGCCTGTACGTGAACGGCGTCCAGCAGTCGTCCGTCGCCGGGCCGGACGAGGTCGAGGTCAACGACCTGCCGCTGGTCCTCGGCGGGCAGGCCGACGGCGCGTACCCGCTGCGCGGTGCCGTCGACGGCATCCGGGTCTACGGCCGGGCGCTGTCCGCGGCCGACGTCGCGGCGCTGCACTCCGGCACGACGCCGCCGCCGGCCGCGCCGGTCGCGCTCCCGGGCTCGGCGTCCACCACGTCCGGGACCCCGGTGAGCGGCGTCCTCGGGGCCCAGGTCGCGTCGGGCACGCCCGAGTTCCAGGTCGTCACGGCCCCGACGTCGGGCACGCTCACCCTCACCGGCACCTCCACGGGCACGTACACCTACGCCCCGCGTGCCGGGTTCGTCGGGACGGACTCGTTCACGTTCCGGGTCCGCGCGGGCGGCGGCGCGTGGTCGCAGCCCGCGACCGTGACGCTCGCCGTCGTCGCCGAGGCGGGCCTGCGCGGGTCCTGGTCCCTCGACGAGGGGGCGGGCACGGTCGCAGGCGACGCGTCCGGGCGGGACCTCGACGGCGCGCTGTCGGGCGGGTCCGCCTGGGTCCCGGGGGTCTCCGGCTCGGCCGTGCGGTTCGACGGCGCGACCGGGCGCGTCACGGTGCCCGACGCCGCGGCGCTCGACGTCTCCGCGGCGCTGACCGTCTCGGCGTGGGTGCGGCTCGAGCGCACGGACACGCAGTACGTCGTGAAGAAGGCCGACGGGTACCAGGTGGACGGGTACGAGCTCGCGGTCGCGAGCACCGGCCGGCCGTTCTTCCGCGTGAACCAGGCGAGCGGCGGCAACTCCTACCGGGCGGACGCGTCCACGGCGCTGCCCGCGGACGGGCGCACCTGGGTGCACCTCGCGGGCACGTTCGACGGCGACCGCGTGCGCCTGTTCGTCGACGGCGTCGAGGTGGCATCCGTCGCCGGGCCGTCGAGCGTCGCGACCAACGCCCTCCCGCTCGTCGTCGGCGACCAGCCGGCGGGCGGCTACCCGCTGCGCGGAGCCGTCGACGAGGTGCGGCTCTACGACCGTGCGCTCACGGCCGCGCAGGTCGCGGGTCTGTCCGCGACCGCGGACGCCCAGCCCGGGGCACCGGAGGGCTCCGTCCCGACCGAGCCGGAGCCGACGGACCCGACGACGGAGCCCACCGGTCCCACGGACCCGACCGACCCGCCGGTCGAGCCGACGGACCCGACCGACCCGCCGGTCGAGCCGACGGACCCGGCCGACCCGCCGGTCGAGCCGACGGACCCGGCCGACCCGCCGGTGGAGCCCACAGACCCGACCGACCCGCCCGTCGAGCCGGCCGCTCCGCCGGTCGTGGACGACGCGGCGCTCACGACGACCGCGGGGACAGCCGTGGAGGTGCCGCTCGCGGTCTCGGGAGCGGACGGCGCGGTGCTCGCCGTCGAGGTCGTCGACGAGCCGACCGCTGGGACGACCGAGGTGCTCGACCCGGCGACGCGCACCGTGCGCTACACGCCGGCCGCCGGCGTCGTCGGCACGGACACGTTCACGGTGCGCGCCGGCGCGGACGGCGTGTGGTCGGAACCCGCGACCGTGACGGTGACCGTGCTCCTCGCCGCCGGCGTCCAGGGGTCGTGGGGCCTGGGCGAGCCGTCCGGCACCGCGGTGCTCGACGGCTCCGGCTGGGCGCGCAGCGGCGCGACCTCCGGCGGGGTGACGCGCGTCCCGGGCGTGGTCGGCGGGGCGGTGCGCCTCGACGGCGTCTCGGGCCTCGTGACCGTCCCCGACGCCGACGGGCTCGACCCGCAGGACGGCCTGACCGTCTCCGCGTGGGTGCGGCCCGAGCGGGTGGCGACGCAGTACGTCGTCAAGAAGGCGCAGGGGTACACGGTGGACGGCTACGAGCTCGGGCTCGCGAGCAACGGCCGCGCGTTCTTCCGCCTCGACCAGGCGTCGGCCGGCAACGCCCACCGGGCGGACGCGACCTCCGCGTACCCGGCCGACGGGCAGCGATGGGTGCACCTCGTCGGCACGTTCGACGGCTCGCGGGTGCGCCTCTTCGTCGACGGCGTCGAGCAGGGGTCGGTCCCCGGGCCGGCAGCCGTGGCGGCCAACGACCTGCCGCTGCTCGTCGGCAACGAGCCGGGCGGCGGCTACCCGCTGCGCGGCGCGGTCGACGAGGTCGCCGTCTACGACCGGGCGCTGTCCGCGGGGGAGGTCGCGACGCTCGCGGGACCCTGACCGTCCGGGGCACCGGCGCCGCTGCTCGCAGCGCCCCCTCCGGGCGCCGGTGCACGGCGACCCCGCATCCGTCCCGTGACGTCGCCGGCACGGCGCACGCCGTCGCGCAGCGTCGAGCGTGCCGAGCGCAGCCACGGCACGGACCGGACGAGTGCCCGGTCGATCGCCCCGCGCGGCGCGAGCAGCAGACCGACCAACGTCCGTCGCTGCGGGTAGAGCGCCGTGCTCGCGGCGTTCTTCGGGTGCATGCAGGGGTCGAACAGCTCGACCCGTGGGTCGGCGAGGAGCTGGTCGACCTCGGCGGCGCGCCCGACGACGCCGGGGCTCCACCGCGCGAAGCGCTCGTCGTAGGCGTCCATGACGCCGAAGACGCCCCCGCCGCAGACGAGCTTCACGGACATGTAGACGGTGACGTCACCAGCGCGCAGCACGAAGATCCGGAGCAGCCTGCGGGCGCGGAAGCCCTCCGCGACCTCCGTGAACCACTCGACACCGTGCGGGACGACCCGGAGGGCGCCGCCGCCGGGCGTGGTCCCCTTCCAGCCCGCCGCCTCGAGCTCGACGAAGTCGGCGAGCGCCCGCGGGTCGTCGCCGCGTTCCTCCCCGACGAGCGGCTGCCCGAGCTCCTCCTCGAGCGCTCGCGCGAACCGCCGCAGCTTCCTGCGCCGCGACGTGCTGAGGAGGTCCCGCCAGCTTCCTGGCGCAGCGACCGGTCGTCCCGCGGCGCGCTCGAACCGGTACCGCTCGAGCACGGGCGTCCCGGTGGCCCGCGCAGCGTCGTGGAGCGCGTCGTGCAGCGTGCCGTCACCGGGGAAGAGGGTCAGCTCGAGGAGACCGGGGAACCCGGAGCTCCGCCGGCCGAGGTGACGCAGGAGCGTCGTGAGCACGTCCGTCGTGTCGTGCCGATCGACCAGCGGCGCACACAGGGGAGCGCGACGCGCGAGGAACGGCCCGGCGGTCGTCGCGTACGGGAGGGGGAGCGGGGCGAAGCGGGGTCGGCGGCTCAGCGGCAGGAGAGCGACCATGCGGTCGTCCTCCTCGACCACCACGAGACGGATGTCGCCGGTGTCGTCGAACCACCGGTGCGCCGCCAGGAGGAAGGACGGGTCGAGGAACGGGTTCGGCTCCACGGCGCGGCGTGCGAGGTCGGCCCAGCGCGCGGCGTCGTCCGCGCCCACGTCGGCCAGCCGCAGCGTCCGCACGGTACGTCTCGGTGTCATGGCCCGGTCCTCTCCTCGCGCCCCGTCCCGGCCGGCGCGGCGTCGAGCCGTCGCCGCGCCGCGACTCACGTCGCTGCCTCCTCCTGCGGGGCAGACCTCCGGGCCGCCAGCCGGTCGCGGACCGTGCGTCGAGCGCGGCCGACGGCGAGCAGCGCCCGGGCGCCCGGGCGGGTGCCGAGCACGAGCCCGACGAGCGACCGGCGCTCGCGGTACAGGCCGGTGGGGATCCTGTTGCTGGGGTGCACGCACGGGTCGAGCAGGTCGCGTCGGTGTGCTCGAGCACGAACTCCTGCTCGAGCACCCGCCCGACGGTGCCCGGGCTGCAGTGCGCCCAGCGCTCGTCGTAGGCGTCCATGAGGCAGTACAGCGACCGGCCGGCGCGCAGCAGCACCGACATCATCACCGTCTCGTCGCCCGCGCGGACGCGGAACACGACGAGGTTGCCGCGCGCGCGCAGTCCCGCGGCGACGTCGCGGAACCACGCGGCCCGCCCGGGGACGACGGCGAGCGCGCCACCCTCCTCGGTGGTGCCCTTCCACCCCGCGGCCTCGAGGCGGACGAACTCCTCGAAGCCGTCCGGGTCGTCGCCGCGGTCGGTGACCGTGACGGGGCCGATCTCGCGCTCGAGCCGACGCTGCATCCGGTCGACCTGCTTGCGGCGCGAGGTGCTCAGCGCCGCGCGGGGGGCGGGTGCGCCGGGGGTGCGGCGCAGCACCCCCCGCTCGAAGCGCGACCGCTCGAACACGCTCACCCGGCGGCGCGCGCACGCACGGTGCAGGGCCTCCCACAGCGGGCCGTCGCCGGGGACGAGGGTGAGCTCGACCAGGCCGGGGAAGCCGTTCGCCCGCGAGCGCAGGTGCGCGAGCAGCGCGTCGAGCGTGTCGTCCGCGCCCTCGGCGTCGACCAGCGGGGCGCACAGGGGCGAGTCGCTGCCGAGGAACGGGCCGGCCGTCGTGGCGTAGCGCGTGCCGGAGGCTCGGAGCGGCTCGGGCTGAGGGGCAGGACGGCCCGCAGGCGCTCGTCGTCCTCGACGAGGACGACGACGACCCCTCGAGCCTCCGGCAGGTGGCGCGCGGCCGTCGCGAGGTAGGCCGGCGAGAGGAACGGGTTGGGCTCGAGCGCGCGGTCGGTGAGCCGCGCCCAGCGCTCGAGGTCGTCGGCGGTCATGGTGCGCACCGGCACGGTGCGGGTGCGGAGCGTGGTCACGGCCTCGTGGTGGGGTCGTCGGGTACGGGGGGAGGGGCAGGGGCAGGGGAACGGCCAGGAGCACGATCGGGCGACCGGAGGGGTCCGGCGGTGGCGGCGGGCGCCCCGGACAGCACGGCGTCGAGCCGTCGCCGGGCCGCGCGCCAGTCGTGGTCGCGCGCGTGCCGGACCGCCGCCGCGCGGGCGCGTTCCAGGGCGCCCTCGTCGTCGGCGAACGCCGCGAGCGCGGCCGCGAGCGCGTCCGTGTCGCCCGGCGGGACGAGCACGCCGGCGTCCCCGACGGCCTCCGGCAGGCCGCCGACGTCGGACGCGACGACCGCGGCCCCGGCCGCCATGCCCTCGAGCGCGGTGAGGCCGAAGGGCTCGGCCCAGACGGAGGGGACGACGAGCACGTCGGCCGCGGCGAGGAGGCGGGGCAGCGCGTCGCGGTCCACGAAGGACGCGAACCGGACGGGTGCCGGGGACGAGGCCGCGCGGGTGCGCAGCTCCTGCTCGTACGGGGTCAGGGGCGCGTCGCGGGCGAAGCCGGGGCGTCCGACGACGGTCACCTCGACGTCGTCGCGCCCGCGGCGGGCGACGGCGTCGAGCAGCACGTGCACGCCCTTGTCCGGGATGACGCGGCCGACGTAGGCGACCCGGAGCCGTCCCGTCCGCGGGACGCGGGGGAGCGCGAACGCCTCGACGTCCACGCCGTTGCGGACCGTCGCCACGCGCCCGCGCAACGACCGCGGCAGGCGGTCGCGGACCTGCTCGGCGAGGTGGTCGCTCACGCACACGACGGCGGCCGCGGGCGCGAGCGTGCGCGCCGCCTCCCGCGCCGAGTACGTGCGCAGCACCTGGTTGTGGCAGTAGAGCACCGGGGCGTGCCGCCGCGCGTCGACCAGCGGGACGAGCGCGGGCGCGTTGTGCGCGAGCACCCAGGACGGGTCCCACGCGTCCTGCGTGCGGGTCGCGGCGCCCAGGACCCGCCGCGCCGCGAGCCGCGGCAGGCCGAGGCGGGGGAGCGCCGCGTCGAGGTACCGGTCGGCGGGTCGGGCCACGGCCTCGGGGTACTCGAGGACCGTCGCGCTCGCGTACCGGTCCGGGTACGTGCCGCGCGCGACGAGGACGCGCGCGGCCGGCGTGCCGGGCGCCCCGCGCGGCTCAGCCCGTCGACGACGGTCGGCACGGCGCTGCCCGTCCGGGGGGAGAAGTGGTCGCCCGGCGTGATGACGTGCACCAGGCGCCGCGTCACGGTCTCGGCACCCCGTCGAGCCGGTCCCGGCGCACGGCGCCGGCCGCGGCCGGGACGCCCGCGGCGAGACCGGAGAGCTCCGCGACGGCCCGGGACAGGACGACCGGCGCGGTGACGCGCCGCACGAGCGAGCGCGGCGACCCGTCGGCCATGGTGGGGCCGAGGCGGCTGCGCACCGCCCACACGTAGCTCGACTGCGCGCGCAGCGTCGAGCGCGCGTAGCGGCGCACCATCGGGTCGCGCCAGCCGAAGTTCCGCACGAGCATGACGACGTGGTTGCGCCGCGCGTAGTACAGGTAGCGGCGGTCGAACCGCTTGCCGCCGATGCCGTACGGCGCCGCCATGTGCCGCACGAGGCGCGCGGCGTGTACACGAGCCGGCCGCCGGTCGCGCGCAGGCGCAGCGAGATGTCGGACTCCTCGCACAGGCACGTGCCCGGGTAGTTGCCCCGGATCCCGCCGATCGCCGCGAGCGCCTCGCGCCGGAACGACATGTTCGCGCCGAGCAGGTGGTCGACCTCGACGGCCCGCCCGGGGTCCGCGGCGAAGTAGCCCGTGAGCCGGCCGTCGGGCAGGAGGCGGCCGATGCGGTCGAGCCCCTCCGCCTCCTCACCCGGGATGCCGTTGTCCGCCCGACCGCCGACGGCGACCACGTCGGGGTCGGCGTACGGCGCGAGCAGCTCGTCGAGCCAGTCGGGCGCGACGTAGGCGTCGTCGTCGACGAACGCGACGACGTCGCCGCGCGTCACGGCGAAGCCCATCTGCCGCGACTCCGGCGTCGTGCCGCGCCCGAGCGTGCTGTGCAGGAGGCGCACGTCGGGGAACTCCTCGCGCACGAGGGTGCGCGTGCGCTCGTCGGGCGACGCGTCGACGACGACGACCTCGAGCGCCGGCGTCCGCAGCCGACCGAGGTGCTCGAGGCACTCGCGGACGCTGTCGGGCCGGCCGTACGTGACGACGACGACGCTCACGGTGAGGTCCGGTGCGGTGCTCATGGCTCGCCCCCCGGCGGCTCGGGGACGGTGACGAGGCGGTACCACTCCTGGCGGCGCAGCGGCGAGGTGAGGGCGGCGCGGTACGGGTGCCGCGTCCGGTGCTCCCAGCGCTCGTAGACGCCCGGGCGCGAGTAGTGCGCGGTGTGGCCGGACCAGCCGAACTTCTGGCGCATCGCCTCCGGCCGGCGCACCCACGAGAAGTGCAGGACGGCGTCCTGCGGCCGGACGACCTCGTGCACGATCGCGTCGCGGGGGCGGGCGGGGTCGGTGTTCCACGGGCCGAGGTCGACCCGGTAGAGCGGGCCGTCGACCTGTCGCGCATGGGTGAGCCGCGTGCCGGCGCGCACGGCGAGCGGGCCGGGGTAGGACGCGGCGGGCTGCCCGAACCGGCGGCTCGCCTCGAGGTAGCGGCCGGGCGCGACGCGCGTGTAGAGCCAGCGCGACGGGTAGTCGAGCGCAGCGGCGCCGGCACCGTCGGCGCGGCGCAGCGACGCGAGGAACGCGGACGGCCGGAGCATCACCTCGTCGGTGTCGAGCTGCAGCACCCAGTCGGCGTCCTGCGACGCGGCGTCGAGCGCCTCCTGGCGCTGCTGCGTCTCGGCGTCGAGCGGCGCCGTGCCCGGACGGGCGTAGTCGCCGGGGGCGTGCTCGCACTTGCCCGCGGTGTCGAGCTCCTTGATCACCGCGAGGCACTCGTCGAGCGGCAGCGGCGTGCCCGTCCACGACGTCGCCGTCGCGTCGTAGGACAGCACGATGCGGTCGACGTGGTCGTAGTACGCCCGCAGGCTCGACGCCAGGAAGCTGGGGTCGGCGACGAGGGCGTACGCGGTGAGGCGCATCAGATGAAGTCCGCGAACTCGCGCTCGTTCTTCTGGAACACGAGCGTGCCGCCGAGGAAGATGAGCGGCGCCGCGACGACGAGCGCGACGACCTGCCACGTCACGGGGGCCTCGGTGCCGAGGAGCGACCAGCGGAAGCCCTCGAGGAACCACGTCACGGGGTTGATGTCGAACAGCCAGCGGAGGTTGTCGGGCACCTCCGACAGCGCGTACGCCACCGGGCTCGCGTAGAGCAGGATCTGGATCGTCCACGGCAGGACGTACTGCACGTCCCGGTACTTGACCATGTACGCCGCGGCGGCGAGGCCGATCCCCGTGCCGATCATGAGGATGAGCAGGATCCAGACGGGCAGGAGCAGGACGGCCCACCCGGGGTTCACGCCGTAGACGAAGAGCAGCACGACCGCGAGGACGAGGGCCACGAGGAAGTCCACGACGACGGACGCGAGGCTCGAGACGGGGACGAGGAGGCGCGGGAAGAACACCTTCTGCACGAGGGACTGGTTGCCGACCATGGAGCTCGACGCGCGTCCGAGGGAGCCGTTGAACAGGTTCCAGGCGAGCATCCCCGCGAGCGTGAACAGGAAGTACGGGATCGCGGAGTCGCCGGTCGAGAGGTCGGCGATCTGCCCGAACACGACGGTGAAGATCCCGGCGCTGACGAGCGGCTGGCGATCACCCAGAAGATCCCGAGGAACGTCTGCCGGTACCGCACGATGATGTCGCGCTGCGCGAGCCGTACCGCGACCTCGCGCGCGTTCCACAGCTCGCGCCAGGCCGGCAGGTTGAGGCGCCGGGCGGCGTGATGACGGTGCGCTGCAGCGTCTCCTCCACGTCAGGCCCCCTCGTAGTCGAAGTCGGCGAAGACGACGCCCTTGTCGGTGCCGGACGACTCCGTGAACTCGGGGTACGGCAGGTCGGGCAGCACCTCGAACTGCCAGGCGCCCTCCCACGCGTCGAGCACGCCGGACTGGCACGCGTACACGTCGACGGTGTACCGGCCCGGCTTGAGCCACAGGTCGCGCACGACGAGGCGTCCCTTCTGGTGCTGCTCGGGGTCGAACCACCGGCCGACGAGCCGCGAGTCGCACTGCGCGATGACGGTGCCCTGGTCGTTGTTGACGTGCATCGACACGAAGTAGGTGCCGACGAGGTGCTTGCTGGGCGGCGCCTCGAACTCGACCACGAGGTCCTGGGACGACTTGACGAACTCGTCGTCCATGCGGACCGAGGACAGGCGCAGGTCGCCGCTGCCCGGGCGCTTCGCCGGGTCGGACTGCGCCGCCGCGAAGCTCTCGAAGCTGTCCCGGTAGGCCTGGAGCGTGCCCTCGACCGAGCCCGAGTAGGTGAGCGTGCCGCGGTCGAGCAGTACCGCCGACGTGCACAGCGCCTGGACGGTCTGGAGCTGGTGGCTGACGTACAGCACCGTGCGGCCGCCCGCCGCGGCCTCGCGCATCTTCTGGATCGAGCGGCGCTGGAACTCCGCGTCGCCCACGGCGAGCACCTCGTCGATCGCGAGGATCTCGGTGTCCAGGTGCGCGGCGACCGAGAAGGCCAGGCGCACGTACATGCCCGACGAGTACCGCTTCACGGGCGTCGCGAGGAACTTCTCGATGCCGGAGAACGCGACGATCTCGTCGTAGCGGCGGTTGATCTCCTTGCGCGTCATGCCGAGGATCGCGCCGTTGAGGTAGATGTTCTCCTTACCGGTCAGCTCCGGGTGGAAGCCCGTGCCGACCTCGAGGAGGGAGCCCACGCGCCCGTTGAGCTCGATGCGCCCGCGCGACGGCGCCGTGACGCGCGTGAGGATCTTCAGCAGCGTCGACTTCCCCGCGCCGTTGCGCCCGACGATCCCGAGCGCCTCGCCCTGCGGGACCTCGAAGGACACGTCGTCGAGCGCGTCGAACAACGTGTACTTCTGCTTGCCGGTCGAGCGGACCCACTGGATCGCGGCCGCGGCCGCGGTGGACGGGCGCTCGCCGAAGGCGCCGAGCCGGTACGTCTTGCCCAGCCCGGCGACACGGATGGCGGGGTCGCTCGTCGCCTGCACACGTGAAAGATAGTCGCTGCTGGACACCCGTCCACGAGAACGGTCGGGTGAATCCCGCGGGACACGCCGTGAGGGCGGGTGAAACTCCGCACGGGCCCTGCAGCCCGCAGCCGGCCCGGTCCTACGATCGGCGGAGCGGCCCTCGCGGCCGGTTCTCCGCGCAGACGTGGGAGCGGCGATGGCGGCGGACGAGAACGGACGGGCCGACGGCGCCGGGCACGCCCCGGGCGCGACGCCGTCCCGGCGGCGCACGGCGCTCCTCGCCGGCGGCACCGCGCTGGGCGTCGACGGCCCTGGTCGCCGCGACGGCGCTGCTGGGCGGGCGCGGCGGGCCCGCGGGCAGCAGCGGTCCCGGGGCGTCCGGCGACGCCCCGGCCGTCGCGCCGGTCGACCGTGCCGGGCCCGCGCCGGTGTGCGGCTTCCCCCGGCTCGAGCAGGTCACCGAGGACGGCGTCGACACGGAGGAGCTCGGGGGCGTCCGGACCGTGGTCGACGACGTGACGACGCTCGACGACGGCGAGCTCCTCACGTTCCGGGTCCAGGACGGCGGCGCCTGGGTGCTCGAGTGGGACCGCGAGGCGACGTACACGGTCACGCGCTACGACCTCGCGACCGGCGACGTCGTCGCGACCACGCCCGTCGAGCTGGACTGGGACGGGGCCAGCGAGACGTTCAGCACGGACACGTTCGAGGTGGCGCCGGACGGCGACGTGTACCTCCTCGACACGCTCATGCAGCGCCGCGACGTGCTGCGCGTCGCGCCCGACGGCGCCACGGTGTGGTCGACGACGATCCCCGAGAACGAGCACACCGCGGGCGGCCTGCTCGACCTGTACGGCACGGTGCGCTGGCCGTCGGGCCCGGGGGACGTCGTCGGCGTCCAGGAGGCGGGGGAGGTGCTGCACCGCCTGTCCGGCGACGGCGAGCTGCTCGACACGGTGCCCTTCGTCGGCGGGGTGCTCGCCCAGCTCCCCGACGGTCGCGCCCTGGTGGCGACCGACGAGCGCGACGGCGACGTCCGCTCGGTCGACCTCGTCGCCGTCGACGAGGAGCTGGAGCCCGGCCTGCACGTCGGGGCGAGCTGGCAGCGCGGCCGGCCGTTCGGCGTCCCGCGCGTGCCGTGGCTGGACGACGCCACGGGCGTGACGACGGGACCGGACGGGGACGGCCTCCTCGTCGCGGAGGAGGCGCTGGGGCTGCGCTGGTACGGCGACGACGGCGTCTTCCGCGGCGTGTGGCTCGACACGCACAAGGACCTCGAGCAGCCGTTCGCGCTGTGGGAGCGCACGCCGGTGCTGCGCGACGGCACCGACGGCGACGCGCCCTACTACGTGCTCACGCACGGGGAGGAGGGCGGGTTCGCGATCACCGAGATCACCGCGGACCGGATGGCGTACCAGCTCGGGGCGCCGGTGAAGCTCAACGCCGCGAACGAGGAGCTGTTCGGCGGCCTCGGCCTGGGGGCCGGTCTCCTGACGGACCGGCCGTACGGCGTCTTCCCCGACGGTGTCGAGCCGCGCGTCGTCGCCGCGTTCGACGACGTGTGGGGCGAGCGCGCGGACACGTACCGCCTGCGCTACCAGGTGCGCGGCGACCCGCGCGTGTGGGACGCCGTGGTGGGCGAGGAACGGCTCGTCGACCTCCCCGCGGACGGTGGCGAGGTCGCGCTCGAGCTGCCGCCGACGCGCCCCGGCGTCTACGAGGTGGACGCGGCGCTCGTCGAGACGGCGACGGGGGAGGCGGTCTCGGGGGCGTGCCTGCGGTACACGGTCGCCGCGCCGGGGAGCGCGCTCGACCCCGCGCAGCTCGCCGACGGCGCCGACTGGGGCGGGGCCGGACCGCTGCGCGGCGTGCAGCTCGCCGTCCAGCTCGGGGTCGGCAGCCACCGCACGCAGCTCGACTTCGGGGCGCTCGTGCCGGACCCCACCGGGGACCCGGACCCCGACGGCATCGTGTGGGACGCGCTGCCGAACGCCGCCTTCGAGCCCGACGTCGAGGAGGGCGAGAGCCGGCCGAGGTCGACCCGTTCGCCGAGCTCGCCGCGGCCGCCGAGCTCGCGGACGAGACCGGCACGGTGCTCGCGCTCCAGCTCGGCTCCGGGGGCGAGGCCGAGCGGGCCGCGGTCGACGCCGGGACCTGGGAGGGGTGGTCGCGGCTGATCGTCGCCGAGATCCACGAGCGCGCCCCGCAGCTGCGGTACTGGCAGCCCTGGAACGAGCCCAACAACACCGGCTTCGACGGCGCCGCCTACGAGGAGGCCGTCGGTGCGCCGTTCGCCGCCGCGGCGCGCGCCGCGCACCCCGACGTCGTCGTGGTCGGCGGCAACACCCTGGGGGTCGACCCGGGCTGGTGGGAGCGGCTCGTGGAGGCCGGGGGGTGCGACTCGCTCGACGTCGTCGGCATCCACCCGTACACCGGGTTCAACCGGTCGTGGGAGGAGGAGGGCTTCTCCGAGGAGGGCGCGGAGCTCGACCAGCTCCGGGAGGCCGTCGCGCCGTGCGGCGACCTCCCGCTGTGGGACACGGAGACGGGGTGGTGGTCCGACGGCGTCGCGAACTTCTGGGCGGGCGGGTCGGACGTCGCGCGCAAGCTCGTCTGGTACGGGCTCGAGGGCGTCGACGAGTGGACGTACTTCTTCTCCGAGGGCGGTTTCGGGGAGGCGGGCAACTCGTGGTCGCTGCTCCAGTTCGGGCAGTACGTCAAGCCCGCCGGGGCGGCCTTCGCGGCCACCGCGCCCGTGCTCGCCGGGTACGACGGGTTCACCGTTGTCGAGACCGGGACCCCCGGGGTGCGCGCGGTGCGCGCGACCGGGGCGGGCGGCGCGCTGGGCGGCCGAGGGCTCCTCGCGCTGTGGAGCGAGGACCTCACGACGACGGTGCGCCTCACCCCCGCCGGTGCCCCGGTCGCCGCGACCGCCCGCGACCTCTACGGCGCCGAGCGGCCCCTGGCCGTCCCGGCCGAGGGCGTGGAGGTGCCCGTGACCGGCGCGCCCGTGCTCCTGCTCCTGCCGCCCGGCGCGGGGGTCGACGTCGCGCCCGTCGAGGCGTTCGGCGACGACGTGCTCGAGGGCCGGCCGGTGACGGCGACGTCCACGCACGAGGACGCGAACGACGCCGACGTCGTCACCTCGGGCACGTTCGCGGTGCGCGAGCCGTGGCGCTCGGGCCGCCTCGCCGACGGCGTCGTGGACGAGAGCCCCGGCGTGGAGATCACCACGGACGGACCGCGGACCGTCGACCGGGTCGCCGTCGCGACCGCGGGCATCCGGTGCTGCACCTCGGGCCTGCGGGACTACACGGTCTCGGTCCGCACGCCCGACGGCGCGTGGCAGGACGTCGCGACCCAGACCGGCCAGTTCTTCGACCGCGTCGCGCTCTTCCGGTTCGACCCCGTCGAGGTCACGGCGGTGCGGGTGCGCGTGCCGATGACGACCGAGCGCGACGTGCCCGTGCTGGCCGCGAACTACACGGGCATCGTGGGCGGCCTGCACCCCGACTTCATCCCGCTCGCGACGGAGAGCGACTGGATCGCGACGATCAGCGCCGTCCGGGCGTGGGAGCCCGCGGGGTGACGGCCCGGGTGCGCCCGCGGGCGGTCCGCGGCTCAGCCGCGCGCGGCGACGGCACGCCACACCTCGGCGTGCACCGCGGCGCTGCGCTCCCAGGTGAACGTCGCCGCCCGGGCCCGGCCGCGCGCGACGAGCGTCGCGACCTCCCCGTCGTCGCCCGTCGCCCACAGCAGGCCCTCGGCGATGCTCGCGCCGTCGGGCTCGACGAGCACCCCGCCGTCGCCCACGACCTCCGGCAGCGAGCTCGTCCGCGCGGCCACGACCGGCACGCCCGCGGCCATCGCCTCCAGCGCGGGCAGGCCGAAGCCCTCGTAGCGGGACGGGACCACCACCGCCGCGGCACCGGCCACCAGGCCGGGCATGAGCTCGGCCGGCAGGCGGCCGACGAGGCGCGTGCCCTCCAGGCCGGCGAACAGGTCCGTGCGGCGCGGGTGCTCCGGGCCGCTCATGACAAGCGTGAGGTCCGGGCGCGCGGACCGCACCGCACGCCACGCGACGGCGAGCTCGTCGAGGTTCTTGCGCCGCGACGCCCCGCCCGCGTGCAGCACGTAGGGGCCCGTCACGCCGAGCGCGGCGAGGCGCTCGCGGTCCAGGGGCTGCGCGTCGTGGTAGACCGGGTCGACGCCGTTGTACGCCACGACGGGGCGCTCGGTGAGCCCGAGGACCTCCGCCGCCTCGTCGGCGCTGAACTCCGAGACGCACACCACGGCCGCGGCGCGGCGGACCTCCTCCGCGGCGGCGCGCACGGGCGCGGACTCGTCGGCGTAGCGCCACGACACGACGTCCTGCACGGCCACGACGTCGCGCGTCGGGTGCGGCGGGAGGTCGAGGCCCACGCGGTGCACCACGGCGCCGCGCGGGTACACGGCCCGGCCCGTGGCTCGGCGGACGGCGGGGCCCGCGGCCGACAGCCGGCCGAGCGGGAGGCGGTGCGTCCCCGGCAGCGGCGAGCGCAGCGAGCGCACGACCGCGCGGTCGACCGACCAGCGGTCCGTCGCGCCCGCCGAGCCGTCCGTGGTGGCGCCGCCGGTGGCGGCGAGCGCGCCGGCGGCGCGTGCCGCGACCTCCTCCTGGTACACCTGGGCGCCATGGGGACCTCGACCGCGACGGTCGCGACGACGAGCTGCGGCATCGGGTCGGGACCCCCTCGGGACGGGCGGCACCGGCCCGCGGGGCCGGTCGGTAGAGTGGCGCCCACTCTAGCGGCGGGCCCGCCGGCGACGTCGGCCCGGGGCGGGTGATCATCGGGCGCGACGCACCCGGCCGTCGGCAGGCACAGGCACGACCGCAGGGCTCGACCAGGAGCAGGTGAGGCGCATGACCGTGCGACGCGTGGCGCTCGTCGCCAGCTCGTACCACCCGTACACGGGCGGCGTGGAGTCGCACGTGCGGCACGTCGCGCGCGTCCTGGCGGCACGCGGCCGGGCGGTCGAGGTGTGGACCGTCGACCGCGGGGAGCGGCTCGGCACCCGGCGCGTCGACGGCGTCCCCGTGCGGTACCTCCCGTGCCCGCAGCCGTCGAGCCGGCCGGGCGACGTCGCGCGGTTCGGCCTCGCCGCGCCCGGCGCGGCGCTGGCGTGGGGGCGCGCGCAGGCCGCGTTCCGGCCCGACGTGCTGCACGTCCAGTGCTTCGGCCCGAACGGCGCCTACGCGCTCGCGCTGCGCACGCTCACCCGGACGCCGCTCGTCGTCAGCTCGCACGGCGAGACCTTCGCCGACGACTTCGACGTCTTCGAGCACTCGCGCGTCCTCGGCACCGCGCTGCGGCGCTCGGTGCAGGTCGCCGCGGCCGTCACGGGGTGCTCGCGCGTCGTCACGGACGACCTCGTCCGCTTCGGGGCCGAGCACGCCGTCGTCGTGCCCAACGGCGTGGAGCTCGACGGGCAGCCCGGTCGGCATCCCGACGGCGACCCCGACAGCGGTTCCGTCGGCGACTCCGTCGAGAGCGACCCCGTCGTGCTCGCGGTGGGACGGATCGAGCACGTCAAGGGGTTCGACCTGCTCGTCGACGCGTTCGCGACCTCGGCGCTGCGCGACCGCGCCCGGCTCGTCGTCGTCGGGGACGGGGGCGAGGCGGCGTCGCTGCGGCGCCGGGTGGCGGCGCAGGGTCTCGAGGACCGCGTCGAGCTGCCGGGCCGCCTCGAGCCGGCCGAGGTGGCGGCCCGCATGGCGGCGGCGGACGTGGTGGTCGTCCCGAGCCGGGCCGACGCCGCGCCGCTCGTCGTGCTCGAGGGCTGGCGGTCGGGCCGTCCCGTGGTCGCGACGGTGCGCGGCGGACCGCCCGAGATCGTCACGGACGGGGTCGACGGCGTGCTCGTCGACCCCCAGGACACCCCGGCGCTCGCGGGCGCGGTGCTCGGGCTGCTCGACGACCGGGAGCGTGCCGACCGGATCGGCGCCGCGGGGCGGCGACGGGTCGAGGACTTCACGTGGGAACGGGTCGTCGACCGCTACGAGGAGCTCTACGCGGCGCTCTGAGGGCGGGCGCCGGCCGGCACGCCGAGCGCCCAGGACACCGTGACGGCCGCCGCGGCGGCGACGAGGAGGGACCCGACGACGTCGCTCGGCCGGTGCGCGTAGGTGACGACGGACGCGAGCGCGGCGACGGCCGTGAGGGCCAGGCCCGCGCAGCCCGCGACCGCCCGCGACGCGGGCCACGGCCACAGCAGCCAGGCGGCGACGCACAGGCCGCCGACGACGGCCACGTGCCCGCTCGGGAACGTCTGGTGGGCGTAGCCGAACCCGCCGAGGTCCGGCCGCACGAGCAGCTCGCGCAGCCCGAGCGCGACGCCGACGGTCCCGCCCGCGACGAGCACCGCGGCCGCGAGGTCGCGCCACGTGCGCCGCACGAGGGCGACGACACCGAGGACCACGACGGCGGCGGTGCAGGCGACCGGCAGCCCGCGGCGCAGCGTCCCCGCGGGGCCCACCGCGAGGTCGTGCCACGGCGCGAACGTGCGGAACGCCCCGGCGTCGGCCGCCTGGCCGGAGGCCGTGAGGTGGGAGGCGGCCCAGAGCGCGACGAAGGCGACGACGATCGCGCCGAGCAGGACGGCGTGCGCGGGCAGCCGGCGCGCTCCGGCCGCGGCGCGCCACCGCGAGGTCGTGGGCACGGTCCGAGCATGGGTGAGACCGGGGTGCGCTGTCACCAGGGTGCGCACGGCCGGAGCGGGTGAAACCGGCCGGTGTCCGTGCCCGGGCGTACGCTGGTGGGCGTCGTCGAGCGCGACCGTCCCGGACCCGTCGGCCCCTCCGGGCCTCTCGGTCCGGCCGTCGGTGCTGCCCCGACGCCCGTCGCCCCGCGCCGCGTCACCGCGCCGCGCCCGCCTCTGGAAGGTCCCCGCGTCCCATGAACCTCACCGGCATCCTGCCCGCGCTGCTCGCGGACCCGGCCGCGGCCGCCGTCGTCGAGCACGTGCGCGCCCGCGGCGAGGCGGACGTCGTCGGGCCCGCCGGGGTCCGCCCGCCGCTCCTCGCCGCGATGGCGGGCGCCGGGCGACGGGGCCGGTGGCCGAGGACACCACGGCCGCGCCGGCGGGCCCCGACGCGGACGCGGTGATCTCACGTGCCGCGACCGGGTCGCGGCCGCTCGTCGTGGTCACGGCGACCGGTCGCGACGCCGACGAGCTCGCCGCGAGCGTGCGCGCCTACCTGCCCGACGAGCTGGCCGACCTCGTGGCCGTGCTCCCGAGCTGGGAGACGCTGCCGCACGAGCGCCTGAGCCCTCGTGCGGACACGGTCGCGCGGCGCATCGCCGTCCTGCGCCGTCTCGCGCACCCGGACCCGGAGATCGGCCCGTCCGGTCCCGTCCGCGTGCTCGTCATGCCGGTCCGGGCGCTGCTCCAGCCGGTCGTCGACGGCCTGGGCGAGCTCGTGCCGGTCGAGCTCCACCACGGCGAGACGGCCGACCTCACGGACGTCGCCGAGCGGCTGACGAACGCCGCGTACACGCGCGTCGACATGGTCGAGCGGCGCGGCGAGTTCGCCGTGCGCGGCGGCATCCTCGACGTCTTCCCGCCCACCGAGGACCACCCGCTGCGCGTGGAGTTCTGGGGCGACGAGGTCTCCGAGGTGCGCTGGTTCGCCGTCGCGGACCAGCGCAGCCTCGAGATCGCCGAGCACGGGCTGTGGGCGCCGCCGTGCCGCGAGATCCTCCTCACCGCGGCGGTGCGCGAGCGCGCCGCCGCGCTCGTCGAGAGCCTGCCCGGAGCCGCGGAGATGCTCGACAAGCTCGCCGCGGGGGTCGCGGTCGAGGGCATGGAGTCCCTGGCTCCCGTCCTCGTGGACCGCATGGTGCCCGTCCTCGAGCTCGTGCCCGACGACGCGCTCCTCGTCCTCGACGACGCCGAGCGCGTGCGCCGCCGCGCGCACGACCTCGTCGCGACCACGGAGGAGTTCCTCGCGGCGCGTGGACCGGCGCGGTGGCCGGGGGAGCGGCGCCGATCGACCTGTCGGCGGCGTCGTTCGCGACGTTCGCCGAGGTGCGCGCGGTCGCCCAGCGGCGCGGTCTGGGCTGGTGGACGCTGTCCTCGTTCGCGCTCGACAACCCGGAGCTCGACGACGCGCCCGCCGACGCGCAGGAGAGCGCGTCCGGCGTGCCCACCTTCACGATCGGCGCGCGCGACGTGGAGTCCTACCGCGGGGACGTCTCGCGCGCGCTCGACGACGTGCGGGGCCTGCAGCACGCCGGCTGGCGGCTCGTGCTCACCACGGAGGGCCACGGCCCGGCCAAGCGCATGGTCGAGCAGCTCGGTGCGGCCGACACCCCGGCGCGCCTGGTGCCCCGGCTCGACGACGAGCCCGAGGGCGGCATCGTCCTCGTCACGCCGGCGATGGTCGGCAAGGGGTTCGTCGCGCCCGAGCTGCGGCTCGCCGTGTTCTCCGAGGCCGACCTCACGGGCCGGGCGGGGACGAGCACGCGCGACATGCGCCGGATGCCGTCGCGGCGGCGCAACGTCGTCGACCCGTTGCAGCTCAAGGCCGGGGACTTCGTCGTCCACGAGCAGCACGGCGTCGGCCGGTTCGTCGAGCTCGTGCAGCGCACGCTCGGCACGGGGGGCAACGCGGCGACGCGCGAGTACCTCGTCATCGAGTACGCGTCGTCCAAGCGGGGGCAGCCGGGGGACCGGCTGTTCGTCCCCATGGACCAGCTCGACCAGGTGACGAAGTACACGGGCGGCGAGTCCCCGAGCCTCAACAAGATGGGCGGCGCCGACTGGGCGAAGACCAAGTCGCGCGCCCGCAAGCACGTGCGCGAGATCGCGGGCGAGCTCATCCGCCTCTACTCGGCGCGCATGGCGACGCAGGGGCACGCGTTCGGCCCGGACACGCCGTGGCAGCGCGAGCTCGAGGACGCGTTCGCGTACGTCGAGACGCCCGACCAGCTCGCGACGATCGACGAGGTCAAGGCCGACATGGAGAAGACGGTCCCCATGGACCGGCTCGTGTGCGGCGACGTCGGCTACGGCAAGACGGAGATCGCGATCCGGGCCGCCTTCAAGGCGGTCCAGGACGGCAAGCAGGTGGCCGTGCTCGTCCCGACGACGCTGCTCGGCCAGCAGCACCTCGAGACGTTCTCCGAGCGCTACGCGGGCTTCCCCGTGACCGTGAAGGCGCTCTCGCGCTTCCAGACCCCCAAGGAGTCGCAGGAGGTGGTCGAGGGACTGCGCACGGGTGCGGTCGACATCGTCATCGGCACCCACCGGCTCATCACGGGCGAGGTGCGCTTCAAGGACCTCGGCCTCGTGATCATCGACGAGGAGCAGCGCTTCGGCGTCGAGCACAAGGAGACGCTCAAGCAGCTGCGCACCAACGTCGACGTGCTCGCCATGTCCGCGACGCCGATCCCGCGCACGCTCGAGATGGCGGTCACGGGCATCCGCGAGATGTCGACGCTCGCGACGCCGCCGGAGGAGCGGCACCCCGTGCTGACCTACGTGGGCGCCTACGAGGAGAAGCAGATCGCGGCCGCGGTCCGCCGCGAGCTGCTGCGCGAGGGTCAGGTCTTCTACGTGCACAACAAGGTCGAGACGATCGAGCGCACGGCGTCGCGCCTGCGGGAGCTGGTGCCGGAGGCCCGGGTGGGCGTCGCGCACGGCAAGATGAACGAGCACCAGCTCGACCAGGTCATCCGGGCGTCTGGGAGAAGGAGCTCGACGTCCTCGTCTGCACGACGATCATCGAGACCGGCCTCGACATCTCGAACGCGAACACGCTGATCCTCGAACGCGCCGACATGCTCGGCCTGTCCCAGCTGCACCAGCTGCGCGGCCGCGTGGGCCGCGGGCGCGAGCGCGCGTACGCGTACTTCCTCTACCCGCCGGAGCGCCCGCTCACGGAGACGGCGCACGACCGCCTCGCGACGATCGCGGCCCACACCGACCTCGGGGCGGGGATGCAGGTCGCGATGAAGGACCTCGAGATCCGCGGTGCGGGCAACCTCCTCGGCGGCGAGCAGTCCGGGCACATCGCGGGCGTCGGGTTCGACCTGTACGTGCGCATGGTCGGGGAGGCCGTCGCGAACTTCCGCGGCGACGGGCCCGAGGAGCAGCCGGAGGTCTCCATCGAGCTGCCCGTGGACGCCCACCTGCCCGAGAGCTACATCGCGACCGAGCGGCTGCGCCTCGAGGCGTACCGGAAGATCGCGGCGGCGGCCGACGCACCCGCGCTGGTGGAGATCCGGGCCGAGCTCGTCGACCGCTACGGCGCGCTGCCGGACGTCGCGTCCGCGCTGTTCGACGTCGCCGACTTCCGCAACCACGCGCGCCGCGCAGGCCTCACGGACGTCACCGCGCAGGGCAAGTTCGTGCGGTTTGCCCCGGTGGACCTGCCCGAGTCGGCGCAGCTGCGGCTCAAGCGGCTCTACCCGGGCACGCTGCTCAAGCCGGCGATCCGCGCGGTCCTCGTGCCGTTCCCGACGACCGCGCGCATCGGCGGCCGTCCGCTGCGCGGCTCCGAGGTGCTCGACTGGGCGCGAGAGCTGATCGACGCCGTGATCCTCGGCGAGGTGTCGGCCGCCGCGACCGTGGGGACGGCCGCGGCGCGCTGACCGGTGGTCCCGGCCTGTTTGACAGGGTCACGCGGGCTCGCGTAGCCATGCTGGGTGTGCCGGACCCTCCTGCCTGCGGCGGAGGGAACCGGCGGCGAGAGTGACACGACCACGACCCCGGGATCCCCCGGGAGACGGGAAGCGACATGACCGCGACCATCCAGACGACGACGGACGACTATCCGACGAGGCTCACGACGCCGGGTGCCATGATCCCCCGCGAGCACCCGACGGTGTGGGGAGGGCCCGACGACGGGCCGTTCGACGCCGCCGCCCTCGAGGCCCACGCGGAGCGCGGGTTCACGATCCTCGAGGACTTCATCACGCCCGACGAGGTCACCGCGTACACGGCCGAGCTCGACCGGCTCGCGTCCGACCCCGACCTGCGCGGCGACGTGCGGGTCATCACGGAGAAGCGTCGGGCGAGGTGCGCTCCGTGTTCGACGTGACGGAGCTCAGCTCCGCCATCGACGCGCTGAGCCGGGACCCGCGGGTGCTCGGCCGGGCGCGCCAGCTCCTGGGCTCGGACGTCTACCTGCACCAGCGCGCGTGAACTACATGCCGGGCTACAAGGGCACGGGGTTCTACTGGCACTCCGACTTCGAGACGTGGCACGCGGAGGACGGCATGCCGGCGCCGCGCGCCGTGAGCTGCTCGATCGCGCTGACGCCGAACTACCCCTACAACGGCGGCCTCATGGTGATGCCGGGGTCGCACCGCACCTTCGTGCCGTGCGTCGCGAGACGCCGGAGAACTACCACGAGGCCTCGCTGAAGGAGCAGCGCATCGGCGTGCCGTCCGAGGACGCCATCACCGAGATGGCCCACCGCTACGGGATCGACCAGTTCACCGGCGACGCCGGGTCGGCCCTGTGGTTCGACTGCAACATCATGCACGGCTCGGGCAGCAACATCACCCCGTTCCCGCGCTCGAACATCTTCCTGGTGTTCAACAGCGTCGAGAACGCGCTCACCGACCCGTTCGCGGCCCCCGCGCCGCGGCCGGACCACATCGGCCGGCGGGACGCGACGCCGCTCGCCTGACGGGCAGCAGGACCGCGGCGGCGGGGCCGGCCTCGGGCCGGCCCCGCCGCCGCGGCCGTGGGGTCAGTCCTTGCGGCCGTCCAGGAAGTACGCGATGGGGCCGACCCAGTTCACGAGGAGCGCGATGCCCCACGCCAGCTTGGTCCCGTTGACCTTGTCGTCCGGTCGGCGCAGGAGGTCGCGGTAGGCGGCCGCCGTCAACGAGACCTGCACGGCCCCCACGACGCCGACGGCCACCTGCTGGCCGCGGCTGAGGTCCTTCCAGCGTCGGTGCGTACCCATGGTCGTCCCCTCCTGCCGCTGCGCGGCCCGGACGGCCGCGATGCGCACGAGACTACGTCCGGCGCGCGCGAGGCGCGCGGGACGGGCCGCCGCGCGGCGCCCACCCGCCGACGTCGGGTCAGCGCCCCAGGTCCGTCACCCGGCCGTCCGCGATCCGCAGGCGCCGTTGCGCACGCTTCGCCACGACCGAGTCGTGCGTGACCATGACGACGGTGAGGCCCTGCTCCTTCCACAGGCCCTCGAGCAGGTCGACGATCTCGTCGCGTGTCGCCTCGTCGAGGTTGCCCGTCGGCTCGTCCGCGAGCAGGACCCGCGGCTCCTTGACGAGCGCGCGGGCGATCGCGACGCGCTGCTGCTGACCGCCGGAGAGCTCGGCGGGGAGGTGCCCGGCCCGCTCGCCCAGCCCCACGGCGACGAGCGCCTCCGTCGCGCGCGTGCTCCGCTGCGCGGCCGGGACCTTCAGGGGCACGAGCGCCGTCTCGACGTTCTCCTGCGCCGTGAGCGTCGGGACGAGGTTGAACCCCTGGAACACGAAACCGACGGTGCGGGCCCGCACCGCGGTGAGCGCGGCGTCGCCCGTCGTCGCGAGGTCGGTCCCGTCGAGCGCGATCCGTCCCGACGTGGGGCGGTCGAGCCCGCCGAGCATCTGCAGCAGCGTCGACTTGCCGCCGCCGGTGGGTCCCTGGACGGCGACGAGCTCGCCGTCGTCGATGTGCAGGTCGACGTCGCGCAGCGCGTGCACCGTGCGCTTGCCCTGGGTGTACGTCCTGGTCAGTCCGCTGATCTCGTACATGGCAGTGCCTCTCGGGAGGGCCCCGGTCGGGGCGAGGTCTCGGGTGGGGTGCTCAGGCGACGGAGCGCAGCGCCTCGGCGGGCCGCAGGTGCGCCGCCCGGGCGCCGCCCACGACACCCGCGAGCAGCCCGCCGAGGACGGCCAGTCCCACGGCCGCGACGACGACGAGCGGCAGCACGGGCGCGGAGAGCACCACGTCGACGGCGCTCGCGGCCCGGGAGAACGGGTCGCCGCCGTCGCCGAACGGCCCGCCGCCCTGTCCGGCCGTCCGCCCCGCCGTCTGCCCGGCCGTGCCGGCGCCGCCTCCCGGGCCTCCGCCGGGCCCGCCGAACGAGAAGCCGCCGGACGCACCGGAGAGGGTGATGCCGGAGAGGTTGACCACGACGACCGCGACCACGCCGAGCAGGACCCCGAGCACGCCGCCGATCAGGCCCTGCACCACCGACTCGCCGGCGACCTGACCGACGACACGGCCGCGCGGCCAGCCGATGGCCTTGAGGGTGCCGAGCTCGCGCGTGCGGCGGTTGACGCCCGAGACGGTGAAGAGGATCGCGAGGCCGAACGCGGCGGTCAGCACCACGGCGGACAGCCACGTCCCGAGCTCGAGACGAGGCTCGACGCCGTGGACAGGGACCCCGTCACCGACGACGCGAGGTCGGACTGGGTGGAGACGGTCGCGTCGGGCAGCGCGTCCGTGATCGCGTCCGCGACGGCGTCGATCTCGGACGCGGAGTCCGCCTGGACGTACAGGTCGCTGACCTGCCCGTCGAGGTCGGCGAGGGACTGCGCGAGCGCGAGCGGCACGTAGACGTCGCTCGCGGTGGCGACGCCGTCGCCGGTCGTCGACGTCACGGTGCCCACGATCTCCACGTCGGTCCCGCCGACGCTCACGGTGTCGCCCACGGCGAGCTCGTTCGTCTGCGCATACGTCGCGTCAGCGACGGCGACCTCCGCGCCGCGTCGTCCGCGTCGAGCGTGCGACCGTCGGCCAGCTCGACGGTGGTGAGCGGGCCGACCGCGCCGGCCGTCGGGTCGACGCCCGTCACGCTGAACGAGTCGACCTCGAAGGCGCTGCCTCCCGCCCCGTCCGCCCCGCCCGCCGGTGGCTGCCCGCCCTGTCCGGGGAGGCCGTCCTGACCCGTCTGCGACAGGTCGGGCATCTCGCCGTCGAACGAGGTGTTGCTCAGCTCCAGCGTCGCGGCGACGGCGGTGACGTGGTCGAGCCCGGCGACGGCGTCGAGCGCCGAGACGTCGAAGGTGCCGGCGCGGCGAGACGGCGAGGCGGTCCTGGGAGAAGGTGCGCGAGCCGTCCTCGTCGGTGGCGCCGTCCTCGGCGCCGACGTCGAAGCGGCCCGGGCCGCCCGCGCCGCGCTCCCCGGGCTGTGTCACCGTGATGTCGGTGCCGACCCCGTAGACCGACGCGAGGACGGTGGTCTGGGCGGCCTGCACGCCCGCGGACACGGAGCTGACGACGACGACGAGCGCGACGGCGAGCGCGAGCCCGACGGCGACGACCACCGTCTGCTTGCGCCGGTTGCCGAGCTCGCGGCGGAGGTAGGTGAGGAACATGGGAGACCCTTCACGGGACGACGGACGTGTGTCGTCCGGGACCGTAGGAACGGCTCCTGGGCCCGGCGCAGCACGGCGCTGTGCGCCCGCTGTGCACGCCGGCGCGCGCCCGGCGTCCCTACGATGGGGCGATGAGCGCACCCCAGCCCACCGCACCGCCGACGGCCGACCCGCTGCGCGACGCGGTGGAGGTCATGGACCGCCTGTACTCGCCCGGCGGGTGCCCGTGGGACCGCGAGCAGACGCACGCCTCGCTCGTGCACTACCTGCTCGAGGAGGCGCACGAGCTCGCCGAGGCGATCGAGACCGACGACCGGGCCGGCATGCGCGAGGAGCTCGGCGACCTGCTCCTGCAGGTGCTGTTCCACGCGCGCATCGCGAGCGAGGAGCCCGACCCCTTCACCGTCGACGACGTCGCGGCCGACCTCGTCGCCAAGCTGGTCCGGCGCCACCCCCACGTGTTCGGCGACCAAGCCACCGGCACCTCGACGGCGCCCCGGCCGACCTGCACGCCCGGTGGGACGCGATCAAGAAGGCGGAGAAGCAGCGGTCGTCCGTGCTCGAGGGCATCTCGCACACGCAGGGCGCGCTCGCGCGGGCGCAGAAGGTGCTCTCGCGCGCCGGGCGCGGGGGCCTCGGCGACGTCGCACGGGGCGCTGCGCCCGCGCCGTCGGGCGGTACCCCGGACACGACCCCCGACGCGCTCGGCCGCGAGCTGTACGCGCTGGTCGTGCGCGCCCAGGCGGAGGGCGTCGACGCCGAGGCGGCCCTGCGCGCCGAGCTGCGCCGCGTCGAGGCCGGGATCGAGGCGGCGGAGCGCGCCCGCGGAGCGGACGCAGCGGCGCGGGCCACGTCCGGGCACTAGGCTGGGGCCGTAAACCCCACCACCGTCGCGGGCGCGCACGCGCCGCCCGGGTTCCCGTGCCCGGGACGGCCGACGACGCAGCGCCTGCGAGCCCTGCCTGAAGGAGCACCTGTGGCCAGCATCGAAGCCGTTGGAGCGCGCGAGATCCTCGACTCCCGTGGAAACCCGACCGTGGAGGTCGAGGTCGTCCTGGACGACGGGACGTTCGCCCGCGCCGCCGTGCCGTCGGGCGCGTCGACGGGTGCGTTCGAGGCCGTCGAGCGTCGTGACGGCGACAAGTCCCGCTACCTGGGCAAGGGCGTCGAGGGTGCGGTCAACGCCGTCATCGACGACATCGCCCCGGAGCTCATCGGGTTCGAGGCCGAGGACCAGCGCCTCATCGACGCCGCGCTCATCGACCTCGACGGCACCCCGAACAAGGGCAAGCTCGGCGCGAACGCGATCCTCGGCGTGTCGCTCGCCGTGGCGAAGGCCGCCGCGAAGTCGGCGGGCCTCGACCTGTACCGCTACGTCGGCGGTCCCAACGCGCACGTCCTGCCCGTGCCGATGATGAACATCCTCAACGGCGGGTCGCACGCGACTCGAACGTCGACATCCAGGAGTTCATGGTCGCGCCGGTCGGCGCGTCCTCGTTCCGCGAGGCGCTGCGCACCGGCGCCGAGGTCTACCACTCCCTGAAGTCCGTGCTCAAGGAGAAGGGCCTCGCGACGGGTCTGGGCGACGAGGGCGGCTTCGCGCCGAACCTGTCGAGCAACCGCGAGGCGCTCGACCTCATCCTCGTCGCGATCGAGAAGGCCGGCTTCACGCCCGGCACCGACGTGACGCTCGCGCTCGACGTCGCCTCGACCGAGTTCTTCTCCGACGGCGCCTACCAGTTCGAGGGCGGCGCGAAGTCGCCGGCCGAGATGATCGAGTACTACGCGCAGCTCGTGCGCGACTACCCGCTCGTGTCCATCGAGGACCCGCTGTCCGAGGACGAGTGGGACTCGTGGTCGCAGCTCGTCGCCGAGGTCGGCGACAAGGTCCAGATCGTCGGCGAGACCTGTTCGTCACCAACCCGGAGCGTCTCGCCAAGGGCATCGAGCTCAAGGCGGCGAACTCGCTGCTCGTCAAGCTCAACCAGATCGGCTCGCTCACGGAGACGCTCGACGCCGTCGAGCTCGCGCAGCGCAACGGCTTCACCGCGATGGTGTCGCACCGCTCCGGCGAGACCGAGGACACGACGATCGCCGACCTGGCCGTCGCGACGAACGCCGGCCAGATCAAGACCGGTGCACCCGCCCGCGGCGAGCGCATCAACAAGTACAACCAGCTCCTGCGCATCGAGGAGGCGCTGGACGACGCCGCGCGCTACGCCGGCCGCGGTGCGTTCCCGCGCTGGTCGGCCTGACGAGCTCCGGCTCGACCCCCGCGGGCTCCTCGCCCGCACGCCGAGGCCCGGCGGACCGTCACGGTCCGCCGGGCCTCCGGCGTCCGGGGCGGACGGCGCTGCGACGCGGCGGCGAGCCGGGCACGTCCCTGAACGGTCCCCGGTGGGGAGCCGGGCACGTCGCCGGACGGCGGGCGGTGGTGAAGAGATCGTGTCGATCGACGGTCGGGCGCCCGGCACCCGCGCGTGCTGCCCCGCGGGGTGGCGGCGGGGCGGCACAATCGGGGCATGCCGTCCTCCCGTCGCCCCCCGAGCCCGGGCACGTCGCGCGCCCCGTGCGGGCCGCGGGACCCGCACGTCGTCGGGCTCGCCGTCGGGCGGCGGGCAGCGGTCGTCGACGGGGGCGTCCTCCGCGTCGTCGGGCTCGTCGTCCACGCGCCCGGCGCGCCGGCCCGAGACGCGCCGCCCGGCGGGCCCGGGCCCCGAGGACCGGCGCCGCAGCCGCTACGGCTTCCTCCTTCCCGAGGTGGTGACGGTCCGCACGCTCGTGCTGTCCGTCGTCGTGCTGCTCGCCGTCGTGCTCGTGCTGCCCACCGTCCGCGCGTACGTGAACCAGACGGACGAGCTGCGCGCCCTGCGCACCGAGCTCGCCGACGCGCAGGCCGAGCGGGACGGTCTCGAGGCCGAGCTGGAGCGCTGGGACGACCGCGCGTACGTCGAGCGGCAGGCCCGCGACCGGCTCAACTTCGTCATGCCGGGCGAGCGCCCGTGGCGCGTGCTCGACCCGGAGACGGTGGTCGACGACGTCGACCCGCAGACGGGACGGCCCATCTCGGACGGGCCGGTCCAGGGCTACGCGGACGGCACGCCGTGGTACCAGGCGATGTGGGAGTCGGTCCAGGTCGCCGGGCGCCAGCCCGCGGGGACGGGCACGGAGGGCTCCGGGACCGGGGAGAATGGATGACGCGGCCCGTGCGCCGCGTGCCCGACCCGTGCCCGAGCCACCCCGAGGACTCCTTGTGACCGACGCCCGCCTGGCCATCCCCGCCGACGACCCCGCCGCGGAGGTGTCCGCGCACGACCGCGAGGTGCTCGCCGAGCAGCTCGGCCGGACGCCGCGCGGCGTCGTGGGCATCGCGGCCCGCTGCGCCTGCGGGCGCCCGCTCGTGGTGCGCACCGCGCCGCGGCTGGACGACGGCACGCCCTTCCCGACGACGTTCTACCTCACCCACCCGGGCGCGGTCGCGGCCGCCTCGACCCTCGAGGCGAACGGCGTGATGAAGGAGATGACGGAGCGCCTGGCGGAGGACACCGCCCTCGCGCAGGCCTACCGGGCGGCGCACGAGCACTACCTCGCGCAGCGCGAGGAGCTCGGCCACGTCGAGGAGATCGAGGGGATCTCGGCGGGCGGGATGCCCACGCGCGTCAAGTGCCTGCACGTGCTGGTGGGCCACGCGCTCGCCGCCGGGGCGGGTGTCAACCCGCTCGGCGACGAGGCGCTCGAGCGCGTCCGCGACGTCTGGCGCCCCGACCGCTGCTCCTGCTGACCCTGTCGCACCCGTCCGTGCGGCGGGCGCGGACGCCGGGCGTCAGAGGTTGTCGCGGTGCGCCGCCTCGTCGAGGTCGCCCGGGAGGACCTCGGGCCCGGCCTCCGCGGGACGCGGGCGGTCCTGGGGGTACGCGCGTGCGGCGAGGAGCGCGACGTCGTCCTCGCCGTCCGTCGCGAGGTCCGCGATGAGGCGGTCGCACAGCTCCTCGAGGGGGAGTTCCGCGAGCTCCTGGGCCGTCGTGCGCAGCCGCTCGAGGCCGACGTGCAGCGACTCGCCCCGACGTTCGACGAGCCCGTCGGTGTAGAGCAGGACGGTCGAGCCGGGCGGGACGATCTCGGTGTGGTCGTGGCGCTCCTCGTGCACGCGCAGGCCGAGCGGCAGGTTCGTC
This sequence comes from Cellulosimicrobium sp. CUA-896, assembly GCF_001942335.1. GTDB lineage: Bacteria > Actinomycetota > Actinomycetes > Actinomycetales > Cellulomonadaceae > Cellulosimicrobium. Next base: position 72,638 of record NZ_MKKH01000002.1, on the reverse strand, counting down.
GAGCGGTGCAGGAGCTCCGCCCGGCCGTCCGGGTGCAGGAGGAGCGGCGGGAGGTGGCCGGCGCTCGACCAGCGCAGCAGGCGCAGGCCCTGCTCGGCGAGCTCCTCCGGCTGCTCGAGCTTCGCCAGGACGCCCGTGCTGATCGCGCCGACGCCGAGGTCGTGCATCGCCCAGTCGAGCGACTCGAAGATCGCGGCGGGGGAGCGGACGACGGCGTGCGCGCCGCCCCGCAGGACGTTGCGCACCTGGGCCATCGAGACGGCGGCCCGCAGGTCGTGGCCCGTGACGTCCCCGATGACGAGGCACGTGCTGCCGTCGCGCACGAGGAAGGCGTCGTACCAGTCGCCGCCGATCTGGGTGCCCGTCGCCGCGGGGACGTAGCGTGCGACGAGGTGCAGGTGGTCGGGCTCGGGGAGCGCGGTGAGGAGGCTGCGCTGGAGCTCCTCGGCCAGGGTGCGCTGGGCGGCGTGCAGGTGCGCGTTGTCCAGCGCGAGCCCGATCTGCGCCATGACGTCGCGCAGGGCGGCCACGTCGGCCTTGGTGAAGCGGCCTCGCTCGGCCCGCCGCGCGAGCGTGACCAGACCGCGGGTGTGGCCGCGCCCGCGCAGCGGGAGGACGGCCATGGCGTAGGGCTCCAGGCGCGTCAGCAGGTCGTGCGCGGGCCCCTCCTCCACGAGGTCGCCCGGGCGGGGCGTCCCGGTGCGCAGCGCGTGCGGCGCACCGGCCACCGTCTGGGCGACGAGCGAGGTGGGGACGAGGGCGGGCACGCGCACCTGCGCGTACGCGTCGAGGACCGGCTGCATCGCCGGGTCGGCGTGCAGCGAGGCGACGTCGCGCAGGCGCTGCTGCCACCCGCCGGCCCCCTCCTCGAGGACGCTCGCGATCGCGAAGTCGGCGACCGCGGGCACGAGGTGGGGGAGGACGGCCTCGAGCGCCCGGACCGGGTCGAGCGTCTCGGCGAGCTCGGCCGCGACGGCCGCGAGGAGCTGCGAGCGTTCCTGGGCCTGCTGCGCGAGCTCGAGCGCGCGGCGCCGCTCGGTCACGTCCGTGAAGTAGGCGGCGACCCCACCGCGCTCGGGCACGGCACGCACCTCGTACCAGGCGTCGAGCGGGGCCGGGTAGTAGGCGTCGAAGACGACGGGCTCGCCGGTCCGCGCGACCCCACGGTAGCTGTCCTCGAAGACCGACTCGACGGCCGCCGGGAACAGGTCCCAGATCACCCCGCCGACGAGGCGCTCGCGCGTGCTCTGGAGGATGCGCTCCGCCTCCGGGTTGACGTACCCGAAGCGCCACTCGGGGTCGAGCCAGAAGTAGCCGACCGTCATGTCGTCGAGGATCTGCCGGACGCGCTCCTCGCCCGCGCGCAGCACCGTCGTGTCGGTCGTGACGCCGATCAGCTGCTCGGCGACGCCCGAAGGCCCCCCAGCGCCCGCCCTCGTGCGGTCAGCCAGCGCGTCGAGCCGTCCGGCCGCAGCACGCGGAACTCCGCCTCGTAGACACCGCACGCCGCGATCGCCTCGTCGAGCGCCGCCGTGACCGGGCCGAGGTCGTCGGGGTGCAGGCGTGCGTTGAACGCGTCGATCGTGCCGCCGAAGGACGTCTCGTCGTAACCGAAGACCTCGAGGAGCGCCGCGTCCCAGTGCAGCGCGCCGGACGACAGGTCCCACTGGAACGTGCCCAGCCCTGCCGCCTGGGCGGCGGCGTCGAGCAGCTCCAGACGCTGGGCGCGCGTCGCCTCGACGTCGGGCGCGAGGTCCCCGTCCCGGGTCGCCACCGCGTGGCGCGTCCGGCCGGCGGCGTCGGGCGCCGGCTCCCCGCCGCTGCCCGCCGGGTGCTGCATGTGCGTGTCCCCTCCGCCGAGCGTTCGATCCTTCCGCGGGACATCATCCCCTGTCGCGAGCCGTGCGCGTGCACACGGGCGCGCCCGGGCCGTGTCGGCGCGCCGCGCGGGGCGCGGCGGGGGTGGCACCCTGGTCGCATGACACCTGGCTCCACCTCGCCGACCGCCGCGCAGACCACCGTGCCCGAGACCGACCGCCCCACCGGCAGCACACCCGCGCGCGTCGCGGCCGTCGACTGCGGCACGAACTCGATCCGCCTGCTGGTCGCGGACGTCGACCCGGCCACGGGGACGCTCGTCGAGCTGGACCGTCGCATGGAGGTCGTGCGCCTCGGCCAGGGCGTGGACCGCACGGGCCGCCTCGCGCCCGAGGCGCTCGAGCGGACGCTCGACGCGGCGCGCCGCTACGCGCAGGTGATCACCGACCTCGGCGCGACCCGCACCCGCTTCGTCGCGACGTCGGCGACGCGCGACGCGCAGAACCGTGACGACTTCGTGCGCGGCGTGCTCGACGCGCTCGGGGTCGAGCCGGAGGTCGTCTCGGGTCAGGAGGAGGCCGAGCTGTCGTTCCGCGGCGCGACGTCGACCGTGGCGCAGGTGCGGCCCGGGCCGTACGTCGTCGTGGACCTCGGCGGCGGGTCGACCGAGCTCGTGCACGGTACGGCGACGCCGGACGCCGCGTTCTCGATGGACGTCGGCTGCGTGCGCATGACCGAGCGGCACCTGCGCAGCGACCCGCCGACCGCGGACGAGGAGGCCGCGGCGCGCGCCGACGTGCGCGCGGCGCTGGACGAGGCGGCGGGCGTCGTCCCGCTGGGCCGGGCGGCGACGCTGGTCGGGCTCGCGGGCTCGGTCACCACCGTCACGGCGCACGCCCTCGCTCTCGCCGCGTACGACCGGGACCGCATCGACGGCGCCGTCCTGCCCGTCGAGGACGTGCTCGCCGCGTGCGACGACCTGCTCCACCGCACACGCGCCGACCGCGCCGCGCTCGGGTTCATGCACCCGGGACGGGTCGACGTCATCGGTGCGGGCGCGCTCGTGTGGTCGGAGGTCGTCCGGCGCGTGCGCGACGACGTCGCGGCCGCCGGCGGGTCGCTCACCGAGGTCGTCACCAGCGAGCACGACATCCTCGACGGGATCGCCTGGTCGATCGCCTGACCGCGCCGGCGGGTGCGAGCGTGCGCCCGCCGACCTCGCCGTGACCCCGGACCCAGGAGGCGCCCCCGTGCCCACCGCGCTGCTCGTGGCCGTGCTGCTCGCCGGCGTCGTCGTGCTCACGCCGGCGGCCGACCGCCTGCGCGTGCCGGCCCCGGTGCTCCTCACCGTCCTCGGTCTCGCGGTCCCGCTCGTGCCCGGCGTGCCCGAGCTGCGGGTCGAGCCCGAGTACATCCTGCCCGCGGTGCTCCCGCCCCTCCTCTTCGCGGCGACCCAGCGCGCGTCGGTGCACGACGTGCGCCGCAACGCGAGCCCGATCCTGCTCCTGGCCGTGGGGCTCACCGTGGTGACCGCCGGGGTCGTGGCCGTGGTCGCGCACGCGCTGGGCCTCGGCTGGGGAGCCGCCGTCGTCCTCGGGGCCGTCGTCGCGCCGCCGGACCCGGTGGCCGCGACCGCGGTCGCGCGACGCTGCGCCTGCCGGGACGGATGGTGGCGGTGCTCGAGGGCGAGGGCATGTTCAACGACGCCACCGCGCTGGTCCTGTACAACGTCTCGGTCGCGGCCGTGGTCGCGGGCACGGTGAGCGCCGGGCAGATCGGGCTCGAGCTCGTCGAGGCCGTCGTCGTCGGGACCGGGCTCGGTCTCGCCGCGGGGTGGCTCACGCGGCTCGCCCTGCGCCACCTCCACCACGCCGCGCCCGAGACCACGGTGACCCTGGCCGTCCCGTTCGCCGTCTACCTCGGCGCGGAGGAGCTGAACGGGTCCGGCGTGCTGGCCGTCCTCGCGCTCGGCCTGTACCTGCGCACCACCGGCCACGACGCGCTGACGTCGGCCGGGTGGCTGCTCGGCCGCTCCGTGTGGGACTTCGCCGACTACCTCGTCACGAGCCTGGTCTTCGTGTTCATCGGCTTCGAGCTGACGGCGGTGCTGCGCGACGGCAGCGACGACCGCGTCGCGACCCTCGCGACCGCGCTCGTCGTCGCAGGGGTGCTCGTGGCGGTGCGCTTCGCCTGGATCTTCCCCGTCACGTGGGTGCGGCACCGCCTGCGGCGTGCGGGCCGCGGGAGCGCGGAGCCGGCCACCCCGCGCGAGGCGACCGTCATGGCGTGGGCCGGCATGCGCGGCGTCGTCACGGTCGCGAGCGCCCTCGCGCTGCCGCTGGCGATCGACGGCGGTGAGGCGTTCCCGCACCGCAGCGGCATCGTGTTCACGGCGCTCGTGTGCGTGCTCGTGACCCTCGTCGCCCAGGGGCTGACGCTCGCCCCGCTCGTGCGGGCGCTGCGCGTGGGGGAGGAGGGGGATCTCTCGGCCGAGACGTCGGTGCTGCGCCGGGACGCCGCCGGTGCGGGGCTGGACGCGGTGCGGGCCGCGACCGAGGACGAGCGGGGGCGGCCCTACCCGGACGACGTGCGCCGCGCCGTCGAGCTGCAGTACGAGGGGCGCCTGCGCGCGCAGGAGGCCCTCGCGGCGGCGCGGGACGGGACGGCACGGCCCGAGGACGAGCCGGGGCGCGAGGTGACGGAGCTGCTGCGTCGCGCGAGCGAGGCGGAGCGCGAGCACGTGATCGAGGCGAGGTCGCGCGGCGACGTCAGCGCCGAGGCCGCGGACGCGGTGCTCGACGAGGTGGAGTCGCGCGCCGTGCGGGACGTGCGGTGACCGGGCCGGGACCGGCCGTGCTGCGCGTCACGCCCGCAGGACGGACCTCCTCGACGTGCCGGGGTCCTCAGCAGTAATACTCTGGGACCATGCCTCAGAATGACCTGACCTCGGTCGACCGTGCCCAGGACGCGCCGGAGGTGACGTCTGCCGCGACGCAGGTGGCCTCGTCGCCCACCACGGCGACCGCGGTGGCCCCGCAGGCCGCCTCGCCGCGGCCGCGCAAGGTGCCGCGCGTCGTCGTGCTGGGCGGTGGTTCCGTCGGCCTGTACGCCGCGCGCCGCCTGCGCAAGAAGCTCGGCCGCCGCGAGGCCGCCATCGTCGTGGTCGACCCGCGCCCGTACATGACGTACGCGCCGTTCCTCCCCGAGGCCGCGGCGGGCTCGATCGACGCGCGCGACGTCGTCGCGCCCCACCGCCGTGCGCTCAAGGGCATCGACGTGCTCCAGGGCAAGGTCGTCGGCATCGACCACGGCGACCGCACCGTGACGATCCACCCGGAGGAGGGCGACGACTACTCGGTCACGTACGACCACCTCATCGTCGGCCTGGGCTCCGTGTCGCGGACGCTGCCGATCCCCGGACTGGCGGAGAACGCCATCGGCTTCAAGAACGTGGAGGAGGCCATCGCGGTCCGCAACCACGTCATCAACCGCATGGACGTCGCGTCCTCCACGTGGGACGCGGACCTGCGCCGGCGCATGCTGACCTTCACGTTCGTCGGCGGCGGCTTCGCCGGCGTCGAGGCGCTCGCCGAGATCGAGGACATGGCCCGCCACGCGACGCGCAACTACGCGACGATCGAGGAGACGGACCTGCGCTTCGTGATGATCGAGGGCGCGGGCCGGATCCTGCCCGAGCTCAGCGAGCCGATGGCCGCGTGGGCCCTCGAGGAGCTGAAGAAGCGCGGCATCGAGTTCCACCTCAACACGTTCCTGTCCTCGTGCGAGGGCGGGCACGTCGTCACGTCGACCGGCGTGGAGTTCGACTCCGAGACGATCGTGTGGACCGCGGGCGTCAAGGCGAACCCGGTCCTCAAGGAGGACTCCGACCTGCCCGTCGACAAGATGGGCCGCGTCACCGTGCGCCCGACGCTCCAGGTCGAGGACGCCGACGGCAACCTCGTGCCGAACGCGTGGGCCGCGGGCGACTGCGCCGCCGTGCCCGACGTCCTCAACCCCGGCAAGTTCTGCCCGCCGAACGCCCAGCACGCGATCCGCGAAGCCACCCGCTTGGCCGACAACCTCGCGCTCGAGCTCCACGGCGAGCCGCCCGTCGAGTACCGCCACAAGAACGTCGGCACGGTCGCGTCCCTCGGCCTCTACAAGGGCGTGGCGGAGCTCTTCGGCGTGTTCAAGCTGCGCGGCACGCTCGCGTGGCTCATGCACCGCGGGTACCACGTCATGGCGATGCCGACCGGCAACCGCAAGATCCGCATCTTCGTCGGCTGGATGGGCCAGTTCCTCATGGGCCGCGAGCTCGTCTCGCTCGGCTCGCTGCACGACCCGCGCGCCGAGTTCCGCGCCGCGTCGGTGCCGCCGAAGAAGGACGGTCAGGTGAAGCAGACGGCGCAGGGATCGGCCGCCGCGGCCGAGTCCGGGTCCGGCGAGCCGACCGTGGACGCGACGAGCGGACGCCGGCGAGCCAGGCCTCCTGAGCCGCTCCGGGACCTCACGTCCCGGCCCGACGACGAGGGGCGAGCCGACCGGTCGGCTCGCCCCTCGCGTCATGTGCGTCTCGGGGTGCGTCCGGGCGGGACCGCGCGCCGGCGGCGATAAGGTCGTGGCGGCCCCCATGGCCCAACTGGCAGAGGCAGCCGGCTTAAACCCGGCGTGTTCCGGGTTCGAGTCCCGGTGGGGGCACGCTCTCCCTGTCAGAGCGAGGCGACGTAGTCGTACGCCTCCTCGAGGGCGTCGCGCCAGGCGTCCGCGGGCCCGGGGGCCGGGCACGGGAGCGTGACCCACTCGCGCAGCGTCCGCCGGCCGAGCGTGACGACGTCCGCGGTCCCGGCGCGCACGAGCTCGACCGCACGGTCCCGCGGCACCTTGACGACCAGCCCGTCCTCGGTGTCGACGAAGGCGAAGAACTTCCCGCCGGTGCGCAGGCCCGGGCTGTGGAACATCGTCCCGGCCGTGACGCCGGGACGTTCGAGGAACGGCTCCGAGAGCTCGGCGAACAACGACCGGCCCTGCGACGCGGTGGCCGCGCCTCCCGGGCGCGTGGACGGCCCGCTCACGACAGCCCCGTCGGGCCCTCGGGCTCCGGGTCCGGAGCGGCCTCCTGCCCGAGGACCACGAGATGGCCGTCCGGGTCGCGCACCCGCGCGACGCGCTCTCCCCAGGGCTGGTCCGTGGGGGGCTCGACGACGGTCACCCCGGCGGCCGCGAGGTGCTCGACGGCGCGGTCGCAGTCGTCGACGTAGACCCACAGCGTCGTGCTGCCGTCGAAGGTCGCCCCGGCGTCGAGCCCGATGCCGAGCGGCGAGGTGCCCACGTGCACGCTGACGTACACGGGCGGGCCGTCGTCGGGGAACGCGTACTCGACGGTCCCGCGGAGCAGGTCGCGGTAGAAGCCGAGCGACCGCTCGACGTCGGACACCGTGATGATCGGGAACAGGCTGCGGAACATCGCGCCTCCTCGCAGGTCCGTGGCGGTGCCGACGGCGCCGTCCGTCCCATGGTGCGCCCCCGGCGCCGGACGTGCGCGCCGTCCTGCTAGGGTGCGGACGAACCACGCGGGGTGTCCCGTCCGGTGACCTGCGTCGCCGGGCCGAGGGACTGAGACGGGCGGTACGGCCGCCCGGACCCGTCGAACCTGATCTCGCTAGCACGAGCGGAGGAACGTGGGCATGACGACGCCTGCTGCCATCACCCTGAACCCTGCACCGACGGGCACATCGACGGGCACATCGACGGGCACTGCGCCGGGCGAGGACCCGAGGGTCCTCGTCGCGGACGACGAGACCGGCTTCAGCGCCGAGCTGGGCCGCCGGTACGCGCACCTGTTCGACGAGTTCTACGACCACCCGTTCCTCGCGGGCCTGCGCGACGGCTCCGTCGCGCCCGCGGCGGTGCGGCGCTACGTCGGTCAGGACCACCAGTACCTCACGGCGTACCTGCGCTGCTACGGCCTGGGCATGACGCTCGCCCCCGACCGCACGTGGGCGGCGTGGTTCCACGACAAGGCGGCCTTCCTGCTCGACGACGAGTCCCACGCCCACCACGCGATGTGCGACTTCCTCGGCGTCTCGTACGCCGAGGCCCAGACGAACCGGCTCGCGCCGAGCGCCCAGGCGTACGTCGACCACATGCTCGCGGCGGGTCGGGACTCGCTCGGCGTCCTGCTCGCCTCGCTGCTGCCGTGCCCGTGGACGTACATCTGGTCGGCGCGCCGGTTCTGGCTCGGCGAGCGGGCCACGACGGACGGCGCGATCGCGCCCGAGCACCCGTTGGCCGGCTGGTGGGAGTTCTACGCCGACGAGGCCACGGGGACCGTCCTCACGGACCAGCGTGCGCGGCTCGACGCGCTGGCCGCGGACGCCGGCGCGTCGGAGCGGCGCCGCATGGAGCTCGCCTTCGAGCTGAGCTGCCGCCACGAGATCCGCTTCTGGCAGATGGCGCACACGCTCGAGACCTGGTGAGGCCGGGCGCGGCCACGAGCGGCGTTACGCCGTCAGCAGATCACCGCTCCCGCCCCGGCCCTCGCGGTCCGGGGCGGGAGTAGCGTGAGGCGCACGTGTCGACGGGCGACGCGCGGACGGGAGCGGCGATGGACGAGCGACGGACCACGGCGGCCCGCGAGCGGCCCGAACCGCTGCTGCGCCACGTGATCGGCGGCATCCTCCGCCGAGCGCGCGCCTCCCAGGGGCGGACCCTGGCCGACGTCGCCGCCGCGGCCCGTGTGTCGACGGCCTACCTCTCGGAGGTCGAGCGTGGGCGGAAGGAGGCGTCGTCCGAGGTGCTCGCCGCGGTCTGCGCGGCGCTCGGGATCCGGCTCCTCGACCTCGTCGCGCGCACGGGCGAGGAGCTGCGCCCCGCGGCCGGCGTGTACGCGCTGTCCGGACCGTCGCCGGCGCGGCGCGGTGCGGCGACGTCGCGCGGTGCGGTGGTGCTGGCCGCCTGACGCGGCGCGTCGCGCGGCGTCGGTACGTGCCCGCGCGCAGCGCGGGATCAGCGCAGGAGCAGGGGGTGCACCTGCGCGGCGTTGTCGCGCAGCCGCTCGAGGTGCCGCGCCCGGACGCGGCCACCGCGGGCCGGGCCGCGGCGCGGTCGCTCGCCGCCGCGAGGGCTCGGCTGCGCGTTTCCGCGCGGCGCCGGCCGAGCGCGGTGAGCGCGGAGCCGAGCCGGACGAGGTGCCGGTCGAGGCCCCGCAGCTCGGCGGTGCGGGGCAGGGTGGGGGAGTACGCGCTCATGAGGGGTTCTCCGTGCCGTCGACGAGGGGGAACAGGTTGAAGTGGAGCTGCACGGGCCGGGCGCCGGGAGCGTCGTCCTGGTCCTTGTAGCGGTCGAGGATCTCGGAGAAGCGGTCCCAGGCGGCGAGGACCTCGCTCGCCTGGTCGGCGGTCAGCCAGAGACTGACCGTCTGCAGGCGAGAGGCGTCGCGCCAGCGGTGGTCGAGCTCGTGCCCGCGCTCGAGGAGGGCCTGGATCTTGCGTGCACGCGCGCTCTCGAACTCGCGGTTGACCATCGCTGTCGTGGTTGTCGCGGCGACGTCGCCGGGATCCCCCGGCATCTCCACGGTGAAGCCGCCGGGACGCCGTTCCCACCACCTCTCGCGTGCTGTGCCGCGACCGGGGACCTCCTGGACGAAGCCGTGCCGCGCGAGCTGGCGGAGGTGGTAGCTCGTCGACCCGCTCGACTCGCCCACGAGGTCTGCGATCCCGCTCGCGGTGAGCGCCCCGTGTGAGGACAGGAGGTCGAGGATCTGGATCCGCAGGGGGTGCGCGAGCGCCTTGAGCTGCTCGGGCCCGAGCACGCGCTCCGCGGACGAGGCGGGGCCTTCCGCGGCAGGGGTGGGGGTGTCCTCGGTGCTCATGGCGTCGACTCTAAAGTCGCAAAGGTAGCTTTGCAAGAGTTTCTTTGCAGCGACTTCTCTGCACATCGCCGTCCGGTGGCCGGGCGTGACGGGTGTGATGATCGGGTCATGGTCCCGGTGCTGGAGCGAGCTCGGACGTCGGCGGGCGCGGCGATCTTCGCGCGCGTCGCCGGTCCGGACGCGACCGCGACGCGGGCGCGCATCCACGAGACCCCCGGGCCGCGCTGGTTCGCGCCCGGCTCGCCGATCCAGCGCGTCCACGGCGACGCGTCGATGTTCGTGGGCGGTCTGCGCGCCCTGCTCCTGCAGAGCTGGCACCCGCTCGCGATGGCCGGCGTCGCCGCCCACTCGGGATACCGCGGCGACCCGTGGGGGAGGCTGCAGCGGACCTCGACGTTCATCGCGACGACGACGTTCGCGACGTCCGACGACGCGCAGCGCGCGGTCGACGCGGTGCGCGCCGTCCACGACCGGGTCCGCGGGACGGCCCCGGACGGACGCCCGTACGCGGCCGCGGACCCGCGGCTCCTGCGCTGGGTGCACGTCGCCGAGACCCAGAGCTTCCTCGTCGCGCACCAGCTGTACGGGCGGCGCCCGTTGGACCCCCGCGGGTGCGACGACTACGTCGCGCAGGCGGCCGTGGTCGGGCAGCGCCTGGGGGTCGAGCACGTGCCGCGCACGGGCGCCGAGCTCGATGCCGCGGTCGAGGCCGCGCGGCCGGACCTCGCGCTGACCGATGCCGCGCGCGACGCCGCCCGCTTCCTCCTCGTCGAGCCCCCGCTGCCGCGCGCGGTCCGGCCCGTGTACGCGGGGCTCGCCGCCGCCGCGCTCGCGTCCCTGCCGGACTGGGCCCGTGCGGGCATGCCCGACGTGCGTGTGCCCCGGTCGCTGGCCGCGCCCGCAGGAGCGCTCGTCACCCGCCTCATCCGGTGGGCCCTGCCGCCCGCGCCCTGAGACGCGCCCCGGCCTCAGTCGGCGTCGCGGCGCCGGCGGTAGTCGTCCAGGTCGTCGTTGAGCCGCGCGAGCAGCTCCGCGAGCAGGGCGCGGTCGAGCGGTGACCACCCGTCGAGGACGTCGGCGTACACGGCCGACCGAGCCGTGCGGTGGCGGTCGAGCTGGTCGAGGCCCGCGCTCGTCGGCTCGACGACGACGGCCCGGCCGTCGAGCGGGTCGCGCGCACGGGTCACGTGCCCCGCGCGCTCGAGCGCCACGACCTGTCGCGTGACCGTCGACCCGTCCAGGCCGAGGCGCTCCGCGAGGGCGGTGACGTGCTGCGGCCCGTGGATGCGCAGGGCCTGCAGCAGCAGGTAGCCGGACCGGTCGAGCGAGCCGTCCGGGCGCGGATCCCCGCGCTCCCCGGTGGTGCGCGTGCGCTCCGCCCGGCGCAGGAGGTGGGCCACCTCCAGCTCGACGGTCGCCACAGCGTCCTCGGCGACGCGCGGACGATCGTTTCCCCGGGCAACGGACATGGGTGTATCGTACAGCGAGTTGTCTGGTAGATGCAGGCAACTGCGGTGCGACACCGTGCCCCAGGCTCGACGCGCGCCCCGTACGACGATCCCGACCGCAGGAGGACGAGTGGCTGCCGCGCGCGACGAACCGAACCGGACCGCGATCTACGCCACCGCGCTGACGGCGTTCTTCGCGATCGCGGGCATCGCCGTCGTCGACCCGATCCTGCCCGTCATCGGCGAGGAGATCGGGGCGTCGACATGGCAGATCGAGCTGTTGTTCACCGCGTACATCGCCGTCATGGCCCTCGGCATGATCCCCGCCGTCATGGCCACGGGCCGGTTCGGCTACAAGAAGATCCTCGTCGCCGGCGTCTCGCTCGTCGCGGTCGCGGCCGGGTTCGCCGCCCTGAGCAGCACGATCGGCCAGCTCGCCGCGCTCCGCGGCCTGTGGGGCCTGGGCAACGCCATGTTCTTCGCGACGGCGATGGTCCTGCTCGTCTCGCTCGCGCGCGACCGCGAGTGGGTCGTCGGGCTCTTCGAGACCTGCGTCGGCCTGGGCTTCGCCGTCGGCCCGCTGCTCGGCGGGCTGCTCGGCGGGATCTCCTGGCGGGTGCCCTTCCTCGCGTGCGGCGTCCTCATGCTCGTCGCGCTGCTCGTGTCGGCCACGCGCCTGAAGGACCCGGCAGCGAGGCCGGCGACGCTGCGCGTGGGCCAGGTGTTCCGGCTGTTCCGCAGGCCCGGGTTCCTCGCGCTCGCGGCCGTCACCGCGGCGTACAACTTCTGCTTCTTCGTCGTGCTCGGCTACACGCCCGTGTTCCTCGGTCTCGCCGTCGTCCCGCTGGGCCTCGTCTTCACGGCCTGGGGGGTCGGGCTCGCGGTGGGCATCCTCGTCGTGGGGCACCGGCTCGCGCACCGCGTGGGTGCGGTGCAGACGCTCGGCCTCGCCGTCCTGGGCGTGCTCGTGGCGCTGGTCCTGCTCGCGCTCGACCTCGGCACCGTCGGGTCCGTCGTCGTGGTGGTGCTGTCGGGCGTATGCATGGGTGTCGCGAACGCCAACCTCACCGACCTGTCCCTCGCGCTCGGCGACCCCGACCGGCGCGTGACCACCGGGGCGTTCAACCTCGTGCGCTGGGGCTTCGCCGCGCCGGCGCCGGTGATCGCCGGCCTGCTCCACCCGGTCTCGCCCACCGCGCCGTTCTGGGTCGGCGCCGGCGTGCTCGTCCTCGGGGTGGTCGTGTTCCTCGCCACCGCCCACCGCATGGCGGGCGAGATCGGCGAGCGCGTGCTGTGGTCGCGGTGGGACCGGCGCGCCCGCGCGGTGGAGGGCTCGCCCGACGAGGCGCTCGGCGAGGTCTGAGGAGGGCTCAGGCGAGGTCCGGGACGTCCTCGTCGCCCCCACCGTCCCGGCCGTCCGGCTCGTCCCGCAGCTCGTCGTGCGCGGCGGCGAGCAGCGCGTCCACGCCTCGCGCGAGCGCACGCAGGTCCTCGAGGTCGAGCCGCTCGAGGAGGTGCTGCGTCGGCTCCTCGCGCGCCGCGAGCTCCCGCACGGCGTCGGCGCCGCGCCGCGTCGTCGCGACGAGGCGCACGCGGCGGTCCTGCGGGTCGGGCCGGCGCTCCACCATGCCCGCCGCGACGAGCCGGTCCACGATGCCGGAGACCGTCGCCGCCGACACCCCGAGCACGTCCGCGAGGTGGTGCGCCCCGCTCGGCCCGTCGACCTGCAGCACGGCGAGCGCGCGCAGCTGGACCACGGTGAGGCGGGTGCTGAGGAACGGCTCGAGACGCTGCGCGAGGAACAGCTCGCCGAGCGCCCGGCCGGCACCGTCGATGCCCGCCGCGAGCCGCTCGCGCTCGTCCCGTTCGCGCTCGTCCCGCTCGCCCCGCCGCGGCGTCCCGCCATCCACGCCTCGACCCTAGCCGGAACCCGTCCGGGATGCTTAGCGTTAGGCTAAACATCGACGACGACGTCGTGGCCCACCCCCGCTCGCCCTGGAGGCCTCGTGCTCCACCTCGCCCGGACGTCGCTCGCGAACCGCGCCGTCGTCGCCCTGATCGCGGTCGCCGCGGCCGTCTTCGGGGTGCTCAGCCTCGGCTCGCTCAAGCAGGAGCTCATCCCCTCGCTCCAGATCCCCGCGGCGGCGGTCGTCGCCGTCTACCCCGGCTCCGCGCCGGACATCGTCGAGGACCAGGTGACCGAGCCGGTCGAGGCGGCCGTCCAGGCCGTCGACGGCGTCGCCGACATCAGCTCGACCGCGTCGACGAGCCTGTCCGTGACGACCGTCGAGCTGGACTACGGCACGGACATGGACGCGGCGAGCCAGCAGCTGCAGACCGCGGTCACGCGCATCCAGAACCAGCTCCCCGCGGACGTCGAGCCGCAGGTCGTGACCGGGTCGGTCGACGACCTGCCGGTGATCCAGCTCGCCGCCGCGGGCGCCGAGGGCACCGACGGCGCGGCGGACGACGCGGCGGACGACGCGGCCCTCGACACCGCCGAGCTCGGGCCGTCGTCGAGTCCGTCCTCGTGCCGCGTCTCGAGGAGATCGACGAGGTCCGGTCGGTGGCGGTCACCGGCGTCGCGGACCGCGAGGTCCGTGTCGACCTCGACCCCCAGGCGCTCGCGTCGTCCGGCGTCTCCGCCGGCGACGTGTCCTCGCTCCTCGAGGACAACGGCGTCCTGGTCCCCGGCGGCACCGTCGTCGAGGGCGACACGGAGCTCACCGTCCAGATCGGGTCGCAGGTCACCTCCGTCGAGGAGCTCGCGGCGCTGCCGCTCCGCGGTACGCAGGGGGTCGTGCCGCTCGCGGACGTCGCGTCGGTCGCCGCGGTGGACGCGGACCCGACGTCGTACTCGCGGCTCGACGGCGCGCCCTCCCTCGCGGTCGCCGTCACCAAGACGCCCGCGGGCAACACGGTGGAGATCTCCCACGCGGTGCAGGACGCGCTCGACGACCTCGACGCGGCGCTGGCCGACCAGGGCGTGCGCGTCGCCGTCGTGTTCGACCAGGCCCCGTTCATCGAGGAGTCCATCGAGGGCCTCGCGACCGAGGGCGGGCTCGGGCTCGTCTTCGCCGTCGTCGTCATCCTGCTGTTCCTCACGTCGGTCCGCTCGACGCTCGTCTCCGCGATCTCCATCCCGCTGTCGCTGTGCGTGACGTTCGTCGTCATGGACGTGACCGGCTACACGCTGAACATCCTCACGCTCGGCGCCATGACCGTGGCCATCGGGCGCGTCGTCGACGACTCCATCGTCGTCATCGAGAACATCAAGCGGCACCTGTCCTACGGCGAGCCGAAGCGCGAGGCGATCGTGACGGCGGTGCGCGAGGTCGGCGGGGCGATCACCTCGTCGACGGTCTGCACCGTCGCAGTGTTCGCCCCGATCGCGCTCGTCGGCGGCATGGTCGGCGAGCTGTTCCGGCCGTTCGCCGTGACCGTCGCGATCGCGATGCTCGCCTCGCTCTTCGTCGCGCTGACCATCGTCCCGGTGCTCGCGTACTGGTTCATCAGGCCGCCGAAGGGCGTCGTCGAGCACGACGGGTCGCCGGAGTCGGTGGCCCGGGCCGCCGGGGTCGCGGAGCGCACCCGCGCCGAGGCCGAGGCGAAGGAGCGCCGCGGCGTCTGGCAGCGGGCGTACATGCCCACGCTGCGCGGGGCGCTGCGTCGCCCGCTCGTGACGCTCGGCGTCGCCGTCCTCGTGCTCGCGGGCACCCTCGCGCTCGTGCCGCGGCTCGAGACCAACTTCCTCGGCGACTCCGGGCAGGACACGCTCACCGTCACCGAGTCGTTCGCCCCGGGCACGACGCTCGCCGCGCAGGACGAGGCCGCGCGCGTGGTCGAGGACGCGCTGCTCGAGCTCGACGAGGTCGAGACCGTCCAGACCACCGTGGGCCAGGCGGACGCCGCGAGCGCGGCGTTCCTCGGTGGCGGCTCGACGCCGCAGGCGACGTTCGCGGTCACGCTCGCGGAGGACGCCGACGGGACGACCGCGCAGGGCGTCGTGCGCGACGCCGTGGCCGGGCTGGGCACCGAGGCCACGAGCGAGATCACGGTCGCCGGCGGCGAGGCGCTCATGGGCAGCTCGACCGTCGACCTCGTCGTCCGCACGACGGACCCCGACGCGCTCGCCGACGCCGCGCAGCAGGTCCAGGACGCCGCGGCCGCGACCGACGGCGCGCTCGAGGTGACGAACAACCTCGCCGCGGAGCAGAGCACCGTCCAGGTGAGCGTGGACCGCGAGGCCGCGACGGCGGCGGGGCTGACGGAGACCCAGCTCTCCGGCCTCGTCGCGTCCGTCATGTCGCCGCGCCCGATCGGCACGGTCGACCTCGGCGACGGCCCGGTCGACGTTGTCGTCTCGCAGGGTGAGGGTCCGGCCACCGTGGCCGAGCTCGAGGCGCTCGTCGTACCGACCGCCGCCGGCCCCGTCCCGCTCACGCAGGTCGCGACGGTCGAGGAGGTCGCGTCGCCCACGTCGATCACCCGGATGGGCGGCGAGCGCAGCGCGACCGTGTCCGTGACGCCGGAGGGCCAGGACCTCGGGGCGCTGACGGCGGCGCTCACGCAGACCGTCGACGAGCTCGACCTCCCGGCGGGCGCGACCGTGGAGATCGGCGGTGTCGCGGCGCAGCAGGAGGAGGCGTTCGCCGACCTCGGCCTCGCGCTCCTCGCCGCGATCCTCATCGTCTACGTGGTGATGGTCGCGACGTTCCGCTCGCTGGTGCAGCCGCTCATCCTGCTCGTCTCGGTGCCGTTCGCCGCGACCGGAGCCCTGCTCCTGCTGCTGGCGACCTCGACGCCGCTCGGCGTGCCGTCGCTCATCGGGATGCTCATGCTCGTCGGCATCGTGGTGTCGAACGCGATCGTGCTCATCGACCTCATCAACCAGTACCGCGAGCAGGGCCGCTCGCTCGACGACGCGGTCCTGGAAGGCTCCCGGCAGCGCCTGCGCCCGATCGTCATGACGGCGCTCGCGACGATCTTCGCCCTCACCCCGATGGCGCTCGGCATCACCGGCGGCGGCGCCTTCATCTCGCAGCCGCTCGCGCTCGTCGTCATCGGCGGGCTCGTGAGCTCCACGCTCCTCACGCTCGTGGTGGTCCCCGTGATCTATACGCTCGTCGAGCGGCGCGGCGAGCGGCGTCGCACGCGCCGGGCCGAGCGCGCCGCCCGCGAGCTCGAGTCCTCGACGCCCATGACGCCCGACGGCGACGCCACCGACACCGACGACGCCACCCCGGTCGGCCGCCACGCGGCCCAGCCGACCGCCTGACCTGTCCGCGGACCCGGTCGCCGTCTGTCGGTGGCCGGGTCCGCGGACGGTGCGCCGTCGGTGCTCGGGCTGCGCGCCGCTGCTGGTCAGGTCCGCGGACGGTGCACCGTCGGTGCTCGGGCTGCCGCACCGTCACCCCGGGCGGTCGGCCGTCGGTTCCCGCGTGCGGCTCTACGCCCTTCGCATCCGACCCCGCACCGTCCGCTCGTCCGGACCGTCACCCCGACGACCGGTGCGCTGGCCGCCGGTCACCGACCACGGTGACGATGGGCGTGGCAGGACGGCCGTGCTGCGGTGCGGGCGGTGCCACGACGGACGAGGGTGGGGTGGGGCGGGGTGGTGCCGGGTCGTGGCGGGTCTGGCGGGAGCCGCGAGGCACGAGCGGCGGATGGTAGACCCGGCACCACCCCGCCCCGGCCTACCCGGACGCAACCACAGGCCGCTCGAGGCGACCCGGCACGACCCCGCCCCGGCCCACCCGGACGCAACCACAGGCCGCCCGAGGCGACCGATCAGGAGGGGCGCGCCACGCCCGTCTCGTACGCGAGGACGACGGCCTGGACCCGGTCGCGCAGGCCCAGCTTGCCGAGCACGCGGCCCACGTGCGTCTTGACGGTCGCCTCGGACAGGACGAACCGCTCCGCGATCTCGGCGTTGGTCAGACCTTCGCCGAGGGCCTCGAAGACCTCGACCTCGCGTGCCGTGAGCTCGGCGAGACGCGGGTCGTCGCGGCCGCTCGGCGCCGCGGCGGCGGGACCGGCGCCGTCGGCCGGAAGCTGGCCCGCGAACATCTCGAGCATGCGGCGGGTGATGCGCGGCGACATGGCGGCGTCCCCGCTCGCGACGGCGCGGATCGCGCCGACGAGCTCGCCGGGCTTGGCGTCCTTGAGCAGGAACCCGCTCGCCCCGGCGCGCAGGGCCGCGAAGGCGTACTCGTCGAGGTCGAAGGTCGTGAGGATGACGACGCGCGAGGAGGGCTGCGCGTCGACGATGCGCGCGGTCGCCTCGATGCCGTTGGTGCCGGGCATGCGCACGTCCATGAGCACGACGTCGGGTCGCAGCGCGGAGGCCTGGGCGATGCCGGTCTCGCCGTCGCTCGCCTCGCCGACCACCTCGATGTCGTCCTCGGCGGCGAGGATCATGCGGAAGCCCATGCGCAGCAGCGCCTGGTCGTCGACGAGCAGCACGCGGATCGGCGCCCGGGGCGGCTCGTGACCGTCGTGCGTCCCGTCGCCCGTGGTCGTGGCGGTCATCGGTGTCCTTCCCTGTCGAGGCGCAGCCGCGCGACGACCTCCCAGCCGTCGCCGACGGGCCCCGCCGTCACGGTCCCTCCGTGCACGGCGGCCCTCTCGCGCATGCCGATGATGCCGCGTCCGGTGCCGATCGGGACACCTGCCGGGTGGTGCGCCGCGACGGACGGCGGCAGGGCGCGTTCGTCCGCGTCGGCGCCCTCGCCGGGGCGACGGCCGGAGCGGTTGACGACGCGCAGCTCGAGCCAGTCACCCTCGCGGGAGGGGCTCCGATCCCAGCGGACGACCTCGACGAGGACGACGGGGGACAGGGGCGCGTACCGCAGCACGTTCGTCAGGGCTTCCTGGACGATGCGGTAGGCGGCCTGGCGCACGGTGGGCCCGGGCCGCGGCTGCGGCCCGCGCCGGACGAGCCGCACGGGCAGGCCGGCCGTCCGGAAGCGCTCGACGACGTCCTCGAGCTCCTCGACGTCGTCGGTGGGCGCGAGCGGCGCGGCCGACGGTTCGCCGGTCGCGGGGTCGCGCAGGACGCCGAGCACGCGCCGCATGTCCGCGAGCGCGGCGCGCCCGGTGGCGGTGAGCTCGTCGAGCGCGTGGCCGGCGAGCTCGGGGTCCTTGGCGCCGGACGCCTTGGCGCCGTCGGCGAGCGCGACCATCACGGTGAGGGAGTGGGCGACGACGTCGTGCATCTCGCGCGCGATGCGGGTGCGCTCGGCGGCGACGGCGAGCTGCGCCTGCTGGTCGCGGTCGCGCGCGATGGAGTTGGCGCGCTCGACGAGGTCGGCGACGTGCTGGCGGCGCGCGCGCACGTTGGAGCCGATGGCCATGGCGACGAGGCACAGGATCGCCGTCATGAGCATGCTGACCATGCGGTCGACGGTGAGCTGTCCCGGCGTGACGCTCTCGCGCAGCATCTCGCCGTCCGCGGTGGTGATGACGTCGTACCACAGGAGGGTGGCGGCGGACAGGGGCAGGACGAGCGCGGCGAGCGCCGGCCAGGCGACGCGCGGCGAGCGGGCGGCCGCGACGGCGTACGTCGCGAACATGGCGGCGACCTCGAACCCGGCGGTGTCGCCGGTGACGGCGATCGCGGCGACCCCGAGCCCTGCGGTGGCGAGCGCGACGGCGACGGGGCGGCGGCGTCGCCAGAGCAGCACGGTGCCGCCCGCGAGGACGAACGCGAGCATCGCGAGGTCGGACCCGCGCTCCTCCGGGCTGAGGACGGCGTAGAGGATGCCGGGGATCGCGAACACCGCGACGACGACCCAGTCCATGACGCGCGGGTGCCGCGCGAAGTAGCGCCGGACCGGACCGAGACGGCGCGCGTCGAGCTCGGTGAAGGGCTCGGGTCCGCGGCGCGGCGGGAGGACGGTCGCGACCGTCGGCTCCCCGTCCGCGGCGTCGGTCGGCACGTCGTGCGGCGCGTCGACGCCCGCGGTCGCGGGCGCGGGCGTGTCCGGGCGCGCCGTGGCCGACGCCGGACGAGCGGCCTGCTCGTCCGGCGTCGGCGGGGTGGTGGCGGGCAGGCTCACGCGTCCCGGCGCTTGAGCACGACCGCCGCGACGGCCCAGGCCACGACGACCCACCCGACGAGGACGGCGAAGCCCTGCCACGGGCCGAGGATGAACTCGGTGCCCATGCCGTTCATCGCGTCGCCGATCACGAGGCGCTCGCCGGCGGTGCTGGGCAGGAACTGCGCGAGGTCGCGCACCCAGTCCGTGGGGATCGCCTGCAGGATCGACGGGACCACCAGCAGCAGCGCGACGAGGCCGAAGATCGTCCCGGCCGAGTTGCGGATGATCGCGCCGAGCGCGACGGAGAGCACGGCGATCGCCGCCAGGTACAGCGGCGTGCCGATGAACGCGCGCATCGTGCCCTCGGCCCCGAGGTCGACCTCGAGCGAGGTGCCCGACAGGAAGGGCAGGGCGACGAGGTAGGAGGCGACGACGCCGAGCGCGGAGACGACGAACGTCACGACGGCGAGCACGATCGACTTGGCGGCGAACGCCGGGAGGCGCGTCGGTACCGCGCTGAACGTCGACCGGATCATGCCGGTGGAGTACTCGCCGGTGATGGTCAGCGCCCCGAGCACCGCGACGACGAGCTGGGCGAACGAGTAGCCGAACGTCACGATCATCACGCCCGGCATGAGGCCGCCGGAGCCCGCGGCCAGCTCGGGGTCGTCGGCGAGGACGACATGAGCGCCGCGAACATCAGGGCGATCGCCGCCATGACGACGACGGTGATCGCGAGCGTCCACGCGGTCGAGCGCAGCGTGCGGAACTTGATCCACTCCGCCCGCAGCACGTGGCCGAAGGAGAGGCGGTAGGGCGAGGTGCGGGTCGCGGCCGGACCCTGGGCGACGGCGGTGGCGGTCATCGCTGTGCTCCTTCGAAGGTCTGGGCGGGCGCACCCGCGGCAGGGGCCGCGCCCGCGGCGCCGTGGCCCACGTGGGCCTGCGCGGACTCGGTCTGGTACTCGACGCGTCGGCGGTCAGCGCCATGTAGGCGTCCTCGAGCGTGGACGTGACCGGCGTGAGCTCGTGCAGCACGAAGCCCTTCGCGGCCGCGAGCTCGCCGATGCCGGCCGCGTCGGCCCCGGAGACGACGAGCAGGCTCGGCTCGTCGCTCGTGATGGTGGCGCCGTCGCGCGTGAGGAGCTCGGCGAGCTGCGTCGCGTGCGGGGTGCGCACGCGCACGGTGCGCTGCTGCGCGCCGTCGACGATGTCGCTCACGGGGGCGTCCGCGATGATGCGGCCCCTGCCGATGACGACGATGTGGTCGGCGGTGAGCGCGACCTCGCTCATGAGGTGGCTCGAGAGGAAGACCGTGCGGCCCTCGGACGCGAGGTACTTGGCGAGGTTGCGGACCCACAGCACGCCCTCGGGGTCGAGGCCGTTGACCGGCTCGTCGAGGATGAGCGTCTTCGGGTCGCCGAGGAGTGCGGACGCGATGCCCAGGCGCTGGCCCATGCCGAGCGAGAAGCCGCCGACGCGCTTCTTCGCGACGGACTGCAGACCGGTCATGTCGATGACCTCGTCGACGCGCTTGGTGGGGATGCCGTGCGTCGCGGCCATCGCGAGGAGGTGGTTGTAGGCGGTGCGCCCGGTGTGGACGGCCTTCGCGTCGAGCAGGGCGCCGACCTCGGTGAGGGGGGAGCGGTGCTGCGCGTACGGGCGTCCGTTGACGGTGACGGTGCCGGCGGTCGGCCGGTCCAGCCCCATGATCATGCGCATGGTGGTGGACTTGCCGGCCCCGTTCGGGCCGAGGAATCCGGTGACGGTGCCGGGGCGGACGGTGAACGAGACGCCGTCCACCGCCGTCTTGGGCCCGTACCGCTTGGTCAGGCCGCGTGCTTCGATCATGGCTCGCCCCTTCCAGGGTGGGATGTCCGCGGGCTCGCGCTCCGCGGGGTGCGTCGCAGGTTCTTTCCCGAGTTCGTCTCGAGCCTATGCGCGGGGTCCGGCGCCGGGCAGCCCTCTTCCGGCGTATCTGCGGGCCTGCCGGGAGGGCCGGCCGTACGTCGCGCGGCGTACGCCGCGGCCCGGGCGTGCGCCACGCGGAGGGCGCCGGCCGCCGTCGGGTCCGCCGGCGGGGCGAGACGTGCGGCGGATCTGCCCCGGCCTGGCCGGGAACAGTGACCACGGGTCGCACGTTCCCTAGGATGAACGCACGGCCAGCGACACCCGACTCGAGGCAGGAACGCCGATGACGAGGCCCGCTGCAAGAGTGGACGCCGCGACCAGGAGGAGCTCATGAGCAACCCCGTCTTCAACAACAGTGCGGTCTTCGGGGACCCGCGCAACCGGCGGGGAGGTGCCGCCACCCAGCAGCAGCCCGCCTACGGCACCCCGCCGCAGGGCCAGGCCGGGGCTCCGGCCTACGGCACGCCGCCG
Source organism: Cellulosimicrobium sp. CUA-896 (assembly GCF_001942335.1). Classification (GTDB taxonomy): domain Bacteria; phylum Actinomycetota; class Actinomycetes; order Actinomycetales; family Cellulomonadaceae; genus Cellulosimicrobium. The sequence continues at coordinate 51,079 of NZ_MKKH01000002.1, read as the reverse complement.
CAGGGGGCGCAGTGGGGCCAGCACGGCGCGCAGACCGCCGACGCCGCGACCCTGAACCAGATGTACGACGCGCCGTCGGCCACGACGGCGGACACCAAGCGCCTCACGTACGACGACGTGATCATGAAGACCGGCGGGCTGCTCGCGCTGCTCGTCGTCGTCGCGGCGGCGACCTGGGTCACCGTGCCGGGCATCTGGCCGATCGGCGCGATCGTCGGCCTCGTCCTCGGTCTCGTCAACGCGTTCAAGCGCAACCCGAGCCCGCTGCTCATCACGCTGTACACCGTCGCGCAGGGCGTGTTCCTCGGTGGCATCAGCGCCTACTACGAGAGCTTCTACGACGGGGTCGTCCCGTCCGCCGTGGTCGGAACGGTCGCCACCTTCGCCGCGGCGCTCTTCCTCTTCCGCTCCGGCAAGGTCCGGGTCACGCCGAAGTTCACGCGCTGGCTGCTCATCGCGATGGTCGGCTACCTCGCGTTCTCGCTCGTCAACGTCGTGCTGCTCATGTTCGGCGCGCTCGACGGCTGGGGGCTGCGCGGCGGCACGCTCGGCATCGTCATCAGCCTCGTCGCCGTCGGCCTCGCGGCCGCGTCGCTCATCGTCGACTTCGACTCGATCAAGCGCGGCGTCGAGGGCGGCGTCCCGGCCAAGTTCGCGTGGTCGGCCGCGTTCGGCCTGCTGGTCACGCTCATCTGGCTCTACCTCGAGTTCCTGCGCCTCTTCGCCATCCTGCAGAGCAGCGACTGACGGTGGCGCGCACGTCTCGCGAACCGGCACCCGCGGCGGAGGACCTCCCGCCGCGGGTGCCCGTCGTCGTGGCCGGGCTCGTGGTCGCCGCGGCGGCCATGCTCGGTGTCCAGGTCCTCTACATGGTCCTCTCCGGTGCGCCGCCGGCGTGGCTGCCGTTCGTCGCCCTGCTCCTCGTCGTCAGCGTGCCGACGGCGGGCACCGCCGTCGCGTGGCTCGGCGCCCGGGTCTCGCGCGGTGCGTCCGAGGGCCGTGCCGCGCTCGTCTTCGCCGCGCTCGGGCTGGTCGCCGGCGCGCTGTGGGGGTCGCTCCTCGCGGGCGGCCTCGCGGCGCAGCTCGAGGACGCCGGGGCGACGGGCGGCGCCGGCCTGGTCCTCGGCGCGGCGGTCGTCACCGGGATCACGGGCGCCTCGGAGCCGCCATGGGGCGGGCCGCGGCGCGCGAGGCAGCAGGCCGGCCCGCCGTGGTCGTGGCGCTCGGTGCCGTCGTGGTCGTCGTGGCGCTCCTCGGCCTGCTCGGCTGAGCGAGCCAGCCCGCGGGACGGGCCCGGTCGAGGCGTCTCGACCGGGCCCGTCCTGTCGTGTCAGGCCGGTGTCCCGTGACGTGCCGCGGCGGACGCGAAGCCGAGCCAGGTGTGCCGGTTGCCCGCCCAGCACCACCCGACCTTCGGCGCACCGCGGCGCTCCCGGCCGTCGCGGCCCGTGCCGTTCGAGACCCAGATCGCCGGGGTCCGCGCGTCGAGCCGACCGTCCGGCCGGCGCAGGCGCGAGCCGACCGTCATGAAGCAGTGGTTGCGCGCCACGACCTGCGGCACCTGCAGCGCCCAGTGGATGCCCTCGGCGAGGAGCAGCGGGGTGCGGCCGCGGCCGGTGAGCTCGGGCAGCGCCTCGTCGGGCGACCAGCTCGCCAGGTCGTCGCCGCGGTCGACGCCCGACACGGCGTAGAGCGGGCCGTGCGGGACGGCGAGGCCGTCGACGGGGGCGAAGCGGTCCACGTCGTCCATGTCGACGACGACGAAGCCCTCCTTCGCGCGCCGCGGACGGGGAGGCGCAGGAGCGGCGCCAGCGTGGACGGCGGCGCGAGGGCCGGGTCGACGACGAGGAGCGATCCGGGCGGGGCGGCCGCCTCGAGCGCGTCGCCGAGGCCCGCACGGCGTCGGCGGCGAGCCCGGCGCTCGCGACGACGCCGAGTCCGACGAGGCGCTCGGCCTGGTCGGTCAGCGGCGGCAGCGGGGGGACCACCGGTGCCTCTGCCGTCGTGGTGGGGCCGGGATCGAGGGCGGTTCGCGCGGGCACGTCGTGAGCGGCGGTTGGGAGCACGGGGACGCCTTCCGGTCGGGGAACGGTCGGACGGTCCAACGCTCTACACCGTACGGGAATTCCCGCCGGGCGAGCTCGCGCCGTGCGACGCACCGCGCGGGGCTCCGCGCCGGAGCCGATCGGGGATGATCGAGGGATGAGATACGCAGAGCACGTCTCCGAGCTCGTCGGCGGCACCCCGCTCGTCCGGCTCGCCCGCGTCACGGAAGGCCTGTCGGCGACGATCCTCGCCAAGGTCGAGTACATGAACCCCGGCGGTTCGGTGAAGGACCGGATCGCGCTGAGGATGGTCGAGGCCGCCGAGGCGTCCGGCGAGCTGCGCCCCGGCGGGACGATCGTCGAGCCCACGTCGGGCAACACCGGCGTCGGCCTCGCGCTCGTCGCGCAGCGCAAGGGCTACGAGTGCGTGTTCGTCTGCCCGGACAAGGTGAGCCAGGACAAGCGGGACGTGCTGACGGCCTACGGGGCACGCGTCGTCGTGACGCCCACCGCCGTCGCGCCCGACCACCCCGACTCCTACTACTCGGTCTCCGACCGCCTCACCCGGGAGATCCCCGGTGCCTGGAAGCCCAACCAGTACGCCAACGTCAACGGTCCCCTCTCGCACTACGAGACGACGGGTCCGGAGGTGTGGGCCGACACCGACGGCCGGGTGACGCACTTCGTCACGGGCGTCGGGACGGGCGGCACCATCACGGGCACGGGCCGCTACCTGCACGAGGCGTCGGCCGGGCGTGCGGCGTCCGACGGTGGGCCGGTGCGGGTCGTGGGGGCGGACCCGGCGGGGTCGGTCTACTCGGGGGGCGACGGGCGGCCGTACCTCGTCGAGGGTGTCGGGGAGGACTTCTGGCCCGCCGCGTACGACCCGTCGGTGCCCGACGAGATCATCGCCGTGAGCGACGCCGACTCCTTCGCGATGACCCGGCGCCTCGCGCGCGAGGAGGGTCTGCTCGTCGGCGGGTCGTGCGGCATGGCGGTCGAGGCGGCCCTGCGGCTCGCGCGTCGCCTCGAGGACGAGGACCCGCAGGCCGCGGCGCGTGCCGTGATCGTCGTGCTCCTGCCGGACGGCGGTCGTGGCTACCTCTCGAAGATCTTCAACGACGCGTGGATGCGGTCGTACGGGTTCCTGCCCGACGAGGAGGGCGTCACCGCGGGCGACGTGCTGCGGGCCAAGGGCGGCCGCCTGCCCGACCTGGTGCACACCCACCCGGGCGAGACGGTGCGGGACGCCATCGAGATCCTGCGGGAGTACGGCGTCTCGCAGATGCCCGTCGTCGGCGCGGAGCCGCCGGTGAAGATCGGTGAGGTCGCGGGCTCCGTGAGCGAGCGGGAGCTGCTCGACGCCGTGTTCTCGGGCGCGGCGTCGCTCGCCGACCGCGTCGACGCGCACATGGGGGAGCGGTTCCCGCTGATCGGCGCCGGCGAGGGCGTGGAGGCGATCCGCGCCGCCCTGCACGACGCCGACGCGCTCCTGGTCGTGGAGGACGGCGACCCCGTGGGGGTGCTCACCCGGCACGACCTCCTGGGGTTCCTCGCGCGCTGACGACGTCCGGGGTGGCGCCGCCCGGACCGACGCTGCCGCAGGTGCGGCGGTCCGGCGCGGACGTCACGAGTCCTGCGCGACCCGCTCGAGCCCGGCCAGCATCATCGCGACGTGGGTCGCGAAGCTCGCGTCGAGGTCCTGCGGGAGCCGGAACCCGCCCGCGAGCTCGAGCGTGACGAAGCCGTGCACGCCGGCCCGCACGGACCGGATCGCGTCGACCGTGCGGGCCTCGGGCAGGTCGAAGCCGCGCAGCACGGCCGCCACCGTGCGGACCGAGCGGTCCGCGGCGGCCGACAGCGCGGCGTCGGCCGGGTCGTCCGGGTCGGGCGCCGCCTGGGCGGCGGCCCACCGGCCCGGCCGCGACCGGGCGAAGCCCCGCATCGCGTGGGCGAGCGCCTCGACGGCCTCCGGCCCCGAGAGGCCGACCGTGGCCTCCGTCATCGCGGCGTTGAGCTCGTCGACCGCGACGGTCGACACCTCGCGCCGCAGCGCCGCGAGCGAGCCCACGTGCTTGTACAGGCTCGGTGTGGCGACGCCCGCCTGGGCCGCGACCTTCGCGAGCGTGAGGTCCGCGAAGCCGGTGGGGCCGCCGCCGTCCACGAGGTCCAGCGCGACGCGCACGACGGCGCCGCGCGACAGGCCCGCCCTAGGCACGTCCGCCCTCCTCGGACCCCGCGCCCGGCACGTGCGCGGGGAGCGTCGCCAGGTGGGCGAGGACCGCGGCGACGAGCTCGTCGGGGGCCTGGATCTGCGGGTAGTGACCCACGTCGGGCAGGACGAGCGTCGTCGCGCCGACCGACCGCTCGGCGAACGCCGCCTCGGCGGCAGGGTCGCCGTAGTCGGGGTCGAGCGCGCCGAACACGGCGAGCGCGGGCGCCTGCACGTGAGCGAGGCGGGGCTCGACGACCGCGTGGTCGAGCTGCAGGGTCAGGTCCCGGAACGAGCGCAGGCGTGCGGGGTCGCGCAGGTTCGCGCGGACGGCCGCCCGGTGCTGCGCGAGCCGCGCCGGGCGGCGGCCCTTGGCGAGCGACCCGTAGAACGCCGACCACACCGCCGGGCCCCAGGGGCGGGCGAGCGCGAGCCGGAAGAGCACGCGCATCGCGCGCTGCGCGAGGGCCGAGCCGTTTGCGCGGAGGAAGCCGTCGACGAGCACGAGGCCGCGCACGAGATCGGGGCGGTCGGCCGCGGCGACGACGGCGGCCGACGCGGCCATCGAGCTGCCCATCAGGACGGCCGGCCCGGCGCCGAGGTGCTCGACGAGCGCGACGTAGTCCGAGGCCGTCGCCTCGTCGCCGTGCGTGCGGAACGTGGTGTCGCTGTCGCCGTGGCCGCGCAGGTCCATGACGACGACGCGGTGGCCGGCCGCGACGAGCGGGGGCACGACGTCGTCCCACGTCGAGCGCACGTCGCCCATGCCGGGGACGGCGACCACGAGGGGGCCGGCGCCCTGGTCGGTGTACGCGAGGCGGCCCTCGGGCCGGGGGAGGAACCGGACGTCCGTCGAGAGCGGTGATCGAGTCATAGCCCACAGGCTAATGCTATTAGCCACGCAGTGCAAGACCCCGGTGCGGAACGCGCTCTCCGCGTAGGGTGAGGGGCCGCGGCGTCCGCCGCGCCCGCGCCCGGGCAACCCGCTCGCGGCACATCGACGAGAGGCAACCTCGTTGACCGACCAGCCCACCCTCCCGACCGCGTCCGGGTCCTTCGGCGAGAAGCCGGCCCTCACCTTCCCCGAGTCGGGGGCGCCCGACGGCCTCCAGGTCGTCGTGCTCAGCGAGGGCTCCGGGCCGGCGGTCACCGCCGGGCGCAACATCGTCGTGCACTACCTCGGCCAGGTGTGGGGCGGCCAGGTGTTCGACAACTCCTACGACCGCGGCGACACCATCGCGTTCCCGATCGGCGTGAACGCCGTCATCGGTGGCTGGGACAAGGGCCTCGTCGGGCAGAACGTCGGCTCGCGCGTCCTGCTCTCGATCCCGCCGGAGCACGGGTACGGCCAGCGCGGCGTGCCGCAGGCCGGCATCGGCGGCACGGACACCCTCGTCTTCGTGGTCGACGTCGTCGACGTGCAGTGACGGCGCGCTCCACCTGACCGACCGGGACGCGCGGCCACGACCCTCAGCGGCGCGTGCTGCGCGTCACCGTGAAGCGCCGGTCGCGCCCGACCTGGGCGGTCGGGCCGACCGCACGCTCGAGCGCCGGCCGGTAGCGCAGGTGCGAGTTCCACACGCACCACAGCTCGCCGCCGGGGCGCAGGAGCCGCCCGGCAGCGGCGAACATCCGGGGCGCGGTCCCGGTGCGCAACGCCGCGCCTCGTGGAACGGCGGGTTGAGCAGGACGACGTCGGCGCCCGCGTCCGGGAGGGACGCCCCGGCGTCGTCCTGCACGACGAGCACGCGCCCCGACGCGCCGTTGACCCGCGCCGTGAGCGCGGCGGAACGCACGGCGGCGTCCGAGCGGTCGGTCGCGACCACGCGCGCCGCCGGCCACCGCCGCGCCGCCCAGGTCGCGAGGATCCCGGTCCCGCACCCGAGGTCGACGACGTCCGTCGACGCCGCCGGCCCGCCCGGTCCGTCGGGCGCCGGTCCACCGAGGGCGCCCGCGCCGGCGCCCTCGATCGTCTCGACGAGGAACCGGGTGCCGAGGTCGAGCCCCGCCCCGGCGAACGCGGCGCCGTACGCGGCGACCGTCAGCCCGACGTCGGGCAGCGAGGCCGTGACCGGGTACGTGAGCGGCCGGCCCGTACGCGGCGAGCGCGCCACGAGCACGCGCGACTTGCCGCTCCCGCGGCTCGCCCGCACGTCGGCGAACGACTCGCCCAGCACGTCGTTCATCGCCGGCGTCATGTGCTTCACCCGCCCGACGGCGAGCAGGACGACGCCCGGGTCCGCGTCCCGCGCGACGTGCTCCGCGACGTCGCGCAGCGCCGCCAGGCCGCGGGGGAGCCGCAGCAGGACGACGCGGGCCCCGGCGAGGAGGTCGGGGCCGAGACCGTGCCGGGTGTACGTGCCGCGGAGGTCGAGCGCGACGGCGTTCGCGTCGAGCGCGGCCGCGGCCGTGCAGGCGTCCTGGTGCACCCGGACGAGGGCCCGGTCGGTGTCCGCGCCCCGGCGTCCGTCGCGCACGCCGACGAGCGCGACGGCACCCAGCGTCAGCGCGCCGTACCGGTCGTCGACGACCGCGACCGCGCCCGCACCGGCGTCGGCGAGGTGTCCGGCCGCCTCGCGGAGCAGGAGCCGGTCGGCGGCGTCCACGGCGACGGGGGAGTCCTCCCGCCGGGGCCCGGGGTCGCCCGTCCCGAGCCGGTCGAGGACGTCGGCGAGGTCGGCAGGGCTGCTGGTCACCGGACCAGTCTCCCCGACCCCGCGCGACGGCCCTGCACCACGGGGCGCCGGGCGCTAGCCTGCGACCAGGTGCGGGGAGGTGGGGCGATGGAGGTCCCGAGGACGCTCGCGGCGTCGCGAGCCGCCGGGCGTGCGCTGCGCGACCGCGTGCCGCGACGCAGCCACGCGGAGCTGGCGCTCCCCGCGCGCGACCCCGTCGCGGTCGTCGCCGCGCAGAACGCGGAGCGGCTCCCCGAGCTCGTGCCGCTGCGCGTCGGGCGCATGCTGGAGTCGCCGTTCGCCTGGTACCGCGGGTCGCCGCGATCATGGCGGCCGACCTGCGGGGAGCTCCGCGGACCGGGGTCGCCGTCGTGGCGTGCGGTGACGCGCACGTGGCGAACTTCGGCCTGTTCGCCTCGCCCGAGCGGCGCGTCGTCTTCGACCTCAACGACTTCGACGAGGCCGGCGACGCGCCGTGGGAGTGGGACGTCAAGCGCCTCGCCGCGAGCATGCACGTCGCCGGGCGCGACAAGGGCATGACGGAGGAGCAGTGCGGCGCGGCGGCGCGCCTCGCGGTGCGCGGGTACCGCGAGGCCCTGGACGAGCTGCTCTCCCTGAGCGCCGTCGAGCGCTTCGCGTTCCAGGTCGAGGTCGAGGCGGTCGCGCCGATGCTCGAGGAGGCCGGCCGCGAGGAGCTGCGGCGCACCGTGCGCAAGGCGCGACGGCGCACGTCCGAGCGCGTGGTCCGCCGGATCACGACGCGCACCGCCGACGGCCGGACCCGGATCGTCGACCAGCCGCCGGTCACCCAGCACGTCGAGCACGCCACGGTCGAGCAGCTCACGACGCTGTTCGAGCGCTACCGCGAGCCGCTGCGCGCGGACGTGCGCCTGCTCCTCGGGCAGTTCACGCTCGTCGACCACGTGCTGCGCGTCGTCGGTGTCGGCAGCGTCGGGACCCGGTGCTACATCGTGCTGCTCGAGGGGCCGGCGGGGGAGCCGCTGGTGCTCCAGGTCAAGGAGGCGGTGCCGTCCGTGCTCGCGACGTACGGCGGGACGGCCGACGCGCTGCCGTCGGGGCTCGTCCCGGTCGGAGGCGTCCCCGCGCAGGTCGGCGCGTCGTCGCCGCGCAGCGCATCCTCCAGGCGCACTCGGACCCGTTCCTCGGGTGGACGACCGTCGAGGCCGACGAGAGCCCGCTCGGGCGCCGGGTCGACTACTACTGGCGGCAGTTCCGCGACATGAAGGGCGCGGTGGAGCTGGACCGTCTCACGCCCGTGCAGCTCGCGCGGTTCGGCGGCTTCTGCGGCCGGGTGCTCGCTCGCGCGCACAGCCAGTCGCCGGGCGCGCGCGTCGTCCACGGGTACCTCGGGCGGTCCGACGCGTTCGACGACGCCGTCGCCGCATGGGCCCGCGCGTACGCGGACGTCGTGGAGAACGACCACGCGCTGCTGGAGGCGGCGGTCGCGAGCGGCCGGCTGCCCGCCGAGCGCGACGCGTGAGGCGCAGCGGGAGAGCCCGCGCCCTGCCTAGGCTGGGCGTCATGACCGACGACGCCCCGCCCTCCGCCCCTCCACCGCACCCCGCCGGGAGCACCGCGCCCGACGCGACCGTGCCGCGCGGGGACGCCCGCGTGGCCGTGGAGTACTGCACGCAGTGCCGGTGGCTGCTGCGCGCGGCCTGGGTGGCTCAGGAGCTGCTCCAGACGTTCCGCACGCGGCTCGGCGAGGTCGCGCTCGTGCCGGGGACGGACGGCGTCTTCCGCGTCACGCTCGACGCGGGCAGCGGCCCGGTGCTCCTGTGGGACCGCAGGACCGACGGCGGGTTCCCCGAGATCCCCGACCTCAAGCGGCGCGTGCGCGACGCCGTCGCGCCCGACCTGTCGCTCGGCCACACCGATCGGGCCGCCGGGTCCGCCGGCTGACGAGCGCCGACGTCGCGGAGGTCGCCGACGGTCAGGCCTTCTTCGCCCGTTCCGCCGCGACCCTGTCCTCCTCGGCGCGGACCTTCGCCTGCGTCTCGCGCTCGCGCACGAGCCACTCGGGCGGGTCCTCGCGGAGCTCGTTGATCTGCTCGGTCGTCAGCGGCTCCGTGACGCCGCCGCGCGCGAGGCCGGAGATCGAGATGCCGAGGCGGCCGGCGACCACGGGCCGCGGGTGCGGTCCGTTGCGGCGCAGGTCGCTGAGCCACTGCGGCGGGTGCTTCTCGAGCTCGTCGAGCTCCGCGCGCGTCACGGTGTCCGCCCGGAACTCCTCCGGCGTCGCGGGCAGGTACACCCCGAGCTTCTTCGCCGCCGTGGCGGGCTTCATCGACTGCGCGGACTGCTGGGGGCTCATGAGGTCAGGGTAGTTGCTCGCGGCGCTCCGGCAGGTCCCGCGCGGTCGTGGCGCGGGCGCGCGCCCGCGCGGTCCGCCTAGGGTGGGGGAGTGGAGGACGAGCGCGGACCGGTGCCGCACGAGGCGGGGGCCGAACCGGCCCTCGGGCATGCCGGGCGTGACCGGTCGGCGCCCGAGCAGGGGCGCGACGGCGAGGACGTCCGGGGCGGGGCGCGGGTGTTCCGGCTCGCGTACGTGCCCGGTGCGACCCCGGCGAAGTGGGTGCGCACGTGGCGCGAGCGGCTCCCCGACGTCCCGCTCGAGCTCGTCGCCACCGAGGCCGCCGACGCCGAGCGCGCGCTGCGCGACGGCGAGGCCGACGCCGCGATCCTGCGCCTGCCGGTCGACCGCGACGTGCTCGCCGCGATCCCGCTCTACGAGGAGACGCCCGTCGTCCTCGTCCCGCGCGACCACCTGCTGGCCGCGCTCGAGCCGGACGAGACGGTCGCGCTCGCCGACCTCGCCGACGACGTCCTCCTACGCCCGGTCGACGACGTCCTCGCGTGGGCGGGTGCGCCGGGTGTGCCGGGTGCCGCGGACGACGCGCCCGTGCCGCCCGGCCGGCCCGCCGTCGAGCGCCCGGCCACGACCGCCGACGCCGTCGTCCTCGTCGCGGCGGGTGTCGGCGTCCTCGTCGCGCCGCAGTCGCTCGCGCGGCTGCACCACCGCAAGGACGTGGTCCACCGCCGGGTCGAGGGAGCCCCGACCGCCCCCGTCGCGCTCGCGTGGGTCGCGGACGGAGCCGACGACCTCGTCGAGGAGATGGTGGGGATCGTGCGGGGGCGCACGGTCAACAGCTCGCGCGGGCGCGCCGCGACGTCCGGCGGCGCGGGTGCGGGCGGCGACGCCGCGACGGGGCGTCCGGCGCGGTCGTCGAGGGCCCCGCGCGACGGCGACCGTGCCGGCGGCGAGGGTCGGGCGGTCGCGGGTCGGCTCGCGGCAGCAAGAACGGCAAGGGCGGCAAGGGCGGCAAGGGCAGTCAGGGCGGCAAGGGCGGAAAGGGCGGCAAGGGTGGCGCGCCGGGCGGCCGTGGACGGGGCCGGCGCCGCTGACGCCACGGCCGGACCGTCGCCGTCGACGCGAGGGCGTCGGGCGGGTGCGGCCGCTCGAGCGCTGCGTCCGTGCACGGGTGCAGCGCTCACGGGGGGTCGCGCTGACGTTGCGCGGTAGAATCACTGTTGACTTATATAAGCCGAGGCTCCATGATGGAGACGTGGAAGCGTTCGACGTCCTCGGCGACCCGGTCCGGCGGCGGATCCTCGAGGTCCTCGCGGCGGGGGAGCGGGCCGCGGGGGAGATCGCGGCGGACGTCGGCGCGGAGTTCGGCATCAGCCAGCCCGCGGTCTCGCAGCACCTCAAGGTGCTGCGGACGCACGGGTTCACGACGGTCCGTGCGGAGGGCACGCGTCGTCTCTACGCCCTCGACCCGACGCCGCTCGGCGAGGTCGAGGACTGGGCGGCCGGGCTCCGCACGTTCTGGGAGCAGCGGCTCGACGCGCTCGGGACCGAGCTCGTCCGGGCGCGCGCGAGCGGCGCCTCGCCGGGCGTGACGAGGCGACCACCACGGGCAGCAGGGCAGGGGCGGGCGGCGCCTCGCCGTCGGCCACCGACGAGGAGCCGGCCACCGGCACGGGGCCGGCGGGACGGAGGACAGGATGAAGGACCTCATCGCCGAGCTGGAGGCCGTGCAGCGCGCGGTCGGGAGCGGGACGCTCCCGGCGGGCGAGGCGCGCGTCGTGACGCTGTCGCGGACGTACCCCGCCGCCGTCGAGGACGTGTGGGACGCCGTGACGAACCCTGAGCGCCTCCCGCGCTGGTTCCTGCCCGTGACGGGCGAGCTCCGCGTGGGCGGCTCCTACCAGGTCGAGGGCAACGCGAGCGGCGAGATCCGCGTCTGCGACGCCCCGCGGCACCTGCAGGTCACGTGGGGCATGGGCCCGCAGGGCCCGGAGGACTCGTCCGTCGTGGACGTGCGGCTCGAGCCCGCGGGCGACGGCTCGCGGCTGACGCTCGAGCACACCGCCGTCACGCCCCCGGAGATGTGGGACCAGTTCGGACCCGGTGCCGTCGGCGTGGGCTGGGACGGCGCGCTCCTCGGCCTCGCGCTGCACCTCGGGGGCGGCGGCCTGCCGGGCACGCCCGAGGAGGTCGCGGCCGACCCTGCGGTGCGGGCGTTCAACACGGCGAGCAGCGAGGCGTGGGGTGCGGCGCTCGCGGCGTCCGACGGCCTCGACGCGGAGACGGTCGCGGCGCGCGTCGCCGCGACGACGGCGTTCTACGTCCCCCCGCTCGACGGCGACGGCGCCGCGGGCTGACGTCGCCGGCCGCCGACCGCGCGGATCGGGCGCTCGAGCAGGAGGACCAGCAGCCAGGCCGCACCCTGGTCCGGGAAGAGGACGGCGAGCACCAGCGCGACGGCGAGCAGCACGGCGCCGACCCAGCGGTCCACCACGGTCTCGGTCGGGTCGTCGTCGAGGAAGCCCTGGTGGACGAGCACCGCGCGCTCCGCGCGCAGCGTCAGCGAGCTGACGAGCATGAGCCCGATGTAGACGCCGAGCGCGAGCCGGTCGCCGCCCCCGGACGTGAAGTCGAGCACCGTCGCGACGGGCAGCGCGACGATCGACGCGAGCCAGAGCATCTCGAGCTGGAGCACGGTGCCGGAGTAGCCGGTCGCGGGCAGGAAGAGCCAGTGGTGGACGCGCCAGAAGAGCGCGATGACGACGAAGCTGATCCCGGCTGGCGCGAGCGTGCCCCAGCTCTCGGCGAAGAACTCGCGCGCCGAGCCGGCGTCCAGCGCGCGGTCGACGACGGGGAGCACGACGAGCGTGATCGCGATCGCGACGACGGCGTCGCCGAACGCGAGCACACGGTCGAGGCCGTGCGCCTCGCCGCTCGCCCGTGCACGCCGCGCGTCCCGCCGGACCTGCTCCATGGGGCCAGGCTAGGAGCGTCCCGTCATCGCGGCGCGGTGACGAACACGTCGAACAGCTCGGGGTGGTGCGCGTGCACGAGCACGCCGAAGACCACGAGGTCGAACAGCAGGTGCACCGCCACCACGTAGGTGAAGGACTTGCTCCACGAGAAGATCCAGCCCTGCACCAGGGCGAACGGGATCGTCAGCAGCGGGCCCCACTCGCGGTACCCGAGCTCCCACAGGAACGAGACGAAGACCGTGGCCTGCAGCAGGTTCGCGGTCCACAGCCCGAAGTGCTTGCGCAGCAGGGCGAAGACGACGCAGACGAAGAACAGCTCGTCCCAGATGCCGACCGCGTTGACGCCGACGAAGAGCCGCGCGATCTCCTGGCCGCCCGTGACCTCCGGCCAGTTGCGGTACGCCCCCGACCCGATGAAGTAGAACGGCAGGATCAGGTAGCCCGCGACGACGACCACGGCGAGGTAGACGAGCTGCCCGCGCGTCCAGCGCCGCCCCGTCGCGACCGGGAACGTGATGGTCGGGTCGCGGAAGGCGAAGCGCGACAGCGCCCACGGCACGAGCACCGCCGAGGAGAGCGCGACCGCGAAGCGCAGCATGCCGGCGTCCGACAGGTCGGCCTCGAGCGAGATCGCCGAGATGATCGCCATCCCCAGGCCGATCAGGGCGAGGTCGCGCCCGAGCGCACGGTCGACCGCCCACCCGATCGCCACCCCGGCGACGAGCGGGACGTAGCCGACCGGGCGCACGTGCACCGCGAACAGCAGCACCGCGGACCCCGCGACGAGCGCCGCGGCGAGCAGGCGCACGGGGGAGCCGACCGCCCACGGCGGGAGCCCGGCGTCGGGCACGGTGGACGGGGGACCGGCAGCGGGAGAGGACGTCACCCGCACACCGTGCCACGTCGCGACGCCACGGGCGGGACGAGGGCCCGGCCCACCCGGCCTCTGGTCGTGGCGCGCCGCACGTGCGACGGTGTGGCCGGAGGTGGTGGACGTGGGCACGGGACGTCACGGGGACGCGAGCACCGGCGTCGGCGACGACGTGGCCGACGCCGGCACGGTCGCGGTGCTGTCGGACGTGCACGGCGTCCTGCCCGTGCTCGACGCCGTGCTGGCCGAGCCCGACGTGCAGCGCGCGGACCTCGTCGTGGTCGCCGGCGACCACGCGGCGGGCCCGCAGCCGGTCGAGGTGCTGGACCGGCTCGTCGGGCTCGGCGACCGCGCGCTGCTCGTGCGCGGCAACGCCGACCGCGAGCTCGTCGCGTGGGCGCGCGACGGCGCGGGGGCGGCCCCGGACCCGGTCGTGCCGTGGGCGGCGGCGCAGCTGCGGCCGGACCAGGTCGAGCTCCTCGCCTGTCTGCCGCACCCGGTCGAGATCACGGTGCGCGGGTTCGGGCGGGTGGTGGTGTGCCACGGCACGCCGCGCGACGACGAGGAGGTGGTCCTCGTCGACTCCTCGCTCGACCGGTGGGCCGAGGTCCTCGCCGACCTGGACCCCGACGTCCGGACGGTCGTGTGCGGCCACACGCACATGCCGTTCGTGCGGCTCGTCGACCGGCGCCTCGTCGTCAACCCGGGCAGCGTCGGGATGCCGTACGGGCGTGCCGGCGGTGCGTGGGCGCTCCTGCACGACGGGCAGGTGTCGCTGCGGCACACCGAGGTCGACGTCGACGCGGCGGTCGCCGAGGTCGTCGCCGGGAGCCGCTACCCGGACGTCGCGGAGTGGGCCGCGTACTTCGTGCGGTCCGCCGCGAGCGACGCCGAGGCGCTGCGCGTGTTCGGCCCGCGCGACGGCCGGCCCGGCTGAGGCGCCACGTCGGGCGGGCCGGCCGTCGCGGTCAGGCGGCGTCCGGGAACGGCACGCCCGTCGTCGCGTGGCAGCGGTAGCCGTTCGGGTTCTTGTCGAGGTACTGCTGGTGGTAGTCCTCGGCGTAGTAGAACGGGCCGGCCTCGGCGGCGGGCTTCATCTCCGTCGTGATCGGGTCGTAGCCCTTCGCGGCGAGCACCTCGCCGTAGCGCTCGGCCGTCTCGCGGACCGCCTGCTCCTGCTCGGGCGTCGTCCAGTACACGGCGGACCGGTACTGCGTGCCGACGTCGTTGCCCTGGCGGTAGCCTGGGTCGGGTCGTGGCGCTCCCAGAAGATCTTGAGCAGCTCCTCCTCCGAGACCTTCGTCGGGTCGTACGCCACGAGCGCCGTCTCGGTGTGGCCCGTGCGGGCGGAGCACGCCTCCTCGTAGGTGGGGTTCGGCGTCGTGCCGCCCATGTAGCCGACGGCGGTGCTCACCACGCCCGGGACCTGCCAGTAGATCTCCTCCGCGCCCCAGAAGCAGCCCATCGCGAGGTACAGCACGCGCGTGCCCTCCGGCCACGGGCCGGTGATCGACGTGCCGAGCACGGTGTGCGGGGCGGGGTTGTGCAGCACGGGGGACTGGCGGCCGGGGAGCGTGTCCTCCGGCGCGACCATGGTGGTCTTGGCCGAGCCGCCGAACAGGGCGTCGAAGATCGAGTTCATCGCTTACCTTCCTCCACGGGGTGCCGGTCGACCGGGGCGGTGACGGGGGACCTCGACGAGCGTCTCGCGGATCCGGGCCCACGACGCATCGGCCGGCACCAGGGTGAACGCCCGGGGGCCCCGGGGTGTTCCGTCCCCGGGGACGGGACGCTACGGGACGATCGCGTCGACGTAGCCGCCGTCGACGCGCACGGCGGCGCCCGTCGTCGCGGACGCGAGCGGCGACGCGAGGTAGGCGACCATGTGGGCGATCTCCTCGGGCTCGATGAGCCGCTGCAGCAGCGACTGCGGCCGGTGCTCGCGCATGAACACGCGCTGCGCCTCGTCCCACGGCAGGTCGTCGCCGACGAGCTCGCGCGCGAACGTCTCGACGCCACCGGTGTGCGTCGGACCGGCGAGCACGCTGTTCACCGTGACGCCCGTCCCGGCGGCCGCCTTCGCGAA
The DNA here is from genome assembly GCF_001942335.1 of Cellulosimicrobium sp. CUA-896. Classification (GTDB taxonomy): domain Bacteria; phylum Actinomycetota; class Actinomycetes; order Actinomycetales; family Cellulomonadaceae; genus Cellulosimicrobium. Next base: position 35,883 of record NZ_MKKH01000002.1, on the reverse strand, counting down.
CCCGCGCGAGACGCGAGGAGCGCCGTCTTCGTCACGCCGTAGTGGATCATCTCCGCGGGGATCGCGACCGCCGAGTCGCTGCCGATGAACTGCACCCGGCCCCAGCCGCGCTCCATCATCCCCGGCAGGTACGCGCGGGTCAGCCGCACGCCCGCGAGCACGTTCACCTCCAGGTACCGGCGCCACGTGTCGTCGTCGATCTCCAGCGGGTCCTCGCTCGCGAAGATCCCCAGGTTGTTGACCAGCACGTCGACGTCGGGCACCGCGTCGAGCATCGCGGCCGAACCGTCGTCGGTGGCGAGGTCCGCGGCGATCCCGGTGACCTGCGCGCCCGGCACGTGCGCGCGCACGTCCCGCGCGGCGCGCTGCGCCGTCCCGGCCGACCGCCCGTTCACGACAACGCTCGCCCCGCACGCGGCGAGCGTGCGCGCGATCGCCAGCCCGATGCCCTGCGCCGAGCCCGTGACCAGCGCCGTCCTGCCCTCGAGGTCGATCCTCATGCCTGCCTCCGTCCGTCCCGGCGGCCCACGGTGCCGTCGGCCCACCGTCCCGCCCAGGCCGGCGGCCCCCACCCGGGAGGCGACCGGACGGCACGTAGGCTGGACGGGTGAGCAGCGAGCACCCCGACTGGACCACCACCGGCTTCTCGACGCGCGCGATCCACGCCGGCCAGGACCCGGACCCGACGACGGGCGCCGTCGTGCCGCCCATCCACCAGGTCTCGACGTACAAGCAGGACGCGTCGGCGGCCTGCGCGGCGGCTACGAGTACTCCCGCTCGGCCAACCCCACGCGCACCGCTCTCGAGGAGGCGCTCGCCGCCGCCGAGTCCGGCGGGCTGCGCCCGGCCGCGGACGGGACGCCCCCTGCGCGCGGGTTCGCCTTCGCCTCGGGCCTCGCCGCGGAGGACACGCTGCTGCGCGCCGTGCTGCGGCCCGGCGACCACGTCGTGTTCCCCGGCGACGCGTACGGCGGCACGTACCGGCTCGTCCACCGCGTCTTCGGCCCGTGGGGCGTCGAGCACACGCCCGTCGACATGACGGGCACCGGAGACGCGCAGGCGGCGCTGTCCGGCGTGCGGGCCGCCGTGCGGCCCGGCGCGACCAAGGTCGTGTGGGTCGAGACGCCGACCAACCCGCTCCTCGGCATCAGCGACATCTCGGCGCTCGCGGACCTCGCGCACGACGCCGGGGCGCTGCTCGTCGTCGACAACACGTTCGCCACGCCGTACCTCCAGCAGCCGCTCGCGCTCGGCGCGGACGTCGTCGTGCACTCGACGACCAAATACGTCGGCGGGCACAGCGACGTGGTCGGCGGGGCCCTCGTCGTCGCCACGGGTGCACAGCTCCCCGGCGGCCTGGGCTCGCCCGCGGGCGGGACGGACGTGGCGGGTGCCGTCGGCTTCCACCAGAACTCGTCGGGCGCTGTCGCCGGCCCCTTCGACGCGTGGCTCACCCTGCGGGGGCTCAAGACGCTCGCCGTGCGCATGGACCGACACCAGGCGAACGCCGCCGCCGTCGCCGCGTTCCTCGACGAGCACCCGGGGGTGACGCAGGTGATCTACCCCGGGCTCGCGTCGCACCCCGGGCACGAGACCGCCGCGCGCCAGATGAGCGGGTTCGGCGGCATGGTGTCGTTCCGCACCGGCGGCGAGGCGAAGGCCCTCGAGGTGTGCTCGCGCACGCGCGTGTTCACGCTCGCGGAGTCGCTCGGAGGGGTGGAGTCGCTCGTCGAGCACCCGGGCCGCATGACGCACGCGTCGGTCGCCGGGTCCGCGCTCGAGGTGCCCGACGACCTGGTGCGCCTCTCGGTGGGGATCGAGGACGTGGACGACCTCCTCGCGGACCTCGACCGCGCCCTGTCCTGACGGTGGCGGCGACGGCGCGTCGCCGCGGGCCGGGGCGGTCGTCCCCGCCCTCCCCGTAGGGTGTGGCTGTGACCTCGCAGAACGGCCCGCACGACGAACCCGCCCCGCTGCCGCCCGCCGGTCCGGACACCGTGACGGTCCCCGAGTCGGTCCGCTCCGCGGCGTCGTGGTCGTGGCGGCTGCTCCTCGTCGGGGGCGCCATCGCGGCGGGCGGCTGGCTCGTCGTGCAGCTCAAGGTCATCGTCGTCCCGGTCGCCGTCGCGCTGCTGCTGACGGTGCTGCTCACGCCCGTCCAGCGCGTCCTCCAGCGGCGCCTGCGGATGTCGCGCGGGTGGGCCTCGGGGCTGTCGCTCCTCGGGCTGGTCGTCGTCGTCGCGGCGCTCGTGACCGTCGCCGGACGGTCGATCGTCGGCGGCTTCCAGGACCTGCGCGACCAGGCCGTGCAGGGCTTCGAGCAGTTCACCGACTGGCTCGCCGACGGACCCCTGAGCGTCGACTCGGTGACGCTGAACTCATACCTCGACCAGGCGCAGTCGGCGCTCACCGAGAACCAGGACAGCATCGTGTCCGGCGCGCTCGGCGCGGCCACGACCATCGGGCACGTGCTCGCGGGGGCGCTCATCGCGCTGTTCTGCACGTTCTTCTTCCTGCTCGACGGCAAGCGCATCTGGTCCTGGGTGGTCGGCGTCCTGCCGCTGCGCGCCCGCGACCGCGTGCACCAGGCGGGCCGTCGCGGGGTCGTCACGCTGTCCGCCTACGCGCGCACGCAGATCCTCGTCGCCGCCGTGGACGCCGTCGGCATCGGCGTCGGCGCCGCGTTCTTCGTGCCGAGCCTCGCGCTGCCGCTCGGGATCCTCGTGTTCGTCGGGTCGTTCATCCCGATCGTCGGCGCCATCGTCACCGGCTCCATCGCGGTGCTGGTCGTGCTCGTGGCGCAGGGCTGGGCGCAGGCGCTGATCATGCTCGCCATCGTGCTGCTCGTCCAGCAGATCGAGGGGCACGTGCTGCAGCCTTTCCTCATGGGCCACGCGGTGTCGCTGCACCCCGTCGCCGTCATCCTCGTGGTCGCCGCCGGCAGCTTCGCCGCCGGCATCGTGGGCGCGCTCTTCGCCGTGCCGATCGCCGCGGTCCTCAACACCGTGGTCCTCTACCTGCACGGCCACGACAAGTTCCCCGAGCTCGGCACCGACGACCGCGTCGTCGTGCGGGGGAGTCCCCAGCCACCCGTGGTCGAGAGCGCGGAGGACGACCTGGCCGGGCCCGTGCTGCGCCGCCGCTACCGCTGGCGCGACGCCGCGGCGGCGCGTCGCGACGCGCTGCCCGGCGAGGCGCCGGACGAGGACGTCCCGTCGTGACCGACGGCGGACCCCTCGCCCCGACGGCGCTCGACGACGTCCGCGACGCGGCACGGCTGCTCGACGGCGTCGCCACGGTGACGCCCGTCCAGACGTCGCGCGCGGTCAGCGAGGCCGCCGGCGTCGAGGTGCTGCTCAAGTGCGAGAACCTCCAGCGCGCGGGGTCGTTCAAGGTGCGCGGCGCGTACGTGCGCATGGCCCGGCTGTCCGCCGCCGAGCGGGCCCGCGGGGTCGTCGCCGCGAGCGCGGGCAACCACGCGCAGGGCGTGGCGCTCGCCGCCGGTCTGCTCGGCATCCGTGCCGTGGTCTACATGCCCGTGGACGCGGCGCTGCCGAAGGTGGCGGCGACACGGCAGTACGGCGCCGAGGTGCGCCTCGTGGGCGAGGACGTCGACGAGACCCTCGCCGCCGCGCACGCCGAGGCCGCGCGCACCGGGGCGGTCGTCGTGCACCCGTTCGACCACCCGGATGTCGTCGCGGGCCAGGGCACGATCGCCCTGGAGATCCTCGAGCAGGTCCCGGACGTGCGCACCGTGGTCGCCCCGCTGGGCGGCGGCGGCCTCGTCGCAGGCCTCGCCGCGACGCTCGCCGAGGCGGCTCCGCACGTGCGCGTCGTCGGCGTCCAGGCCGAGCGGGCCGCGGCCTACCCGGTGTCCCTCGCCGCCGGCGAGCCGACGACGTCCCGGGCCGCCGCCACGATGGCCGACGGGATCGCGGTGGGCACCCCGGGCGCGGTGCCGTTCGGCATCCTGCGACGCCTCGGGGTCGAGGTGCGCACGGTGAGCGAGGACGACATCTCGCGCTCCCTGCTCATGGTCGCCGAGCGCGCGAAGCTCCTCGTCGAGCCCGCCGGGGCGGCGGGCGTGGCGGCGCTGCTCGCGGCGTCCCGTGCGCTCGACGCCACGGACCCGGCCCCCGCGCCGGACGTGCCCCGCCCGCTCGAGGGGCCGGTCGTCGTCGTGCTCTCGGGCGGGAACGTGGACCCGCTCGTCCTGCTGCGGGTCGTGCGCCACGGCCTCACCGCCGCCGGGCGGTACGTCCAGCTCCAGGTGCTGCTCGACGACCGCCCGGGCGCGCTCGCCGGCCTGCTCGAGGTCATCTCCGCGCTGCGCGGCAACGTCATGCACATCCACCACGACCGCACCGACGTCGGCCTGGGGTTCGGCGAGGCGTGGGTGCGCATGCAGGTCGAGACCAAGGGGCCGGAGCACTGCGACGAGCTCCTGGCGCGCCTGCGGACGGACGGGTACCGCGTCGAGCGGTCCGGTCGCGCGCCCGGGGCGTAGCGACCGGGACCGTAGCCGGCCGGGACGCACGACGGCCCGGCACCCGCAGCGGGTGCCGGGCGTCATGCGCCGGGCGTCAGCCCTCGAAGGGCTTCGCGTCCGTGATCTTCACGGCGATCTCGTTGCCGTTGGGCGCCGTGTAGCTCGTCTCCTCGCCGACCGACCTGCCGTCGATGGCGGAACCGAGCGGCGAGGTGGGGGAGTACACGTCGAGGTCCGTGGTGTCCGCGATCTCCCGCGAGCCGAGCAGGAACGTCATCTCGTCGCCCGCGATGAGCGCGGTGACGACCATGCCGGGCTCGACCTTGCCGTCGTCCGGGGGCGTGCCGATCTGCACGTTGCGCAGCTTCTCGGTCAGCTCGCGGATGCGGGCCTCGTTCTTCGCCTGCTCCTCGCGGGCCGCGTGGTAGCCGCCGTTCTCCTTGAGGTCGCCCTCGTCGCGCGCCGCGGCGATGCGCTCGGCGATCTCGGTGCGGCCCTCGCCGGACAGGTGGGTCAGCTCCGCCTGCAGCCTGTCGTACGCCTCCTGGGTCAGCCAGGTGACAGAGGTGTCGGTCACGGTCCGCTCCTTCCTTGCGTGGTCGACGACCGCGCCAGGGCGGCCGTGCAGGTGCGGGCAGCCAGGGCGCGTGCGGTTCGCGGTGCGCCTGCCTGCCCGGGTCGGTGACGCTGCCCGGGTGGCAGCGCGTCGTGGCTGGTCCTGGACGCCGGGGACGCCGGGACGCCGGGCGCCGCCACGACGGTGTCGTCACGACGGTTCCGAGCGCGTCCGGGGCGCGGTCCTGCGCAGGAATCCCTCAGGATAGCAAAGGGCGGGCGGCGTCCCGGGCCGTCGCGCCGGGGCGGCGCCACCGGCCGCGACCGGACGGGTCACGCCACGAGCCGCCCCGTCGGGTCACTCCACGACGCGGCAGGACTCGACGACCCCTGTCGTGGCGAGCTCCGACGTGGCGACCCCCACCGTCCAGCGCGACTCGAGCGTCTCGACGGGCCCGACGGTGACGTCCACCGTGCCCACCTGCGCATAGCTCTCGGCCAGCGCGTCGATCGTGCAGCGCGCCGTGGTGCCCGGGGCCATCGACACGTCGAAGGTCACCTCGATGCGCTCGGGCCCCTCGACGTCGAACCCGACCATGTCGTGCCGCACGGGCTCGCTGGCGAGGCGCAGGCCGATGACGACGACCACGGCCAGGCCCACGACCGCCGCGGCTGCGATCGCGACGACGGCGAGCCGTCGTCGTGCCGCCGACGGCTCCGGGCCGTAGCGGCCCGCGGGCGGACGCGCGGGGGCGCCCGGTGCGGGCTGCGGGGCGGTGGTCTCGTTCGTCACGGTGCGGTCCAGGGTCGGGGCCGGTGCGACGACCGTCGGCTCGGGGCGGCGGCCGGGGTTCGTCAGCGGTGGGCGGGGTGAGGGATCATGGTCCACGACCATCTTCGCAGAGCCCGGCGGGTGCCGGGGCACGGCCGCGACAGGCCGCTGCCCGCGCGCGCGGGCCCGTGCGGCGACGCACGACCTACCCGGGAGGACCAGTGGCCGAACCCACGGCCGGACCGACGCCCGTCCGCGAGCAGGGGCCGGAGCGCCTGCGGCTCCTCGCCGTCCACGCGCACCCCGACGACGAGTCGAGCAAGGGTGCCGCGACGACGGCGCGGTACGCGGCGGAGGGCGTCGACGTGCTCGTCGCGACGTGCACCGGCGGGGAGCGCGGCGACATCCTCAACCCGAGCTTCGGGCAGGGGCCGCAGGACGTCGAGGGCATGCGGGCGCTGCGCCGGGAGGAGATGGCGGCCGCGGCGCGGGCGCTCGGCGTGCGCCAGCAGTGGATCGGCTTCGTGGACTCGGGCCTGCCGGAGGGCGACCCGCTGCCCCCGCTGCCCGAGGGCTCGTTCGGTCTCGTCCCGCTCGAGGAGGCGGCCGCGCCCCTCGTCGAGCTGGTGCGCGAGTTCCGGCCCCACGTCGTGACGACGTACGACCCGTCCGGCGGCTACCCGCACCCCGACCACGTCATGTGCCACCGCGTCGCGTACGAGGCGTTCCACGCCGCGGGCGACCCCGAGCGCTACCGCCGCGACGGCGGCGCGGCGCCCTGGTCGCCGCTCAAGCTCTACTACAACCACGACTTCTCGATGAACCGGATCCGCACGCTGCACGAGGCGATGCAGGGCGCCGGCCTCGAGTCGCCCTTCGGCGACTGGGTCGAGTCCCGCTCGGCGCGCGAGATCCCCGAGCGCGAGGTCACCACGCGCGTCGAGGTGGCGCGGTACTACCCCCAGCGCGACGCCGCGCTCGTCGCGCACGCCTCGCAGATCGACCCCGAGGGGTTCTTCTTCGCCATCCCGCGCGACCTCGAGGCCCAGGTGTGGCCCTTCGAGGAGTACGAGCTCGCGGAGTCGCGCGTCCCGACCGAGCTGCCCGAGGACGACCTGTTCGCGGGCGTGCGGGAGCTCGTCGCCACGGGCTCCGGGAGCGCCGCGTGAGCCCGGCGGCGGGCGCCGTCCCGCTGCTCGGCGGGCAGCTCGACGCGTCCACCGGCGCGGGCGGCCCCGGCTGGGCCGCGGACGTCGTCGCCGAGACCGCGACGCCCGCCCCGAGCCCGTCCGAGGACCCGCTGCGCCCCGAGCTCGAGCCCACCGACGTCTCGCCGGGGCTCGCGGGCTTCCTCGCGATCTTCGCCGTCGCGCTGGCCGCCGTCGCGCTGTTCTTCGGGCTGTCGCGCCAGCTGCGCCGCATGCGGCGCAACGCCGAGGACCGGGGCATCCCGGTCGAGGACCGGCGCGGCGCCCGGAGGCCCGGCGGTGCGGGGCCCGCCGACGACGCAGGCCCGGCGGGCGACGCGCCCGGCGACGCCGACCCCGGCGAGGGCACGTCCACCGGCCGCGGACGCTGACGTGACGGGTGGCGTGCGGGTCACGATCGGCCAGGTCGAGGTCTCGGCGGACCACGCCGCGAACCTCGTCGCCGTCGGCGCGGTCTTCCGCGACGCGGCCCGCGTCGGCACCGACCTCCTCGTGCTGCCCGAGTACGCCGCGGCCTTCGACCCGCACGGCACCGGCCCCGAGAATGCCGAGCCCCTCGACGGACCGTTCGTCACGACGCTGCGCCGGCTGGCCCGGCAGCACGGGGTGGCGGCGGTCGCCGGGACCCTGCTGCCGGGGTCCGACCCGGCGCGCGCGGTGAACGCCGTCGTCGGGGTCGACGCCGACGGCGGTCTCGTCGGCGTCTACCGCAAGGTCCACCTCTACGACGCGTTCGGCCACCGCGAGTCCGAACGGCTCGAGCCGGGCGACCCGGCGGCGCCGCCGCTCGTGCTCGACGTCGGCGGGCTCACCTTCGGCGTCATGACGTGCTACGACCTGCGCTTCCCGGAGAGCGCCCGCCGGCTCGTCGACGCGGGGGCCGACGTCCTCGTCGTCCCGGCGGCGTGGGCCGCGGGCCCGCTGAAGGCCGACCACTGGCGCACGCTCGCCCGCGCCCGCGCGATCGAGAACACCGCGGTCGTCCTGGCCGTCGGGCAGGCGGGCCGGGGCGTGACCGGCCGCTCCCTCCTCGTCGGCCCCGACGGTCAGGTCGGGATCGAGCTCGGCGAGCGCGCCGAGCTGCGCACGGCCGACCTCGATCCCGCGGCGCTCGCCGCCGTGCGGGAGCAGAACCCGTCCCTCGCGAACCGCCGCTACGTCGTCGTCCCCCGGGACTGACCGGCCGCGGGCGCCGTCGACCGCCGAACCCGGGGTTGTGCGCCGGGGGCGTTTCCGAACCCCGGGTTGGCTGCCGAACTCGACCCTGAGAGGTACACAAGCCGGGGTTCGAGGTGCCGGTCGACGGTCGAGCCGCCGAGCCCGGATTGTGCGCCGGGGGCGTTGCCGAACCCCGGGTTGTCTGCCGAATCCGACCCTGAGAGGCGCACAAGCCGGGGTTCGCCGTGGCACCCGACCGCGCGGACCCCGCCCGCGCCGGGGGCAGGGGAGTCAGCGCGCGGCGACGGCCGCGAGGGTGATCGCGACGAAGTGGCACGCGAACCCGATGACGGTGAGCACGTGGAAGATCTCGTGGAACCCGAACCAGCGCGGGCTCGGGTTCGGGCGCTTGATGCCGTAGACGACGGCGCCGAGCGTGTAGGCCAGGCCGCCCGCGGCGACGAGCCACACGATCGCCGGGCCGTTCGTGGTGGTCCAGAACTGGGGCATGTAGCCCACGGCGACCCAGCCGAGCGCGACGTAGACCGGCACGTAGACCCACCGCGGCGCGTGGAGCCACAGGATGCGGGCGAGCAGGCCGAGCAGGGCGCCGCCCCACACGACCAGCAGGAGGGTCGTGGCCGTGCGCTGCGGCAGCAGGAGCACCGCGAGCGGCGTGTAGGTCCCCGCGATGATGAGGAAGATGTTCGCGTGGTCGGCGCGGCGCAGGATGCCGGCGACCCGGGGCGACCACCTGCCGCGGTGGTACACCGCGCTCGTGCCGAAGAGCAGGCACGCGGTGAGTCCGAAGATCGCGCACGAGACCTTGCCCGCGACCGGCGGGGCGATCACGACGAGGACGATGCTGGCGACGAGCACGACGGGGAACGTGCCGGCGTGGATCCAGCCGCGCAGCCGCGGCTTGACGGCGTCGGCGACGTGCGTCACCGCGTCGGTCAGGGTGCCGCGGACCGCGTCGAGGGCGTGGGAACCGTCCTCCGTCGTCGACGCGTCGTGACGTGGCTCCGCGCCCGTCGCGTGCGCGTGCGGTCGCTCGGGCGTCGGTCCTGCCACCGGTCCTCCTGGGGTGCTCGCACGGTCGTGGTCGCGAGGCGGGGGCGGCCCGGTCGCGAACCTACGCCATCGTAGGTTACGCGGGCGTAGGTCTGCGCGTCGACGGTGTCGAGCGCTGTGAAGATCCTGGGCAGAGCGCTGCGCGGCTCGCACGACGGGCCCGTCCGCGGTGGCGGTGGGAGTACGGTGTGGCAGGCCGGTCCGGCCGGGGCGCAGGCGCGCCCGCGCCCGCCGCCGTCGAACCCGTCGCCGAGCCACCGCCGAGGAAGAGTCGTGCGCCTGCCCCACCCCGTCTACCGGCTCTACGAGCGTCGCCTGGCCGCGTCGCTCTCGCACGAGGGCATCCCGCGGCACGTGGGCGTCATCCTGGACGGCAACCGTCGCTGGGCCCGGTCCTTCGGGGAGACCGCCGCGACCGGGCACCGCCGTGGGGCCGACAAGATCGACGAGTTCCTCGGCTGGAGCGAGGATCTCGGCGTCGAGGTCGTGACGCTGTGGATGCTGTCCACCGACAACCTGGCGCGCTCCCAGGAGGAGCTCGCGGCGCTGCTCGACATCATCGAGGACGCCGTGCGCGACCTCGCGGAGACCGGCCGCTGGCGGCTGCGTGTCATGGGTCGCCTCGACCTGCTGCCCGAGCGCCTCGCCGGTGCCCTGCGCGACGCGCAGCAGCGCACGGCCGCCGTCGACGGCCTGCAGGTGAACGTCGCGATCGGGTACGGGGGCCGGCACGAGATCGCCGACGCCGTGCGGTCCTACCTGCGCGAGCAGGCCGACGCGGGCGCGCGGCTGGAGGACCTCGCGGAGAACCTCGACGTCGAGCACATCGAGGAGCACCTGTACACGAAGGGGCAGCCGGACCCGGAGCTCGTCATCCGCACGTCGGGCGAGCAGCGGCTCGGCGGGTTCCTGCTGTGGCAGAGCGCGCACTCGGAGTTCTACTTCTGCGAGGCGTACTGGCCGGACTTCCGGCGCGTCGACTACCTGCGCGCGCTGCGCGCGTACTCGCAGCGCGAGCGGCGCCTCGGCCGCTGAGGCGCTCGCGTCCAGCACGCGCGGCCCACGAGTCGCCGGCACTACAGTCGACCGCGACGCAGCGACGGGAGGGCGCATGGCCGACGACGCGAGGACGCCCGAGGGCGACGACGCGCCCGGTGACGACTCGCCCGGCGGGGACGTGGGCGGCGGGGACGTGGCCCGCCCGCACGGCGCCGGCGCCCGTCTCGCCGTCGAGACGTGGGAGTCGCTGTTCCGTACCCAGGTGGCGCTCATGCGCCGGTTCCAGGCCGACCCGATCTGGGACGAGCTGACGATGCGCGAGTACGACGTGCTGTTCTCGCTGACGAAGGGCCCGCGGACGGGATGCGGCTGCGCGACCTCAACGCGCTCATCCTCCTCAGCCAGCCGTCGCTCAGCCGGATGGTCGACCGGCTCGCGCAGCGCGGCCTCGTGGAGCGGACCGTCGCGACGGACGACGCGCGCGGCGTCCTCGTGCGCCTCACCGACGAGGGCGCGCGCGTGCAGCGCGACATCGGCCGTGCCCACGCGCGGACCATCGCGCGGCACGTCGGGGGAGTGCTGGACGAGACGGAGCTGGCCACGCTCGGGGCGCTCCTCGACCGGCTCCGCGCCGCGCAGGACCCCGTCGGGCAGCGCCGTCTCCCGGGGAGCCACCACTAGGATCGCGCCGTGTCCTCATCGTCGAGCACCACCGCGCCCACGTCTCTGCCGACGGACCTCCCGACGGCCCGGCCGAGCGGCGACCCGCTGCGCGTCGTCGTCGCCCCGACTCGTTCAAGGGCAGCCTGAGCGCCGCGGAGGTCGCGAGCGCCGTCGCCGCCGGGGTCCGCGCCGTCGTCCCGGACGCGCACGTCAGCGAGCTGCCCATGGCCGACGGCGGCGAGGGCACGCTCGACGCGCTGCTCGCCGTCTGGGGCGTCCCGGCGCGCGACGTCGTCACGGTCGACGCGATCGGCCGTCCGCGCACCGCCCGCTACGGCGTCTCGCCCGACGGCCGGCTCGGCGTGGTCGAGCTCGCCGAGGCGAGCGGGCTGCCCCACGTGAGCGACGTGGCACCCCAGCCGCTGCGCGCGCACACGCGCGGAACGGGCGAGGTGGCCGCGGCGGTCCTCGACGCGGGGGTCGACGAGGTGCTCGTGTGCCTCGGCGGCTCCGCCTCGACGGACGGCGGTTCGGGCATCCTCACGGGGCTGGGCGTGCGCCTCCTCGACGACCGCGGCGAGCCGGTGCCCGACGGCGGCGAGGGCCTCGCGCGCGTCGCGCACCTCGACCTGGCGGGGCTGCACCCGCGGGCGCGCGACGTGTCCTGGCGGCTCGCGGTCGACGTGACGAACCCCCTGCACGGCGAGCGCGGTGCCGCGCACGTGTTCGGCCCGCAGAAGGGCGCGGCCCCGGCGGACGTCGCGTTCCTCGACGACGCGCTGCAGCGCTGGGCGGGGCTGCTCGAGCGCGAGGCCGGGGTCGCCGTCGCGCACGTCCCCGGTGCCGGCGCCGCCGGCGGCGTCCCCGCCGGGCTCGTCGCGGTGCTCGGGGCGCAGCTCGAGCCCGGCGCACGCCTGGTGGCCGACGCGATCGGCCTGCGGGACGCGCTGGAGCGCGCCGACCTCGTCATCACGGGCGAGGGCTCGTTCGACTCGCAGTCGGTCGAGGGGAAGGTCGCGGACGCCGTCGGGGCGCTCGCGGCGCAGGCGCCGCACCGCCCGCCCGTCGTCGTGCTCGCAGGGCGCGTGCTGCTACCCGCGGAGCGGGCGCGCGCCGCGGGCATCGCCGCGGCGTTCAGCATCGCCCCCGGCCCGGTCGAGCTCGAGGAGCTCATGGGGCGGACCCGGCCGCGCCTGACCGACCTCGCCGCGACCGTGACGAGCCTCGTGCTGGCGTCGCGCCCGCACCTCCCGCCGGCTCCGGTGGAGCCCTCCGACGACGCCCGGGAGCGTTCCTCGGCCTGAGCGGCCCGCGCGCTCGGGACGCAGCATCGTCCACCGCCGATCGCTCGTCACGGTTGCAGCACGACTCGACCTCGTCGTCGATCTCGCCCCCCTCACCCGGTGCCGACGGTCACGGCCGCGGGCGGTTGCGATCCCGCCCGGACCGGCGGAGCGTGGGTGCTACGACTCGTGCCGGCACGGCCTGGGGACAGCGCCGCGACCCGGCAGGGCCGCGGATCGCCCGACCCGACGGAACGCTGGACCGAAGTGGAGGAGACCGACGTGGCGCAGAACGAGGAGACCGGTGGGGTCACCGGCACGAAGGACAAGGACTACGACATCATCTGGTTCGTCGAGCAGTGCCTGAGCAACGTGCTGCGCCTGGAGGAGTACGTCCAGGACGCGGAGCGCGACGGCGACGCGGAGCTCGCGGACTTCTTCCGGCGCGCGCAGCACGAGAGCCAGAAGGGCGCCGAGCAGGGCAAGCGGATCCTCGCCGGCCGGCTCGCCGGCTGAGGACGGACGCCCCCGCTGCACGTGGCACCCCGTCCGTCCGGTGACGGGCCGGCCCCCGCGGTCCGGCGGCCGCGCCGTGCGCGTCGGCCGCCGGACCGGTCGGCGCTCAGCCGCGTCCGCGGCCCAGCATCGCCCGCAGCACGACGTCGTGGACGTCGGTGTTGCGCTGCGCCCCGGTGAGGTCCTCGGCGCCGGGCCCCTGCGCGGTCAGCGGCGTCGCCTCGCCGGTGTGGCCGCCCGTGGTCCAGTCCACCGTGAACTGCAGGTCGGAACCCGCGAGGTCGAACGGGCCGTCCTCGGTCGTCGCGCCCTCGCCGGACTCGTCCTCGTCGTCGACGTTCTCGATCGCGAGGCCGCCCGTCGCGTGGTCGCCGACGACGAGCACGAGCGTGCCCCGGTGGCGCGACGCGAAGTCGAGCGCGAGCGCGACCGTCTCGTCGAGCGCCTGGCCCGCCTGGATGGTGCGTGTGGCGTTGCTGCGGTGCGCGAACTCGTCGACGGCCTCCTCCTCGACCAGCAGGAAGAACCCGTCGCGGTCGCGCGAGAGCACGTCGAGCGCCTTGGCCGTCATGTCGACGAGCGGCACCTCCGGCTCGTACAGGTCGCCCTCGCCCTCGTTGCGCTGCTCGAACATCTCCTCGTTGGCGAACAGCCCGAGCAGGCGCCCGCGGCCGGCGGCGGCGAGGCCCTCGGCGTCGGTCACGTACGTGTAGCCGAGCTCTTGCGCCCGCTCGACGAGGTTGCCGGCGGTGCCGCGGCTCTGCTCGGTCGGGTCCTTGGCCGGGTTGTCCGGCCACGCGCCCGGGTCTCCCTCGGGGTACCACCAGTCCTCGCCGCCGCCCAGGACGACGTCCGGCCGCGAGCTCTCGAGGAACTGGCGGGCGATCTCGCTCTGGTCCCCGCGGTCGGGCACGTGCGCCCCGAACGCACCGGGCGTCGCGTCGGTGACCTGCGCCGTCGTGACGAGACCGGTGGCCTTGCCCGCTCCGCGCGCCCGCTCGAGGAGCGTCGGCACGGGGTTCCCCGCGGCGTCGACGCCGACCGCCCCGTTGTAGGTCCGGACGCCGGACGCGAACGCGGTCGCGCCCGCGGCGGAGTCGGTGACGGCCTCCTCGGGGTCGGCGGAGTCGGTGGTGGTCCAGCCCGCGTGCTCGAGCGAGTCCATGGCGAGCTGCCCGTCCTTGCCGACGGTGGCGAGGCGGACGACCTCGCGGTGGGACAGCCCGAGGCCGTCCCCCTGGATGAAGATGACGTTCCTGGCGCGGTCGCCCCGGCCGCGGTCGTCAGGACGGCCGTGGCCGTCCCCGCCGTCGCCGCCCTGCCCCCAGCCGCCCAGCGGCAGGAGCGCCGCGAGCGCCGCGGCGGCGGCGGCCCCGGCCGCTCCCGACCTCCATGTGGTGCGTCGTGCGTCCATGAGTCCTCCTTCGAGACCCGACGGCGGCGCCGATGCCGCCGACCTCACCACGCTAGGACGGGTGCCCGGCCTCACCAGTCGGCGTGGACCGAGGGAGGTGACACAGTGTCCGTTCGATGTCACGTCCGCGGCGTCGCGTTCGCGGCTGGTGCGTGCCCGCGGTGGTGACATCATCGAGACCATGCCCCCGTTCTCCCCCCAGGACACCGCTGCCGACGTCGCCCCCGCGGCCCACGACGCCCACGCCGTCCGCGACACGCCTGACGTCCGCCCCTACGACGCGCTGTTCCTCTACTCGTTCGGCGGCCCGAACGAGCCCGAGGACGTCGTGCCGTCCTGCGGAACGTGACCGCCGGCAAGGGGATCCCGGACGCGCGCCTCGAGGAGGTCGGGGAGCACTACTACGGGTTCGGCGGCAGGAGCCCGATCAACGAGCAGAACCTCGCGCTCAAGGCGGCGCTCGAGGCCGAGCTCGCACGCCGGGGCGTCGAGCTGCCGGTGGTGTGGGGCAACCGGAACTGGGAGCCGTACACCGACGACGCGATCAGCGAGCTCGAGGCCCTCGGCGCGCAGCGTGCCGTCGCCTGGTGACGTCCGCGTACTCGTCGTACTCCGGCTGCCGCCAGTACCGCGAGGACCTCGCGGTCGTGCTCGAGAAGCGCGGCCAGCTCGGGGCGACCGGTTCCACGGGCGTGCAGTTCGACAAGATCCGCTCCTACTTCAACCACCCCGGCTTCGCGCAGGCGAACGTCGACGCCGTCCTCGACGGGTACGCGGCGCTCGCGGAGCGGGGCGGCGACGGCGCGGCCGCGCGTCTCGTGTTCGTCACGCACTCGATCCCGGACACGATGGAGGCGGCCTCGCGCGTCGCGATGGCGACCTACTCCGAGCAGCACCTCGACCTGGCGCGCGTGATCGTCGCCGAGGTCTCCGCGCGGCTCGGGCACGACGTCGCGTGGGACCTCGCGTACTGCTCGCGCTCCGGGCCGCCGAGCCAGCCGTGGCTCGAGCCCGACGTCAACGACCACCTCGAGGCGCTCGCCGGGGACGGTGTGCGCGACGTCGTGCTAGCGCCCATCGGGTTCATCTCGGACCACATGGAGGTCGCCTACGACCTCGACACGGAGGCGCTCGAGACGGCCGGGGAGCTCGGCATGACGGCCGTCCGGGCGGGCACGGTGAGCACGCGCGAGCCGTTCGTCCGCGGTCTCGTCGACCTGCTGCTCGAGCGCGCCGCGCTGGCCCGCGGCGAGGACGTCGCGCAGGCGACCGTGGGCGACCTGCCCCCGTTCCGCTCGGTGTGCGCGCCCGGCTGCTGCCTGCGCCGCGACGGCGAGCCGAGCGGCGTCCCCGCGCTGTGCAGCACCGACCTGTACTCGTGACCCTGCGTCGTCCCGGACCCGACGACGCACGACGTCCCGCACCGACCCCGCACGAGGAGCCCTGGACCCGATGACCGAGGAGCACGGACCCGGCGCCGCCCGCGTCCCCGCCGACCACGAGCAGATCAACGCCACCATCCGCTACGCGATGTGGTCGGTGTTCGCGACGGCCGCCCCGCTGCCCGCGAACGCCGACGAGCGGGCCGCGCTCGTCACGGAGGCCCTCGACGCGGTGGGCGGTGGCGACGCCCCGGCCGCCACCGACGGCGAGCTCGTCGTGCGCGGCTGGTACGACGTCGCGGGCCTGCGCTCGGACGCGGACCTCATGGTGTGGTGGCACGGACCGACGATCGAGTCGGTGCAGGGCGCCTACCAGCGGCTGCGCCGCAGCGGTCTCGGCGCGCACCTCGAGCCCGTGTGGTCCAACGCGGCGCTGCACCGCCCCGCGGAGTTCAACCGCGGCCACGTCCCGGCGTTCCTCGCGGGGGAGGACCCGCGCGGCTACCTGTGCGTGTACCCGTTCGTGCGGTCCTACGAGTGGTACCTGCTCCCGGACGCCGAGCGTCGCACGATGCTGCGCGACCACGGTCTCGCCGCCAAGGACTACCCCGACGTCCGGGCGAACACCGTCTCGTCGTTCGCGCTCGGCGACTACGAGTGGATCCTCGCGTTCGAGGCCGACGAGCTGCACCGCATCGTCGACCTCATGCGCGAGCTGCGGAACACCGAGGCCCGGCGCCACGTGCGCGAGGAGGTCCCCTTCTTCACGGGCCCGCGCACGAGCCTGACCGCCTGGGCGGACCGCCAGCCGGTCGCCTGACCCGGGTCCCTCCGGGCCGCGTTCTTCGTGCCCGGCCGGCGCCCCGGGATGCTCAGCATGCTGAGCGATGTCATGGTGGGGGCATGACGACCGCAGCCGCCTCCCCGCACCTCGCCGTCCCGCCGACGTCGGGCGACCGCGTCCGGCAGGTCGTGGTCCTGATCGGCTCGCTCGTCGCCGCCGGCGCCGCCGCCTACGGCGCCGGCGCGTTCGGCGGCACCGCCGTCGAGCAGACCGCCGGGGGAGCGCTGTCCGCGACGGCCACCCCCGTGGCCCCCGACAACCCGGCCTTCCGCATCTGGTCGGTCATCTACCTGGGGCTCTTCGCGTTCGCGGTGTACCAGGTGCTGCCGCGGCACGCCGCGACGCCCCGCCTGCGGGCCACGGCGTGGTGGGTGCTCGCTTCGATGGTGCTCAACGCCGCCTGGATCGGCGTCGTGCAGGCGGGCTGGCTCGTCGCGAGCGTCGTCGTGATCGCCGCGCTGCTCGCCGTGCTCGCGGTCCTCGTCGTGCGACTCGTGCGGTCGGTGCCCGACGGCGCGGCGCAGGCCGTCGTGCTCGACGGCACCGTCGGGCTGTACACGGGCTGGGTGAGCGTCGCGACGCTCGCGAACGTCGCCGCGGTGCTCGCGGACGCCGGGGTGGGCGGCCTCGGTCTCGGCGCGACCGGCTGGGGCGTCGTCGTCGTGGCGCTCGCGGCCGCGCTGTCCGTCGCGTGGGCCGCCTTCGCGGGCCGGCGTCGCGGCGTGGCGCTCGGGATCGCGCTCGCGATGTCGTGGGGGCTGGCCTGGGTCGCGGTGGGGCGGTTCGCCGGTCCGCTCGAGGACACGACGGTCGCGTGGGCGGCCGCGGCGGCGTCGGCGGTCGCGCTCACGGCCGGCCTCGTCGCCGTCCTGCGCCGTCGGAGCGCCTGAGCACGCTCGGACGCAGCCGGGCGTCTCGGTGCCGCGGGGCGTTCAGTCCGTCGCGAGCGGGTCGTGACCCCAGTTCATGAGGGAGTACCGCCACGCGGTGTCGCGGACGTCGCCGTCGGGCCGCTGGGCGGAGTGCCGGGCGACGTAGCCGGTGACCTTCCGCATGTGCTCAAGGTCCGACTCGCTCAGGTCGTCCTTCTTCGTGCGCAGCAGCTCGACGATCCGCCGGCCGGACGCGTGGCCGGTGCTCTCCGACCCGTCCGACGACTTCTGCCCCACCGACCGCGACTCGTCGGTCTCGAGCCACGACTCGAGCTCCGAGGCCGTCATGGTGACGGCCTCGGAGAAGTCGTGCCGGATCTGGTCCGCGTCCTCGTGCACGTCCTTCGTCATGGCACCAGGGTGCCCGTGCGCACGGCCGCTCGCTCGGTTGGACGCGGTGATGCTGCCGGGGACGTGGGTCAGCGGTGGCTCAGGGGTACAGGCCCCGGATCTGGTGGGCCTCCGCGACGCGCTGCACGCCGATGACCAGCGCGGCGTCGCGCAGGCTCAGCCCCTCGCGGCGCGCGAGGCCCGACACCTCGTCGTACGCGTGCTGCATGCGGTGCTCGAGCTTCTCGTCGATCTCCTGCGCGGTCCACCAGTAGGCCTGGTTGGCCTGGACCCACTCGAAGTACGACACGACGACGCCGCCCGCGTTGGCGACGACGTCCGGCACCACGGTCACGCCGCGCTCGGCCAGGACGCGGTCGCCGTCGGCGGTCGTCGGCCCGTTCGCTCCCTCGACGACCCACCGGGCCCGCACGCGCGCGGCGGACGCGCCGTCGAGCACGCCGCCGACCGCGGCCGGGACGAGGACGTCCACGTCGAGCGCGAGGAGGTCGTCGTTCGCGATCGGCTCGGCGCGCTCGAAGCCCACGACGCTGCCCGTGCGCTCCGCGTGCTCGAGCAGGCCGCGCACGTCGAGGCCGCCCGGGTCGCGGACCCCGCCGTACTGGTCGGAGACGGCGACGACCCGCGCCCCGCGCGCCGCGAAGATCGCCGCCGCGTGGGACCCGACCTTCCCGAAGCCCTGGATGGCGACGGTCACCTCCGACAGGTCGGCACCCGCCTCGGCGAGCGCGGCGGCGGTGACGTGCACGACGCCGGCGGACGTCGCGTCGTGCGGCCGAGCGATCCGCCCACGGTGATGGGCTTGCCCGTCACGACGGCGGGGATCGTGTAGCCCTGGTTGACCGAGTACGTGTCCATGACCCAGGCCATGGTGCGCTCGTCGGTCCCCATGTCGGGCGCCATGATGTCCCGCTCCGGGCCGACGACCGGCATGATCTCGGACGTGTAGCGGCGGGTGACGCGCTCGAGCTCGGCGTCGGTGTGCGCGCGCGGGTCGATCGCCACGCCGCCCTTCGCCCCGCCGTAGGGCAGGTCGACGACGGCGCACTTCCAGGTCATCCACATGGCGAGCGCCCGGACCTCGTCGATGTCGACCGAGGGGGCGTAGCGCAGGCCGCCCTTGCCGGGGCCGCGCGAGACGTTGTGCTGCACGCGGTAGCCGTGGAAGAGCACGGTCGTGCCGTCGTCGCGGCGCAGCGGCACGGCGACGTGCACCTCGCGGCGCGGGGTCGCGAGCATGCGGTGCAGGCCGTCGTCGTAGCCGAGGAACGCGGCGGCACCGGCGAGCTGGGCGTGCGCGGTGGCGAGCGGTGAGCCGGGGTCCGGCTCGCGGCCGACGGGCATCGCGTCGGCAGGCGCTGGGGCGGTCGCGTCGGTAGGCGCCGGGGTGCTCGCGTCGGTCGGGGTGGGTGGGGTCGTCTGGGGTGCTGACGTCGTCGTCACGGGTCCTCCGGTCCGAGGTGGTCCGGGCGCGGCGGGGGTGTGCCGTGCCCGGACCACAACGTACCGCGGTCCGCGGGGCGCGCAGCGGCGCGCCCCGCGGACCGGCGGGAGGAACCGTCGTCAGCCGGCGAGGCCGTCGACCGCCGCGCGCTCGTCCTCGGTGAGGGAGAACCCCGTGACGCGGAAGTTCTCCTCGATGCGCGAGGGCGTCACCGACTTGGGGATGACGACGAAGCCGTGGTCGAGGTGCCAGCGCAGCACGACCTGCGTCGGGGTGACCCCGTGTGCGGACGCGACCTCGGCGAGCACGGGCGCGTCGAGGTCGGTGCGCTTGAACGGGCTGTACCCCTCGAGCACGACGCCGCGCCGCGCGAGCTCGGACGCGGTCTTCGCGTCGTAGTCCGCGGGGCTCCACGGGATCTGGTCCACCGCGGGCGTCTCGCCGACCTGCTCGGAGAGGATGTCGACCTGCTCGACGGAGTAGTTGCTCACGCCGATCGAGCGGACCTTGCCCTCGTCGCGCAGCTCGACGAACCGCTCCCACACCCACGGGGACGCCTCGCCGGACGGCGGCCAGTGGATGAGCCAGAGGTCGACGTGGTCGGTGCCGAGGTCGCGCAGCGAGGCCTCGAGCGTCTCGCGCTCCTTGCCCGCCGCGTCCGGCGGGAGCTTCGTCGTGACGAACACGTCGTCGCGGTCGACGCCCGAGTCGGCGAGAGCGCGTCCCACCTGCGACTCGTTGCCGTAGCCGGTCGCGGTGTCGACGTGGCGGTAGCCGACGTCGAGCGCGTGCCGCACGGCGCGGTAGCAGTCGTCGCCCTCGGACTGCCACGTGCCGATGCCGAGCAGCGGGATGGCGCCGCCGGGGAGCGTCGCGGTGGGGATGCCGGAGGTGTCGGGTCCGGGGGTTCCGGGTGCAGTGGTCATGGGCACCAGTCTTCGTGCCCGACGCCGACCCTCGCCACCGGTGGACCCCGTCGGTCCGTGCTGCGGGCGGCGCGGGAGGCTCAGCGGGCGGTGCGACGGCGGTACTGCGCCGGCGTCTCGCCGGTCAGGCGCGCGAACGTGCGCGTGAACGACGGCTGGTCGTAGAACCCCGACGCCGCCGCCACGTGCGCGAGCGTGCCCTCGCCCGCGGCGAGCAGCCGGGTCGCGCGGTCCACCCGCGTGCGCAGCACGAGCTGGCGCGGGGTGACGCCGTACACGCGGCGCACGCGCCGCTCGAGCGTCGCGGACGAGCAGCCGGCGGCGTCCGCGAGCAGTCCCGTCGTCCACCGCGCCGCGGGGTCGGCCTCGAGCGCCGCGACGAGCGCGGACACCGACGCCATCGTCGCGTCGTCGGCCTCGCCGGCCCGCAGGTCGTGCGACACGGACACGAGCCCGAGGAGGCGGCCCGCGTCGTCGTGCACGGGGAGCTTCGCCGTGAGGAACCAGCCCGCCGTGCCCCCGAGGCGCCGGATGCGCTCGAGCTCCCCGCGCAGCGGCCGGCCGGTGCGCAGCACCTCCGCGTCCTGCTGCTCGTAGCGCTCCGCGAGCTGGGGGACGAAGAGGTCGCCGGCGCGTCGCCCGACCACGGCCCGGCGCGAGCGCTCCGTGGTGCGTGCCACGAACACCGGGTTGACCGCGACGTACCGCCCCGTGACGTCCTTCGCGCAGAACATCGTGCCGGGCAGCTCGTCCATGAGGGCCACCATCGCGGGGCTGAGCGCCGCGAGCAGCGCCTCGGCCTCGGGCCACGAGTTGTCGCGAACGGCTGCCATGTCGACCCGGATCGTACAAGACAGGTCGCGCGCGGCGAGGCACGCTGGGGGGATGAGCGACGACGCCACCGCGCGGCCTCTCCCCACCCCCGGAGCCGCCGCCACCGAGACGCACCCCGTCCCCGAGGACCTCGTCGACGAGGACCTCGTCGACGAGGCCGCCGACCTCGCGCGCCGCTGGCTCGCCGCGAGCGACGGCGCGGGAAGCGGGCGTGCGCAGTCCCGGGAGCGCCGTACGGCGGAGCGGCTCGGCTCCCTCGTCTCCGACCCGGCGGGGCTGGAGCTCGCCGTGCGGTTCGTCGACGACGTCGCCCGCCCCCAGGACCCGCACGTGGCCGCGCGCGCCCTCGGCCGGCTCGGCGGCCTCGCGGGACGCGCGGGCTCGTTCCTCGGCCCGGTCGACCGCGCGCTCCTGCGCGTCGGCGCGGGGGTCGCTCCCGTGCTGCCGCGCGTGGTCGTGCCGGCCGCGCGCGTGCGCCTGCGCCAGCTCGTCGGGCACCTCGTGGCCGACGCCGGTGCCGGGCTCGGCGCGCACCTCGCCCGGACGCGGGCCGAGGGCTACGCGCTCAACGTCAACCTGCTCGGCGAGGCGGTGCTCGGCGAGGACGAGGCCCGCGCGCGGCTCGAGCGGACGATCGCGCTGGTCGAGCGGCCCGACGTCGACTACGTCTCGGTCAAGGTGTCCTCGGTCGCGTCGCAGCTCGTCACGTGGGACCTCGAGGGGTCGCGCGACCGCGTCGTCGAGCGGCTCCTGCCGCTGTACCGCGCGGCACGCGACCACGGCGTGTTCCTCAACCTCGACATGGAGGAGTACCGCGACCTCGCGCTCACCACCGAGGTCTTCCGCGCCGTCCTCGCGCACGACGAGCTCCGCGGGCTCGAGGCCGGGATCGTGCTCCAGGCGTACCTCCCGGACGCGCTCGGCGCGCTCGACGAGCTCACCGCGTTCGCCGCCGAACGTGTCGCGGCCGGCGGGGCGCCGGTCAAGGTCCGGCTCGTCAAGGGCGCGAACCTCGCGATGGAGGCGGTCGAGGCCGAGGTGCACGGCTGGCCGCGGGCGCCGTACCCGACGAAGCCCGACGTCGACGCGAACTACGTGCGCCTGCTCGACCACGCGCTGCGCGCGCCCCGCACCGACGCGGTCCGGATCGGCGTCGCGAGCCACAACCTCTTCCACGTCGCGCTCGCCGTGCTCCTCGGCCGGGCCCGTGGCGTGAGCCACGCGCTCGACGTCGAGATGCTCCAGGGCATGGCGCCCGGCGAGGCGCGCGCCGTGCGCGACGAGGTCGCGCGCGACCGCGCCGCCGACGGGCCGCACGCCGGTCGCGGCGGTCGCGTCGTGCTCTACACGCCCGTGGTGCGCGACGAGGACTTCGACGTCGCGATCTCCTACCTCGTGCGCCGCCTCGAGGAGAACGCCGCCGAGCAGAACTTCCTGCACGCGATGTTCGCGGGCGACGGCCGCACCGCCATGCAGCGCCAGGAGGACGCCTTCCGCGCCTCCGTGCGGCACGGGGTCCGGTACGCCGAGGAGGACGTGACCCCGCGGCGTCGGGCACGCACCGACCTCCCGGCGACCGCCCCGACCACGTCGCCGGCAGCGGACGAACCCCGGGTCGGCGACCGGTCCGGGAGCCGATCGGTCGACGACCACGGGTTCGCCAACGCCGCCGACACCGACCCCGCCGTCGCCGCCCACCGCGCGTGGGCGCGCCGCGTCACCGGCCCGGACAGCGGGTACGTCCCCGTCCGCACGCCCGAGCTCGCCTCCACCGCGGACGTGGACGACGTCGTCGCGCGCGCCGGGCGCGCCACCGCGGCGTGGGCGCAGGTCGCGCCGGTCGCCCGCGGCCGGGTGCTGCGCGCCGTCGCCCGCCGGCTCGAGGAAGCGCGCACCGACCTCGTCGCCGCCATGGTGCACGAGCCCGGCAAGACCGTCGCGGAGGCCGACCCCGAGGTCAGCGAGGCCGTCGACTTCGCGCGCTACTACGCCGACCGCGCCGACGACCTCGCCCCGGGCGCTGTGCCAGGGGCGCGCTTCGAGCCCGACGGCGTCACGCTCGTCACCCCGCCCTGGAACTTCCCCGTCGCGATTCCCGTCGGCGGGGTGCTCGCGGCGCTCGCGGCGGGCTCGGCCGTCGTCGCCAAGCCCGCGCCGCCGACCCCGCGCTGCCTCGAGGTCGCGGTCGACGCGGTGCACGCCGGGCTGCGCGACGCGGCCGCGGCGGACGCCGAGGGCCTGCGCCCCCTCGCGGACGCCGGCGTCGAGGTCACCGACGTCGTGCAGTACGTGCGCGTGCCCGACGACGACCGCGGCCGCCACCTCGTCACGCACGAGGGCGTCGCGCGCGTCGTGCTCACCGGGTCCATCGAGACGGCGCAGCTGTTCGCGCGCTGGCGGCCAGAGCGGCCGGTCCTCGCCGAGACCTCGGGCAAGAACGCGCTCGTCGTGACGCCCTCGGCCGACCTCGACCTCGCCGTCGCGGACGCCGTGCGCTCGGCGTTCGGCCACGCGGGCCAGAAGTGCTCCGCGGCGTCGCTGCTGATCCTCGTCGGGCCGGCGGGCGACCCGCGCACGGAGACCGGCCGGCGCGTGCGGCGCCAGCTGGTCGACGCGGTGCGCTCGCTCGCGGTCGGGCCGGCGACGGACCTGTCCACGACCATGGGGCCGCTCACCGAGCCGGCGTCGGGCAAGCTGCTGCGCGCGCTGACGACGCTCGAGGAGGGCGAGTCGTGGCTCGTCGAGCCGCGCTGCCTCGACGCCGGGCCGGACGGCACCGGTCGCCTGTGGAGCCCGGGCCTCAAGGAGGGCGTGCGCCCCGGCTCGGCGTTCCACCTCACCGAGTACTTCGGCCCCGTGCTCGGGATCATGACCGCGGCGACGCTCGACGAGGCGGTCGCGCTCCAGAACGCCGTGCCGTTCGGTCTCACCGGCGGCATCCACAGCCTCGACGACGACGAGGTGGCGCGCTGGCTCGACGCCGTCGAGGTCGGCAACGCTACGTCAACCGCCACATCACCGGCGCGATCGTGCAGCGGCAGTCCTTCGGCGGGTGGAAGCAGTCCGTGGTCGGACCGGGCTCCAAGGCCGGCGGCCCGAGCTACGTGGCGCAGCTCGGGCGGTGGCGCGACGACGTGGTGGCCGGTGGCGGGGACGCGGCCGCCGCCGGGGACGCCGCCGACGCGGGCGCGCGGCCCGACGGCGACGGCCCGCCCGCGCGCGACACCTCGCCCGAGCAGTGGCTCGCGTGGGCGCGGGCCGACGACGCCCGGTGGTGGGAGCGGGAGTTCTCGCGCGAGCACGACCCGTCCGGGCTGCACGCGGAGGCGAACGTCTTCCGCTACCGGCCGGTCGACCTGCTCACCGTGCGCGCGGGCGCCGACGCGCGACCCGTCGAGGTCGAGCGCGTCCTGCACGCGGCGCGCACGGCGGGCGTGCCGGTCGTCGTCGTGCCGGCACCGGGTGCTCCCGCCGGGCTGCGCGCGGTCGCCGGGGCCGCCGGCGAGGACCCGGAGACCGTCGACGACGCCGAGCTCGCCGCGCGCGTGCGCGACGGCCGGGTCCGCGGCCGGGTCCGGGTCGTCGGCTCCTCGCCGGGGCTCCTCGAGGCCGCGGCCGAGCGGGTGGGGGACGTGACGGTCCTCGACCACGAGGTCGTCGCGAGCGGGCGGCGCGAGCTGCTCGCCGTCCTGCACGAGCAGGCCGTGAGCCGCACGACCCACCGGTACGGGCACGTGCGCCGCTGACCGTGCGCCGGCGCCGAGCCGCCGGGCCGGTGCCGAGCTGCCAGGGAGGGGCTCAGACCGAGTCGCGCTCGACGAGCCGGGGCGCGAGCACGCGGGAGGTGACGTCGGCGCGGCCGTGCGCGACGAGGTCGAGCAGCATGTCGGTCGCGTCGCGCACCATCTCGATCATCGGGTTCTGCACGGTCGTCAGCGGGGGAGACGACGTCGCGGCGGTCGCGAGGTCGTCGAACCCGACGACGGCGACGTCGCCCGGCACGCGGCGGCCGTGCTGCGCCAGGACGCGCATCGCGCCCTCGGCCATGAGGTCGGACGCGGCGAACAGCCCGTCCACGTCGGGGTGCTCGGCGAGGATGGTTTCCATCGCCGCGGCACCGCCCGAGACGGCGAAGTCGCCCACGGCCACCGCGTCGTGGGGCAGGCCCGCCTCCTCGAGCACCTCGCGCCAGCCAGCGAGCCGGTCGACGCCCGCCGTCATGTCCTGCGGTCCCGCGATCGTCGCGACCCGCCGGCACCCCGCGTCGACGAGGCGGCGGGCGGCGAGCCGGCCGCCCTCGACGTTGTCCACGTCGACGTACAGCAGGTCCGGCGTCGGATGGAACGGGCGGCCGACGAAGACGGCGGGCAGGCGCGTCGCGAGCAGCGCGTCCTCGAGCTCGTCGTCCCGGTGGTGCGAGGCGACGATCGCCCCGTCCACGTGCCCGCTGCGCAGGTAGCGCACGATCCGGCCCGGCTTCTCGTCCGGCCGGGCGAACAGCAGCACGAGCTGCAGGTCCGTGCCCACGAGGGCCGCGCTGACGCCGCGCATCGTCCCCGCGAGGAACGGGTCCGTGAGGATGCGCTCGTCCGGCTCCGGCACGACGAGCGCGATCGAGTCCGTACGCCGCGTGACGAGGGAGCGCGCCGCGCGGTTGGGCGTGTAGCCGAGCGTCGCGACGGCCGCGTCCACGGCCGCCTGCGCCTCGGGCGAGACGCGCAGCCCGCCGTTGATCGCGCGGGACGCGGTCGAGCGCGAGACACCCGCCGCCTGGGCGACCTCGTCCAGGGTGGGTGCGGGGCTCGGGATGGTCATCCTCCCAGTATCGCCCCACCCGTTCCTGCCCGCCCGGCATCGCGCGCACCGGTCCCGGCCCGCTGCCCCCGGGGCCGCGGCGACGGCCGCCTCGACCGGTGGGGCACGGGGACCGGCGGTGTCGCGGTGCTCATCAGCGCGCGGCGTCGTCCTGCGCGCCGTCACGGGCCGGCACGACGTTGTCGCGCGCGACCTGCGCGTACCAGCGCCCGCTGGCCTTGACGGTCCGCTCCTGCGTCGCGTAGTCGACCCGGACGATCCCGAAGCGCTTCGTGTACCCGAGCGCCCACTCGAAGTTGTCCATGAGCGACCACGCGAAGTAGCCCCGCACGTCCGCGCCGGCGTCGATCGCGTCCTTCGTCGCCCGCAGGTGCGCGTCGAGGAAGGCGAGCCGGTCCTGGTCGTCGACCGAGCCGTCCGCCGCCACCGCGTCGGGGTAGGCCGCGCCGTTCTCGGTGACGTACATGGCCATGCCGCGCGGCCCGGTGTAGTCCTCCTGCAGCGCGTGAGGAGCCGGGTCAGCCCCTCCGGCTGCACCTCCCAGCCCATGTCCGTGGTGGGCAGGCCGCGCGAGCGGCCGTGGGCGTCGTCGGCGGCCGGGTACGGGGACGACGTCGCGCGCACGGGCGCGTCGTCGCCCTCGCCCTCGCGCACGCCCTCCGGGCGCGTGCCGCCGTCGGTACCCCCGGCCTCGTCCTCGGTCGGTGCCGGGGCGTGGCCGGTGACGGCGCCGCCGTTGTAGTAGTTCACGCCGAGCGTGTCGATCGGGGTGGAGACGATCTCGAGGTCGCCGTCCCGCACGTGGTCGAGCAGGCCGTATGGCGCGACGTCGTCCAGGACGTCCTGCGGGTATTCGCCCCGCAGCAGCGGGTCGAGGAAGATCCGGTTGAACTGCCCGTCGATCCGGCGCGCCGCGTCGACGTCGGCCGGGTCGGCGGGGTCGACCGGGTCGGACACCGTGAAGTTCAGCGTGATGCCGAGGTTCGCCTGCGGGGCGCGCTCGCGCAGCGCCTGCACGGCGAGCCCGTGCCCGAGGAGCAGGTGGTGGGCGGCGGCGAGGCCGTCCTCGCGCGACTGCCGGCCGGGCGCGTGCACGCCCGCGGTGTAGCCGAGGAACGCCGAGCACCACGGCTCGTTGAGCGTGGTCCACACGCCCACGCGGTCGCCGAGCGCCTCGTGCATCGACACCGCGTAGTCGGCGAACCGGAACGCGGTGTCGCGGTTCGTCCACCCGCCCTTCTCCTCGAGCGCCTGGGGCAGGTCCCAGTGGTAGAGCGTGATCCACGGCAGGATCTCGGCCGCGAGAAGCTCGTCGACGAGCCGGTCGTAGAACGCGACGCCGGCCGGGTTCACCGCGCCGCCGTCGGGCCGCACGCGCGCCCACGAGCTGGAGAAGCGGTACGCCCCGAGGTTCAGCTCGCGCATCAGGGCGACGTCGTCGCGGTACCGGTGGTAGTGGTCGCAGGCGACCTCGCCGTCGTCGCCGTTCACGACCGCGCCCGGGACGCGGCAGAACGTGTCCCAGATCGAGTCCGTGCGGCCGTCGGTGTGCCCCGCGCCCTCCACCTGGAACGCCGCGGTGGCGGCACCCCACAGGAAGCCTCGCGGCATCTCCACGCGACCGGTGGCGGTCTCGGGGTTCGGCGCGAGCGGCGTGGACGGGACGAAGATGCTCATGGGTCGATTGTCCTTCGAAGGTGGTGCGGTGGCATGGTCGGGCGGGGGCGGCCGGGCACGAGCGCGGCCGCCCCGGGCACCCCGGGGCAGGGCGTCAGCCCTTCACGGCGCCCTGCATGATGCCCGCGACGAGCTGGCGGCCGGTGAACAGGAAGATCACGATGAGCGGCAGCGTCACGAGGAAGACCCCCGCCATGACGAGCGAGTAGTCGACGAAGTAGTTGGACTGCAGGGACCGCACGACGAGCGGCAGCGTCGGGTTGTTCTGGTTGAGCACGATCGACGGCCAGAAGAAGTTCGTCCACTGCTGCACGAACGTGAACAGCCCGAGCATGGCCGCGGCGGGCCGCGCCGCGGGCAGAGCGATCGACCAGAACGTGCGGAACATCGACGCGCCGTCCACGCGGGCCGCCTCGATGAGCTCGTACGGCAGCGCCTCACCCAGGTACTGCGTCATCCAGAACACGCCGAACGCGGTGACGAGCGCGGGCACGATCACTGCCTGGAGCTTGCCGATCCAGCCGATGTCCGACATGAGGATGTACAGCGGGATGACGCCGAGCTGGGTCGGCACCGCCATCGTCGCGATGACGAACACGAGCAGCGGCCCCCGGCCCCGGAACCGGAGCTTGGCGAACGAGAACCCGGCGAGCGTCGAGAAGAGCACGACCGACGCGGCGGTCACCACCGAGATGACGACCGAGTTGAACGCGGCCTTCCAGAAGTTGATGGCGTCCGAGCTCATCACGTCGGCGAACCGGTCGAACAGGCTCGCGTCGGGCAGGAGCTGGGGCAGCGCGCTGCGCGAGATCTCGTCGGGCGTCGAGGACCCGAGGATCAGGGTGAAGTACAGCGGGAACACCGACACGAGCAGGGCGACGCCGAGGATCGTGTAGGTGACCCAGCGGGGCCGGCGCTGCGTGCCGCCGACGTTCTTGCCCGCGTTGCGGCGGCGGGCGGCGGCGCGGGCCGCACCCGTGCCGGCGGTCTGGGCGGCGACGGGGACGGAGCTCATCGCTTCCTCCGATCGGTGGAGCTGGGCATCGGCACGGCGGCGTTGTCGCCGGCGGCGGGCGGGCGGACCGCCATCGCCCTGCCGGCCCCGGCACGCCGGCGGGAGCGGACGTGCCGCCGTGCACGGCGGGACGGGCCGGGCCGGGTCGAGGACGTCGAGATCCGCCGGGTGACGAGGAAGTTGACCATGCCGATCGCGAGGATGATGAGGAACAGGAGCCAGGCGACGGCCGCTGCCCGCCCGAAGTTCTTCTGGTTGCCCCACGCGACGTCGTAGAGGTAGAGCACGGTGGTCATCCACTGGCGGTCGGCTCCGCCGAGGCCCTGCGCGTCGAACATGCGCGGCTCGTCGAAGATCTGCAGGCCACCGATCGTCGACGTGATGACGACGAAGATGATCGTCGCGCGGATCTGCGGGACGGTGACGGAGAAGAACTGGCGCACGCGCCCGGCGCCGTCGATGATCGCGGCCTCGTACAGCTCGCGCGGCACCGCCTGCATCGCCGCGAGGAAGATCAGGGCGTTGTAGCCCGTCCAGCGGAAGTTCACCATGCTGGAGATGGCGACGTGGCTCGCGAAGGTGTCGGCGTGCCAGCGGATCGGCTCGATGCCGACCACGCCGAGCAGCTCGTTGATCAGTCCGTACTGGTCGGCGAAGAGGCGACCGAAGATCATCGACACCGCGACCGGCGCCACGACGTACGGCAGCAGCACGCCCATGCGCCAGAACGTCGCGGCGCGCAGGTTCTGGTCCAGCAGGGCGGCGATGGTGATCGCGACGATCACCTGCGGCACCGACGACAGGACGAAGATCGACAGCGTGTTGCGCAGCGACTTCCAGAACGTCGGCTGGGCGAGGACGTCCGTGTAGTTCTGGAGGCCCACGAAGTCGCCCTGGCCGCCCAGCAGGTTCCAGTCGTACACCGACACGACGGCGGTGTAGACGAGCGGGAACAGGCCGGTGATCGCGAAGAGGACGAAGAACGGCGAGATGTAGAGGTAGGGGGAGACCTTGACGTCCCAGCGGCTCAGGCGCTGGGTGAGGCCGACGCGGCGGGGGGTGCGCTCGGTCGGTCCCTCGAGCCCCGGCGGGGGCTGGGTGGGCGTGAGGACGGCCATGTGGATTCCTGGTCTTCAGGTGCGTCGGCGCGGGTCGCGGTCCGGGCGACGCCGGGCGGTGGACGGGGCCGTGCCGCCGGCACGGCAGCGGCGCGGCGGGGGCACGGCGGGGGCCGGGCCGACGCTCGCGCGCCGGCCCGGCCCCGTCAGCTCACAGGCCCAGGTCCTGGTAGGCCTGGATCGTCTTGTCCCAGGAGGACGCGGCGTCGTCGGTCTTCTCGACGTCGACACGCTTGATGCCGTCCTGCACCGTGGTGTGGATCGCGAAGTAGTTCGCGCCCTTGAACGGGGCGCCCTCGATCGCGAGCGCGCGGTTGACGAAGATCTCGCCCACCGGGGCCGCGTTGAAGAACTCGTTCGTGAACGACTGGACGGCTTCGGACTCCTGCGCCTCGACCTGCGAGGGGAAGGTGCCGGCGTTCTCGAACGCCTCGGTCTGCTGGGCCGGGTCGGTCAGCCACGCGGCCAGCTCCTGCGCCGCCTCGACGTTCGGGCCGGACGCCGGGACGGTGAGGAACGAACCGCCCCAGTTCAGACCGCCGCCGGGGAAGACGTCGGCCACGTTCCAGCCGGCGACGCCGCCCGAGCGCTCCTCGATCGGGCCCGTCATCCACGCCGGGCAGATCATCGTCGCGAAGCCGTCGTTCTGGAACGCGGCGTCCCAGTCGCCCGACCACTGCTCGAGACCTGCGGAGAGGCCGTTGGTCGTCGACTGCTCGAGGACGGTGTCGTAGATGTCCTTGATCTCGGC
This sequence comes from Cellulosimicrobium sp. CUA-896, assembly GCF_001942335.1. Lineage (GTDB taxonomy): Bacteria > Actinomycetota > Actinomycetes > Actinomycetales > Cellulomonadaceae > Cellulosimicrobium. The sequence goes on along the minus strand of NZ_MKKH01000002.1, from coordinate 5,663 downwards.
GTTCGAGGCGAGGTCCTTCGGCGTGCCGTCGGACTCCTCGTAGGCGTTGTCGATCTGGTTGACCATCGCCTGCGACAGGGCCATGGCGGAGTCGTACCAGGCGGCGTCGCTCGCCTCGGTGAACGTGGCGCCGGCCGCGAAGTAGTCGTCCCACGTCGCGTCCTCGCCGCCGAGGAGCTCGGCCACCCCGGCGGGGTCGCTCGGCAGCCCGGCCGCCTCGAGCAGGTCCTGGCGGTAGCAGATGGCGCTCGGGCCGATGTCGGTGCCGTAGCCGATGACCATGCCGTCGGGCGTCGTCGCCTGCTGGACCTTCCAGTCGACCCAGCGGCCCTCGAGCTCGGGGTCGCTCAGGTCGGTGAAGAGGTCGGGGTACTGCATGAGCTCGGGCAGCCAGTCCACCTCGATCGCCTCGATGTCGGCGAGGCCCTCGCCGCCGGCGGCGAGCTTGGTCGTGAGGTTGGTGCGGGCGTCCTCCGACTTGGCGGCCTTGGTCTGCTTGACCTCCACGTTCGGGTGCTCCTCGGTGTACCGCGCGAGCAGCTCGTCGGTGTAGCCGAAGTCGTTGAACGTCGCGACGGTGAGGGTGATCTTCTCGTCCCCGGTCGTCGTCTCGTCGTCGGACCCGGACCCGCTCGAGCACGCGGTCAGGGCGAGGGTGATGGCCGCCAGGCCCGCGGCGGCGGACATCGCCTGGCGGGACCGGCGGGTCGTACGGGTGCTGCTCTGCACGGTGACTCCCTTGTCGTGACGGTGGCAGCGCTCCCACCCGCAAGTGGTAGCGCTTCCATAAAGTGCTCAGATGGTGGCGGCGAGCGCGCGGAGGTGTCAAGCCGCCGCGATGCCGCCGGACGCGTGGCCGCGCTCCCATCGCCACGTTTTCGCAGGTCACAGCGTTGTCGCTGCGTGACGAGGGTAGTGCTGAGGGGTCGAATCGTTACCGGTTCGAGACCGGTCGTCGGCTCAGCGGGCGAGCCACTCGCGCCCCGCGCGCTCCTCCGCGGCGAGCGCGGTGCGCACGGCGTCGGCCGCCGCCTCCTCGATCGCGCTCCCGAAGAGCGGTACCGAGGCACGGACCTCGCCCTCGTAGGTCTGGACGGTGGCGCCCCCTGTGCCGCCCCCCGTGCTGCCGGACGTGCCGCCCGGCGCGAGCAGGACGGTGCCCGTCAGACGCACCGGCGCGCCCGCGATCTCGAGCGAGACGGTGCCCCGGCGGACGCGTCGTGCTCGGCCTCCCAGGCCTCCGCCTGGCGGATCTCGAGCCCCCCGCCGACGAACGAGCGCACGTGCGCGGGGATCTGGTCGGTCGGCAGCGTGCGGCGCACCGCGACGGTGAAGGCGCCGTCGGCGTCACCCGTCACGTCGACCTGCTGGACCTCGCCGCCCGGCCCTCCCGACCGCTCGGCGCGCCAGCGGACGAACGACTCGTCGGCGAGCATCGCGCCGACGTCCTGGACGGACGCGGGGAAACGCAGCTCGACGCGCAGGTGCACGGGACCTCCTCGGGTGCGCCCCGGTCGTGGAGCGCTCACGCCGGACTCTAACGGGCACGCCCACGAGCGGCATCCCTCTACCCTGGGGGGTGTGTCTGCCATGAGTGACCTCATCTCCCGCCACGCCGACCTCAGCGCCGCGGACAACGAGTGGCTCCACCTGCTCGTGGGCGACTGGCAGGTGATCTCCGACCTCGCGTTCGCGGACCTCGTGCTCTGGCTCCCGACGCAGGACGGCAACTTCGTCGCCCTGTCGCAGTGCCGGCCCTCGACCGGGGCGACGGTGCACTACGACGACATCGTCGGGTCGTTCGCGCCGGAGGGGCAGCGCCCGCAGCTCGAGCGCGCGCTCGCCGAGGCGCGGTCGCAGCGCTCGCGCGAGCCCCGGTGGTTCGGCGCGTACGCCGTGCGCGAGGAGGCGATCCCGGTCGTGCACGAGGGACGGGCCGTCGCCGTGGTCGCGCGGCAGACGAACCTCGGCAGCGGTCGCACGCCGAGCCGGCTCGAGCTCAACTACGTCGAGGCGGCCGACGACCTCGTCGCCATGATCTCGCGCGGGGAGTTCCCGTTCCCCAACGCGGCGACCGGGCCGCGGCGGGGCGCGCCGCGCGTGGGCGACGGGCTCATCCGGCTGAACTCCGAGGGCGAGGTGCTGTACGCGAGCCCGAACGCCCTGAGCTGCTTCCACCGCCTCGGCGTGATCGGGCCGCTCGTCGGCCGCTCGCTCATCGAGGTCACGGCGGACCTCGTCGAGCACCAGACGCCGGTCGACGAGTCGCTCCCGCTCGTCGTCATGGGCCGGGCGCCGTGGCGCACGGACATCGAGGCCCAGCGCACCGCCCTGTCGCTGCGCGCGCTGCCGCTCACCGAGTCGGGCCAGCGCATCGGCGCGGTGCTGCTGTGCCGCGACGTGTCGGAGCTGCGTCGCCGCGAGCGCGAGCTCATCACCAAGGACGCGACGATCCGCGAGATCCACCACCGCGTCAAGAACAACCTCCAGACCGTCGCCGCCCTCCTGCGCCTCCAGGCCCGGCGCATGGACGTGCCCGAGGCGCGCGCCGCGCTCGAGGAGGCGATGCGTCGCGTCGCCACGATCGCGCTCGTGCACGAGAGCCTCTCCCAGACCCTCGACGAGGAGGTCGAGTTCGACGACATGGTCGGGCGGGCGCTGCGGCTCGCGGCCGACGTCGCCTCGGCGGACACCAGCGTCCGCACGGTGCGTACCGGGACCTTCGGGCTCGTCCCGGCCGAGGACGCGACGCCCCTCGCGCTCGTGCTCACCGAGCTGGTGACGAACGCCGTCGAGCACGGCCTCGCCAAGCGCGAGGCCGGGACGGTCGAGGTGGCGGCGGAGCGCGACGGGTCCGCGGTGCGCGTGGTCGTCGCCGACGACGGCGTGGGGATGCCCGACGGCGACGTCGCGAGCGCGGGCCGCGCGTCGAAGAGCGGGCTCGGCACGCAGATCGTCCAGACGCTCGTGACGAACGAGCTCGGCGGGACGATCACCTGGGAGCCGCGGCCCGGCGGCGGCACGCAGGTGGTGCTCCAGCTCGTCCTGCGCGACGGCGCGGGTACGCGCCAGGGGTGAGCGAAGGGCCCCCGCCCGGGTGGGTGGAGGCCCTTCGTGAGGTCGCGGCGGGCGGCCGTGCCGCCCGTGCGGCGAGTCAGCCGGCGCGGCGTGCGCGCGCCGTGCGGCGCTTGAGCGCGCGGCGCTCGTCCTCGGACAGGCCGCCCCAGACGCCCGCGTCCTGGCCGGACTCGATCGCCCACTTCAGGCACGTGTCGACGACGTCGCAGCGGCGGCACACGGCCTTCGCCTCCTCGATCTGCAGGAGGGCCGGGCCCGTGTTCCCGATCGGGAAGAACAGCTCGGGGTCTTCGTCCAGGCAGGCTGCGCGGTGACGCCAGTCCATGATGATCTCCTTGGCACGAGGATGGAGCCTGGTGCATCGGGTCGTGGTGCGGCGCGACGGGCGCGCGGGACCAGGCTCGGACGGGGGAATGATTGATGCTTGAACCAGCGTCACACCTCGTGAACCGCCGCACAAGTGGTTACGGGAAAGTTTCCCCGGGGTGAATCGTGAGGCCTTCGTCACACAGGTGTGAAGCCGCAGGTGGCGGCGTACCCTGGGTGACCGTGCCGTCCCGCAGCGCTTCCGTGCCCCCGTCCGAGCCCGTCCCGGAGGGACGGGAACCCGCTCCCGGTGCACGGCCTCCGGTCGCGCTGACGGCTGTCGTCGCCGGTGTCGCGATCGAGGTGGTCGCTCTCGTCGTCGGTGCCGTCGTCCTCCTTGTCGAGCTCTTCTCCGGCGGCTCCGGGTCGGTCGGCGTGAGCCTGTTCATCGTGGTCTTCGCGCTCGGTGTCGCGGCGCTGCTCGCCGCGGCCGTGCGCGGCCTGCTCCAGGGGCGGCGCTGGGCGCGCTCGCCGGTCGCGACCTGGCAGATACTCCAGGGCGTCGTCGCCGTCAGCTCTCTCCAGGTCGGCGCCACGCCGTGGGTCGTCGTCGCGCTCGTGCTCGCCGTCGTCGTGCTCGTGCTGCTCATGCTGCGCCCGGTCGTGGAGGCGACGACGCGCGACGCACGACCTACGGGCTGACGCCACCCGCCCGGCGGGTCACGGCGCCCTCGCGACCTGCACGGGCACGAGGCGCGCGCCCTCCACGACGACGCCGCGACCCGCGCGGGGCCGGCCCGGGTCCGTGAGCCACGCGAGCTCGTGGCCGAACACGTCGGCGCTGCCCCGCTCGGCCGGTGCGAGCACGACCCCGCGCCGCAGCGCGCGCAGCTCGGCGAGCGGGCCGCGCAGCGCCATGGCGGCCGACGCGGTCGTGGAGCTCGCCACGAGCGCGACGTCGTCGCGGCACAGCGCCGCGAGCCGCTCCGCCTCGAGGACGCACAGCTGTGCGAGCTGGTCGAGGTCGTCGACGACGACGACGGGTCGCTCGCCGCCCGCGGCGGCCGGCACGGTGCCGGCCACCTCGTCGAGCAGCGCGGTCACGTCGGCGGGCGTGAACCGCCGCACGACCGTCACGCGGGCACCGGCCACCGCGCGGACCGCGTCGCCCACCGACCCGTCCCGGGCGATGACCCCGCGCAGCGCCCCCGCCGCGGCCGCGTGGCGCGCCAGCAGGCGCAGGGTCGTGGACCGCCCGCTGCCCGGTGGCCCGACGACGAGGACGCCCCCGCCCGGCGCGAGGGCGACCGGTCCGGCGTCGTCGCCGCCCGCGCCGACCACGACGGCTCCTGCTCCCTGCGGCAGCGCCTCGCCCGCGACCCGCTCCGGGACCGCCGCGAGGCGGACCGGCGCGTCAGCCGGCTGCTCGGCCGCGGCGGCGTCGGCGGGCACGCCGGGGTCGTCGTCCGGCAGGACGACCTGGCAGAGCACGGGCTCGCCCGGCCCGAGCCACACGGCCCGCCCGGGCGGCCCGCCCTGCCCGGCGAGCCCGGTCGGCACGCCGAGCGACACGTCGTCGTGCCGGTCGCGCGACGCGAGGACGGCGCGCACGCCGACGTGGGCGGCGAGGCCGGCGACCGTCGGGCCGGAGCCCGCGAGCGCGAACGCGACGGGCGAGTCCGCGAGGGTGTCGGCGAGGACGTCTCCTCCTGCGCCGTTGCCCAGCGCCGAGAGCGCCGCGCGCACCGCCTCGACGTCGTCGACGACCACGAGCGTGCGCCGGCCGGTCGCCGCCGGCAGCCCGCCGGGGCGTGCCTGGCCGTCGTCGTGCCCGGCGAGGAGCCGCAGGAGCCGGGCGGTGCGGCGCGCGTCGGTGCGGTCCACCACCGTGCCCGTGCCGGGGTGGTCGGCCAGGTCGGCGAGGCCCGCGCCGATCGCGTGCACGTGCCAGCCCCGCTCGAGGGCGGCCCGCGCGACGGCGCGCAGCACCGTGGTGCGCCCGGAGCGCGCGCGCCGAGCACGGCGAGGTGACCGTCGGCGGGGTCCCACCGCACGACGGCGCGCCGCTGGTGCGCCGGGTCGTCCCCGAGCGCGACGGGAGCGTGCCGGGCCGGTCGTCGCGCGACCGCGGGCCGAGCTCGGCGGCGCGCACGCGTGCCGGCAGCGCAGGCAGCCACGGCGGCGGCGGCGTGCGGAGGCCGGAGCGGTCGGCGGCGGCGCGCGCCGCGTCGACGAACGACGAGAGCGCGTCGGGGTGGGGGCCGCGCGCCGCGTCGACG
>NZ_MKKH01000001.1 GCF_001942335.1 Cellulosimicrobium sp. CUA-896 | reverse complement strand
CACGTCGATCGCGGGCTGCCAGCGCACGCCCGCCGCGTCGACGACGACGAGAGCGCGTCGGGGTGGGGGCCGAGCGCCGCTCGGTCCGGTGCTCCCTTCCCGCGCGCCCCCCATCTCGGGGCCGGGCGCGCTCCGGCCGTGCCTGCCCGCACGGCGGCCCCGGCGCGCGCGCACTGCAGGCGACGGGCGGGGCTGCGCCGCAGCGCAGGACGAGGCGGCCCGGCGTGCGCGCGGGCACGAGCGCCGCGTGCGGCGTGTCGACGACGTCGCGCGAGTCCGCGGCGTCGACCACGCGCAGCGCCAGGCGCAGGGTGATGTTGGCGCGCACGTCCGCGCTGACGGCGCCCGCCGGTCGCTGCGTCGCGAGCACGAGGTGGACGCCCAGCGAGCGTCCCTGCGCCGCGACGCGCAGCAGCCCCGGGAGGAAGTCGGGCAGGTCGTCGGCGAGGGCCCTGAACTCGTCCATGACGACGACGAGCCGCGGCAGGGTGCCGGCGGGCAGCTCGTCGACGCTCGCGGCGCCCGCGTCGGCGAGCACCCGTTCCCGGCGGTGCAGCTCCGCGCGCAGGCCGGCGAGGGCACGTCCCGCGAGCCCGGCGTCGAGGTCCGTGACCTGGCCGACGACGTGCGGCAGCCGGCCGCAGGCACCGAAGCTCGCCCCGCCCTTGAAGTCGACGAGGGCGAACGTCAGCTCCGCCGGGGAGCGGCCGAGCGCGAGCCCGGCGACGAGGGTCTGCAGCAGCTCGGACTTCCCGGAGCCCGTCGTGCCCGCGACGAGCACGTGGGGGCCGTCGGCGACGAGGTCGACGCTCACGACCGCACCGTCCGCGCCCACGCCGAGCGGCGTGCGCAGCGCGCGGTGGTCGCGCCCCGCGGCGTCTTTCCAGCGTCTCGCCACCCAGGTCTCGAGGTCGGTCGGTGCGGCGTCCGGCCCGTCCGCGGCCGGACCGCCGCCGTCCCGCTCCGCGGGCGGCACCGGCGCGCCCAGCAGCGCGCCGAGCGCGACGTCGCCGGGAAGGGAACGTGCCGCCGGGTCGCAGCCGTCGGTGCCGGCGGCGTCGGCGGGCGCAGACGGTCCAGGTGGTCGGCCGCGGCGAGGTGGCGCGCGAGGACCTCGGCCCACGCCGTCCCGACGCGACGCGCGGGCACGCGGTGCGCGTGCCGTCGGCGCGGACGAGGGTCGTGCCCGCGTCGCCCACGTGCAGGACCGTGCGGCACCACGCCGGCACGGACCGCGCGTCGGCCGCGACGAGCACCAGCCGTGTCCCGATGGGCCCCAGACGTTCCCACGCGGCGGCGAGCTCCCCGGGCGCCGGCGAGCCGTCCACGACGAGCACGTCGGCGGTGTCGCGCGCCGGCACCTCGGCGTCGAGCCGCCGGGTCGCGCCGGCGCGCGGCAGCCAGCGGCACCACGCCCAGTCCGCGGTCGCGGCGGGGGAGTGGCGCACCGTGAGCGCCGGGCCCGACGCGAGCAGCTCGGCGAGCACCGCCCGCGCCGTGGCGAGCGCCGCAGGGCGAGGTCCGACGACCGCGACGCAGCCGTCCGGCAGCGCGGGGAGCGCCGTCGGGCCGCCAGGCTCCGTGGCGCCGCCCGGCTCCGCGCCGACGCCCGCCTCTCGGGTGCCGCCCGGCGGCAGGGCAGCACCCGGCCGGCGCCGACGTCGGGCGCGAGGTGCGCGACCAGCGCCCAGGTGAGCACGTCCGCCGGCCGTGGGCGCAACGGGTCCGGGGCGTCGGCGTCGTCCGCGCCGGGGCGCTCCGGCCGCGCCGTGCCCGGCGCGCCCGGGTCGCGCGCCGCCGGCGCGCGCGAGCAGCGCGGGGACGAGGAGGCGAGCGGCCACGAGCGCGAGCAGCGCGTACAGCGGCTGCCGGAACGTGACCGCGAGGGCGAGCGAGGCGACAGCGGGCGTGAGCGCCGTGGCGAGGTGCGTCGTCCAGGGCGCGGCGCCTCGGGGGCAGGGACCGGTGCCGGGCCGGGCACGGGCGGCCCGCCGCGCGGGCGGTGCTCGAGAGGGGGCGGCGGTCGCAGGGCGTAGGCCGACCCGCGGTGCACGACGACGTGCCGCGTCCGCCACGCCGCACCGCCCCGACGGCGGAGCCGGCGCCCACGCCGTCCGGCGACCGCCCGCGCGTCGTCCGCCACCTCGCCGCCCGCCCGCGCACGCACGCGCCGGGCATCCCCGGAGCCGCGGACGCGCACGGCCGTGCCGCGTCGGCCCCGCGACCACCGGACCTCGAGGTCGTCCACCACGACGACGCCGCGCCGGACGCCCGTGCCGTCCCCGGTCCCCAGCGGGACGAGGCGCCCCGCGTCCGCGCCGGTGAGCACGGCGACGTGCCAGGGCGCGGCGAGCACGTCGGGCGCGCGGGATCCCGGCTGCCGGGGCGCCACGGCACCCCGGCGGCGCGGCGCCGTCGAGAGCGTCGCGCCCGGCAGGAGCGGGCGCGTGCCGCACCGGTGGTCGTCGTCGACGGGGACGCCGTCCACCCGGAACGGCGCGGTGAGCAGCTCGGGCCGGCATGCGGCCCCCGCCAGGGCCGGCCGCAGGTCGCCCAGGCGTGCCCCCGCGTCGAGGAGGACGTCCGTCGCCGGGTGGAGCGTGACGCGGAGGCCGTCGGTCGTCGGGAGGGGCACGCGGCGATCCTGCCCCGGAGGCACGGTGCCGCGCAGCACGCGCGTGCGCCCCTGTGGACGACCGTCCCCAGGGGCGCACCCGCGGTCCGCGCCGCGGCGTCAGTCCACGGCGAGGGCGGCGACGGGCGACGTCCGCGCGGCCGTCCGTCCCGGGACCACGGACGCCACGAGCCCCGCGGCGAGGGCGACCACGAGCACGAGCGCGATGTCGCGCCACGGCACCGTGAGCGCCACGTCGCCCATGACGCTGAGCGCGGTCGCCGACCCGGCCCACCCGTACAGCAGGCCCAGCACGATGCCGAGCAGCGCGCCCACCCCGGCGATGAGCATGCCCTCGATCGCGAGCATCCAGCGCAGCTGCGAGCGGCTCAGCCCGATCGCGCGCAGCGTCGCGGACTCGCGGCGCCGCTCGATCACCGACAGCGACAGCGTGTTCGCCACGCCGATGAGAGCGATGACGACGGCCACCGCGAGCAGACCCACGATGACGCCCAGCACCGTGTCGATGACGTCCTGCATCATCGCGCGCTCGACCGCCGCACCGAGGACCTCGACCGGGACCTCGGTCTCGACGAGCGCGTCCTGGATCGTCGGCACGACCTGCGTGGCCGCCTGCGGGTCGTCGAGACCGACCCACAGGCGCGACACGACGGCCTCCGGGTCGAGAGCGCGGAGGTCCTCGGTCGTCAGGAGCCACCCACCCACGCCGCCCACGCGTGCCGTGACCTCGACGACGTCGCCCGCCGGTCCCGTGAGCTCGACGTCGTCACCGTCGGCCAGGCCGTACAGCTCCGCCGCGCTCTGCGGGATCAGCACGGTGCCCGCGGCGAGCTGCTCGAGCTCGTCCGGCGAGCGCACGACGCCGCGCGCCTGGTCGGGGTGCACGCCGTGCACGCTCGTGACGCTGCCGTCCGGGAGCGTCGCCTCCGCCGCGCTCAGCTCGACCACCCGCGCGACGCCGTCCACGCCCGACACGGCGCGCACGACCTCCGCCGGCACGGCGTCGCCCGTCGCCCCGTAGGCGTCGGTCGCCACGAGCACGTCGACCGGGTACTGGTCGTCGAGCGCCGAGTCGAGGCTCGACCGGGCGCTCGCGGCACCGGTCGACATCATGGCCACGAGCGTGACGCCGATGAGCAGCGCGGTGCTCGTCGCGGTGGTACGGCGCGGGTTCCGCAGGGTGTTCGCGGACGCGAGCCGCGCCGTCGACCCGGTGCCGGCGAGCAGGCGGCCGAGGAGGCCGACGACCGCGGGCAGCCAGAACACGGCGCCCACGAGGATCCCGACGAACGACAGCGCGCCCCCGGCGACGCCGACGAGGATCCCGGCCTCGGGCGTGCCGGCGTACCCGAGCGCGATGCCGCCGGCGAGCAGCGCGGTGCCGCCCAGGGTGAGCAGGGACGCCACGACGAGACGGACCCGACCTCCGCCGCGCGCCACCGTCGGGGCGTCCGCGGGGCGCAGGGCCTCGAGCGGGGCGACGCGCGTGGCGGCACGGGCCGGCGCGAGCGACGCCACGACCGTCACGGCCGTGCCGACGAGCAGGGGGACGAGCACGACCGCCGGCGTCACGGTGATCGTCGCCGGGATCGGCACGCCCAGGTCGCACCGCGCGCCACGAGGAGCGCCACCTGCGTGAGCAGGCCGCCGAGCAGGATGCCGCCGACGGACGACACGACGCCGAGGATGGTGGCCTCGGTGAGCACCGACCGGGCGAGCTGGCGCTTGTCCGCGCCGACGGCGCGCAGGAGCGCGAGCGTGCGCGTGCGCTGGGCGACGAGCACCTGGAAGGTGTTCGCGATGACGAGCGCCGCCACGAGGAGCGCGACGGCGGCGAAGCCGAGGATGACGAACGTGAACACGTCCCGGTCGCCGGTCAGCTGCCGCGCCTGCTCCTGCGCGTGCTCGGCGGGCGTGACGGCCTTCGCGTCCGCGGGCGCCTGCGCGCCGATCGCGGCGCGCGCCGTCTCGAGCTCGGTGCCGGGCGCGAGGCCGACCATCGCGGCCGAGTACGTGCGCTCCGGGTCGTCGGGCGTGGCCTGCGCGGACTCCCACGCCACGAGGTCCTCGCGCGCGACGACCGCGGCGCCGCCCATCTGCGCGTACGCGCCGTAGGGGTCGTCCGTGGTCCCGACGACCGTGAGCCGGTCGCGGACCTCCTCGTACGTCCCGCCGTCCGGTGCCGCGGCGTCCCAGACGTTGCGCGAGCTCGTCACCGTGCCGCCGACGGCGACGCCGAGGCGCTCGGCGACGTCCTCGGGGAGCGCGACCTGGCCGGCGGCGCTCGGCAGGGAGCCCTCGACGACCTCGAGCGCCTCGAAGCGGGGGTCCGACGGGGCCGGGACGGCCATCTGGAACACGCGCTTCGCCCCGTGCTGCAGGTCGAGGTACGTGAGCTGGACCGGCTCGACGGCGTCGACGCCCTCGACGCCCTCGAGAGCGTCGACGTCGTCCGGCGTGAGGTAGTCCGGCGCCGAGACGACGAGGTCGGCGTCCGCGTACTGCGCGGCGATCGAGTCGTTGGTGGTCTGCGTGATGACGTTGCCCGCGATGAGCGTCGCCGCGACGAAGGCCGTCCCGATGACGATCGCGACGCCGGCCGCCACGAGGCGGCCGATGCTGCGGCGCATCTGCGCCAGGGTGAGGCGGAGCATCAGGCGCGCACCGCCCCGGTGCCCGTGCCGGCGGGGGCCGTCGTGGCCGTCGTGGCATCGTCGGCCACGTCGAGCGTGCGCAGCGCGTCGAGCCCGGCGAGGACCGACTCGGGCGTCGGGTCCGCGATGTCGCCGGCGATGCGTCCGTCGGCGATGAGCACGACGCGGTCCGCGTAGGCGGCGGCCGTCGGGTCGTGCGTGACCATGATGATCGTGCGGCCCAGCTCACGGACGCTGCGGCGCAGGAAGCTCAGCACCTCGGCGCCCGCGCGCGAGTCGAGGTTGCCCGTCGGCTCGTCGGCGAAGACGACCTCGGGGGCCGCGATGAGGGCGCGCGCGATCGCGACGCGCTGCTGCTGGCCACCGGAGAGCTCGCTCGGCCGGTGCGTCAGGCGCTGCCCGAGCCCGAGCGTCGACACGAGCGTGTCGAACCACGCGCGGTCCACGGTGCCGCCCGCGAGCTCGACCGGGAGCGTGATGTTCTGCTCCGCGGTGAACATCGGCAGCAGGTTGAACGACTGGAACACGAAGCCGACGCGGTCGCGGCGCAGCCGGGTGAGCGCGGTGTCGTCGAGACGCGTGACGTCCGTGTCGCCGAGGAACGCGTGGCCGCTCGTCGCCGAGTCGAGGCCGGCGAGCAGGTGCATGAGCGTGGACTTGCCCGAGCCCGAGGGGCCCATGATCGCGGTGAAGTGGCCGCGTGCGAAGTCGACGTCCACGCCGTCGAGCGCGTGCACCGCGGCTCGCCCGTGCCGTACGTCTTGCGCAGCGCGCGGGCGCGCACCGCGGGCGGTCCGGCCGTCCCGGCTCCGGGGCCGCCGTCGGGTGCGGGCTCGGCGGGTCGGTACACGGTCGTGTCCACGTCGTCTCCTGGTCTCGTCGTCATGAGGTCGGTGCCCCCCGGGCGGCGCCCGGGCGGTCGTCCTCGACGCTACGGACCGCGACCTCGCGGCCGCGTCCGGCGACGGGGTGGTCCCCGGCCGCTGCGGGTCATCCCGTGGTCGTACGTGGGCAGCCCGTCGCGTCCGACCAGGGCCGACGCGGTGCGGGGCGGACCGGTCGCGGGGTCAGGAGCCGGGACGCACCAGCCGGTCTCGTACGCCGTGACGACGGCCTGCACGCGGTCGCGCGCGCCGAGCTTGGCGAGGATGCGGCCGACGTGCGTCTTGACGGTGGCCTCGGCGACGAAGAGCTCGGCGGCGATCTCGGTGTTGGACCGCCCGCGCGCCATGAGCAGGAGCACCTCGCGCTCGCGCTCGGTCAGGCCCGCGACGGCCGCGTGCTCCGGCGAGTCGGGCGCGTGGTCCACGGGGAGCGCCGTGACGAGGTGCTCCAGCAGCCGGCGGGTGGACGACGGCGCGATGACGGCGTCGCCACGGTGCACCGTGCGGATCGCGGCGAGCATCTCCTCGGGCGGCGCATCCTTGAGCAGGAAGCCGCTCGCGCCCGAGCGGATGGCCTCGAGGACGTACTCGTCGAGGTCGAACGTCGTCAGCACGATGACCTTGGGCGCGTACCCCCCGTCGGCGGCCGCCGCCGTGAGCCGGGCGGTGGTCTGCAGACCGTCGAGGTTCGGCATGCGGACGTCCATGAGCACGACGTCGACCGCGTGGTCGGCGAGGAGGCGCAGCGCCTGGAGGCCGTCCCCGGCCTCGACGGCGACCTCCAGGTCCGGCTGCGAGTCGATGACCATCCGGAACCCGGCGCGCACGAGCTGCTGGTCGTCGACGAGGGCGATGCGCACGGGAGCGGTCGCGGCGGCGTCCGGGGCGAGGGGGCCCGGGGGGAGGGGAGCGGCGTCGGTCATGGCGTCCTGTCGGTCGGTGCGAGGGGTCGGGTGGGCGGAGGCGGCGGAGGAGGCGGTGCCGGCCGTCGCGCGCAGCGGCCGGGCCGGCCGCCGCGGCGGGGACGGGAAGGGTCAGGTGGACCCGGAAGCCGCCGCCGGGTCGCGGGCCGACGCTCACCGTGCCGCCGAAGAGCGCGGCGCGCTCGCGCATCCCGAGCAGACCGTAGCCGCCGGAGTGCCGCGCGGCGTCCGTGGGCGCGTCCGCGGAGGCACCGCGCCCGTCGTCGTCGACCTCGAGGTCGAGGGCGGTCGCGCCCCACCGCACGACGACCGTGACCGTCGGGTCCGGCCCTGCGTGCTTGAGGACGTTCGTCAGCGCCTCCTGGCACACGCGGTAAACCGTGAGCCCGGCGCCGGCGGGAGGGTGCGGGCCTGCCCGACCCGGACGAGCGAGACCCGCAGGCCGCTGTCGCGCACCTGGGCGACGAGCTGCTCGAGGTCGGCCGTGTCGGGCTGCGGCGTGCGCTCGAGCGCCGCGGGGACAGTGGTCGAGCCGGCACCGGGCTCGGGGCCGGGGTCGTGGCGGGAGACCGGGGCGAGCGGGGCGCGCGGCGCGTCCGCGCGCAGCACGCCGAGGAGCCGGCGCATGTCCGACAGGGCCGCCCGCCCCGTCTCGGAGACCGTCGTCAGCGCGCGCTGCGCCGCCGCCGGGTCCGCGGACGCGGCGTACCGACCGCCGTCGGCCTGGGCGATGATCACGGACAGCGAGTGGGCGACGATGTCGTGCATCTCCCGCGCGATGCGGGCGCGCTCGGCCGCGGTGGCGATCTGCGCCTGCTGGTCGCGCTCGACCTCGAGACGCTCGGCCCGGTCGACGAGCGCGGCGATGGTCTCGCGCCGCGAGCGCCGCGCGAGGCCGAAGGCCCACACGGCGAGGAACGTCACGCCGCCGAAGGTCGAGGAGAAGAGGACCGTCATGGCGAGATCCGCGAGGCGGCCCGTCTGCAGCCCGAGCGCGACGCCGAGCACGAGCGCGCCGAGGAGCGCCGACGCGATCGCCGTGCGGTGCGCCCAGCGCGGTCCGTAGACGGTGACGGAGTAGAGCGCCACGAGGACCGCGAGGTCGGCGGGCATGAGCAGCAGGTAGCCCGCGAGGAGGTGTCCGAGGGCCGCGGCGAGCACAGCGACCGCCGACGCGACGGGTCGGGTGCGCCGCCAGGGCAGCGGGGCGAGGACGGCGAGCGCCCAGAACGCGCCCCACCACCCGCTGAGGTCCGCGCCGACGGCGCCCGCGTTCGGCGCGAACGCGGCCGACGCCGGGACGACGACGAGCGCGGCGAGGAGCGTGACGGAGAGGTCGACGGCGAACTGGTTCCTGTCGGACCACTGCCCGAGCCGCGCGTACCACCCCATGGCGCCCAGGGTAGGCAGGGAGGGGTCGCGACGGCGTCCGCCCACGGTTGCAGACGGGCCGCGACACGATAGGCCCGAAGTCGTACGGATGCCCTAGCATGAGCGAATGACCCACGTACTGCTAGCGGAGGACGACCCGGCGATTGCCGAACCTTTGGCACGTGCGCTGACTCGTGAGGGTTACGACGTCGTCGTCCAAGGAACCGGTCAAGGGGCGATCGACTCCGCGAGCGCGGCGGACATCGTGGTGCTCGACCTGGGCCTCCCGGACATGGACGGGCTCGACGTCGCACGCGAGATCCGCCACAAGGGTCTCACCACGCCCGTCCTCGTGCTGACGGCGCGTGCGGACGAGGTCGACCTCGTCGTGGGCCTGGACGCCGGGGCCGACGACTACGTGACCAAGCCGTTCCGTCTCGCGGAGCTGCTCGCGCGCGTGCGGGCGCTGCTGCGCCGCAGCCACGGCGAGACGGGGGACGAGGAGGACCTCGCCGCCCAGGACGTGCGCATCGACGTCTCCGCGCACCGCGCGTTCCAGGGCGAGCGCGAGCTGCACCTGACGACGAAGGAGTTCGAGCTCCTGCGCGTGCTCGTGGCCAGCGCCGGGTCGGTCGTCGTGCGCGACGCGCTGATGCGCGACGTCTGGGGATCCGAGCCCGTCGGCTCCACGAAGACGCTCGACATGCACGTGTCCTGGCTGCGCCGCAAGCTCGGCGACGACGCGAACTCTCCGCGCTACATCTCGACGGTCCGCGGGCTCGGCTTCCGCTTCGAGACCGGCGAGAGCTGACGCGCCTGCGCGGGCCGGGGAGGTCGAGGAGCAGCGTGCGCCGGCGGATGCTGCAGGCGACGGTGGCGGCGGTCGCCGTCGCGGTGATCCTGCTCGGGTTCCCGCTCGCCTTCTTCGGGGCGCAGCTCGTCCTGCAGGGCGAGGCGGACGAGGTGCAGGCGCGCGCCGACCGCCTGGCGACCCGCATCGACCGCCGGATCGCGGCGGACGAGGAGATCCCGGACGCATCATCGAGGACGCCGTCCAGTCGTCGGGCGCGGACATCGCGGCGTCGGTGTACGTCCAGCTCCCCGACGGCACGGTGCTGCGGGCCGGCGAGGACGTGACCGGGCGCGAGATCCGCAAGGTCGCGACGTCCGAGACCGGCGCGATCGTCGACATGTCCGTGTCGTACTGGGCGGCCTACTGGACGGCCGCGCAGGTGGTCATCCTCGTGGTCGCGGCGTCCGTCGTCGCGTTCGCCGCGGGGATCGGCATGGCGGTGTGGCAGGCGAACCGGCTGTCCGCCCCGCTCGTCTACCTCGCCGCGTCGGCCGAGCAGCTCGGCTCCGGCCAGGTGCGCCCGCGCGTCGAGCCGTCCGGGGTCGAGGAGATCGACCTCGTCGCGGCCGAGCTCGCGCGCAGCTCCGACCGGCTCGCCGGCCGCCTCGCCGCGGAGCGCCAGTTCGCCGCCGACGCCTCCCACCAACTCCGCACCCCTCTCACCGCGCTGAGCATGCGCCTCGAGGAGATCTCGCTCGCGTCCGACGACCCCGCGGTCCAGGAGGAGGCGCGCATCTCGCTCGAGCAGGTCGAGCGCCTCGTCGGCGTCGTGGACGACCTGCTCGCCTCCTCGCGCCGGTCGCAGGGCGGGACGACGGAGGCCGTGGACCTGCTCGACGTCGTACGCCAGCAGGAGGAGGAGTGGCTGCCGACCTTCGAGAAGGCCGGGCGCCGGCTCGTCGTCGACATCCCCGCGCGCTGCCAGGTGCTCGCGACGCCCGGCGCCCTCGCGCAGGTGCTCGCGACGCTGCTCGAGAACTCGCTCAAGCACGGCGGCGGCACGACGACGGTGCGCGCGCGTCCGTCGAGCACGAGCGGCGCCGTGGTCACGGAGGTCTCGGACGAGGGCCCGGGGGTCCCCGACGACCTCGCCCCCCGCATCTTCGAGCGCGAGGTCACGTCCGGTGCCGGCACCGGGCTCGGTCTGGCGCTCGCCCGCGACCTCGCCGCGGCGGACGGCGGGCGGCTCGAGCTGGCGCAGCGACGGCCCCCGGTGTTCGCGCTGTTCCTCGCGGGGGTGCCGCGCCGGCTCGACCCGCGCGTCGTGCTGCCCATGGGCACGGCGGTCCCCTCGGGGCGTCGTCGGCGCCGCAAGCGCTGACGACGCGGCGTCACGTCGAAGGGGTGCCGGTGCGCTCCGACTCGAGCGCGTCGACAGCGCCCTCGCCGTCCGCGCCGTCCATGCCGTCCATGCCGTCCCCGCTGTGCTCGCCTACCGCCGGCGTGCCCGTGAAGACGAGGCGCCGGTAGGCGACGTACCGGAACGCGGTGCCGAGGGCGAGCCCCACCACGTTCGCCGACACGTTCTTCGCGAGCGGCGACGTCAGCCCCAGCACGTAGGTGGAGAACGCGAGGCAGCCGACCGCGACGAGCATGCCGCCGACGTTCACCACGATGAACGCCGCCAGCTCGCGCCCCCGGGTCGCCGTGCGGCGCGCGGCGAACGTCCAGTGGCGGTTTCCCAGCCACGCGACGAGCGTCGCGACCGCGACCGAGACCACCTTCGCCGTGAGCGGCTTGTGCCCGAGCAGCTCGCCGGGACCGAAGCTCAGGAGGTTGAACAGCCCCAGGTCCACGACGTACGCGACCGCGCCCACCGAGCCGAACTTCGCGAGCTCGCGCACGCGGTCGGCGAGCCGCTGGCGCGGCCGGGACGGGACGGAGGCCATCCGCCGAGCCTACCGGGCGCGCCGTCGAGGACGCCGGGCGCGCGGGGCGTCCGCGTCGTGGCACCCGACCGGGCGTCCGGGCCGCAGGCACTAGGGTGGGTGCACGTGGCAGCACCAGTGATCGCGGTGGTCGGCGGCGGACAGCTCGCACGGATGATGGCCCCGGCGGCCGGGGAGCTGGGCGTGCACCTGCGGGTGCTCGTCGAGGCGCCCGGGACGTCGGCGGCCCAGGTGGTGGCGGACGCGCCCATGGGCGCCGCGTCCGACGAGGCGGCGATCCGCGCGCTCATCGCCCCGGCCGACGGCGCGCCGGCCGCCGTCCTCACGTTCGAGCACGAGCACGTCCCGAACGGACTGCTGACGGACCTCCTCGAGCACGGCACGCCGGTGCGCCCGGGACCCGAGGCGCTCGTTCACGCCCAGGACAAGATCGTCATGCGCCGGCGCCTGACCGCGCTCGGCGTCCCGTGCCCGCGCTGGGCGGCGCTGCCCAACGAGCCCGACGCGGCACGCGCGGCCCTCGCGGAGTTCCTGGCCGACGTCGGGGGCGAGGCCGTCGTCAAGACGTCGCGCGGCGGCTACGACGGCAAGGGCGTCCGCGTGGTCACCACCGCCGGTGGGGGAGCGGACCAGGTCGCCGAGTGGATCGACGCCGCCGCGTCCGGCGGCCCGGCGCTCCTCGTGGAGGAGAAGGTGCCGTTCACGCGCGAGCTCGCCGTGCTCGTCGCCCGGCGACCGTCCGGCGGCGAGGACGGCCGCGGCGAGGTCCGCACCTGGCCCGTGGTCGAGTCGATCCAGCGCGACGGCGTGTGCGCCGAGGTGGTCGCACCCGCGCCCGGGCTCACCGACGCCGAGGCCGCGCACGCCCGCGACGCCGCCGTGCGCATCGCCGAAGGGCTCGGCGTGACCGGCGTGCTCGCCGTCGAGATGTTCGAGGTCGCCGGGGGACCGGACGACGACGGACCGCGCGTCCTCGTCAACGAGCTCGCCATGCGCCCCCACAACTCCGGGCACTGGACCATCGACGGTGCCGTGACGAGCCAGTTCGAGCAGCACCTGCGCGCCGTGCTCGACCTGCCGCTCGGCGACACCAGCGCGACCGCGCCCTGGACCGTCATGGCCAACGTCCTCGGGTCCACGCTCGACGAGCTCACCTCCGCGCTGCCCGACGTGCTCGGTGCCTTCCCGGACGCCCGGGTGAACCTGTACGGCAAGGACGTGCGCCCCGGCCGCAAGCTCGGCCACGTCAACGTCAGCGGCGACGACCTCGACGAGGTGCGCCGCCGCGCGCTGGCCGCCGCCGCGATCCTGCGCGGCGAGCACCCCGACCACCCGGACGACGAGGAGCACCGACCGTGACCCAGAACCCGATCGTCGGCATCGTCATGGGGTCCGACTCCGACTGGCCCGTCATGCAGGCAGCCGCCGACGCACTCGCCGAGTTCGACGTGCCCGTCGAGGTCGACGTCGTCTCCGCGCACCGCATGCCCGTCGAGATGATCGACTACGGCCGCACCGCCGCCGACCGCGGCCTGCGCGTCGTCGTCGCCGGCGCCGGGGGAGCGGCCCACCTGCCCGGCATGCTCGCCGCCGTCACGCCCCTGCCCGTCATCGGCGTGCCCGTGCCGCTCCGGCACCTCGACGGCATGGACTCCCTGCTGTCCATCGTCCAGATGCCCGCCGGCGTCCCCGTCGCCACCGTGTCCGTCGGCGGGGCGCGCAACGCCGGGCTGCTTGCCGCGCGCATCCTCGCGTCCGGGACGGACGACGACGCGGTGCGCCTCCGCGAGCGGATGGTGGCCTTCCAGCAGGACCTGGGCGACCAGGCGCGCGCGAAGGGTGCGCGACTGCGGGAAGGGCGTGCGGGCGAGCGCTGAGCGAGCCCCGAGCCTGCCGCCGCGTCAGGGCTGCGGCAGGCCTCCCACCTGTCCCGGGGACAGATTGCCGTCGCGGACGTCCGACCAGAACTGCGGAGCCAGCTCGGGATCGAGCTGCACCGTCGACCCGATGTTCCCGGGACGGTAGTCCGGGTTGCCGATCGGCGGCGTGCCGGTCACGCCGCCAGGCCCGTTGGCCGCGCGGAACGCGAGCGCGAGCCTGCCGAGGTCGACGATGCCCGTGTCCTCGTCGACGGTCAGCGCGCCGATCCCGGCGTCGAGGAGCGAGACCTGGTCGCCCGGCCGGAACAAGATGCTCGCGTCCGCGGCCTTGGTGCTGACCGCGCCGATGACCTGGCGCTGCCGCTCCGCGCGTCCGATGTCACCCTTCGGGTCGGCGTAGCGCATGCGGGAGAAGGCGATGGCCGTCCGACCGTCTGCCATGTGGCACCCGGCGGTCCACACCAGGCCGCTGTTCGGGTCGTTCACGTCGTAGTCGAGGCAGAGCTCGACACCTCCGAGAGCGTCGACCACACCCTGGACCCCGCCGAACCCGACCTCGACGTAGTGGTCCACCGTCAGCCCGGACAGCTGCTCCACGGCGCGGACCAGGAGAGGCGGTCCGCCCCATGCGTACGCGGAGTTCAACTTGCTGGGGCCGTTGTCGGGGATCTCGGCATACGTATCCCGGGGAAGGCTGATGAGCGAGACGGGCCCGGACGCCGGGGCGTGCAGCAGCATGATCGTGTCCGTGCGCGCGCCCTCGGTGCCGTCCTCGGCGATGACGTCGCCGCGCGCGTCCGAACCGGCGAGGAGGTAGGTGGTTCCCGGCGTGCCCGGTGCGCCGGACAGGGCCTCGACGTGCTGGATCTTGCCGTTGGCCCACACGAGGAGCCCGATCGGCCAGGCGAGCAGCAGTGCCAGTACCATGCAGGTCACGACGAGTGCCACGCGGGCCCTGCGGACGCGGAAGCCCGCAGCGCGGCCCATCGGCGGCCCGCTCGGGACCGGCCGCCCGTTACCGGGCCGAGTCTGGCGCGGCCGGTGCTGGGCGCCGACCGTTCCCGAGGGCGCCGGGGTGCGTGGCGTGCCGGCTGCCCGCCGCACCCCCGCTGGCGCGACGCTTGGCGGCGCCTGAGCGCCACGGGGCTGCTGCCGGGTCTGCCTCGGCGCCGGCGTCGGGGACGCCGGCGGGACCGAGCTTTGGCGCCCCGGCGTCTGGGGGACCTCACGTGAGGACTGGCGACGGATCCGTGCCTCGGGACGCGCCGGGTCCGCGGCCGGGCGGGCGGGGCGTGCCGTCGACGGCTCCCCATTGCCCACGGCGATCGCATCGTTCACGGAGGACGGTCGAGGTGACCGGCCGCCCTGGGGCGTGAAGCTGGGCGGTCGTCGGTTCGCGTCCGGGGTGTCAGGTGTCATTGCGCGATCACCCGCAGACCGATGTGACGTCCGCTGCCGAGAAGGCCTCCTCGCCAGGGTTCTTCGTCTGCGCGGGGGCAGGCTGCGGCGAGGACTCCGTGTCTACGGTCCCTTCGCTCCCTCCGGCCTTTATCTCGGTCCCCGTGGTCCGGTCCGGAGCGGTGTCGCCGGCGTCGGCGACGTCACCGGCGGACGAGGCGGCAGGGTCGCCGATCGGACGGTCGTCCCGAACGTCCTCCCACAGGTCAGCCGCCTCGGACGTCCAGACGACGTTGTTCGGGTTGGACGGGTCGGTCGCGTACGGAACGGTCATGAAGGAGATGCTGCCAAGATCGATATCCCGCGCGCTCAGAGCGAGCCCGGCGAGTCCGGTCGCGGAGGAGAACTCGTCGCTCGCCGTGAGCGACTTCGTCACTGCGTCCAGGAAGCGCAGGAGCGCGCCGGCGTCGGTGAGCAGGTTCTTGTCGAGAACGCCGCGCACCAGCGCAGCCATGAGCTCCTGCTGCCGGCCGATCCGGTCGAGGTCCGAGCCGTTGCCGAGACCCTGCCCGGTCCGAGCACGGGCATAGCTCAGCGCGGTGGCGCCGTCGAGCACCTGCTTTCCGGCGGGGAGCGCGAGGTTGTTCGCCTTGGGGGAGTGGACCGGCTCGGGGATGCAGAGTTCGACACCGCCCAGCGCGTCGATCATGGACCGGAAGCCGGCGAAGTCGACGACGACGAAGCGTCCAGACGGACGTCGGTGAGACTCTCGACGGTCCGCATGCTGCACAAAGCCCCGGACGCGACGTCCCCGCCGAGGTCGGCGCCCGCCGCGAACGCCGCGTTGAACTTCGTCCCGGACATCGGGTTCGTCGTGCGGCCCGACGTCGTCGGGCACGACGGCACGTCCACGGTCGAGTCACGGGGGATCGACACGAGCTCGACCCGGGAGCGGTCAGCCGACACGTGCAGCACGATCGTGGTGTCCGACCGCATGCCTTCGGTCTGGTCGTCCACCACGCTCGCGTTCGCTCCCGAGCGGTCGTCGCTCCCCATGAGCAGGATGTTGAGGGCGGCTCCCGCATTCGGGTCCGCAGGATCCGGGGATGCGGGCTGCGGCCGGTCCTCGCCCAGCAGCGCCTCGGCGTCGACGGCGTCGATGTTGCCGGTGAACCGGGACAGCGCCGTCGCCCCGCCAACCCCCACGAAGACGAGGACGGCCGTCATGGTCAGCGCGATGGCACGTACGGGCGAGCGCGACGCGACGCGGCGCGCGTGCGCGGGGACCCGCGCCGGCCGCGAGCGGTGGGCAGGCCGTCCCGTGGGCCCGCGCTGCTGTGACGTCACGATCCAGCAGCATAGGTCGTCGGCATCACAGATCTGCGACGCCCCGGGACTCGCCGGGTAGAGGATTCGTGGAGGCCGTCCGATGGTCGGGCAGAGCCTGCCGGGACGGCAGTGCGTCCTCCCGTCACTGCCCGACGGCTGCGTACTTCGCCTCGGTCGCAGCCTTCGCCGGACGCCACCAGGACTCGTTGTCCCGGTACCAGGCCACGGTCGCCGCCAGGCCGTCGTGGAAGTTCGTGAAACGCGGGCTCCAGCCGAGCTCGTCGCGCAGCTTCGAGGCGTCGATCGCGTACCTCAGGTCGTGCCCGGGGCGGTCGGCGACGTGGTCGAAGTCGTCGCGGTCGCGGCCGAAGATCTCGAGAAGCGTCTGGACGACGTCGAGGTTGTTCTTCTCGCCGTCGGCGCCGATGAGGTACGTCTCCCCAGCGCGGCCGCGGTCGATGATCGCCCACACGGCGGAGTTGTGGTCCTCGACGTGGATCCAGTCGCGGACGTGAGCCCCGCGCCGTAGAGCTTGGGGCGCACGCCGTCGATCAGGTTGGTGATCTGGCGCGGGATGAACTTCTCGATGTGCTGGTACGGCCCGTAGTTGTTCGAGCAGTTCGAGATCGTCGCCTGCACGCCGAACGAGCGCGCCCACGCCCGGACCAGCAGGTCGCTGCCGGCCTTGGTCGACGAGTAGGGGCTCGACGGGTTGTACGGCGTCTCGGCCGTGAACTTCGCGGGGTCGTCCAGCTCGAGGTCGCCGTAGACCTCGTCGGTCGAGATGTGGTGGAAGCGAGTTCCGTGCTTGCGGACCGCCTCCAGCAGGGTGAACGTCCCGACCACGTTGGTCTGCACGAACGGTGAGGGGTCGTCGAGCGAGTTGTCGTTGTGCGACTCGGCGGCGAAGTGCACCACGAGGTCGGACTCGCCGACGAGGCGGTCGACGAGCGCGCCGTCCGTGATGCTCCCCTCGACGAGGGTGATCGCGTCGCGACCGGGGCCAGCGACGTCCGGTCGCCTGCGTACGTGAGGGCGTCGAGGACCGTCACGTCGACGTCGGGCCGCTCCCGGACCGTCTGGTGGACGAAGTTGGAACCGATGAAGCCGGCTCCGCCGGTGACGAGCACTCGCATGGTCGTGCCTCCTTGGTGTGAGATCGAGCGGAAGCCTATCCGAGGCGACGCGCGCCGTTCGAGCGCGTGCGGGTAGCCTTAGGCCGCCGGTGGCGCCGAGGCGCGCCCCGCGGACGACGCGATCCACAGAGGGGCACCATGACCATCTACGACGCCTCGATCGATTCGGGCAATCGCAACTCGAGCCACGCGCTCGTGCTCGAGCTCGTCGGTCGGGACAAGGCCGTGCTCGACGTGGGCTGTGCCACGGGCTACCTGGCTGAGGCTCTCTCTGCGCAGGGCTGCACCGTGCACGGTGTCGAACTCGACGCGGACGCCGCCGAGAAGGCACGGCCCCTCCTCGCCTCGCTCGTCGTCGGGGACCTGGAGGAATTGTCGCTGGGCGACTCGTTCCCCGACACCCGGTTCGACCGCGTCGTGCTGGCGGACGTCCTCGAACACCTCGTGGACCCCCTACGGACGCTGCGGCAAGCGGTCGGGCTGCTCACGGACGACGGCGAGGTGGTCGTGTCCATTCCCAACGTCGCGCACGGCTCGTTGCGCCTCGCGCTCCTCCAGGGGGCGTGGCGGTACACGCCCACGGGGCTCCTGGACGAGACCCACGTGAGGTTCCTGACTCTCGACGGTGTCGTGGGACTCCTGGCCGACGCGGGACTGGAGATCGACCAGGCATGGGCGACGACCGCCGATCCCCTGGCGACCGAGGTCGTGGTCGAGGCGGACGCGCTCCCCGAGGGCATCGTGGAGTGGGTCCGCCACCAGCCACGCGCCCTGGACTACCAGTACGTCGTCGCGGCCCGCCGCTCAGACGGCCCGCGCCGCGATCGCCCCGAGGTGCGGGTGGCCGTGCCCGACGACGAGGTCCGCCGCGAGGACGAGCATGCGGCCCGCGCACGCCGGATCGCGGACGAGCAGCACGCGGCGTCCATGCGCAAGGATTATGTGATAGGTCTCGAGGCGCAGGTCGCCCGTGCGGAGGCCGACGCGCGCGCGGCGAGGGAGGAGTCCGTGCGACTCCGGCAAGAGCTGCACGGACTCAACGCCGACCGCGCCGACATCTATCGGTCGATGTCATGGCGTCTCGGGCGGCTCGCGACAGCACCGGTCCGTGCGGTGAAGCGGCTGCTCGATGAGTGCGCCGAGGCCGCTGTTCTCCGTCGTCACCCCGGTCTACGAGCCCCCGATCGCGGCGCTGGAGGCGATGCTCGACTCCGTCCGGGCGCAGACGTACGCCGACTGGGAGCTGGTGGTCGTCGACGACGCGTCCCCAAGTGCGGCAGTCCGCGCCGCGCTGCAGGACACGGCGCGCGCCGACGCACGGGTGCGGGTCGTGGAGCGTGCCGTCAACGGGCACATCGTCGCCGCGTCGAACGACGGACTGGCCGAGGCGCGAGGCGAGTTCGTCGTGCTGCTCGACCACGACGACCTCCTGTCCGAGGACGCCCTCGCGACGATGGCCCAAGTCATCGAGGAGAACCCGGACGCGGACTATCTGTACTCGGACGAGGACAAGATCGGCGCCGACGGCGAGCGGTACGACGAGTTCCGCAAGCCCGACTGGTCGCCCGAACGCCTCCGCGGGCAGATGTACACGAGTCACCTGTCCGTTCTCCGCACCTCGCTCGTGCGTGCGGTCGGAGGCTTCCGTGACGGGTTCGAGGGTTCGCAGGACCACGACCTCGTGCTGCGGGTGACGGAGTCAGCCCGCCGCGTCGTACACGTCCCTGAGGTCCTCTACCACTGGCGCGTGGTCCCCGGGTCCGCCGCGGGCGACCAGGAGGCAAAGCCGTACGCCTGGAAGGCGGGGCGCCGGGCCGTCCAGGAGCACCTCGACCGCTGCGGCATCGACGCACGGGCCCAGCTCGGCAAGGTCCCGGGAACGTATCGCATCGAGCGCCGGGCGGTGCCCGCCGGGCTCGTCAGCGTCGTGATCCCCACGCGGGGCGGTAGCGGCATAGTCTGGGGCGAACCGCGAGCCTTCGTCGTCGAGGCCGTACGGTCCCTGATCGCGAACGCCGGGCCGGTCGACCTCGAGGTGGTCGTGGTGTACGACGACGTCACTCCCGTCGAGGTGCTCGACGCCCTGCGCGAGATCGCGGGGCGTCGTCTGGTCCTGGTGCTCTACAGCAAGCCTTTCAACTACTCGGAGAAGTGCAACATCGGGGTGCTGGCCTCGCACGGTACGACCATCCTTCTGCTCAACGACGACATCGAGGTCATCTCTCCCGGGTTCGTCCAGCAGGTCGTCGCGCCGCTGACCGAGCCCGATGTCGGGATGGTGGGCCCGCGACTGCTCTTCCCCGACAGTACGCTGCAGCACGCCGGTGTGGTCTTCCGCAACGGCGACCCCGGGCACGCCCACTACGGAGAGCTGGACGAGGCCTACGGCGACTCGAGCGCGTTGTTGATCAACCGCGAGTGCAGCGGGCTGACCGGTGCGTGCATCGCCTTGCGTCGGACCACCTGGGACGACGTCGGCGGGCTGTCGGAGCTCCTCCCCGCCAACTTCAACGACGTGGACCTGTCGCTGAAGGTCGCGCAACGAGGGCTCCGCCTCGTGTGGTTGGCCGAGGCGCGTGCCTTCCACTTCGAGTCCAAGACGCGGATCCCCGTGGTGCACAAATGGGAGCACGACCTTCTCCGTGGTCGATGGTCGTCCCCCCGGCGCGACCGGTTCATGCCCCTGCAGTAGGGGCTCAGCCACTGTGGTCCGGGCGCGTCCGCCCGGACCACACGGCTGGCGAGGACCGCGCAACGCGGCCCGGGTCCTCAGAGGACGACGAAGTCCGTCTCGGTCGCGAGGAAGCCGAGGGAGGTCGCTCGGCCCTCGACCGCGAACTGCGCGGCGACCGGAACGTGGTGGAGCTCCGTCCCCAGGGCGTCGCGCAGCGTGACTCGGACGTTGTAGTCGTCGGGGACGAGCGGGAGCGAGCGGAGGTAGAAGGCGAACCGGCGCGTTCCCTCGAGTCGCGGCAGGGGAGAGTCGAGGAGCGACGTGCTCGTCGAGGTCACCGTCGTGCCGAGTGCGGAGGTCACCCCGACCTCGATGGTGCAGCCGTCCATCGGGCGCTCGGCCTCGATCTCCATCGCGACGTGCAGACCCTCGCCCGCCTGAAGAGTGGGCCCGCCACCCGCGTCGGCGACTGCGCCCGACTCCGAGCGCACAGACACCCCGGTGAAGCGGGCCGGCGGCGCCGCCGACTGGCCCGCAAGCTCGCGCGCCCTCTCCTGCGCCGCGACGCGCTCTTCCTCGAAGTCCGAGCGCAGCGTCCTCAGTGCGTCACGGGGTGTCCCGTCGACGACGACGGAGCCCTGCTCGAGCACCACGGCCCTGTCGCAGAATTCGGCGACCTGGTCGAGGCCATGCGTGACGAGCACGATCGTCCTGCCCTCCGCCTGGAAGGTGCGGATGCGGTCGAGGCACTTGCGCTGGAACGGCTCGTCCCCGACGGCGAGTACCTCGTCCACGAGGAGGATGTCCGGGTCGACGTGCACCGCCACGGCGAAGGCGAGCCGGACGTACATGCCCGAGGAGTAGAACTTCACCTGGGTGTCGATGAAACGCTCGATACCAGAGAACTCGACGATGCCGTCGAAGTAGCGGTTCGTCTCTTCCCGCGTGAGCCCGAGGATCGACGCGTTGAGGTAGACGTTCTCACGGCCCGTCAGATCGGGATGGAACCCCGCGCCGAGCTCGAGCAGTGCCGCGAGGCGTCCACGGAGGCGTACGGTGCCGGTGTCAGGTTGCAGGATGCCGCCGATCATCTTGAGCAGCGTGGACTTGCCGGATCCGTTCGGCCCGATCAAGCCGATGGTGCTGCCCGACGAGATCGCGAGGTCCACGTCGCGGAGCGCCCAGAAGTCCTCCCGGAAGCGGCGCGAACGGCCGAAGTTGACGACACGCTCCTTCAGGGACTTCTCCTTGCGGATGACGAAGCGCTTGGACAGGTTCTCGATCTCGACGACGGTGGTCATCACAGCTCCTGGGCGAAGTTGGCCTGAAGGCGGGTGAACGAACGTTGCGCGACCCACAGGAGCACGACCCCCACCGCGAGCGCGACACCGAGCCGCGCGGCCAGGTCAGGCAGCGCAGGCAGGGCGTCGCCGGCTACCCAGAAGGTCTCCTGGAACCCGATGACCGCCAACGTCACCGGGTTCGCCAGGTAGAGCTGGAGCAGTGCGTCGGAGACACCGCTGCTGAGCGTCGTGTCGGCGAGGGTGTCCTGCACGAAGTGCCAGGCGTAGACGATCGGGGACAGCCAGAAGAAGATCATCACGCCGATGTCGACGAGGTACTGCACGTCGCGGAGGTACACGTTGACCGCGCTGAGGACGAGCCCGAGCGCGGTGGCGTAGACGACGAGCACGAGAAGAGCCAGCGGGAAGTAGACCCAACGTGTCCCCCGGGGGGGAACTGACCGACGAGGACCGTCGCCGCGAGCAGGATGACAAGCTGGATGGAGAAGTTGAACAGCGCGGACCCGATCGAGCTGAGAGGAAAGACCTCGCGGGGGAGGTACACCTTCTTCACGAGACCGCTGTTGGCGACGACCGAGCCGGTCCCCGCGGTCAACGACTCGGAGAAGAGGTTCCACGCCGTCAGGCCGGCGTAGATGAAGACCGCGAACTGCGGGATGCTGCGTGCAGCACCGAGGAACTGCCCCAGTGCGACGTAGTAGATGAGGAGCATGGCCAGCGGCCGGCCGAGGCTCCAGACGAAGCCGAGCGTGCTGTCCTTGTACCGTGCCTTCAGCTCTCGACGGACGAGCATGTCGAGCAGTTCGCGTTGTGCCACCAGGTCCTTGAGTGACGAGAGCGTGCCGCTTGCGAATCCTTTACGCGGACCCGCCGGCCTCAGAGGCTCGGACGCGAGCCGATCCTCGCGGTCAGGTGATGCTGTCGTCATCTGTGCTGCGATCCTCCACTCCGCCCTCACAGACGCCGAGAGTGCGCCGCGGGCGCGACGACTCTACCGCCTGCAGGAGCGCGGCTCGCCGGGCACCGGTCGGTCGTGCGGCGTGAGCGATCGGCGTGGAGAGCGTGCGGGATGACGACCGGTCGCGACCCGCCGTGACGAGCGACGGGGCGACTGCGCGGGAGGAGCCCGCGCTCGCGGCACCGGATCACGGAACGAGCGTCCCGTGATCGAGCTGTGCGGAGGCGGGGCTCGCCGACCGGAGGTACGACGGCGGACGGTAAGGTGTGCGCCGACGCCCCGCCCACGACAGGACGCTCCGTGATTCGCACCTCTCTGCTCCGCACGCCCGCCAAGGGCTGGACCGACGTGCTGCTGACGGCGTTCGGCTGGGCATGCGTCGCCGCGTTCGTGGCCGTCACCGTGGGATCGTCCCTCCTCGGTCGCACCACGTTCCTCGGTGTGGATCTGATGGAGATCTTCGCGCCGTGGCGGACGGACGCCACGATCGTGACGGACGTGCAGGTCCCGTTCCTCGGGGACACGGTGGACGGCTTCGCACCGCAGGCGGCGATGATCGTCGACGAGGCGCGGGAGGGTTCGCTCGCGGAGTGGAACCCCTACGGACAAGGGGGCGTGGAGCTCGGTGGTCTCCCGAACTCCGGCGTCTACTCCCCGATCTCGCTGCCGTGGTGGGTCCTGCCCCACGCGTACGCGCCGGGCGCGGTCAAGCTGCTCGAGATCCTCGTCGCGGCGATCGGCATGTCTCTGCTCCTGCGCCGACTAGGTCTCAGCCGGCCGACGTGGCCTCTCGCCACCCTCGCCTACGTCTCCTCCGGGTTCATGGTGACGTGGACGAACTGGCCACAGACGCGTGTCGCTGCCTTCCTGCCGCTGCTCTTCTGGGCGCTCGACCGCGCGGCCGTACGCCCGCGATGGCGCGAGGTGCTGATCCTCGGGATCCCGGTGTCCTCACTGCTGCTCGGGGGGTTCCCGGCGGTGACCGCGTACGCGCTCTACGCGGGTGCCCTCTACGTGGTCGTGCGGTCCGCCGTCGCG
Source organism: Cellulosimicrobium sp. CUA-896 (assembly GCF_001942335.1). Lineage (GTDB taxonomy): Bacteria > Actinomycetota > Actinomycetes > Actinomycetales > Cellulomonadaceae > Cellulosimicrobium. The sequence continues at coordinate 82,421 of NZ_MKKH01000001.1, read as the reverse complement.
CACCGGAGCGTGCTGGCCACGCTGCGCGCCGGTGTCTGCTCTCTCGGAGGCGTGGTGTTCGGCGCGCTGCTGTCGGCGTGGCTGCTGCTGCCGTTCGCGTGGAACGCGGCGACGGTGCTCGACTTCGACGTCCGTCGCAGACTCCTGAGAGCCATCTCTCCTTCGAGTACATCGCGACCTCAGTGCTCCCGTACGCGCTCGGGAGGCCCGACGGGTCGGGTGTGTGGGGCGCTACCCATCCTGTCGAGGCCATGTCCTACCTCGGTGCGGCTGTCGTCGTGCTCGTCGTGGCCGCGCTCGTGATTCGGACGCGGGGCCAGGACCGTACCGGCTCCCTCGCGTTCATGGTCGTGCTGCTCGTCGGATCAGCAGGCGTGCTCTACGTCGGCGGGGTCGCACTGGGACTGCTCCAACAGCTTCCCGTCTTCTCCACCAACCCGGTGGCGCGCCTGCGCGTGATCGTCGGTTTCGCTGCTGCGGTGCTCGCCGCGTTCGGCCTGGACGCCGTCCTGCGCCCGTATGGAGCACGGGCCGACCTCACCGCGTTGCGCAAGCCCCGCGCGCGGACGACCCTGGCCCTGCGGGCGGCAGGCGGGCTGACGGTCGTGCTCGTCGTCATCTACGCCGTCCTGTCGGTGCGTCGGCAGACTCCCGACCCTGTGGGGCTCGGCCTGCAGCTCCGCGAAGGGTTCGCGCTCGCGGCCTGCTGCGCACTGCTCGTTGTGCTGGCCTGGGCGCTGGAGCGGAGATGGGCAAGCACCGTCGCCGCGGTCGGCATCTTCGTGCTCGTCACCGTGCCTGCCATCGGCCTCGCGCGCGCGTGGTGGCCCCAGAACGACGTGGAGCTGTACTACCAGCGCACCGCGACGCACGAGTTCCTCGACACTCGCCTGGACGGCCAGCGGTACGCCACCGTCGGGCAGGTCATGCTACCGGGATCGAGCACGGCTTACGCGCAGCGGAGCCTGGGAGGGCACGCCTTCACCACGCCGGAGTGGCGCGAGCTGATGCTTGCGGCCGACCCGGAGATGATGCTGACCCCGACCTACTCTGGAATCTCCCCTGCGAACCGCGACGTGGCCCTCGACAGCGGCGCCTGGACCGGATTGGCGTCCGCTACGTCGTCGACGCGCCCACCGCCCGTGTCGCCGGCGTCCCGGGGAATGCCGACGAGGCGGCCGCCAGCGAGCCGCTGGCCTTCGGCGAGACGCTGAGCTCGCACGTGCTTGCGGGCCCGGTGCGTGGCCTGTCGGTCGCGGTGTCCGACGTCGCCCCGGACGCGACGGTGCGCTGCTCGTAACAACCGTGCGTTCGACCGACGGGTCGGAGCTCGCGCGGACGGAGACCTGGCTCAGGTCGGGCTCGGGCACGGGCGAGGTGGCGTTGCCGGCGGAGGACGTCCCCGCAGCGACGGAGTGGGTCGCCGAACTGCGCCTAGAAGCACGTGAGGGCGGAGCCGCGACCAGGGCGGCTGACGTGGGCGTGACCGATGACGGGATGCTCGCACTCACGCCCGTCCTCCCCGTGGACGACGGCCTCCGCGTCGTCCACACCGGGGATGCGACGATCTACGAGCGCACGTCGGCCCTGGAGCGCGTGCGCTGGGCGTCCCGCGATGTGGTGGTGCCCGACGCCGCAGACCGCGTCGCCGTCATGGCGGACCCCACCACCCCGGACGACACCGTCGTGCTGGACGGCGCGGAAGATGCCGAGGGGCTCGACGGGACCTCGACCGCAGTCGTGCGACAGCTTGACTCGGACAGTGACCACGTCATCGTCGAGGTGGACGCGTCGGACGAGGGGTGGGTCGTCGTCGCAGACTCGCTCCGGCGGGAGGGATGGTCCGCGACCGTGGACGGGGAGACCGTGCCGCTCGTCGATGCCGAGCACGTTGGTGGCGCGGTCCTGGTCGAGGCAGGGCAGCACGTCGTCGGGCTCGAGTACCGGACGCCGCTCCTCAGGCAGGGGGTGTGGGTGACCGCAGCGGCGTGCCTCGTGCTGCTGGGCGCCGGTGTCGTGGGGGCGGTCGGCGCTTGGCGCCGTCGCGGCGAGCTACCGGGAGCGGACGCACGCACCTCGGACGTGAGGGCGAGGAGCCTGCCGCGCCCACGATGGATGCGATGGGCGCCTCATCCAGGGACGCGACCGCGAGAGAGGTCTCGGTCAGGGACCGATGCTAGGCGCAGCGGTGGTCACCCGTGCTTCGGCGGTCGTGCGCGCGATGCTGGGCGGCAGGATCTTCCTCGGCGCGGTCATCACTGCCTTCGTGGTCCAGGCAGGGTGGCTCGCCCTGGTGGCGCGCACCTCGATCTACGACGAGGACTACCACCTCGCTGCGGTCGACGCGTTCGCCGGAGATCTCACGCCCTTCCTGGACCAGCGCCCGGACGTCGGCCCGGTCGGTGACGTTGAACGGTACCCCTCGTACCTGTACCACTACCTCCTCTCGTTCCCTTGGCGCGCCACGTCCGGATGGCAGCCGGACGACAGGATGGTGCTGCTTCGGCTGTTCTCGGTCGCGATGGTCGCGGCCGGGCTCGTCCTCTGGCACCGCGTCGTGCGTTCTATGACAGGCAGCGCTCCCGTCGCCGGCGTCACGGTGATGCTGGTGTCGATGTCCCCGCTGCTGGTGACGATCGCTGCGGTCGTGAACTACGACAACTTGTTGTTCCTGCTCGTCGCAGCCTTCTCCGCGGTGGCCGTCCGCCTATGGGGAGAGCCACGCGAGCTGCGAGGCTGGCTCGCGCTGCTCGCACTCGCGTCCGTGACGGCGCTGACGAAATACTCCGCGCTGCCCTTCCTCGCGGTCGTGGTCGTGCTGCTCGTCGTGCGCGCCGTGCGGTCCGCCGACCGATGGTCGCGGGTGCGCGCGACCTGGACGGACCTGCTGCTCGTGGCCGCGGCCCTCGTCGGTCTCGCCCTCGCCGTCGAGCGCTACGTCGTCAACCTCGTCCGTTTCGGCACCCCGTTCCCTGACTGCGGTGCTGTGCAGCCGCTCGAGACGTGCATGAGCTGGGGGCCGTGGGGGCGCAACTACGAGGCGGACGCCGGATTCGACGACCTGCCCCTCACGGCGGGCACGGCCGGGGTCTACGCAGCGCGCGTGTGGGCGCCTCGGGTGCTGTGGCTGTGGAACGCCGTCGGTGTCGACGGCGGCGCTGAGACGTTCACCTCGAACGGACCCGCGGTCGCGGGCCTGATCTCGCTCGTGACGGTCGTCGCAGGTGCGGCCCTCCTCGTCCTCCTGGCTCCGCTCGTCCTGCGTGTGTCCGGCGCGGCGCCCCTGCTCCTCGGCACGGCTGCTTTCGTCGCCGCGCTCTTCTGGACCAACCTGCACGACTACCTCGCGATGGGACAGCCGATCGGGGTGCACGCGCGGTACCTCCTCACCTTCCTGCCGATCGTCGTGGGGCCCCTGGTTGCTGTGCTCGCCGAGGTGCTCAGACCCGCGAGCGGCTGGCGGGAGCTTCTGGTCGTCCTGGCACTCGCCGTGGGGACGCAGGGCGCAGGTGCGAGCGCGTTCATGGTCGTGTCCTCCGCCGAGTGGTGGCGTCCGGTTCCAGCTCTCGTCGCTATCCAGGAGGACCTGTCAGGGCTTCTGCGGCACATCGTGCTCGAGGACCTCGTGGCGGAACCTCGCCCCGACCCCCGGTCCGTCGCGCCGGGCCCGTGACCGTCGGCGCATAGGATGTGCGCGCCCGCTTTTCCCAACACCCTGGAGGTACTGTGAGCCGCTCGTCCTCGGACGCCGCCTCGGACGCCGAGGAGCGCACGGGCGTCGTCTCCGTCGTTCTCGTCAACTACAAGGGTGCCGAGGACACGGTCACATGCCTGCGGTACTTCGACGAGATCGACTGGCCGTCCGACCGTCTCGAACTCATCGTTGTCGACAACGACTCCGGGGACGGCAGCGTCGAGAGGATCCGGGCGGCCGTCCCCCACGCCCGGGTCATCGAATCGGGAGGAAACCTCGGGTTCGCCGGCGGCTGCAACCTCGGTGTCGAGGCCGCCACCGGAGAATGGGTCGGCTTCATCAACAACGACGCACGCCCGGGCGCGGGCTGGGTGCGGGCCGCTGTCGAGGCGATGGAGTCGGACTCGTCCATCGGATCGATCGCCTCCAAGGTTCTCGACTGGGAGGGGAACCTGGTCGACTACGTCGACGGTTCGCTCACCTGGTACGGCATGGGCTACAAGCGGGAGGCAGAGCGGCCGGACTCCGCCGAGTACGACGTCCCCAAGGACGTCCTCTTCGGTACCGGTGCTGCGATGTTCATGCCGACCGCGGTCTTCCGGGAGGTCGGAGGCTTCGACGAGCGCTTCTTCATGTTCTACGAGGACGTGGACCTCGGCTGGCGGCTGAACCTCCTCGGATACCGGGTGCGATACGTGCCGGGCTCGGTCGCCTACCACAAGCACCACGTGACGATGAAGAAGTTCGGCGACTACCGCGAGTCTTACCTCCTCGAGCGGAATGCGCTCCTGAGCATGTACAAGAACCTTGACGACGAGTCGCTGGCGAAGGCGCTACCGGCGGCCATGGCGCTGGCCGTGCGTCGGTCGGTTGCCCGCACCGGCACCGACGCCGCGATGCTTGACCTGCAGAAGCGCCCCGGCGGAGACGACGTCGGCACGGTCGAGGTGCAGAAGATGGCGCTGACGGGACCGCTCGCGGTCGACTACCTCGTCGAGCAGCTCGCGCACGGGCTGGCCGACGTCCGCGCGGAGCTGCAGTCCCGACGCCGCCGCAGCGACCGGGAGCTCTTCCCGCTCTTCCGCCATGCCATCGAGCCCGCCTACGCCATCGAGGGGTACAACGAGGGCCACGACGCACTCGTCGAGGCGTTCGGCATCGACCGTCACTTCGTCTCGAGGCAGCGTGTGCTGGTCGTGACGGGAGAGCCGCTGCTGGAGAAGATGGCAGGTCCCGCCATCCGTGCGTGGGAGATCGCCCGGGCGGTGGCGCCGTTCGCCGACGTCCGGTTGCTGTCCACGGCCGGCGTCAAGGTCACGTCGGATGAGTTCACCGTGGTGCACTCGGCCGGGCCGCCCCTGAAGAAGCACACCGACTGGGCTGACGTCATCGTCTTCCAGGGCTTCCTGCTCGAGGGCGCACCGTGCTCAAGCAGTCCAGCAAGATCCTCGTCGCGGACGTCTACGACCCCATCCACCTCGAGCAGCTCGAGCAGGCGCGCGACCTCGGACCCGACGGACGGGCTCACTCCGTCCGCGAGACCACGCGCATCCTCAACGAGCAGCTGCGCCGCGCCGATCTCGTGATGTGCGCCTCGGACAAGCAGCGGGACTTCTGGCTCGGACAGCTCGCGGGGCAGGGGCGCATCAACGCGCGCGTCTACGACGAGGACGAGTCGCTGAACTCGCTGGTCGCCGTCGTGCCCTTCGGCGTCAGCGACGATGCGCCAGTGCAGACCTCGCACGCGATCAAGGGGGCCGTTCCCGGCATCGGGCCAGACGACAAGGTGGTCCTCTGGGGCGGTGGGGTCTACAACTGGTTCGACCCGTTGACGTTGGTCCGAGCGGTCCACAGGCTCGTGGAGCGGCATCCGGAGGTCAAGCTCTACTTCCTTGGCCTGAAGCACCCAAATCCCGGTGTTCCCGACATGCGCATCGCGTGGGAGCTCAAGCAGCTCTCGGACGAGCTGGGCCTGACGGGGCGCCACGTGTTCTTCAACGAGGGCTGGGTGCCCTACAACGAGCGGGCGAACTATCTCCTGGACGCGGACCTCGGGGTCTCGACCCACTTCCACCACATCGAAACGGCGTTCAGCTTCCGCACACGCATCCTTGACTACCTGTGGGCGGGCCTGCCCATCGTCGCGACGAACGGCGACACGTTCGATTCCCTCATCACGGAGAATCGGCTGGGAGCCACGGTCGAGCCGGAGGACGTCGACGCGCTCGAGTCGGCGCTCGAGACGTATCTCTTCGACGGGAAGGCCGTCGCGGAGGCGCGCAAGAACGTCGCTGAGTTCGCCGAGCGGTACCGGTGGGCCACGGTGCTGGAACCGCTCGTCGAGTTCTGCCGGTTCCCGCGGCGCGCTGCCGACCTCGCTCACGAGCTGGGGGATGCAGAGACGCTGGCGCGGCCCTTCCTCCGCCGGGGTGGTGTGCGGGCCGATCTCCGTCTCGCCGTCGGGTACCTGCGGGCCGGAGGCCCTGGCGAGTTCGTCCGTCGGGCGTCCGGCAGGGTCCGCCGCGTGGCTCGCGGGGGATGAGCATCGGGCGCGCCCAGTGCCCGGCGTCCATGTGACGGCTCACCGACCTCGTGGTCGGTCAGGCACCACCCCACCGGCTCCTCCGGACATCTCCGGTCGCACAGCTCGAGGTCGAGCCCGGCGCTCGACGAGCAGGCGCGGCACCGTCTTCGTGTAGTCCCAGAGCGCCCGCCGGCGCGCCCGTCGGAGCTCCGCCGGCTCGGTGCGCAGCGCCGAGTGCCGCACGATACCGGCCAGCTGACGTCCGAGACTCCGCAGCACGAGCCCCCAGGGCGCGTGCCGGGTGGCCACCACGAGGGAGTTGCGAGTGTTGTAGTAGCGGAACAGCGCGCTGGCAGTTCCGGAACTGGCGGAGTGGCGGTGGTGGGCGACGGCCTGACCCTCGTACACCACCGTCCAGTCGCGCTCGCGCAGTTTCCAGGAGAGGTCGGTGTCCTCGTAGTAAAGGAAAAGGCGTGCGTCGAACCCGCCAGCGTCGCGAAGCGCATCGGTACGGATGAGACATGCGCCGCCGTACAGGCCGAAGACCTCTCGGGCGGGACGGGCCTGATCCACCGGAACGCCGAAGTCGCGGTCCGTGGCTGCGCCGGTGGGGCTGAGGATGTTGCCGGTCGAGTTGAGCACCTTGCGGCCTTCCCGATCAGGCTCGCTGAGCAAGACCTTGGCGGTCACGGCCCCGACCCGTTCGCCCGCCTCGCGAGCGGAGTCCGCGGTCGCCACCAGGCGGTGCACGGCCCCCGGCTCGAACCATGCGTCGTTGTTAAGCAGGACCACGTACTCCGGGACGTCCTGCCCGGGGACGACCTCGCGCGCCAGCAGGTCTTCGGTCCCCGCCGCCACACCGCCGGCGAAGCCGGTGTTCTCGCGCAGGTTCACCACGCGCACGCTCGGGAACGACTCCGCGAGCAGGGTCGCCGTGCCGTCGGTGCTCGCGTTGTCGACCACCACGACCTCCAGGCCACCCGGCAGATCTTGCGAGAGCAGTGACCGGAGGCAGGGCGGCAGCAGATGGGCGCCGTTCCAGGTCACCACGACGGCCCGGACGCGCGCGCTCATCGTGCGGCCTCGACGGCGGCCCGGTAGGCGTCGACGTGCAGCGCGGCCGATGCCTCCCAGGTGTAGGTTGCCGCGTTGACCCGTGCCGATGCGGCGATCTCGTCATGACGCGGTCCGGCGGCCGCGACGATCCCGGCTGCGAGCTCCTCGGCGTCCTCGGCGTCGGCGAGCACGACGCCGTCGCCGCCGATCTCCGCCATCGACGTGCCTCGCGACGTGACCACGGGCACGCCGTGCGCCTGCGCCTCGAGCACGGGCATGCCGAACCCCTCCCAGAAGGAGGGGAAGCAGAACACGTGGGCGCCGGCGTAGGCGAGAGCCAGGTCCGACGACGACACGGCGCCGAGGACGTGGACGCGTTCACGAGGGAGCGGCGCCCGGCGCCGCTCGAGGTCCTCGGCCGCCGAGCCCCAGCCGCCCGGGCCGACGAGCACCAGGTCAAGGTCCGTGCTATCGACCAGGCTCGCGAAGGCTTGCAGCAGCGTGCCGAGGTTCTTCCGTGGCTCGACCGCGCCGCACCACATGACGTACGGACGGTCGAGACGATGACGTCTGCGGAACTCCTCGGCTGCGGCGGGGTCGACGGAGGAGGTCCGGACGCCGTGCGGCACCACGCGCAGGCGCGACTCGTCCAGGCCGGCGTCCACGCAGTCGGCACGTGTGGTCATCGACGGGACGATCACGATATCGGCCTCACGGCGGGTGATCTCCAGCGCACGCTCGAAGAAGCGCACGCCGCGGGGTGTGAAGTGCTCCGGTGCACGGCGGAACGCGAGGTCGTGCACGGTCAGACGAGCGGCGCCGAGCGCGGGGGTACCGCCCATGTCGGGGCATGCACGACGTCGGGGCTGGGGCCCGGGACTGCAGGACGGCGCAGCCGCGACCACGCCTCGTAGAGTAGGGCGCGGGGAAGACGGGACGCGACGACGGGGACCGTGACGGGCAGACCGTGGTGGTCGGTTCCGGCGGAGCCTGCGCGGACGCCGGTCAGCGCTGTGTCGCGCCGCGTCGCCAGTGCGTGCGAGAGCTCACGGACGTACGTACCGGAGCCCCCGGGCACCGCCTGCCAGAGCTGCTCCACGACCATGGTCACGCTGAGAGGAGGGGTGGTGGTCACGGTCGAAGCGTATGCGTCCCCCTGGTCGTGATGTGGCCGACCGGCAGGTGACCCAGGGCCTGACGGCCCGGCGACCGACCAGGGTCCTCCGGCCGTGCCACGGCTCGACCGGCCGCCGAGGGCCTCACGACGGCGCCGACCGATCTCCGTGGACATCACAACTAGACTGTGCGCGCGACACGTGCCCACACGCTCGGGCAATCAACCCCACTCGACCCGGAAGCCGGTATGAAGCTCTTCGTCCAGATCCCGTGCCTCAACGAGGAAGAGACGCTGCCCCTCGTCCTCGCCACGATCCCGCGCGAAATCGAGGGGATCGACGAGATCGAGATCCTCGTCATCGACGACGGCTCGACCGACCGCACGGTCGAGGTGGCGCGCAACCTAGGTGTGAGGCACTTCGTGCACCACACCCGCAACATGGGCCTCGCCCGGTCGTTCCGCGATGGAGTCGACTACGCGCTCAAGCATGGCGCCGACATCGTCGTGAACACCGATGGGGACAACCAGTACCCCCAGGAGTCGATCACCGAGCTGGTCCAGCCGCTGCTGCGCGGTGAGGCCGACATCGCGATCGGTGACCGCCAGACGGCGACGATCGCGCACTTCTCCCCGTTCAAGAAGCTGATGCAGCGCATCGGCAGCCAGGTGGTGAACTTCGCCGCCGCACGGACCTTCCGGACGCCGCCAGCGGCTTCCGCGCCTACTCCCGGGCTTCTCTGTATCACCTCAACGTCGTGACGCAGTTCAGCTACTGCATGGAGACGATCATCCAGGCGGGGAACAAGCGTCTGCGCATCGCCTCCGTCCCGATCACCACGAACCCCAAGACCCGCGAATCGCGGCTCTTCAAGAGCATCTGGCAGCACATGGCGATGTCCGGCCAGGCCATCAGCCGCAGCTATGTGATGTTCAAGCCGCACGCCGTGTTCATCACTCTCGGTCTGGCCTTCCTCGTCGCGGCGCTGGTGCCGTTCGTGCGCTTTCTCGTGCTGCTGCTCATCGGCGACGCCGGGGACCACATCCAGTCGCTGATCTTCGGCGTCGCCATGTTGATCGGATCGTTGCTCTGCTTTGCCCTGCTCGTCATCGCAGATCTGGAGCGGACGAACCGCGTGCTTCTGGAAGAGACGCTCGAGCGGCTCAAGGAGGTGCAGTACGGGCGCTGCCGGAGCCGTCAGGTGCGCGCGCGCTCCCCGATGGAGTCCTCGCAGTCGACCTCGCAGCCACGCTCGAGCCGGTGCAGGCAGTGGAGGCGCGCCCCGAGGCACGGACGCCTTCGCGTGGTGGCGAGGCGGAGTGATCCTCTCCTTCGGCACGTACGACGGCTCCCGCCACCCTCGCATCGCGACTATCGTCGAGGGCCTGCGCGTCCATGGACGGACAGTGCTCGAGGTGAACCGTCCGCTCGGCCTCTCGACGGCTGAGCGTGTGCGGATGCTGCAGCAACCGTGGCGCCTGCCGGTGCTCCTCCTACGTCTCCTCGGGTGCTGGGCGGAGCTCGTCGTGGGAGCCCGGCGGACCGTCCGCACCCACGGGCGTCCGGAGGTTGTCCTGGTCGGCTACATGGGGCACTTCGACGTGGTCCTGGCGCGGGTGCTCTTCCCGCGCTCCACGGTCGTGCTCGATCACCTGGTGTTCGCCGGGGACACGGCCACCGACCGCGGCGCCGCGGGCCTCAAGGTGCGCATGCTGCACCTTCTCGACCGGCTCGCCACGAGGTGCGCGGACCTGGTCCTGACCGACACCGACGAGCACCGGCGCATGCTTCGCCGACCTGGTCGCGGCGTCGTCGTCCCGGTGGGCGCTCCCCAGGCGTGGTTCGACGCCGCCCCCGCTCCCGTCGCTCGCCACGCCGGTGGCTCGTTGCGAGTCGTGTTCTTCGGCTTGTACACGCCCCTGCAGGGTGCGCCGGTGATCGGCGCGGCTCTCGCGGCTGCCGTCGCGGCGGGCGCGCCGATCCAGGTCACGATGGTGGGCACGGGGCAAGATCTCCCGGCGACCCGCCGCGCGATGGAAGGTCTCGGGGACGTGACGTGGCTGGAGTGGGTCGAGCCGGCGGACCTGCCGGCCCTGGTGGCGTCCCACGACGTCTGCCTCGGCATCTTCTCCAGCACCCCGAAGGGTCTGCGCGTGGTGCCGAACAAGGTCTACCAAGGGCTTGCCGCTGGTTGCGTGGTCGTGACCTCCGACACTCGTCCGCAGCGGGACCTGCTCGGCGAGCACGTCGAGCTGGTGCCACCTGCGGACCCGGATGCGCTCGCCGCGAGGCTTGTGCGGCTGGCAGAGTCGTCCGACCTCGCCGCGGCGCGGGAACGCGCGACGGCGGGACGCGCGTCGATCACTCCCGAGGTCGTGGTGGAGCCGTTGCTCTTCGCACTGCGCACGGGCGGGGCACGATGATCGGCCGGGTGCTCGCCGTCCTCCGCTCCCCATGGGTCCGTTGGGCGTTTCTCGCCGTGGCACTGGGCCTGGCCGTCGTCGCCGTCGTCTCGTCCTGGGGTCAGATCGTCACCGCCGCCGACAGCCTCTCGGTGGGCACTCTGCTGGCCGTGGGCGGTGCCTCGGTCGCGTACGTGCTGTGCACGCTGGCCGCCTGGCGCGTCGTGCTGGCGGACCTCGGGTCACGTCTGCCGTGGGGCGCTGCCACGGCGGTCTTCGGCCTGAGCCAGGTCGGCAAGTACGTGCCCGGTGGTGTCTGGAACGTGGTCGCCGCGGCGGAGCTCGGCGCGGAGCACCAGGTGCCTCGCCGCCGCTCGTTGGCTGCGATGCTGGTAGCCCTGCTCGTCTCCGTCGTCTCCGGCTGTGCCGTCGGCGCCGTCGCGCTGCCCTTCGTGGGGTCGGACGTGCTCGGCGCCTGGTCGTGGCTCGCGTGGGTCGCGCCGGTCTTCGTCGTCGCCCTGCTACCCCCGGTGCTCAACCGGATCGTGGGACTTGGTCTGCGTCTCGGGCGCGGTGCACCGATGCAAGGCGCGATGTCGTGGCGTGGTCTCGGCCTCGCGACGCTGTGGTCCGTGGTCGCCTGGCTCTTCGCCGGGTTCCAGCTGTGGCTGCTCGCGACGGCGCTCGGCATGGACACGAGCGCGCGAACCCTCGCTCTCGCCGTGGCCGGGTACGCGCTGGCGTGGGTCGTGGGATTCCTCGTGGTCGTGGTCCCGGCCGGCGCGGGCGCGCGCGAGGCTGTGCTGCTCGCGGTGCTGGCCGGCTCCATCTCGCACGGTGCGGTGGTGCTGACCGTGCTGTCCTCGCGCGTCGTCCTGACCGTCACGGACTTCGCCCTCGCGGGCGCCGGGCTGCTGATCGTGCGGCGTCGGCGCCCGCGGACGGTCACGGCGCGGCGACGGACCCGCAACCGATCCGCGGGTTCGCGCCGGCCGGCCAGTTGATCGCATAGACGCAGACCTCCTGCGCTCCGGCGGGCACGGGGAGCGTGAGGTCGAAACCGTGCAGCGCACCGTTGTCGTGGACCCGTTCCACGTCGGGCCGGGAAAGGTTCGCCGTCACCCCGCGCTGGAGCGCGCCGTCTACGTAGACGTGCACGTTGATCGGTTCCGGCCGATCGGGGTCCATCGCCCAGCCACGGACCCGCAGGCCCGCGGGGCCGGCCTGGGCGACGTCCAGCGCCCCGAACGGATTAATGTTCGCGATCGTCACGGGGCTGCAGCCGAGCTGGACGGTCGTGCCGCTGCTGGGGTCCTTCGCACGGGCGCAGACCTCGTGCGTGCCTGGATCGACCCGCGCCGAGAGGGCAAAGCCCACTGTCGACCGGCCTGCCGCGGACGGTCGGGGATCCACCGTGCGGCCCGCGGTGCCGGACTCGACGACCTCGCCGTCGACGGCCAGCTGAATCACCACGGGGGAGGGCGAGTCGTAGTCCCACGCCCATCCCGTGACGGTCACCGTCGGAGGCGTGACTGCCGTCGTTGCCGCCTCGCCGGAGGTCTCCGTCAGCTCCCCCACCGTCGGCGTGTCGGGCACGGAGACCGACTTGCACCCGAGTGTGATGGGCGCCGCGGTCGTCGCGTCGAGGGCTTCGACGCATACCTTGCGCACTCCGTGCGTCAGCGCCAGCGTGCGGTCGAATCCGTGGAGCTCCGAGACGCCGAACGCGCGTGCGACGTCGGGTCGTGACGTGGTCGCCCGCTCGGTGGCGACGGTCGTGCCGTCCACCAGGTAGCGAACGGTCAGCGGTGAGCCGTCGTCCGGATCGAACGCCCAGCCTCGGACCCTCGTCTCGGCGGGCGTCGCGGGATCGACCACGTCGAGTGCGCCGCGGGGCGCCGCGTTGCGCACGGTGACGTCGCCGCACCCGATCGACGGGTTGCTGCCGGCGGGCGTGTTGATGGCGTAGACGCACACGCGGTGCGAGCCGTCGCTGGCGGGAACGGTGACCGTGTAGCCGTGCGCGGCCCCGAGACCGTAGATCCGTTCGATGTCGGAACGGCTGGTCGCCGCGCTCGCGGAGCCGGCCAGCTTGCCGTCGACGTACACGTGCACCGGGATCGAGGCGGTGGTGTCACGATCGAGCGCCCACCCGCGCACGGTGAGCTGGCCCGGGGCGGGTGTGATCGAGTCGACGTGTCCGATCGGTCGCTGGTTGGTGACGGTGACGGCCTTGCACGCCAGGCGGGGGTTGCTCCCGCTGGGCTGGTTGATGGCGTAGAGACAGACCTCGTGATCGCCCGCAGAGACGGGGACGGTGGCGCTGAAGCCGGACTGGGCGCGGCCGTAGATGCGCTCGATGTCCGAGCGCGGTGTGGAAGCGAGGATCGAGACGGCGGCGCGGCCGTCGACGTACACGTGCACGTTGATGGGGCCGGGGGCGTCGCGGTCGATAGCCCAGCCGCGGACCGCGACGGAGTCAGGTCCGGAGACCGTCACGCTATCGACGTGGCCGAGAGGCAGCCGGTTGGTGACGGTGACGGTCTTGCACGCGAGGCGGGGGTTGGCCCCGGCGGGCTGGTTGATCGCATAGACGCAGACCTCGTGCTGGCCGGCCGAGACGGGGACGGTGGCGCTGAAGCCGGACTGGGTGCGGCCGTAGATGCGCTCGATGTCCGAGCGCGGCGTCGAGGCGAGGAGGGAGCGCGCCCCACGGCCGTCGACGTACACGTGCACGTTGATGGGGCCGGGGGCGTCGTGGTCGATGGCCCAGCCGCGGACGCTCACGGTTCCTGCACCTGCGGGCTCGATGGTGTCGACGTGGCCGATGGGCTCCCGCTGGACGGGCGAGCCGAACCATCGGGTGAAGTACAGGTGGAAGTTCCTGTTGCCGTAGGACGAGCACGCGTCGCCGGTGCCGTAGCCCGCCGCGAGGGCCGCCGCGTTCGGCTGGTACGGCGTGTAGTTGTACAGGCTTGCCGTGGCCTGGTTCTCGATGTGGACGCTCGACGTGCCGCACGACGCGTCGGGATGGAACCGGACCTGGTTGATCGCACCGGCACGATGGGCGTAGGACGTCGGGTAGGCCGCGTAGCGCTGCAGCTGGCGGGCGGCCGAGTAGACCTGGTTCGCGAAACCGGCGTACTCGGGGTTGCAGACGCCTCCGGTGTTGTCCGGGCAGCCGAAACCCAGCGCCCGGGAGTACGTACGGGGGGGCCTGCCGTCCGACGCCGTGACGAGTCCCTGCTCCTTCTGGAGCGTCACGAGCAGAACCTGCGGATTGATCCCGCACGCCAGCGCGACCTTGCTGATGATCGCGGCGGCGGTCTCGTTGCTCCCGCCAGCGTAGGGGCCCGGGCAGAGGGAGCTCGCTGCGCGCGTCGGCGTGCTCTCCCGGTAGTCCTTGAGGCACGTGTTTCCTGAGGTCGCCCGGCAGCCAGCTCCCTCGGCCTGGATGAACGAGGCGACCTGTGCGGCCGTCATCGACGTGGCGTCGTAGAAAACGGCATCGCTGATGATGTTGCCCGGGTCGAACGCGGTGGCGGCCGCGGTTGCGACCGTCGCAGGGTGCGACGAGTCGGAACGCGCCACCGCACGTGCGGCATCCGTCCCGCTCGTCGGTGACGATGCGTCGAGGGCGCTGCTCGGCGGCGCCAGCGTCATCGCGAGGACGGACGTCACCGCGACGGCGACGAGGCGGCGCAGGCTCACGGGATCTCGACCTCTCGCGGCGCGGAGGAACGCTGTCCGGTGGACGACTCGTAGTGCAGGACGGCGGTCCAGGTACCCGGTGCCAGCTCGCGCGACGTGATCTCGAGACCGCCGCACGACGTCGTGGTGGCGTCCGGGAGTGCGGACACCTCGTCCGACAGCGTCCTGCCGCCGTTCGAGAGCGTGAGGGTGCACGTCCCGGACTCCTCGAGGACCGCCACCCATCCCGAGGCGAGCACCGAACGTGCCGCCTCGTCGAATTCGAGGTACGCCAGCGTGACGTCCGTGGGTGTCGGCTCTGCGGAGGCCCCGTCCGACGTGTCGTCGTCCGGCCGCGTCGTCGGCGCAGGACCGTCCGTGCCGGGCTCGACCGTCGGTTCCGCCGGGGCTGAGGTGCTCGGCGTGGGCTCGGGCAGGGTCGGCGCCAGGGGGAGATCGGTGCCGGACGTTCCCGGTGCAGTGCTCGACGGGGCGTCCGACGCGGTGTCGGACGGTCCGCAGCCCGCGGTGAGGAGCACGGCCGCGATGGCCGCGCAGGCGAAGCTGCATGCGCGCGCGCCGATAGCGCTGCTGGTCACGAAGGCCCCCTAAGCCAGTCAACTGAACGGCTCGAGCCTAGGCGACGGTGCTCCGCGATCTACGGATCCTCGCCGTGTCGGCGTGGCACAGGCGGTAGGGTCGACAGTCGGCACGGCCGAGGGGCGGCGGCCGGAAGGAGTGCACGTGCGGGTCCTGCTGGATGCCACTGCTGTCCCGGCGGACCGTGGGGGGGTCGGTCGCTACGTCGACGAGCTGGTCCCCGAGCTCGCTGCCGCTGGCGCTGACCTGGTCATCGCCGCGCAGCACCGCGATGCCGACCTCTACGCTGACGCGGCGCCGTCGGTGGAGGTCGTCGCCGCACCGCGGTCGCTCGAGCGCCGCGAGGTGCGGATGGCATGGGAGCAGGTCGGTCTGCCGGCACTCGTGCGCCGCGTCCGCGCCGACGTGCTCCACAGCCCGCACTACACGATGCCGCGAGGCGTATCCGTGCCGGTGGTCGTCACGCTGCACGACGCGACATTTTTCACGACGCCGGAACTGCACCTGCGGACCAAGGCAGCGTTCTTCCGGCACGCGACACGCGTCGCGGTGCGTCGCGCGGCCGTGCTCGTCGTGCCGTCCCGCGCGACGCGCGACGAGGTGCTGCGGCTCGTGGGCGGTCGGCGTGACGACTTCCACGTCGCGTACCACGGCGTGGACCACGGCCGCTTCCGTCCCGCGCCGACCGAGGAGCAGGAGAGGGTGCGTCGCTCGCTCGACCTCGGCACGTCGTCGTATGTCGGCTTCCTCGGCACGCTGGAACCGCGGAAGAACGTGCCGGCACTCGTCCGGGCCTGGACCGCCGTGTGCGCGGGCCTGGCGGAGCCTCCCGCGCTCGTCCTCGCCGGGGGGCGGGGGTGGGACGACGACCTGGATGCCGCTGTCGAGGCCGTCCCCGACCACCTCGTGGTCCGGCGGCCGGGCTACCTGCCGCTCGGCGACCTGCCGGGATTCCTCGCCGGCGCCGAGGTGCTGGCGTATCCCAGCCTGGGTGAGGGCTTCGGGCTCCCGGTGCTGGAGGCCATGGCCTGTGGGGCGAGCGTGCTCACCACACGGGAGCTCTCGTTGCCGGAGGTCGGTGGGGATGCCGTCGCGTACTGCGGGACCGGTGAGGCCTCCATCGCCGAGGCGCTCGCCTCGCTGCTCGCGGACGCCGACGAGCGCGCGCGCCTGCGTGCGGCTGCGGTGACGAGGGCGGCACAGTTCACGTGGGCAGACGCGGCGCGCCGGCACCTGGAGGCGTACGAGACCGCGCTCCGCCGTCGGTGACGACCTGCGGAGCGCGGCTCTGACGTCCCGGTCAGCCCGCCAGCGACGCCACGTACGCCTGGACCTCCTCGTACGTCGGCAGCAGCCCCTGCTCCGCGGCCTCGGCGAGGGTCGCAGCCCCCGTGTCCTTCTCGCTGAGCAGGGGCGTGACCGGGTTGCCATGACGGTCGCTCGTCGGCCACTCCAGCCCGATCGCGGTGTCCAACGGGTTGATGCCGTGCTCGCGCGCCGGGTCGTACCCGGTGGAGCACAGGTAGAGGACCGTCGAGTCGTCCTCGAGCGCCATGAACGCGTGCCCGAGGCCCTCGCCGAGGTAGATGGCGCGACGCTCGACGTCGTCGAGGAGGACGGAGTCCCACTGGCCGAAGGTGGGCGAGCCGACGCGGATGTCGACGACGACGTCGAGCACCGCGCCGCGGGCGCAGGTGACGTACTTGGCCTGGCCGGGCGGGACGTCGGCGAAGTGGATACCGCGGACGACGCCGGCCGAGGAGACGGAGCAGTTCGCCTGCTCCAGCGCGAGCGGGTGGCCCACGGCCTGCTCGAAGGCCGGGGACTTGAACCACTCGAGGAAGACCCCGCGCGGGTCTCCGAACTGCCTCGGTGTGATCTCGAACGCGCCGGGGATCGTCAGCTCGCGGTACTGCATGTCGGGAACTCCTCGGATGGGCGGGGCTGGCCCTAGGATCCTATGCGTGAACGACACGTTGATCTCCGCCGCCACCGCCCTGTCCACCTCTCGCTGGCTCGTGGTGGGTGCCGCCGGGATGCTGGGCCGGGACGTCGTCGCCGCAGCGTCCGCCGCAGCGCCGACGTCACCGCCGTCGACCGGACGATGCTGGACGTCACCGACCCTGCCCGCGTGCACGCCGCCGTCGCCGGTCACGACGTCGTCGTCAACTGCGCCGCCTGGACGGCGGTCGACGCGGCGGAGTCCCACGAGGGTGAGGCGTTCGTCGTCAACGCCGTGGGCCCGGCGAACCTCGCTCGCGCGGCGCGGGCCTCGGGCGCGCGCCTCGTGCAGGTCTCCACCGACTACGTCTTCGAGGGGAACGCCGCGCGCCCCTACCCGGAGGACGCCCCGGTGGCGCCCCGCTCGGCGTACGGTCGGACGAAGGCTGCGGGAGAGTGGGCCGTCCGTGCGGAGACCGACGACCACCTCGTCGTCCGCACCGCGTGGCTCTACGGCGCGGGGGGCAAGTGCTTCCCGAAGACCATGGCGCGGCTCGGAGCCGAGCGCGACTCCGTGACCGTCGTCGACGACCAGCTCGGGCAACCGACGTGGACGGTCGACCTGGCCGCGCTGATCGTCCGCCTGGTCGCCGCGGACGCGCCGTCGGGGACGTACCACGGCACGTCCTCCGGCGAGGTGAGCTGGTTCGGGTTCGCCCAGGAGGTGATGCGGTCGGCCGGTCTCGGGACACGGGTGGAGTCCACGACGAGCGCGAGTTTCGCCGCGCCGGCACCGCGTCCGGCCTACTCCGTCCTCGGGCACGCCGCGCTCCGGTCGGCCGGCGTGGAGCCGATCGGCGACTGGGCCGAGCGGTGGGCCGTCGCGTCGGGTCCCGTCCTCGCGGGCTGACCCGGCGCGACGCCCCTCGTCCGGCGAGCCGGGCGTCAGTCGTCGAGCAGCGACAGCAGGTACGTGCCGTAGCCCGACTTGGTGAGTCCCGCAGCACGCTCGCGCAGCTCGTCGTCGGTGAGGAAGCCCCGTCGCCAGGCGACCTCCTCGGGGCAGCCGATCTTCAGCCCCTGCCGGTTCTCGATCGTGCGGACGAAGTCGGACGCCTCGAGGAGCGAGTCGAACGTCCCCGTGTCGAGCCACGCCGTGCCCCGGGGGAGCACCTCGACGCGGAGCTTGCCCTTCTCGAGGTAGACGCGGTTGACGTCGGTGATCTCGTACTCACCGCGCGCGGACGGCTCGAGGCTCTTCGAGATCTCGACGACGTCGTTGTCGTAGAAGTACAGGCCGGGTACCGCGTAGTTGGACTTCGGTTCGGCGGGCTTCTCCTCCAGGGAGACGGCCTTGAGCTCGTCGTCGAACTCGACGACCCCGTAGGCCGTCGGGTCGGCCACGCGGTATGCGAACACCGCGCCGCCGTCGAGGTCGTCGAACCGCGTGAGCTGGGTGCCGAGGCCGGGCCCGTAGAAGATGTTGTCGCCGAGGACGAGCGCCACGGATTCGCCGCCGACGAACGTCTCGCCGAGCACGAACGCCTGAGCCAGGCCGTTGGGCTCCGCCTGGACGGTGAACTCGATGTTGACGCCGAACTGGGAGCCGTCGCCCAGGAGACGCCGGAACTGCTCGGCGTCGTGCGGTGTCGTGATGACGAGGATGTCCCGGATCCCCGCCGCGATCAACGTCGAGAGCGGGTAGTAGATCATCGGCTTGTCGTAGACCGGGACGAGCTGCTTGCTCACCCCGAGGGTGATCGGGTGCAGTCGGGTGCCGGAGCCGCCGGCCAGGATGATTCCACGCATGCGCGCCATTGTGCCGTACCGGCGACGACTAGCGACTCCGGGCTCGGCGCGACAGCGCGACCTCGGCGAGCTCCCTGGCGTGCAGACCCAGGACGACGGACCACCGAACCGGTGCCTGGTACCAGCGTCGGTACCTGCCGCGCACGTACCGTCGCGCACTCGCGTGGTGCGCCCGGATCATCGGCTCCGGCGTGCGCTTCCACGACGTGCCCTGGGCGTGCGTCACCGTCGCGGACGGCACGACGACGTTCTCCCAGCCCGAGGAGCCCAGACGCTCGCCGAGGTCCAGGTCCTCGAAGAACATGAAGTACGCGGTGTCGAAGCCCTGCACGTCCTCGAACGCCTCGCGGCGCAGGAGCAGCAGTGCTCCTGACAGCCATCCGACGGGGCGCTCGGTGTCGTGCTCGGTCGCGTTCTCCCGGCGGTAGCGGCGCGAGATCGGGTTCGAGGGCCACGCTCTCGCGAGCAGGGCGTGGCCAGCGCCCAGCCCCAGCGACGGGATCGCCCGGGCGGACGGGTAGACGGTGCCGTCCTCGTCGAGGATCTTCGGTCCGAACGCCCCTGCCCGGGGGTGCCGCGCCGCGGCGCCCAACAAGGCGTCGAGGGAGCCGGGGTGCCAGACGACGTCGGGGTTGGCGACGACCAGCCACGGCGCCGTCGACCCGCGCGCCCCGAGGTTGGCCGCGCGCCCGTACCCCACGTTGCCGCCGGACTCGACGAGCCGTGCGGCCCCCGAGTCGACGAGCGACCGGGCGACGTCGTTGGGGGCGCCGTTGTTCACGAGGACCAGCTCGTAGGTTGCGCTCGTCGCGGTGGCGAGCGATGCCGCGAAGGCGTTGAGCTCGCCCCCGGGGTTGAAGATGACGCACACGACGCGGACGGAGGGGGCCGGGTGGCCGACGGCGGGCATGGCACGCGAGCCTAGCGGCCTCGCGACGGGTCTCGACGCCGCCGGACGACGCCGCGGGGCTGCGCGGAGCGTCGCGCGTCCGCGCGTCTGATTCGTGAGCGGGCTCCGGAGGTCGGATAGCCTCCGGAGCACTGTCTGCCGGGAGAGGACGTTCGCGTGAGAATCTCAGTCATCGGGTGCGGGTACCTCGGAGCGGTGCACGCCGCGTGCATGGCCAAGCTCGGCCACGACGTGGTCGGCATCGACGTGGATGAGGCGAAGATTGCCGCGCTCACCGCGGGCCGGGCGCCGTTCTTCGAACCCGGTCTTCCGGAGCTTCTCGCCGAGGCGACCGCCACGGGACTCTGCGCTTCGGGACCGACCTCGCGGCCGTCGCGGGCTCGGACGCCCACTTCGTCTGTGTCGGGACCCCGCAGCGCGACGGGGAGTACGCGGCGGACCTGCGCTTCGTCGACGCGGCGATCGCGGCTCTCGTACCGCACCTGCGTCCCGGAGACCTCGTCGTGGGCAAGTCCACGGTGCCCGTCGGTACGGCCGCCACGATCGCGGAGCGGCTGGAGTCAGGTTCGACCGGCGCCACACTGGCCTGGAACCCCGAGTTCCTGCGCGAGGGGTTCGCGGTGAAGGACACGCTCCATCCGGACCGCATCGTCTACGGCGTACCTGTTGGTGCCGCGGGAGAGCGTGCGGTCGAGCTGCTCGACGCGGTCTACGAGGCCCCTCTCTCGGAGCGAACGCCGCGCATCGTCACCGACTACGCGACCGCAGAGCTGGTCAAGGTCGCTGCGAACTCGTTCCTCGCGACGAAGATCTCCTTCATCAACGCCATGGCCGAGCTGTGCGAGGAGACGGGTGCCGACGTCACGCGCCTCGCGGACGCGATCGGGTACGACGAGCGCATCGGGCGCAAGTTCCTCAACGCCGGCCTCGGCTTCGGTGGTGGCTGCCTGCCCAAGGACATCAGGGCCTTCATGGCACGCGCGGGCGAGCTCGGGGCGGACCAAGCCGTCGCCTTCCTCAAGGAGATCGACGCCATCAACACCCGGCGCCGAGTACGGATGGTCGATCTCACCCGCGAGGTTCTCGACGGCTCGATCATCGGCAAGCACGTCGCGGTGCTCGGAGCCGCGTTCAAGCCGAACAGCGACGACATCCGCGACTCCCCGGCGCTCGACGTCGCCGTGCAGCTCGCCCGTCAGGCGCGCTCGTGCGGGTCACGGACCCACAGGCGGTGCCGAACGCACGTCGGCTGCACCCCGAGCTCACCGTGACCGAGTCGTTCGACGAGGCCGTCTCCGGTGCGGAGATCGTCCTCCTCCTCACGGAATGGCCCGAGTACCGCGAGCTCGACCCGGACGATCTCGCGCAGAAGGTGGCGGCTCGGCACATCCTCGACGGGCGCAACGTGCTCGACCCTCACGCGTGGCGCGACGCCGGATGGACCTACCGCGCGCTCGGGCGGCCCTGACCGGCATCTCGCGTCCCGTGAGGGCTGCCGCACGGCGTCACTACGTCACGGCGTCACACGCTCGGCCGCGCTGAGCCGCGCGAGGGCGTGCGGGTCGGTGATCGTGGTGAGCACGATGGACCCCTCGTCCTTCCACGCCCCCATGACCTCCCGGAGGACCTCCTCGGCGGGTCGGCCGGCTGACACGAGAGACCGACGTCCCGGCCGGCCCGGCGTGGTGCGCCGCAGGAGATCTCGATGCAGGACCTCCGTGAGCGATCCGATCGCCACGGCACTCGGGTCGACCGGAGGCACCCATCCGATCTGGTCGCCGTACGTCATCACGGCTGCCGCCGCGTCGACCGCCCCGGGCGGCAGGTCGCCGTCGAACGCCCGGGCGAGCGCGGGGAGCGCGACGGCGACGACGTCGTCGGCACGGCCTGCCCAGGCGTCCGGCGTCGTCGTGATCACCACGTCCGCTTTGACCGTCCCGTGACCGTTCACGATATCTGCACCGTGCGTCCCTTCCGTGTCGATAAGAATGGTCGTCGCGCCGGTCCGCCACGCGCCGAGGGCCCAGATAACCGTGCGCCAATGGACGGGCAGATCGAGTGCGACGTGAGTTCCCGGACCGACGTCGAATTCCTCGACGAGGAGGTTGGTGACCTTGTTCACCCAGTTCTCGAGCACGGCGCCGGACAGCTCGACGCGTTCGCCGTCGTCCCCGTACCAGGTGAGCCGGGGGCGGCCCGGTTCCCGCGTGATGGTGCGCAGGAGGCCGGCCACGTCCGTCGGGACGGGCGTGGAAGGGTTTCCATGAGAGTTTGCGGCGATGTGGCTATTCGACATGCGCACGAGTCTATGCAGTGCGACAATCCCTCAGCCTGCGTGGAAAACTTTCACCCTCAACCAGTTCCGGGCTATCACAATCCGGCTTGACTCTGCCGGACGACACGCGTGTAATTTCCTCATTGCAGTTTCTCGCGAACGGCATAAAGGGGCGCACGATGTGGAACATGCTTGACGGGGCGGGCAGGGACCTCCCTACGGACGCAGGGCTCGAGGTGGAGCGGGTGGCCCCGGTGCTGCCGCTGTTCGGCGAGCCGCAGGACGACACGCTCATGGGGTGGCAGGAGCGCGCGCTGTGCGCGCAGACCGACCCCGAGGCGTTCTTCCCGGAGAAGGGCGGGTCTACCCGCGAGGCGAAGAAGGTCTGCACGGGCTGCGACGTCCGCGCGGAGTGCCTGGAGTACGCCCTCGCCAACGACGAGCGCTTCGGCATCTGGGGCGGGCTGTCCGAGCGCGAGCGGCGCAAGCTCAAGCGCCAGGTCGTCTGACGGATCGTCGCACCGCATGACGCCTCCTGGTCGGCGCGCCACTCCGGGAGTGCGCAAATCCCGGGTCTCGCGAGGTCCGGGGCGCATCATCGACAGGCCATGACTTCTTCGGACCTGAGCACCACGCGCGCGACCTCCGCCTGGACGGCGCGGGTCCCGGCGCGCACCGGCGCGGCGACGGCAGGACTCGCACCGCGACCGCCGGTCGACCCCGCCGCGACGCCCGACGTCGTCTCCACCGTCACCGGGGCGCTCCCCGTGGTCGTGAGCGTGACCGCGGTCGTCGTGACCCGGGGAGGGTCGCCGTACCTGCGGCGCACGCTCGATGCGATCCGCGCGCAGACGTCCGCCCCCGACGCCGTCGTCGTCGTCGACGCGGACAGCGCGGTGACCACCGGGCAGTACCCCGAGCTCCAGCTCGGCGACGCACGCTTCCTCGCCGCCCCGCGGGCCCGCTCGTTCGGCGACGCCGTGACCTACGCCCTGGGTCACGTCGACGCGGGGACCTGGCTGTGGCTCCTGCACGACGACTGCGCGCCCGCGCCCGACGCGCTCATGGAGCTGCTGCGCGCCGTCGAGCACTCGAGCGCCGTGGCCGTGGCCGGCCCGAAGCAGGAGCGCTGGGACCCCGGCACCGGGCGGGAGCCGCGCGACCCGTTCGAGACCGGCACCGTCGGCCGGCTCGTCGAGGTGGGCGTCACGACGACGCCGCTCGGCCGGCGCATGACCGGCATCGACGACGACGAGATCGACCAGGGCCAGCACGACGCGCGCGAGGACGTCCTCGCCGTCGGGCTCGCGGGCGCGCTCGTCCGCCGCTCGGTGTGGCAGGAGCTCGGCGGGACCGACCCGGAGTACGGGCCCTTCGGCGACGGGCTGGACCTGTGCCGCCGCGCCCGCCTCGCCGGGCACCGCGTGGTCGTCGTGCCCGGCGCCGTCGTGCGCCACGTGCAGGCGTCGCTCCTCGGTCTGCGGGACCGCGGCGGGCGACGGTCGGGCGACGCCCTGCCGGACGTCGAGACGTCGTACGCCGCCCGCCGACGCGCCCAGCTGCACGCCCGGCTCACCGGCGTCGCGGGGCCGTGGGTCCCTGTCGTCGCGCTCGCGATGCTGGTCGGCGCGCCGTTCCACGCGATGTACCGCCTCCTGGTGAAGCAGCCACGGCTGGCTCGCGACGAGATCGTCGCACCGCTGTGGGCGCTCGTGCGGGTCGGACCGGTGCTCCGTGCGCGCCGCCGGGCGCGCCGGACCCGCCGGCTGCCGCGGCGCACGCTGCGTCCGCTGCAGGGCACGTGGCGGCAGGTCCTGGCCGAGCGGCGCGACCGTCGCCTCGCGCGAGCGGAGGAGCGTCGGACGGCCTGGGCGCCCACCGACATCGAGCGCCGCGAGCTCCGGTCCCTCGCGGTCCGCCGCCGCGCCGGGCTCGCCGCGACCGCGCTCGTCCTCGCGACGTTCACCGCGGTCGTGTTCGGCCCGCTGGTGGGCGTGCTGCTCGGCGGCGGTCGTCTCGTCGGGGGCGGACTCCTGCCCGCGAGCAGCACCCTCGCGGACGTGTGGCGCGCCGCCACCACGGGGTGGGTCGCGGACGGCCTGGGCTCGCCCGCGCCCGCCGACCCCTTCGTCACGGCACTGCTGCCGGCGGCGGTGCTCGCCGGGGGCTCCGCGCAGACGGCCGTCAACGTCCTGCTGCCCGCGTCCTTCCTGGCGGCCGGCCTCGGTGCGTGGTTCGCCGCCGGGGCGCTGACGCGCTCGATCCCGCTGCGTGCCTGGGCGACGCTCGTCTGGGTCGGGTCCCCGGTGCTCCTCGCGTCCGTGGGATCCGGTCGCGTGGGCGCCGTCCTCGCCCACGCCGTCCTGCCGTGGGTCGCGCTCGCCGTGGTGCGTGCGCTCGGGCTCCAGCAGGTCGACGTCGTCGCCCCGGCGACCACGGACCACGTCTCCGCGGAGCACGTGTCCGACGACGCGACGACGGTGCCCGCCGGCGTCGCACCACGGCCCGCGGTCGAGCAGGGCGGCTCGCTCGTCGCCGCGGCGACCGCGGGGCTCCTGTTCGCCGTCGTGGTGGCCGGCGCGCCGGTGCTCCTGCCTGCCGGCCTGCTCGTCCTCGTCCTCGTGGCGGTCGCCGTCCGCCGGCACCGGCGCTACCTCGCGCTCGTCCCGCTCCCGGCCGTCGCCGTGTTCGCCCCGTTCCTCGTCCACGTCGCGCGGACGCGGCCCGACGGCGGGTGGCGGCTCCTGCTGGCGGGGCCCGGCGCGCCGGTCGCCTCGCCGACGGCCGAGCCCTGGCAGCTCCTCCTCGGCGCGCGACGACGCCGGTGCCGTGGTTCGGCCTCGACGGCGGCGGCGCGCTCGACCTCCTCGCGCGGTGGGCGCCGCTCGTGAGCGGTGGCCTCGTCGTCGCGCTCGCCGTCGTGGGCGTGCTCCGGGCACGCCGCGTCGCCGTCGGCGCGTGGTTCGTCGCCGCGGTCGGGCTCCTCGCCGCGGTCCTGGCGGGGGCGACGACGGTCGCCGGCGCGGTGGACGGGCAGCCGGTCGTCGGATGGCCGGGCGCCGGGGTGTCCCTCCTCCTGCTGGCGCTGCTGGGCGCCGCGCTCTCGGGGGTGCCCCCGCTGCCGCACCGGGGTGCGGCACCGTGGCGCACGGGGTGCGTCGCGGCCCTCGCGGTCGTCGTCACGCTCGCGCCGCTCGGCGGGGTCGCGTCGTGGACCGCCGGGGTGCTCGACCGCTCGGAGCCGCGCGTGGCCGCGCTCACGGCGACCTCCGAACCGGTGGTCCCGCCGGTCGGTCGACAGATGCAGACGTCCCCGGCGCAGGCTCGCGTGCTCAGCGTGGAGCTCGCCGAGGACGGCACCGTGGAGTACGCCGCGCTCCGTGCGGACGGCCCGCAGGCCGTCGACTCGTCCGTCGTCGTGCACCGATCCCGGCTCGCCGACCCCGCGGCGGGTCAGGGCGGCCTGCCGCAGGTGGTCGCCGAGCTGACCGCCGGGACCTCCGACGACGTCGCGCCACGCCTCGCCGACCTCGGCGTCGGGGCGGTGCTCGTCCCGGCGTCGACGCCGGAGGGTCAGCCCCGGGCCGAGCTGGTGGCCCGGCTCGACATGGTCCCCGGCCTCGAGCGCATGACCGAGGGCCGGTCCGGCCTCACGTGGCGTGTCGCACCGGACGGCGACGTGCCCGCGTACGCGCGCGTCGAGACGCCGGGCGGTCCCGCGGTGCCGCTCGACGCCGACCGCGCCGCACTGCGGCCGGTGGACGTCCGGGTCGAGGACGGGGCCGAGGAGCGCGTCGTCGTGATCGCGGAGAACGCGGCGCCGGGCTGGCGCGCGACGCTCGACGGCCGTGCGCTGGAGGTCGTCGACCCGGCGGCGAGCGGAGGCCTCCAGGCCTTCGAGCTCGGCGCGACGGCGGACGTCTCGCGGTCTTCCACGCCGCGGACCACCGCTCGGCGTGGATGACGGTCGCCGGGGTGGTCCTGCTCGTGTTCGTGCTGCTCGCCGTGCCGGTCCGTCGCCGGCGCGCGGCGGCCAGGTGACGAGGGGACGGCGGACGACGTGACGGGCAGGACGCGCGGGAGCGCAGCGCAGGAACGACCGAGCGCGGGGGAGCGGCGGCGCGGTGCCGGGAACGGACGCAGGGTCGTGCGACGCCTCGTGACCACCGGCGCCGGCGTGGTGGGCATCGTCGCGCTCGGCGCGGTCGCGGCCTTCGGCGGCGACGTGGTCGACCGGCTTCCCGCGCAGCAGCCCGCGGTCCCCGTCCAGCCCGTCACCGTGACGCCCGCCGAGGACGTGGTCGTCTGCCCCGGGCCGGCACGGCTCACGGATCCCGAGGCCGTCGGCGACGCGCAGTTCGGACCCGCCCCGGTCGGCACCACGAGCACGCTGCGTGCCGCGGTCGGCGGCGCGGCGGGGGCGTCGCTCGGCGCGCTCGACGGCGGCGGGACCCAGGATCTCGCCGCGTCACCGTCGCCCGACGGGCTCGCGACGCTCGACGTCGACGCACCGACCGCGGGCGCCGCCGTGACGGTCCTGCCGGGCGACGGCGAGCCGCCGCGCGTCGCGGCCTCCGTCGGGTCGGTCACGACGGCGGGCGACCTGCGCGGCCTCGCAGCCGCCAGCTGCGGGCGCCCCGGCGTCAGCCAGTGGCTCGTCGGCGGGAGCACCGAGATCGGCAGCAGCGCCCAGCTCGTGCTGCAGAACGCCGGCCGCACCCCCGCGACGGTGCAGGTCACGGTCTGGGGCCCGAACGGGCCCGCCGTCCTCGCTGGGGGAGGGCAGCAGCTCGTGAGCCCCGGCACGGAGGTCGTGCGGCTCGTCGAGGCCTCCGCCCCGGAGCAGCGGCGCATGGTCGTCCACGTCGAGTCGTCCGGTGGGCTCGTGTCGGCGTACCTGCAGCAGAACACCCTCGACGGTCTCGTCCCGCTCGGCGTCGACTACGTCGTCCCCGGCGCGGACCCCGCCACCGACCTCGTCGTCGCCGGCGTCGTGAGCACCGGCGAGGCCGTCGACGACCCGCACGCCCCGCAGCTACGGCTCCTCGCGCCGGGCGACGAGCCCGGGACCG
The DNA here is from genome assembly GCF_001942335.1 of Cellulosimicrobium sp. CUA-896. Lineage (GTDB taxonomy): Bacteria > Actinomycetota > Actinomycetes > Actinomycetales > Cellulomonadaceae > Cellulosimicrobium. The sequence goes on along the minus strand of NZ_MKKH01000001.1, from coordinate 55,333 downwards.
CGCGCGTCGTGGTCTACGGCCCGGACGGCCCCGTGACCGTGCGGGGGCTCGAGCAGGTGTCGCTCACGCCCGGCGTGGTCACCGACGTCCCGCTCGGGGGCCTCCCGGCGGGCCGCTACGGCGTGGCCGTCCACGCCGACGTGCCGGTCGTCGCCGGCGCTCGACCGACCGGCGCGGCGAGGTCGACCCGGACCTGCTGCACGAGGAGCGCCAGTACGACCGCGCGTGGCTGGCGGCGAGGCCGCTCGCGGAGGTGGGTGCGGCGCGAGCCGGACAGGTCGCCCTCGTCCCCGGCACGTCGGCCAGCCTCTCGCTGGCCGCGGTCCCCGTCGCGGCGGAGGAGGACGACCTCGCCGGAGCCGTCGAGCTCGTCGTGCGGGCGTACGGCACCGATGGTGGGCTCGTCGGCGAGCGCGCGGTGACTGTCGGGGCAGGGACCACGACGTCGCTCGACCCGGCGTCGCTGGTCGCCGAGGGCTCGCAGGACGCGCCCGCCGTCGTCACGGTCGACGTGGACGCCGCGGACGACGGGCTGGCCACGGCCTGGTCGACGCTGGTCGAGGCCGGCCCGCCCAGCGGCGACGAGGACGACACGACCCCGAGCCTGCTGTCGGTCCTGCAGCCCGTCACGGACGGATCCGTCGCGCGCGAGATCGGGGTGCGCGCCTCCGACACCGCCGGCCTCGGCGGGTGAGCCGCGGCGGTCAGCGACCGCCGTCGCCGTAGCCCGGGTCGATCTCCTCCGGGGACCGGGCGAGGAGGTGGGCGACCTGCTCCACCACGACGTCGTGGACCAGGTCGTCGAGGTCCTCGGCGTCGACGGCGCGCGCCTCGAGGGGCCGGCGGTAGAGGACGACGCGCGCGCCACGGCCCGCCTCGGCGGGGAACGTGCGCCCCAGCGGGACGCCCCCGTCCTCCCAGGGCGCCGGGTCCGACGGCGGGACGTCCTCGACCGCGAACTCGGTGCCGCGCAGCTGCTTGGCCCAGCGCCGCTCGACGAGCTCGACGGCGTCGAGGACGACGTCGTCGAACCGTTCGGCGCGCGTCCGGTTGGCCGGTGCCGACGGCGGTAGGAGCGGCCCGCGGATGCCGCGCCCCCGACGGTCACGGCGGCGCGGCACGGGTCCGTCCGTCCCGAGGCCGGGCGCCCGCGGCGGGATCACCGGGGCGTCGAGGGGAGAGACCGGCTCGACGGCGCGTGCCGCCTTCCGGCCGGCCGAGCGGTCACGAGGGCGCCGGCCGCGCCGGGCTCGGGCCGGGACCCGGGGAAGGAGAAGCCACGCACACGACGACTCTAGACCGCGCGCGCCGGACGGCGCCGCGTGTCGGCGTGTGCGCCGTGATCGGGTGCCCGGACGAAGTAAGGTCACCCCGTGAGATCCGTCAGGCAGTGCTCGCGCACGGCGTGCGTCCGTGCCGCCGTCGCGACCCTCACCTACGTGTACGCGGACTCGACCGCGGTCCTGGGCCCCCTCGCGCACCTCGCCGAGCCCCACAGCTACGACCTGTGCGCCGAGCACGCCGAGCGGTTGACCGCGCCCCGCGGGTGGGAGGTGGTCCGTCTCTCGCCTCAGTTCGTGGAGACCGGGCCGAGCGACGACGACCTGTCCGCGCTCGCGGACGCCGTGCGACAGGCGGGCCGGCCGCGGCCGGAACCCGAACCGGCCGACGTCACCGAGGTGGGGCGGCGCGGGCACCTGCGCGTGCTGCGCGCGGAGGGTGACTGACGCTGCCCTCGGTCGTCCTGCTGACGTGCGCTGGGGGCGGCATCAGGGAGACGCGGCGCCGGGCCCAGACTGCTCGACGTGGGCGCGCGGCCTCGGTGAGCGGTCGACCGGGCGGAACCGGCCGACCGACGCTCAGGAGCGTGAGGATGCGGCAGTGCTGATGTCGTACGGGTCAGTTCCCGTCGATGCCAGCAGGAACCACGCGGTGGCGCCGACGTGGGCGAACTGGAACAGCTGCAGGTCGGCGACGTCGTCCTGACCCGGCCAACCCGCGACGAGACCCTGCTCCGCGTGCACGCGGCGGCCCGCGACGTGCTGCGTGCGTGCACCGTCGGCCTGGGCGCTCTCGAGCACGCGGAGGAACCGGTCGGGCCGCGCCGACGAGCCGGGCGGCGTGCCGCGCCCGACCGCCAGGCAGAGCTGAGCGGTCTCGCCGGTCCACGCTCCCGGCGAGTAGACGGGGACGCCGTTGGCGGAGACCGTCGCGGACAGGTCCGGACCCGCGAAAGCGCTGCGGAGCTGGGCTGCCGCAAGGGCCGTGGGGCGGTCTTCCGTAAGTGCCTGTGTGTTCCGGCGATACATGAGGAGCGCGCTCTCCACGGCGGGCCGGAACAGCTCGGGTTCGACGAGCAGCCCGCGGGCAGACGCCCCGACCGACAGTACGCCGAGCCCCAGGCCAGAGCCGTCCGTGGAGCCGGCCCGGAAGCTCTGCGTGTCGGGGGCGTAGGCGCGGCGGACGTGATTCAACGCCACTTCGCGCGCGGCGGCCCATCGGCTGTCGCCGGTGACTGCGTGCAGCGCGCCGAAGAACCCGGCGCAGTCGATGTTCTGCGCCGTGGACGTCTCGGTGCGTGCTGCTCCGTCGGCATCGGTGCCGATGGTGAAACCCCCGACTGCTCCGGTTCCGCTCGTCCGGGCGACGATCCACGAGGCGATCTCGACTGCGGTGGCGAGGAGCGCCTCGTCGTCCGCGCGTTGCGATACGTGAAGAAGGGCAAGGCCCGCCCAGGCAGCGGCCCCAGTCTCGGTGGCGTCGAGTCCGAAGAGGGTCGCTGGGCTCGCGGAGCCGTCGGCAAGCATGAGCCTGCATGCTCAGTACCGTCGTAAAAGGTGAACGGTGCGGTGACGTACCCGCGACGCGTGCATCCGCGTTCGCCGGATCGGTCGTGGGTCGCGACCTGCGCGATACCACGGGCCAGCGCGTGAGCGTCGTCGAGCCGGTCCGGAAGGGATGCCAGCGCGATGGCGGCGAGGGCCGTGTCCTCCAGGAGCCCCGTGGTGAAGAGTCCGAACTCGTCCGCGAAGGACTGAAGCAGTCTCGGCGCGCCCTCCGCGGCGCCCGACGCGTCGCACGCACGCAGATGGTCGGCGGCGCGGAGCGCCGAGGTCGGAACGGCCGGAGCGGTGTCCGGACGGGCCGCGGCTTGGCCGGTTGCCGGCTCGCTCAGCATGGCGTGGACTGCGCCCATGGCCCCGAGCGCCAGCACGCTCCTGCGCGAGGGTCTCGCCACAATGCCGTCGATCATGAGTTGAGATACCGCGCCTGTGCCGCGGAATAGCCGCTGTCGGTGAGGTTGACGGTCTGGATACCGGCGGAGCGGTACTCCTGCAGATCGGTGGTGTTCGCGATGCGCGCGCCGCGTCCTCCGATCACGATGAACGAGGCGCCATCGCTCTGCCGACGGATGATGAGCATGTCATCGACCTCCTTGAGGGTCTGGTCCTGCTGGACTGCAGCGAGGATCGTGGGGATCTGGGCGATACGGCGGTCTCCCGGACAGACCTTCCCGTAGGCCGTCGAGTAGCGCATGCCGTCCGGGTGGCGCCAGGGGTCGACGCCCAGCCGGTGCGAGGAGATGCCGAAGGACGAGGGCCCAGGCACGGAGTCCTCGGCGAGGCGGGGCGGGATCGAGCGATGGCTCTGGAGGATCCACCGGCAGAGCCTGCCGAGCGAGGTGACCTGCGGGGGCGTCCAGGCGGGCGGCTGGCCGCTCGTCCAGAGCCGGCCGTACCCGTCCCACGTCTCGATCGACACGGTCGCGTCGTTGCCCTGGTAATCGGCGGCCGAGTAGTACTTCGTGTCGATGTACTGCTCGACGACCCCGTCCTCGCGCACGTAGAAGTGCGAGCAGGGGTTCCCCGGTCGGGAGAAGTAGGGGTACAGCGACTGGGCATCCGTGACGGCGGTGTGCAGGTTGACCCGGTTGCGCAGCGATGCCAGACGCTGGTTGGCGTGCGGGATCAGCTTGAGCACCGCGGCGGGGTATAGCGCCACCTTTGTCAGCTCCAGGGCAGGTCGGGTCGGTAGGGCTACGGGAACTATGCACTCCGTCGTTCGAGGAGCCTGTCTCCTCGAGCGGTGTGTCGAGGACCCGTCGTCGGCGGTGTGTCTGCGGCGGGTCGGTAGTCTGACCGGGTGAGCGACCTCTCCCACCTCATCAAGGCGTACGACGTCCGCGGCACGGTCCCGGACCAGCTGAACCCGGAGGTGGCGCGGGCCATCGGCGCGGCGTTCGCGCACGCCGTCGTGCTCCCCGAGGCACCGACGGGTGACGCGCCCGCGCGACCGCGCGCCGTCGTCGGGCACGACATGCGCGACTCGGGCCCGGCGCTGGTCGACGCGTTCGCCGCGGGCCTCACGGACGCGGGCGTGGACCTGACGCGCATCGGGCTCTGCTCGACGGACGGGCTGTACCACGCGTCGGGCGTGCTGGGCGTGCCGGGCGCGATGTTCACGGCGAGCCACAACCCGGCCGCGTACAACGGCATCAAGCTGTGCCGTGCGGGTGCGCGCCCGGTGGGCCAGGACTCGGGGCTGGCCGAGGTCCGTCGTCTCGCCGAGCAGTTCCTCGACGACGGCCTGCCCGCCGCCACCGACAGCCCCGGAGCAGTCCGCGACCACGACATGCTCGCCGACTACGCGGCGTTCCTGCGCGCCCTCGTGGACCTGTCCGGCATCCGTCCGCTCAAGGTCGTGGTCGACGCCGGCAACGGCATGGGCGGGCACACCGTCCCGGCGGTGCTCGGCACGGGCGCGGGGCTGCCCGCGCTGCCGCTCGACGTCGTGCCGCTGTACTTCGAGCTCGACGGCACGTTCCCGAACCACGAGGCGAACCCGCTCGACCCGGAGAACCTGCGCGACCTGCAGGCGGCGGTCGTCGAGCACGACGCCGATCTCGGCCTCGCGTTCGACGGCGACGCCGACCGCTGCTTCGTCGTCGACGAGCACGGCGACCCGGTGTCGCCGTCGGCGATCACCGCCCTGGTGGGGCTGCGCGAGGTCGGCAAGGAGCTGGAGAAGGAGGGTGCCGGGGCACCCGTCGTCATCCACAACCTCATCACGTCGCGCGCGGTCCCCGACTTCCTCGACGCCGCCGGTGCGCGCACCGTGCGCACGCGCGTGGGGCACTCGTTCATCAAGGCGCAGATGGCGGAGCACGACGCCGTGTTCGGGGGCGAGCACAGCGCCCACTACTACTTCCGTGACTTCTTCTTCGCCGACACGGGCATGCTCGCCGCGATGCACGTGCTCGCGGCGCTCGGCACGCAGCCGCACCCGCTGTCGGCCGTGGCGGAGATGTACGAGCCGTACGTGGCGTCCGGCGAGATCAACTCGACGGTGGCCGACGTCCCCGCCGCCCGCGCGCGTGTGGTCGAGGCATACGTGACCCAGCAGGGCGCGGGACCGGTCGAGGTGGACGAGCTCGACGGGCTGACGGTCTCGCACTGGGCCTCCCACCCGCAGTGGTGGTTCAACCTGCGCGCGTCCAACACCGAGCCGCTGCTGCGGCTCAACGTCGAGGCCGCGGACCAGGACATCATGGAGAAGGTGCGCGACGACGTCCTGTCGCTCGTGCGCGGGACATCCACCCCGACCGAGGAGCGAGCATGAGCCTGCAGATCGACCCCTGGGTGCGCGAGGCGTTGCGCTGCCCCGTCACGGGCGCGACGCTCGTCGACGGCACGGGACCGGACGGCGCGCCCGAGCTGCACTCGACCGACCCGGGCCGCCCGCTCGCGTACCCGGTGCGCGACGGCATCCCCGTCCTCCTGGAGGACGACGCGCGCCCGCTCTGAGGGGTCCGGCGCGTCGGCGTGGCCCTGGGCGCCCGTCCTCGGCACGCACGAACCGGCACGCACGAACCGGAACGGACGAAGGCCGCTCCCCGCGGGGAGCCGGCCTTCGCCGTCGGGCACCGTGCGGTGCCCTGGTGGCTGCGGCGAACCGATGGACCGCAGCCGCACGAGCGGCACGCCGGACCGGGCGCCGCCGCTCGCGGGTCAGACGCCCGCGGCCTCCTTGAGGTCGTCGACGAACGTCGGGTTCTCCTCGAGCCAGGCGTCCACGGCGGCCTGCTCGTCCGCGTACTCGTCGGAGTTGAACATCATGTTCTCGAGCGAGAACAGCTGCTCGTCGTCCAGCTCGAACGCGCCGATGAGCTTCGTCAGCGTCGGGTAGCGCTCCTCGAAGTCGGACGTGCCCCAGACGTGGATCTCCTCGGCGTCGCCGAGCGCGCCCTCGGGGTCCTCGAGGTCGCGGATCGGGAACTCGTCGTAGGCCCAGTGCGGGCGCCACAGCGTCACGGCGACGTTCTCGCCGGCGTCGGTCGCGCCCTTGAGCTCGGCGAGCATCGCGGGCGTCGAGGAGATCGAGTAGTCCATGCCCTCCAGGCCGTAGGTCGGGATGACCTCGTCCTGGGTGATCTGGGTCAGGCCGGCACCGGCCTCGATGCCGACGAGCTTGTTGCCGTACTCGTCGGCCATCCCGGCGAGGTCCTCGAGCGACTGGGCGGGGGAGTCCTCGTTCACCGCGATGGTGAGCTTGGCGTCGTCGTACCAGTGGCCGAGGTCGGTGACCTCCTCGCCGTACTCCTCGAGGTAGGAGGCGTGGGTGTAGGGCAGCCAGACGTCGAAGGTGACGTCGAAGTCGCCGCCGGCGAGGCCGGTGTAGATCACGCCGACGTCGGCCGTCTGCGAGTCGACCGTGTAGCCCTCGTCCTCCAGGATGGCGGTCCACAGGTGGGAGACGGCGATGCCCTCGTCCCAGCCGGACGGGATGCCGATCGAGACCTCGGTCTCGTCCTCGGACGCGGCGGCCGACTCGTCGCCGGTCTCCGTCTCGCCGGTGTCGGTGTCGGAGGCGCAGGCGCTCAGGCCGAGCCCGAGGGCGAGCAAGGCCGCCACGACGGCGCCGCGGCGCGTGCGGGTGGTGCGGGCGGTGGTGCGTGCGGGGATCATGGGTTCCTTCCTGGGGCCCGGGGGCGGGCCCGGTGGGTGGTGCCCGGTGGCGGTGCGCCGGGCGGGGTGTCGGGCGCGGTGGCCCGTCCGTTCAGCGGTGCGTGCCGAGCTCAGCCGCGCGTGGCGGCGAGGGCCCGGGAGACGGGGGCGCGCTCGCCGAGCGCCGAGGTCACGCGGTCGAGGAACATCGCGAGGATGACGACCGCGATGCCGGCCTCGAAGCCGAGGGCGACGTCCACGCGCTGGAGGGCGGCGACGACGTCCTCACCGAGACCGCCGGAGCCGACGAGCCCGGCGAGCACGACCATCGACAGCGCGAGCATGATGACCTGGTTGACGCCCGCCATGATCGTCGGCAGCGCGAGGGGGAGCTGGATCTGCCGGAGGATGCGACCTGGCGTGGAGCCGAACGCCTTGCCGGCCTCGACCACCTCCTTGTCGACCTGGCGGATGCCGAGCTCGGTGAACCGCACGCCGGGGGCGAGCGCGAACACGATGGTCGCGATGATCCCGGGCACCGGTCCGGTGAGGAAGATGACGACCGTGGGGATGAGGTAGACGAACGCCGGCATGGTCTGCATGAAGTCGAGGACCGGGCGCACGACCCGCGACACGTTGTCGTTCCGGGCGGCCCAGATGCCGAGCGGGATCGCGATCGCGAGGGCGATGAGGGTGGCGACGAGCACCAGCGCGAGGGTCTCCATCGCGGCGCCCCACATGTTGACGCCGGCGATGACGACGAACCCGGCGAGCGACCCGACGGCGAGCTTCCAGCCCTTGGCCAGGAGCGCGAGCGCGGCGAGCACGATCGCGACGACCCAGAAGGGCGGGCTGGTGAGGATCGTCTCGAGGAACTCGTAGACGCCGCCGAGGACGTCCTTGATGAGGTCGAACACAACCCGGAAGGTCGCGGTCATCCAGTCGATGAACGCCTCGACCCACTGGCCGAGGGGGATACGGGGGACGAGGGTGTCGGTCATGCCGCACCTCCCTCGGTCGTCGTGCCGTCGTGGTCGGCGGCGGCCCCGTCCGCGGTGCCGGTCGAGGTGCCGGTCGTCGACAGGTCGATCTCGCCGGTGCGGGGCTGGTCGCCGGGCACCATGGCCTCGAGGAGCGTGACGCGGGGCACGACGCCGACGAGACGACCCTCCTCGTCGGTCACGGCCACGGGCAGGGGCGACTCCGCGGCGGGCGCGAAGATCTCGGCGAGGGGCGTCTCGGGCGAGACGGGCGTGACGCCGTCGCGCACGATCCCCTCGAGCGACTCCTTGCCGGCCTTGATCGCCGCGACGGCGTCGTCGTCCCGCACGACGCCCTGGAGGCGCCGCTGGCGGTCGACGACGTACGCGCCGACACCTGCGCCTCGCGCATGGTGCGGCTGGCCTGGCGCGGACCGCCGCCCATCGGCACGACGACCGCAGGGCGGACCATGACCGACGAGGCGGTCAGGACGCGCGTGCGGTCGACGTCGGCCACGAACTGGGCGGCGTAGTCGTTCGCGGGGTCCGAGAGGATCTGCTCGGCGGTGCCGATCTGCACGATGCGGCCGTCGCGCATCACGGCGATGCGGTCGCCGAGGTGCATCGCCTCGTTGAGGTCGTGCGTGATGAAGACGATCGTCTTGCCGAGCGTCTGCTGGAGCTCGAGGAGCTGCTCCTGCATCTCGCGGCGGATCAGCGGGTCGAGCGCGCTGAACGCCTCGTCCATGAGCAGCACGTCGGTGTCGGCGGCGAGCGCACGGGCGAGGCCCACGCGCTGGCGCATGCCGCCGGACAGCTGCGACGGCAGGGAGTCCTCCCAGCCGCCGAGGCCGACGAGCTCGAGGGCGCGCTGCGCCTTCTCGCGGCGCTCGGCCTTGCCGACGCCCTGGATCTCCAGCGGGTACGCGGCGTTGTCGCGAACCGTGCGGTGCGGCAGGAGCGCGAAGTGCTGGAACACCATGCTCACGCGCTGGCGCCGCAGCTCGCGGAGCTCCTTGGCGTCGACGGCCGCGAGGTCGGCGTCGCCGAGCATGACGTGCCCCGACGTCGGCTTCCACAGGCCGTTGAGCATGCGGATGAGCGTCGACTTGCCGGAGCCCGACAGGCCCATGACGACGAAGATCTCGCCCTGCTTCACGTCGAAGCTCGCGTCGATCACCGCGGCGGTGCCGAGCTGCTTCACGTCGTCGCGGGAGGCACCCTGCTCGAGGCGCCGGACCGCGTCGAGCGGCTTGCGGCCGAAGACCTTGTAGACGTCGCGGACCGAGAGCGCGGTCCCGCGCTCGGTCCGGCCGGCGTCGTCGACGCCGGCGGGGCCGGCGGCGTCCGCCGGCGGGATGTACTGAGTGCAGTCATGCGGTGGGTGTCGCCACCTTCCGTCCGTGGACCAGCGGCACACCGCCGTACGGGCAGACGCCACCCCGGTCCGGGGGCCGTCGACGGCGGTGAGGCCGAGGTCCTGCGGCGCGGGGACGGCGGCCTCGGGGGCTGCTCGTCCGGCGGGCACCCGGGTCGGGCGCCGGCGGGACCTCACACTGATCCGATCTCCATCGGTTCGCCCAGCACCTTGCAGCAAACGAGGGGAAATTTCTACCGAGGACCCCGCGCTGAGGGCCGATTCCAGGACGATCCTTGACCCAGGATCGTTGAAACCGCAAGCGTCACGGCGGATAGGCGATCGTTACGGCTTCGTGACATTGATCGGGTCAAGGAATCGTGTTACTGCGCGCACTCGCGAGATCGACGTCACCTCGTCCTCACCCGGACCGGTATCGGGGCCGCCACGGGCCGCTCGGTACCCTGGGAGGGTCGGCCGGCACACGCGGACGACGGCGCGGACGGGAGCCCCCAGCGCAGCAACCGTGAGCACCCAGCACAGGAGGACCCATGTCCACGACGGCTCCAGCCCCCACCCTCGGGACCCCCGGGTTCGACGAGGTCCCCGGCCGCTACAAGGTCCGCGACCTCTCGCTCGCCCCGGCCGGGCGTCACCAGATCCGCCTCGCCGAGCACGAGATGCCCGGGCTGATGGCGCTGCGCGCCGAGTACGGGGACGCGCAGCCGCTCGCCGGCGCACGCATCGCCGGGTCCCTGCACATGACCGTGCAGACCGCGGTGCTCATCGAGACGCTCGTCGCCCTCGGGGCGCAGGTGCGCTGGGCGAGCTGCAACATCTTCTCCACCCAGGACGAGGCGGCGGCGGCGGTCGTCGTCGGGGCGGACGGCACGCCGCAGGACCCGCGCGGCGTCCCGGTGTTCGCGTGGAAGGGCGAGAGCCTCGAGGAGTACTGGGACTGCACCGAGCAGATCCTCGTGTGGCCGGCCGCGGCGGAGGGTGGCGCCGACGACCGCGACCGTCCGGCCGGGCCCAACCTGATCCTCGACGACGGCGGCGACGCGACGATGCTGGTCCACCTGGGCCTGCAGTACGAGCGCGCGGGGGTCGTGCCCCCGGACACGCTGCCGGGCGAGCCCGACCACACGCACGAGATGAACGTCGTCCGCGCCGTTCTGCGTCGCGCGCTCGAGGCCGACCCGCTGCGCTGGACCACGATCGCGCAGGGCGTCCGGGGCGTGACGGAGGAGACCACGACGGGCGTCCACCGCCTCTACCAGCTCGCCGAGGCGGGCGAGCTGCTGTTCCCGGCGATCAACGTCAACGACTCGGTCACCAAGAGCAAGTTCGACAACAAGTACGGCATCCGCCACTCGCTGCCGACGGCATCAACCGGCGACCGACGTCCTCATGGGCGGCAAGGTCGCGTTCGTCGCGGGCTACGGCGACGTCGGCAAGGGCGCGGCCGAGGCGTTCCGCGGCCAGGGCGCGCGCGTGATCGTCTCCGAGGTGGACCCGATCTGCGCGCTGCAGGCCGCGATGGACGGCTACCAGGTGGCGCGGATCGAGGACGTCCTCGGCGAGGCCGACTTCTTCATCACGACCACGGGCAACAAGGACGTGGTCCGCGCCGCGCACATGGCCGCGATGAAGGACAAGGCGGTGGTGGGCAACATCGGCCACTTCGACAACGAGATCGACATGGCCGGCCTCGCGGACCTGCCCGGTGTCGTGCGCACCGAGATCAAGCCGCAGGTCCACGAGTGGACGTTCCCGGCGGGCACGGGTCCGGACGGCGTCGAGCGCCCCGAGCGGTCGATCATCGTGCTCTCCGAGGGGCGCCTGCTCAACCTGGGCAACGCGACGGGCCACCCGTCGTTCGTCATGAGCAACTCGTTCTCCAACCAGGTCATCGGGCAGATCGAGCTGCACACCGACGTGACGCGCGCCGACGCGGACGGGAGCGAGCGGGCCTACGGCCGGCAGGTCTACCGCCTGCCAAGGTGCTCGACGAGAAGGTCGCCCGTCTGCACCTCGACGCGCTCGGCGTGCGGCTCACGGAGCTCTCGTCCGCGCAGGCCGACTACCTCGGCGTGCCGGTCGAGGGGCCCTACAAGCCCGAGCACTACCGGTACTGAGTCCGTGCGCCGCCGCGGCCGCACGGGGGACGTCCCCCGTGCGGCCCGGCGGCAGGCACCCTGGCGCCGCCGGTCCGCGCGTCAGGACACTGGCACCATGACTGCCGTGACTCCTGACCAGCCGAGCGTCGCCGACCCGGACGGCACCACGCCGTCGGGCCCGCGCACCGCCGACGGCGGCCCGGGCCGGACCGTGCCCGAGCTCGCGGGGGCGGGCGCGCCCGGGACGCGGACGGACCCGCGGTTCGCCGTGCACCGGGCGCCGGTGCCGTTCGCGCGGGCCCCGTTCGCGGGCGTCACGTGGCGCGAGTTCGGCTTCCTCTGGCTCGCGCTGGTGCTCGCGCCGTTCGGCTTCACGTACACGGTCTTCACCGTGTCGTTCACCGGCGGGATCCTCGCCACGGTCGTCGGGCTGGTCGTGTCCTCCGCGCTCGTGCTCGGCGGGCGCGGCTGGGGTGCGATGTACCGGTCGATGGCGCGGACGATGCTCAGCGTGGACGTCACGGCCCCGGCGCCGTACGTCCGGCCTCGCGGGTTCTGGCGCACGCTGTGGTCCGGTCTCGCGGACGGGACCGGCTGGCGCGCCCTCGCCTTCCTGCTCGTCACCTTCCCCCTCGCGATCGCGGCGGCCGTGGTGAGCACGGTGCTCCTGGCGGTCGGGCTGGGCGGGATGACGCACTGGGTCTGGTCGCGCTGGCTCCCGGCGCAGCAGGCTGGCGACGGCACGTGGCACCGCGGCGCCAGCTCGGCGTCGACTGGTACGTCGACACCCCGGTGCGACAGCTCGGCCTCGTGCTCGTCGGCGCGCTGTTCCTGTGGGTGTGGCCGCACGTGACGCGCGGGTTCGCGACCCTGTTCCGCGTGCTCACCGTCGCGCTGCTCGCCCCGACGCTCACGAGCCTGCGCGTCGCCGACCTCGAGGAGTCCCGCGGGCGGACCGTCGAGGACGCGGACGCCACGCTGCGCCGCATCGAGCGCGACCTGCACGACGGGACGCAGGCGCGCCTCGTGGCCGTCGCCATGCAGCTGGGGGAGGCGAAGGAGCAGCTCGCCGCGGGTGACGACCCGGCGGACGCGCTCGCGCTCGTCGACACGGCGCACGCGTCGACGAAGGAGGCGCTCGTCGAGCTGCGCGAGCTCGCGCGCGGCATCCACCCGCCGGCGCTCGACAACGGGCTCGCCGTCGCGCTCGAGACGCTCGCGGCGCGCTCGCCCCTGCCCGTGACCGTCGACGTCGATCCCGCGGTCGAGTCCTCGGGGCGCCTCGCCCCGGCGGTCGAGTCCATCGCGTACTTCTGCGTCGCCGAGCTCGTGACCAACGCGGTCAAGCACGCGCGCGCGACCGGGGTCTACGTCCTCGTCGAGCGGCAGCGCGCCGGCGCCGGCCGCGGGTCCCGGGGGGACCGGGTACGCCTGCGCGTGCGCGACGACGGCCAGGGCGGTGCACGCGTCGTGCGGCCCGGCCCGGACGGGCACCGCTCGGGCCTCGCGGGGCTCGCGGAGCGCGTCCGGTCGGTCGACGGGACGTTCGAGCTCCTCAGCCCCGTCGGTGGGCCGACGGTCGTCACCGTGACCCTCCTGGCCCGCGTCTGACGCGCGTGCGACGATGACGCGCGCCACGCCCCGACGCGCTCGAGCGCCGCTCGGGCACCGCTCGACCACCGTGACCAGCACCCCCTGAAGGAGACCGCGTGCGCCTCGTCGTCGCCGAGGACTCGGCCATCCTGCGCGACGGCCTGGTCGCGCTCGTCACGCGACGCGGGCACGAGGTCGTGGCCGCGGTGGGTGACGGCGACGCCCTGGTCGCCGCGGTCGCCGGCCTCGCGCCCGAGGGCGCGCTGCCCGACGTCGCGGTCCTCGACGTCCGGATGCCGCCCACGTTCACCGACGAGGGCCTGCGGGCCGCCCTCGCGCTGCGCGCCGCGCACCCCGACCTCGGCGTCCTGCTCTTCTCGCAGTACGTCGAGACGCGGTTCGCGAGCGAGCTGCTCACGGGTGGCGCGCGCGGCGTGGGCTACCTGCTCAAGGACCGGGTGGCCGACGTCGGCGAGTTCCTGGACGCGCTGACCCGCATCGCCGCCGGCCAGACCGTGCTCGACCCCGAGGTCGTCGGCCAGCTCATGGGCGCCTCGCGCGCCGACGACGGCCTCGCGCGCCTGACGCCCCGCGAGACCGAGGTCCTCGAGCTCATGGCGCAGGGCCGGTCGAACTCTGGCATCGCCGAGACCCTCTTCCTCTCCTACGGCGCCGTGGAGAAGAACGTCACGTCGATCTTCAACAAGCTCGGGCTTCCGCCCGACTCCGGCGACCACCGTCGCGTGCTCGCCGTGCTGCGCTACCTCCAGCCTGAACGGCACGGCCCGACGGCGGTCCGCCCCGCGGACGGGGGAACGCCCCAGTGACGCCGGGCGGCTGGCCTCGCCCCGCTCGGGGGACGCTCCCGTACCGGGGCGAACGGGATGTTTCGAGACTGGTGGGAGCCGGGTCGCCTCCCGGCTCCCACCGACCGAGGAGCGCCCGTGGCCGCCGTGCTCGACCCACCCCCGACAGCGACCGCCCGCTCCACGAGGCCGCCGCGCGACGCGTTCGTCGACGCCGTGCGCGCCGTCGCGACGCTGTGCGTCGTCACGGTGCACTGGCTCATGGCCGACGCGTCGTGGGACGGGCACCACCTCGAGATCGGCAACGCGCTCGCGCACGGGCACGGCTGGGTCGCGACGTGGGCGCTCCAGGTCCTCGCGCTCCTGTTCTTCGCCGCCGGCGCCTCCGCCGGGTACGGCCTCCAGGGCGTGCCCGACGCCGCGGCGTCGTCACGGTCCGGCGGGTGGCACCTGGTGGCCCGGCGCCTTCCGCGCCTCCTGCGCCCGGTGGCCGCACTGGTGGGCGTGTGGGCCGCGGTCGTGGCCGTCCTGCTCGCGTCGCCCCTGCCGGACGACGTCGCGTGGACCCTCGCGCGGCTGGCGCCGCAGCTGCTGTGGTTCCTCGTGGTCCACCTGGTCCTCGTCGGCCTCACCCCGCTGCTCCGGCGTGCCCTGCACGCGTGCGGGTGGTGGACGCTCGCGGCGCTCGCGGCCGTCCCGCTGACGATCGAGGCGCTGCGGTTCGGGGCGGGCGTCGATACGCTCGCGGTCGTCGACGTCGTGCTCGTCTGGGCGGTCCCGCACGCGGTCGGCGTCCTGTACGCCGACGCGCGGTCCGGGCTGCGGGTGGTGCGGCGCGGGCGCGTCGTCCCCGTCGCGGTGCTCCCGCCGCGCGGCGTGCTCCTCGCGTCCGGTGCGGCCGCCCTCGCGCTCGCGGCGCTGCTCGTCGCCGTCGGCCCGTACCCGGTCTCGCTCGTCGGTATGCCGGGGGAGGAGCTGTCGAACCTCGGCCCGCCCACGGCGCCGGTCCTGCTGCACGCGGTCGCGCTCGTCGCCCTCGCCCTCGCCGTGCGCGACGTCCTCGCCCGGTGGGCCGTCGGCCGCGGCCGACGCGTCGTCGCCGCGCTCGCCGCCCGCTCGATGACGGTCTACCTGTGGCACGTGACCGCGATGATCGCGGTCGTCGCGTTCGTGCTGGTCGGGCTCGGGTCGCGTCTGCCCGCACCGGGCGGCGCCGACTGGTGGGCGAGCAGGCCGCTGTGGTTCGGGGCGTTCGCCCTCGTCCTCGTGGGCGTCACGCGTCTCGTCGGGAGGTTCGAGGACCGCGGACGCCCGGCCGGCGGCACGGCAGCGGTCAGCGCGAGGGGTCGGGCACCGAGTACGGCAGGCGGTGCAGGAGCGCGGCCTGCTCGTCCGCGAGGACGCGCGCACGCTGCGCGGTGACGCGGTCGCGGTCGCGGCGCTCGGTGAGGACGGCGAGGAGGAAGACCTCGGGGTGCGTCCCGGGCGGCGGTCCGGGCGCGACGTACCCCTCGACCTGCGCCGCGAGCTGCTGCCCGAGGCGCGCACGCGACGCGGGGTGGAGCCGGTCCGCGCGGCCGAGGAACTGCCGCGCGGCGAGCGCCAGCCCGTCCGGCAGGCGTCGCATGTCGGCGTGGGCGGCCCAGCCGGCGAGGTAGGGCGGCATCGCCAGCGGTGCGAACGTGGGCCGGCCGCCCCGGACGCGGATCGCGTACGTGCCGGCCGCCATGTCGCCGAGGCGCTTGCCCTTGTCGTTCGTCAGCGACGCGACCAGGGCGACCGTGCCGAACGTCAGCCACAGCTCGCCGATGCCGACGAGCGCGCGCAGGAACGCGTGGCGGAAGCGCACCGGCCCGCCGTCGTCGCGCACCACGCGGATGCCGAGGGCGAGCTTGCCGAGCGAGCGTCCGCGCGTGAGCGTCTCGACCGTCGTCGGCACGACGACCATGACGAGCGCCAGCAGGGCGACGCCGATCGCCGGCGCGACGTCGGCGTCGACGAGCGACAACGACCGCGACGCCACGAGCAGCAGCGCGAGCAGCACCGCACCGATCGCCGCGAGGTCGATCGTGGCGCCGAGCGCGCGCGAGATGAAGGACGCGGGGCGTGCGTCGAGCACCACGCCCTCGCCGATCAGGATGCCGTCGCGCACGTCGCTCCTCGTCTGGTCCGCCGGTCCGGGTGCCGTCCCGTGTGGCAGGGTATCGGTCGTGGACCTCGACGCCTTCACCGACGTGCACCGCGCGCAGTGGGACCGCCTGGAGACGCTGACCCGGCGGCGCGCGCTCGACGGCGCGGAGGCGGACGAGCTCGTGCGCCTGTACCAGGCGGTGGCGACGCACCTGTCGACCGTCCGGTCGGTCGCCCCCGACCCGGTGCTCATCACGCGCCTGTCCGACCTGCTGGGCCGGGCCCGCACGCGCATCGCCGGCGCGCACGAGCCCGCGTGGCGCGACGTGGTGCGCTTCCTGGGCGTGACGCTGCCCGCGGCGCTGTACCGGATCCGCTGGTGGTCGGTCGGCGTCACGACGGTGTTCCTCGTGGTCGCGGTCGTGGCCGGCGTCTGGGTCGCGACCACGCCCGAGGGGCTGGCGTCGATGGGCCCGCCGAGCACGCGCGAGAACTACGTCGAGACCGCGTTCGCGAGCTACTACGACCCGGGCCTGGGCTTCGCGGCCGTCGTGTGGACGAACAACGCGTGGATCGCCGCGCAGTGCGTCGGGCTGGGCATCACGGGGGTCTTCCCCGCGTACGTCCTGCTCAGCAACGCCGTCAACGTCGGCGCGACGGGCGGCATGATGGCCGCGTACGGCGAGCTCGACCTGTTCCTCACCCTCATCGCGCCGCACGGCCTGCTGGAGCTCATGGCGATCTTCGTCGCGGGCGCCGCGGGGCTGCGCATCTTCTGGGCCTGGATCGACCCGGGCCCGCTGCCGCGGTCGCGCTCGCTCGCGCAGGAGGGCCGCGCCCTCGTCACCGTCGCCATCGGCCTCGCCCTCGCGCTGGGCGTCTCGGGCGTCATCGAGGGCTTCGTCACGGGCTCGACCATGCCGTGGTGGCTCAAGATCGTCATCGGGGCGCTCGCGCTCGCGGGCTTCTGGGTCTACACGATCGTCCTCGGGCGCCGGGCCGTGCGCGCGGGGGAGACGGGCGACCTCAGCGCCGACCACGCGGGGGACGTCGCGCCCGTCGCCGCCTGAGCGGGGCGTCGCGGGCGCGTCAGACGTGCACGACGACGCGGTGCCGGGCTCCCGGGGCCGCCACCCGGAGCCAGTCCTCGGCGCGGGCGACGACCTCGTCGCGCACGGCGGGCTCGGCGAGGCGCTCCGCGGGGGAGCGACCGGCGTCGGCGGCCTCGACGGCGCCGACCGGGCCGGCGGAGGGCGCGTCGGGGGAGCCGTCCGGCCGGAGCGGACGGACGTCGACCTGCGCGACGGCACCGTCCCGGTCGGCGACCCCGTCGCCGCCGCCGCGCCAGGCCCACGTGCCCGCCACCGACCCGTCCACGAGCACGGTCGCCGCGACCTGCCCGTTGACGCTCACGACCTGCCGCACGGCCACGCGACCGAGGACGCGCGTGCGGTCGTCGTGCCCGAGCACGAGGTTGTCGAAGTCGGCGGCGAGGACCACCGGGACGGGGCTGTCGCCGGCGGGCCGCGGGGCGTCCGGGAGGTCGAACAGCTCGGTGCCGCGCGGCCCCGTGAGGGTCACGAGCTCCGGGCGCAGCACGTCGACGGCCGCACGGAGCCGGGCCAGCCCCGACCAGCGCTGCGCGTCCGCGACCGACGCGGGGCCGAACGCGGCGAGGTAGCGGCGCACGAGACGCACCCGCGCGGCCAGCACGGCCTCGGGATCGCTCCCCGCGGCGACGGCGGCGAGCTCGTCGGCGGACCGGTGGGCGGGCCCGCCGAGCCACGCCTGCGCCGTCGTCCAGGTCGTCGTCGTCCCGGGGCCCGACGCGCCCCACAGGCCGCGGGGCGGGACCTGGACCAGCGGCAGCAGGCAGCGGGCCCCGTACGCGAGGTGCGTGGGACCGACGTCCGGCCACCGCGCCGCGAGCCGGCGCCCGAGCTCGACGGACGTGAGCGGTTCCGCCAGCAGGTCGCGCGCCGCCTCGGCCAGGTCGTCGAGGTCGACGTCCGCGAGGGCGGCGCCGTGCTGGTTGCGTGCGCGCAGGAACGCCGCCTGAGCGGGTCGGGCGAGCGCCGTGAGCTCGAACGCGTCGTCCGGCGTGACGAGGTGGACCGTCCCGCGCAGCGTGGCGACGCGGACCAGCGACCGGTCGAGCAGGCGGTCGCCGAGGTCCTGCGTCGCGAAGCCGGGCACCCGTGACCACAGCCCGGCGTACGGCGAGGCCGGGACCTGCGACTGGAGGCCGACCAGGTGCCGCACCTCCGCGACGACCCGCTCGCGCCCGCCCGAGGTGCCGTCGGGACGGGCGGACCCGGCGGGGCCGTCCCGGCCGGCCGGGGTGCTCAGGTGCTGGCGGACGAGCAGAGCGCGGCCGAGCTCCGCGGACGTCGTGCGGGGCGCGGACCCGTCGACCCCGCCGCGCACCACGGGCGTCAGCCGAGGACGATCGCGAGCGCGGGCACGACGAACGTCGCGAGGAGCGCCACGACGACGACGACCGCGACGCGCCGGTTGCGGCGCGCACGGTCGCGCGGGTCGGTCGGCTGCCAGGCCACGAGGGTCCTCCAGGACGGTCGGGACGCACGGCGCAGGCGTGCGGGGGCGGTCCTCCGACACTACCCGGTCCGGCGTCCCGGACACTACGGCCCGGGGCTTGCTCGGGGACCGGCTCGGGGGCCAGCTCAGAGCCGGCCGGCGGCCTTGAGGGCGAGGTAGGTGTCGGCGAGACGGGGGGCGAGCTCGTCGGGCAGCGCGTCCACCACCTCCACGCCGCGCTGCCGCAGGACGGTGGTCACGGCGGCGCGCTCGATCTCCCCGCGGGACGCGGCGGCGGCGTCGTAGACCTCCGACGTCCCCGTGCGGTCGGCGCGCAGCGCGGCGACCTCCGGGTCGGCGGCGGCTGCGAGCACGACCTGGTGCTTCGCCGTGAGCTGGGCGGCGACGGGCAGCAGACCGGTCTCCACGGCCGCCGCGTCGAGCGTCGAGAGCAGCACGACGAGAGCGCGCTGGGACAGGCGCTCCTGCACCGCCCCGACGAGGCCGGGCCAGTCGGTCTCCAGGAGCGCCGGCTCAAGCGGGGCGAGCGCGTCGGCCATCGCCGGCATGAGGCGGGGCCCGGCGGCGCCCGCGACGCGTGCGCGGACCGTCCGGTCGTACGCGAGCAGCTCGACGCGGTCGCCGGCCCGGCCGGCGAGCGCGGCGAGGAGCAGCGCGGCCTCGATGCCCGCGTCGAGGCGCGGCTCGTCCCCGAGGCGCGCCGCCGACGTGCGGGCCGTGTCGACGACGATCAGCACGCGGCGGTCGCGCTCGGGGCGCCACGTGCGCACCACCATGTCGTGCCGCCGTGCCGACGCGCGCCAGTCGATCGACCGGACGTCGTCGCCGATGACGTACTCGCGCAGGGAGTCGAACTCCGTGCCCTCGCCGCGCACCTGGACGGCGGCGCGCCCGTCCATCTCGCGCAGACGCGCGAGCCGGCTGGGCAGGTGGCGGCGCGAGGCGAACTCGGGCAGCACTTGCAGCCGCCCGGGGACGGGCAGCGAGGCCTGGCGGGCGGCGAGCCGCAGCGGCCCGAAGGACCGGATGGTGACGCGGTCGGCGACGCGCTCCCCGCGGCGGGTCGGGACGAGGACGGTGACGACCCGCGCCGCCTCGCCGCGCGGCAGGTCGACGGCGTGCCGGTTGACCTGCGTCCCGGCCGACGGCGGCCACGCGTCGCGCACGAGCGCCCGCAGCCGGCGCGGCGCGAGGTTGGTGAGCGTGAGCATCGACGTCGTCCGGTCGGTGAGCCGCACCGAGCCGGGGACGCGGCGCTCGATCGCGACCTGCCGGGGGGAGGCCGCGAGCGCGACGTCGAGGGCGCACGCCGCCGCGACGAGCACCGTCCAGACCAGCACCGTGCCCGGGACCGGGAACAGCAGCACCGGGACGAGCCCGAGCGCCACGAGCACGACGGCGCGCCAGGTCAGGGCCACGTCGCGCGCCTCAGCGGGGGACGGGCACGGACGCGAGGACCGTGTCCAGGACGCTCTCGGCGGTGACGCCCTCGAGCTCGGCCTCCGGCCGCAGCTGCACCCGGTGCCGCAGCGTCGGGTGGGCGAGCGCCTTGACGTCGTCGGGCGTGACGTACGAGCGCCCGGACAGCCATGCCCACGCGCGCGCCGTCGCGAGGAGCGCGGTCGCCCCGCGGGGGGAGACGCCCAGGGAGAGCGACGGGGACTGGCGGGTGGCGCGGCACACGTCGACCGCGTAGCCGAGGACCTCGCGTGTCACCTGGACGCGCGCCACCTCGGCGCGGGCCCGGTCCAGCACGTCCCGGCCGGCGACGGGTCGCACGCCCGCGCCCGCCAGGTCGCGGGGGTTGAAGCCGGCCGCGTGGCGTGCGAGGACCTCCACCTCCTGCCCGCGCTCGGGCAGCGGCAGCACGAGCTTGAGGAGGAAGCGGTCGAGCTGGGCCTCGGGCAGCGGGTAGGTGCCCTCGTACTCCACGGGGTTCTGCGTCGCGATGACGAGGAACGGGTCGGCAGCGGGCGCGGCGTCCCGTCGACGGACACCTGACGCTCCTCCATCGCCTCGAGCAGCGACGCCTGGGTCTTGGGCGGCGTGCGGTTGATCTCGTCCGCGAGCATGAGGTGGGTGAAGACCGGGCCCTCGCGGAACGAGAACTCGGCCGTCCGCGCGTCGTACACGAGCGAGCCCGTGACGTCGCCCGGCATGAGGTCCGGCGTGAACTGGACGCGCTTGGTGCCGAGGTCGAGCGACGCCGCGAGCGTGCGCACCAGCAGCGTCTTGGCGACGCCCGGGACGCCCTCGAGCAGCACGTGCCCCTTGCACAGCAGCGCGATGAGCAGGCTCGTGACGGCGCCGTCCTGCCCGACGACGGCCTTGCCCACCTCGGTGCGCACGGCCGCGAGCGCCTGGCGCAGCTCGAGGGACGGCGCGGGCGGCGCGTCGTGGGACGTGGGGGCCGTCCCCGGCGCCGGGACCGCGTGCTCCGGGGGCGCGGGTGCGGGCGCGGCGCCCGGCTGGTCGTGCGGCGCCGTGCCGGCTGCGGGGGGAGCGTAGCGGTCGGGCTGGGGGGCGGTGCTTCCGGTGGCCCCGGGGTGGTGCGTCACGAGTGGTAGACCTCGCTCTCGATCTGGTCGAGGTGACGCGCGAGCTCGAGCAGCGCGGCGTCGTCGACGGGTGGTGGTCCGTACAGCAGCTGGGCGACCTGGTCGGTCGGGCGGTCGGTGGCGCGCGCGACGGCGTCGACGAGCGACGCGGCGTCGGCCGAGCGCGGCAGGCCGAGCCGCGCCGCGAGCCGGTCGGCGGTGCTCGCCCGCAGACCGGCGGCCGCGTGCCCGCGCGAGCCGGCGCGGCGGTAGAGGCGGCCGCGGCCGCGGGTGGTCTCGGACGCGCGGACGACGACCGGGAGGTCCTCCGTCACGAGCGCGCCGAGCCGGCGCCCGCGCCACAGGGCGACGACGAGGACGACGACGAGCAGCTGCAGCGCGACGACCCCGGTCCACGGCGGGAGCGCGACCGCCGGGTCCTCCTGCCCGCCCGGGACGGACGTGTCGAAGGGGTCCTGCACGAGCCACACGAGCCGCTCGTCGGCGCCGAGCGCCCACAGGGCGAGCGCGGCGTTGCCGTCCTCGGCCACCGTGCCGTTGCTCAGCACCGCGGTCGTGTCGATCGCGCGCACCGTCCGGCCGTCGGCCTCGTGCACGAGGTAGGCGCCCACCTGCGGGCCGCCGGGCGACGGGAAGCACAGCGCGGCGTCCGCGGTCCCGGCGAGGCGGAACCCGACGCCGTCCGAGCGCAGCGCCCCGGCGGCCTGCGCGGAGGGGTCGTCGCACTGCGGGGACCGCACGGTGCCGCCGTCGGACCAGTCGTAGGCCAGCTCGGCCGCGCCGCCCGTGGCTGCGGCGAGCATGCGCTCGGTGGGGCTGAGCAGCACCAGGTCGGCCGGTGCGGCGACGAGGGCGTCGACCTGCTCGTCGAGCAGGTAGCTGCTCTCGGTGACGAGGAGCGTGGAGCCGGCGTCCGCCGCGGCGACCGCGTCGGAGACGCCGCGCACGTACGTGACGTCGACGCCGCGGTCCCGCAGGACCTCGGCGACGGCGCGGGCGCCGCCCGGTGCGGGGTTGTCCGGGGCGAGCGGGGTGCTCGACGTGGAGGGGCGGGCGATCGCGGCCAGGCCGGCGAGCACGACCAGCAGCGTCACGACGGCGAGGGGCCACCGGGCGCGGTGCCAGCGCGACGGGCGCGCGAGCCCGCGGTCGTGCCGTCCCCGACGACCGGGACGTGGCGCGTCGTCACGGCGCCGGGAGCGGTCGTCGTCGGCCCGGCGGGCACCGGGGCGGCGGGGGCGTGCCCGGCGCTCACGCCGCGCTCCCGTCCGCGCCAGGCCCGGAGGCCGCCGTCGCCAGCTCGGCGCGCACCGGCGGCCGGGTCGCGGCGGCGCGCGCGTCGAGCTCGCGCAGGGACGCGTCGGCGTCCGGACCGACCGGCGCCTTGCCGTAGCAGACGTCGTCGAAGAGGTGCGCCCCGCGCGCGAGCCCGACCGCGACGTCCGGGAGGCGCTCGCCCGCCGCCTCCGCGGCCTCCCAGGCGGTGCGTCCGGGACGCGGGTCGAGCAGCGCGCGCTCCTCGAGGGCGCGGACGACGGCGCGGTAGCGCTCGAGCACCGCGCTCGCCCAGTCGCCGGCGGCGGCCGCCGCGTCGGCCGCCGCCCGCAGCTCGTCGGCGCTGCGGGTGTCGTCGTCGAGCACGACCGCGGACGCGGACGCCCGTCGCGACAGACGGACAGGGCCGGCGACCCGGTAGGCGATCGCCGCGACCACGAGCACGGCGACGACGAGGAGCAGCGCGACCCACCGGCCGCCCAGGTCGAGCGTCGGCGCGCCGTCGAACAGGCCCGCGAGCCAGTCGAGGACGCGCTGCAGCAGGGTCGTGTCGGTGCGGTACTCCGGCTTCGCGAGCTCCTCGAGCAGCCACCGCCGCGCCTCGTCGGCGTCCGGCTGCACCGGGACGTCGGCGGTGAGCAGGGCGAGGGTCATGCCGGGGGCTGCTCGCTCGCCGCCGCGGCGAGCTCCACGTCCAGGCCCTCGCGGCGCATCCGCACGTCGATGTAGAGCAGCGCGACGATGCTGCCGAGGAAGAGCGTGAGGGCGATCGTCGAGACCGCGACCCCGAGCGTCGTGACGAGGTTGCTGACGAACGCCTGGCCGGCCGCGAGCGCGATCCCGCCGACGAGGCTGAACGGCGTGACGACGAGCTGGGCGACGACGTAGACCACGACGTAGGCGAGCAGGTAGATGCCGAAGAGGCGCCAGAAGGATCCGCGCGTCAGCCGCCACACCCGCGCGACCGTCGACCAGAACGGCTGGCCCTCGAGCGCGAGGGCGGGCGGGACGAGACCGGTGCGCGTGCCGACCCACACGATCCCCACGAGGTACGCCGGGACGGCGAGGAGGACGGCGAACGCGCCGAGCCCGGGGTCCACCGCGAACGCGAGCACGACGAGCAGGACGAGGACCGTGATGAACAGGACCATCGCGAGGCCGAGCAGGAGCGAGAAGCCGACGAGGAACCAGGCGCGGCGCCCGACCTGGGCCCAGACCTCGGAGACCGTCGCCCGCCGACCGATGACCGACTGCCCGATGGAGACGGTGAGCAGGCCGCTGACGATCGGCGTCGCGAGCCCCGTGGCGATCCCGGTCCCGGCGACCGTGGCGTACATCGTGGCGAAGTCGTTCTCGAGACCCGTGAACCCCGCCTCGGACGGCAGCGTGGCGAACGCGTCGGCGACGTAGCCCGAGAACGCGTAGCCCAGGAGCGCGCCGACGACCGTCGCGACGACGACCACGAGCGTGCTCATGCCGAGCATCACGCGAGGGTTGTGGCGGATCGCGCCGAACGAACCGTCGAAGAGCTCGCCGAGCGTCAGCGGCCGCAGCGGGACGATGCCCGGCTTGGAGGCCGTCGGGACGGCAGGGGCCCCGCCGAAGCCGGCCGGCGTCCCGTACTGGCCCTGCCCGTACTGCGGTTGCCCGTACTGGCCCTGCCCGTACTGCGGTTGGCCGTACTGCGGTTGCCCTGCTGGCCCTGCCCGTACTGCGGCTGCCCGTACTGGCCGGGCCCGGACTGCGGCCCGTACTGACCCTCTCCGTACCGGGGCTGTCCGTACTGGCCCTGGCCGGGCTCTCCGGGCTGCCCGTACCCCGGCCCGGGGGCTGCCTGACCGTGCCCCGGCGCGTACTGCCCGTACCGCGGCTGCGGCGGCGCCGGCTGCTGCGCGGACGCGGGCGGGCCGTAGCCCGGCTGCCCGTACGCAGGGGTGCCCCAGCCGCCGGTCTGCTGCGGGTCCGGCTGCCCGGTCGGCGCCACGTCGTGGGCGTCGGGGCGGTCCGGCGTGGCGCCGTCCGGCGCTCCGGAGGCGTCAGGTGTGCTCATGGGGGCGGTGGTCCTCGCTCGTCGTGCGCTCGTGGGCTGCGGTGCCAGGCCACCCTAGTACGCAGGCACGACGCGCGGCGGGCCCCGGGCCTGCGGGTCCGCGCGTCGTGCGATGGCAAGATGAGCCCATGAAGGTTCGCGTGCTCGTGGTCGACGACGACACCGCCCTGGCCGAGATGATCGGCATCGTGCTGCGCTCGGAGGGCTTCGAGCCCGTCTTCTGCGCCGACGGCGACCTGGCGCTCGAGACGTTCCGCAGCACCCAGCCGGACCTCGTGCTGCTCGACCTCATGCTCCCGGGCAAGGACGGGACGGAGGTGTGCCGCCTCATCCGGGCCGAGTCGGGCGTGCCCGTCATCATGCTCACCGCCAAGAGCGACACCGTCGACGTCGTGCTGGGCCTCGAGTCCGGCGCGGACGACTACATCTCCAAGCCGTTCAAGCCCAAGGAGCTCGTCGCGCGCATCCGGGCCCGGCTGCGCCGCTCGGACGAGCCGGCGCCCGAGCACCTCGCGATCGGGGACGTCGAGATCGACGTCACCGGCCACCGCGTCACCCGCGGCGGCGAGGCGATCGCGCTCACGCCGCTCGAGTTCGACCTCCTCGTCGCGCTCGCGCGCAAGCCGTGGCAGGTCTTCACGCGCGAGGTGCTGCTCGAGAAGGTCTGGGGGTACCGCCACGCCGCGGACACCCGGCTCGTCAACGTCCACGTCCAGCGCCTGCGCTCGAAGATCGAGCACGACCCGGAGAACCCCGAGATCGTCCTTACAGTGCGCGGCGTCGGCTACAAGGCGGGTGCGGCGCGCACGTGACCGTCCCGACCGGCGGCCCGAGCCGCGCGACCGGTGCCCCCGCGGGGGCCGCCCGGCGCGCGTCGTCGGCCTGGGCCCGGCTGCGGCGGCGCACGCGCGCCTGGTGCGCCGCGCCGTGTGGCGGTGGCGCTCGTCGATGCAGCTGCGCGTCGTGACGTCGACGCTCGTCGTCGGGATCGTCGCGCTCGCGGCGCTCGGCGCGTACCTGTCGGACTCGGTGCGCGACGGGCTGTTCGAGCGCCGGGTCGCCGAGATCGACCTCGAGAGCGCGCAGTCGACCGAGCGCGCGCGCCAGACCCTCGACGCCTCGCCGGCGACCACGGTGTCGGAGATCCAGTCCCTGCTGTACGACCTGCACGGGATGCTCCTGTCCAGCGGGTCGGCGTCCCGGGACGTGTTCCTGTGGCGGCCCGAGGACCAGCCGTTCATCGGGCTGCTCGACGTCTCGTCGAACAACCAGCTCGAGCAGCTCGTCTCGCCCGAGCTGCGCGAGGCGACGGTCGAGGCCGAGGGCAAGCAGGTGCTCCAGCCGGTCGCGGTGCCGACGGCGCCCTCGGACCCGGACTCCCCGGTCGTGCCGGGCGTCGTCGTCGGCACGACGGTCGAGGTGCCCGTCGCGGGCACGTACGAGCTGTACTACCTGTACGACCTCGAGTCCGACCAGGAGACGCTGACCTTCCTCCAGTCCGTCCTGCTCGTCGGCGCGGTCGTGCTGCTCGCGCTCCTCGCGGCGATCACCACGCTCGTGACGCGCCAGGCGGTCCTGCCCGTGCGGCAGGCGGCGAGCGTCGCCGAGCGCCTCGCCGACGGCCGGCTCGACGAGCGGCTGCCCGTCAAGGGGCACGACGAGATGGCGTCCCTCGCACGCACGCTCAACGAGATGGCGCAGAGCCTGCAGGAGCAGATCGGCCGCATGGAGGAGCTGTCCATGCTCCAGCGGCGCTTCGTCTCCGACGTCTCCCACGAGCTGCGCACCCCGCTCACCACCATCCGCATGCGTCCGAGGTGCTGCACTCCGCGCGCGAGGACTTCGACCCCGTGTCGCGACGCTCCACCGAGCTGCTCCAGGCCCAGCTCGACCGGTTCGAGGACCTGCTCGCCGACCTGCTGGAGATCAGCCGCTTCGACGCCGGCGCGGCGGTGCTCGACGCGGAGCGCCGCGACGTGCGCGACGTCGTCGTGGCGGCCGTCGAGCACGCCGCGCCCCTCGCCGAGCGCAAGGGCGTGTGGCTGTCCGTGCACCTCGGGGACGAGCCGCTGACCGCCGACGTCGACCCGCGCCGCGTCGAGCGCATCGTGCGGAACCTGGTCTCCAACGCCGTCGAGCACGCGGAGGACAAGCCCGTGGAGGTCACGCTCGCCGGGGACGGGCACGCGGTGGCGGTCGTCGTGCGCGACCACGGCGTCGGCATGACCGTGGACGAGGTGCAGCACGTGTTCGACCGCTTCTGGCGCGCCGACCCCGCGCGGGCGCGCACGTCCGGCGGCACGGGTCTCGGTCTCGCCATCTCGCTCGAGGACGCGCACCTGCACGGCGGCTGGCTCGAGGCCTGGGGGCGGCCCGCGCGCGGCGCGAGCTTCCGCCTCACGCTGCCGCGCCGCGCCGGGATCCGCCTCCAGTCCTCGCCCCTCCCGCTCGTGACCGAGCCGACGCCCCACCGCGGGCTCGGGCCGGACTGGAGCGCGAGCGCCCCCGTCGTCGAGGACGTCGACGGGACCATCGGCCCCGCCGACCTGCCGTCCGTGACGGGAGGCATCCCCGTCGTGGTCGTGCCGACGGACGCCGGTGCCGACGACGCGCCGCTCGGGCTGCGGGAGGTGCGATGAACCGGCTCCGCCGCGGGCTCGCGGCGCTCGCGGCCGCGGTCGTCGTGGCGCCGCTCGCCGCGTGCGCGTCCATCCCGACGTCGGGCCCGGTGATGGAGGGCGAGGCGGTCGTGTCGCAGCCCGGCCCCGTCTTCGTGCGCGCCGACGCGCCGCGCGAGGACGCGCCGCCGGACCAGATCGTGCGCGGCTTCCTCGCGGCGCAGGCGCAGGGCGCGTCCAGCTCGTTCGACGTCGCGACCCAGTTCCTCACGCCCGCGACCGCGTCGACGTGGTCCCCGCTCGCCCAGGTCGCCGTGCTCGAGGCCGAGCCCGAGCTCGAGGTCGACGACTCGGCGGCCGAGCAGGGCGTCGTCACCGTCCGTGCCACAGCGGACGTCGTGGGCGTCGTCGACGAGCGCGGCGTCTACACCGAGCAGGTCCCCGGGACGACGACGGAGCTCGTGTACGGGCTCGTGCGTGACGGCGAGGGGCAGTGGCGGATCGAGACGACCGACGACGGGCTCGCCATCTCGGCGACCAACTTCGACCTGACGTACCGCGCGACGAACCTCTACTTCCCGACGACGGACCGGCGCTACCTCGTGCCCGACCAGCGGTGGTTCCCCAAGCGCAACTGGCCGACGCTGGCCGTCCGCGAGACGCTCGCCGGCCCGGCGCCGTGGCTCAGCGGCTCCGTGGCGACCGTCGCCCCGGAGGGCACCGCGCTCAGCATCGACTCGGTCACGGTGGAGAGCGGCGTGCTCCCCATCGAGGTGCGGCTGACCGCGCCCGTCTCCGAGACGTCCCCCGAGGACCGCGGGCTGCTCGTGGCGCAGCTCGAGGCGTCGCTCGGCGACCCGTCTCCGCGCGCGGTGCAGATCTCCGTGAACGGCGTCCAGCTCGCGCCCGGCGAGCCGGCGACGGCGCGCGCGGCCACGACGGCGAACGACCCGGTCGTCCTCTCCGGCGACCAGGTGCTCGCGCTCGTCGGCCGCGAGACGGAGCCGGTCGAGGCCGTCGCGCCGCTCACCGGGCTGCAGCCCACCGCGCTCGCGTTCACGGGCCCGTCGGCGGACGCGACGTACGTCGTGCGCGACGGCTCCGGGCGTCTCGTCACGGCCCCGACCGCGGACACGGGGCCGGCGACGCTGCTCACGGGAGAGAACCTGCTCGCGCCGAGCGTGGACCGGTTCGGCCTGGTGTGGAGCGGGCCGCAGGTCCAGGACGGCTCGCTGCAGGTCACCGACCTCGAGGGCACGGTGACGGACGTGGCGGTGCCGTGGCTCGACGACCGGACCGTCATGTCGGTGCGGGTCTCGCCCGACGGCGCGCGCATCGCCGTCGTGAGCGCCACCGCGTCGGGCACGCAGGTCCACGTCGCCGGGATCGTGCGCGGGGAGGGCGACCGCCCCACCGAGCTCTCCGCGCCCGTGCGCGTCGGCCAGCCGCTCGTCGCGGCGACCCAGGTCGCGTGGGTCGACCGGGCCCTGCTCGGCGTCCTCGGGCGGTCGGCCGGCGACGCCGCGCCGGTCGTGCACCTCGTGCCGGTCGGAGGGCCCACCCGGAAGGCGTCGCCGCTGGAGGACGCCGTGTCGCTCGCCGCCGGCACCGGGATCGGCTCCATGCTCGTCGGGACGAGCGACGGCAGCCTGTACTCGGCCGGATCCTCCTCGCTGTGGACCCGTGTGGCGACCGAGGTGCGCCTGCCGACGTACCCGGGCTGAGCGCTCCGGCCGCCGGTGGCCGTGCACAGGACGGTTCGGTGCCGGTCCCGTCCCCAGGGGGGCGTGCGGCGCCCACGGGAACGGCCGACGGCCGGGCAGCCTGTGGCCGTGCACGACCGACCCGCCGCTCCGCCTGCCCCGCCCACCGCCTCCGGCCCGCCCGTGTCCGCCGTCCGCCGCCGGGAGCCCGCGGCCGCCGGCGCCGTCGCGGCGGGCGCCGCGGTGGTCCGCCGCGCCCTGCGCGACGTCGAGCGCCTCCTGCTGCCGGTGGCGTGCCCCGGCTGCCGCACGCCCGACGTCCGGTGGTGCGCGCGCTGCCTCGACGTGCTGCACGCGCCACCGAGGCGCTGCGAGGCGGGGGCGCCGCGCCTCGACCGGCTCGACGGCGTCGCGCCGCTGCCGGTGTGGACGCTCGCCGACTACACCGGCGGCCTGCGGGACGTCGTCGTGGCGTGGAAGGACCGCGGACGCGCCGACCTCGACGCCCCGCTGGCCGCAGCCGCGCGGCGTGCCGGCGTGCGGCTGGGACCGGAGCTCGCCCGCTCCGCGGGGACGTGCGGCGTCCTGGTCGTGCCCGCGCCCAGCTCCCGCGCCGCGCGCCGCACGCGCGGACGCGACCCGGTCGCCACGCTCGCGCGCGCCTTCGCCGCCGGGGTGCCGGCCGGGGCGACGCCCAGCTCCCGCGCCGCGCGCCGCACGCGCGGACGCGACCCGGTCGCCACGCTCGCGCGCGCCTTCGCCGCCGGGGTGCCGGCCGGGGCGACGCCGCTCCTCGCGCAGCGCGGACGGTCCCGGGACCAGGTGGGCCTCGGGTCGCGTGCACGCGGGGCCCGGCTCGGCGCCGTCGACGTGGCTCCCGCGCCCGGGCGCGCCGGGAGCTCGCCGCCCGGCCGGCCGTCGTGCTCGTCGACGACGTGCTCACGACCGGGGCGACCCTCGCCGCGTGCGAGACGGCGCTCGCGCGCGCCGGGGCGCCGGTGCTCGGCGCGTTCGTGCTCGCCGCGACGCCGGCTCCGGCCCGTGCGACGCCGGGATGACGCCGCTGTCATGCGCCGCGGCGGCACCGTGGTCGAGGCACCCGATGTTCACCTGGTGTTGAACCTGCCTGCACCTGGAGGCGGGGTTAGTCTGAGGTCCAGTCGCCGCGGACGTCGGGGCCTTCAGGACACCTGTGCCCGTCGCCGCGCGAGCGTACCGAGCCGCGGCGCCCCGTGCGTCGCAGGGAGGTGGTAGCCCCACCGGCGCCTGGCGGGTGCCGCTCTGACCCGGAACGGCGCTCGGGCACCGGGCGCCCTCGAGACCCTCGTGGAGGCTCACATGGAGATCGTCGTCGTCGGCAGGCACACCGAGGTGGCCGAGCGCTTCCGCCAGCACGCGGAGGACAAGCTCGCCAAGGTCCAGCAGCTCGCACCCACCGTGCAGCGCGTGGACGTGGAGGTCACCCACGAGAACAACCCACGGCTCTCCGAGGTGCGCGAGCGCGTCGAGCTCACCGTGCGTGCCAAGGGGCCCGTGATCCGTGCCGAGGCCGCCGCCGACGACAGGTTCGGTGCCCTCGACCTCGCGATGGACAAGCTCGCCCAGCGGCTGCGCCGCGCCCGCGACCGTCGCAAGGACCACCGGAACCACACCGTCGTGCCCCCCGTCGACGTCCGCCCGTTCGACCCCGCGGCGCACTCCGCCCCTGAGCCCGCGGCGCCGACCGCCCCCACCACCCCGGGAGAGGCGGTCGAGACCCCGCTCGGGGACGGCGAGTCGCCCGTCGTCATCCGGCAGAAGCTGCACAACGCCGAGCCGATGACCGTGGACGACGCGCTCTACGAGATGGAGATGGTCGGGCACGACTTCTTCCTCTTCGTCGACGTCGAGACCGCCCGGCCGTCCGTGGCGTACCGGCGTCGCGGCTGGACGTACGGCGTCGTCGCGCTCGACACGTCGTGCGACTGCGCCGAGGAGCCGATCGGGAAGAGCGCCTGACCGTCCCGTCGCGGTGAGGGTGGGCCGCGACGCTCGGCTCCGGGCGGTGTGAGGTGGGCGGTCGCGGTCACCTCCGGCCGCGGTGAGGGTGGGCGCGCGCGGTCTACCATCCGCCCGCTCGTCCCTCGCGGGCTCCCGCCAGGCCCGCCACGACCGCGCGTGCCCACCCTCACCCCGACCTCGTCGTCGCCTCGCCGACCACGACCTTGGTGACGTCATCACCGCGATGACGCCACGAACGTCGTGGTCGGCGTGCGTGGGTGGGGTGCGGCAGGATCGGGACGTGGTCGCCGTCGAGTCGATGTCCTTGTCCCAGGCCCGCCGCGTCGCGCTCGCGGCGCAAGGACTGCACCGGCCGCGTCCGTTCGGCGGCGCCGGTGGCGAGGGCAGGCCCGGTGCGCCGACCATGCGGCACGTGCAGGGCGTGATCGACCGGCTCGGGCTGCTGCAGATCGACTCGGTGAACGTGCTCGCGCGGGCGCACCTCATGCCGCTGTACGCCCGGCTCGGGCCGTACGACACGGCGCTCCTCGACCGCGCGGCCGGGAGGGCGCCACGGCGCCTCGTCGAGACGTGGGCGCACGTCGCGTCGTACGTCCCGCCGGGTACGTGGCCGCTGCTCGAGTGGCGCCGTCGCCGGTACCGCACCGAGGCGTGGGGCACCATCAGCGCCGTCGAGATGACGCACTCCGACGCCGTCGAGGACGTCCGGCGACTCGTCGCCGAGCGCGGGCCGATCACGGCGAGCGAGGTGCACGCGATCCTCGAGGAGGAGGGACGCGCCCACCCGCGCGACCGGTCACAGTGGGGGTGGAACTGGACCGTCGCCAAGCGTGCGCTCGAGTTCCTGTTCTTCACGGGGGAGATCACCTCGGCGCGCCGCAACAGCGCCTTCGAGCGGTGCTACGACCTCACCGAGCGGGTCCTGCCGCCGTCCGTGCTCGCGGCGCCCGCCGTGCCCGACGCCGACGCCGTGCGCGCCCTGCTCGAGATCGGGGCGCGCGCGCACGGCGTGGGCACGCTGCGGTGCTTCAAGGACTACTTCCGGCTCGCGGGCCCGGCCGTGCGGACCGCGCTGGGCGAGCTCGTCGAGGCGGGGACGCTGCGACCGGTCGCCGTGCGCGGCTGGGACGAGCCCACCTACCTGCACGCCGACGCGGCGCTGCCCCGGCGCGCGGCGGCGGCCACCCTGCTCAACCCGTTCGACCCGCTCGTCTTCGAGCGCACGCGCCTCGAACGGCTCTTCGACGTGCACTACCGCATCGAGATCTACGTCCCGGCGCCGAAGCGGGTCCACGGCTACTACGTGCTCCCGTTCCTCGAGGGCGAGGACCTCACCGCGCGCGTCGACCTCAAGGCCGACCGGCGCGCGGGCGTGCTGCGCGTGCTGTCCGCGCACCGGGAGCAGGCCGCAGGCGCGGAGACCGCCGCGCGGCTCGCCGACGAGCTGCGGGTGCTTGGCTCCTGGCTCGGCGTGCCCGACGTGGACGTCGCTCCGGCCGGGGACCTCGCGCCGGCGCTCGCCGCGGAGGTCGCGGCGGTCGCGTGACCGGCGGCGCGACGCGCCGGTTCGTCGTCGGCGAAACGTGCGCGGGTCCAGGTGGCCGCCGTCTCGCCTACGATGTTGTACGACGTCGCCGTCGTCCGCCGCCGCGCACCCTCGCGCGGAGGAGGGCGGCGGCCCTCCTCCCGGGCCGTCCGGCCCGGGACGCGATCGATACGGGAGTCCTGCGTGCCTGCGATCCTCGACAAGGTCCTGCGCTTCGGCGAGGGTCGGATCCTCAAGAAGCTGACCAACCTGGCCGACCAGGTCAACAAGCTGGAGCCGAGCTTCGAGGACCTCACCGACGAGGAGCTCCGCGAGGAGACCGACCGCTTCAAGGCGCGGATCGAGAGCGGCACCTCGCTCGACGAGCTGCTGCCGGAGGCGTTCGCCGCGGTGCGCGAGGCGTCGCGGCGCACGCTCGGCCAGCGCCACTTCGACGTCCAGCTCATGGGCGGCGCGGCCCTGCACCTGGGCAACATCGCCGAGATGAAGACCGGTGAGGGCAAGACCCTCGTCGCGACGACGGCCGCGTACCTCAACGCGCTCGAGGGCAAGGGCGTGCACGTCGTCACGGTGAACGACTACCTGGCGAAGTACCAGAGCGAGCTCATGGGCCGCGTCTACCGGTTCCTCGGGCTGACCACCGGCTGCATCGTCTCCGGCCAGACGCCGGCGCAGCGCCGCCAGGAGTACGCCGCCGACATCACCTACGGGACGAACAACGAGTTCGGCTTCGACTACCTGCGCGACAACATGGCCTGGTCCACGGACGACCTCGTCCAGCGCGGCCACCACTTCGCGATCGTCGACGAGGTCGACTCGATCCTCATCGACGAGGCCCGCACGCCGCTCATCATCTCCGGCCCCGCCTCCGGCGACGCGAACCGCTGGTACGGCGAGTTCGCGAAGGTCGTGCGGCGCCTGAACGGCGGTACCGACTACGAGGTCGACGAGAAGAAGCGCACGGTCGGCGTGCTCGAGCCGGGCATCGAGAAGATCGAGGACTACCTCGGCATCGACAACCTCTACGAGTCGCTCAACACGCCGCTCATCGGGTTCCTCAACAACGCCATCAAGGCCAAGGAGCTCTTCCGGCGCGACAAGGACTACGTCGTGCTCAACGGCGAGGTGATGATCGTCGACGAGCACACGGGCCGCATCCTGCCCGGGCGTCGCTACAACGAGGGCATGCACCAGGCCATCGAGGCCAAGGAGGGCGTGCAGATCAAAGCGGAGAACCAGACGCTCGCCACGATCACGCTCCAGAACTACTTCCGCCTGTACACCAAGCTCGCGGGCATGACCGGTACGGCCGACACCGAGGCCGCCGAGTTCCAGGGCACGTACACCCTCGGCGTCGTGCCGATCCCGACGAACCGGCCCATGCAGCGCATCGACCAGCCCGACCTCGTCTACAAGAACGAGGACGGCAAGTTCGACGCCGTGGTCGCGGACATCGTCGAGCGCCACGCCAAGGGCCAGCCGGTGCTCGTGGGCACGACGAGCGTCGAGAAGTCCGAGCTGCTGTCGTCCAAGCTCAAGAAGCAGGGCGTCCCGCACGAGGTGCTCAACGCGAAGCAGCACGCGCGCGAGGCGGCGATCGTCGCCCAGGCGGGGCGCAAGGGCGCCGTGACGGTCGCGACGAACATGGCCGGCCGCGGAACCGACATCATGCTCGGCGGCAACGCCGAGTTCATGGCGGTCGCGGACCTGGCGGCGCGCGGGCTCGACGCGGCGGAGAACGCCGAGGAGTACGAGGCCGCGTGGCCGGACGCGCTGGAGAAGGCGCGGTCCGCCGTCGCGGCGGAGCACGACGAGGTCGTCGAGCTCGGCGGCCTGTACGTGCTCGGCACCGAGCGCCACGAGTCGCGCCGCATCGACAACCAGCTGCGCGGTCGCTCCGGCCGTCAGGGCGACCCGGGGGAGTCCCGGTTCTACCTGTCGATGCAGGACGACCTCATGCGGCTGTTCAACTCGGGCCTCGCCGAGTCGATGATGAACCGGGCCGGGTTCCCCGACGACGTGCCGCTCGAGTCGAAGATGGTCACGCGCGGCATCGCGAGCGCCCAGGGCCAGGTGGAGTCCCGGAACTTCGAGATCCGCAAGAACGTCCTCAAGTACGACGACGTGCTCTCGCGCCAGCGCACCGTCATCTACGACGAGCGCCGTCGCGTGCTCGAGGGCGAGGACCTGCACGAGCAGGTGCAGCACTTCCTCGGTGACGTGGTCCGCGCCTACGTCGAGGGGGCGACGGCCGAGGGCAACCCGGAGCACTGGGACCTCGACGCCCTGTGGACCGCGCTCAAGGCGGTGTACCCGGTCTCGATCGAGATCGACGAGGTCGTCGAGCAGGCCGGCGGGGTCACGCGGCTGTCGCAGGAGCTGCTGCTCGAGGAGATCCTCTCCGACGCGCGCATCGCGTACCAGAACCGCGAGGAGCAGCTCGGTGGTGCGAACATGCGCCAGCTCGAGCGCCGGGTGACCCTCTCGGTGCTCGACCGCAAGTGGCGCGAGCACCTCTACGAGATGGACTACCTCAAGGAGGGCATCGGGCTGCGCGCGATGGCCCAGCGCGACCCGCTGGTGGAGTACCAGCGCGAGGGCTACCAGCTCTTCCAGGCGATGACCGAGGCCATCAAGGAGGAGACCGTCGGGTACCTCTTCAACCTCGAGGTCAAGGTCGCCGAGCCGGACGCGGCCCAGGCGGGCTCGCCCTCGGTGATCGACGCCGCCCAGGCGGCCCGTGCGGCGCAGTCCGCGGCGGGCCAGGCGCTCGGCGGCAGCGCCGGCGCCGTGACGGCCGGGGCGACGCCCGCCGTCGCCCAGGCGGCGGCGCAGGCCGCCGCCGGCAGCGCGCCGGTCCAGGACGCCCCGGTCGAGGACGCTCCGCTCGCCGACGTCGAGGACGCCCCCGTCGAGGAGCCCTCGGTCGAGAAGTCGTCCGTGGAGCAGACGCCCGTCGAGGCGGCCGCCGCCGAGTCGGCCCCGGTCGCCGCGACCGCGGAGGCGCCCGCGGCCGACCGCGCCGGGACGCTCGTCGCGAAGGGCCTCGACGGCCCCGACCAGCAGGTGCCGCTGTCGTACAGCGCGCCGAGCGAGGACGGGACCGGC
This sequence comes from Cellulosimicrobium sp. CUA-896, assembly GCF_001942335.1. Classification (GTDB taxonomy): domain Bacteria; phylum Actinomycetota; class Actinomycetes; order Actinomycetales; family Cellulomonadaceae; genus Cellulosimicrobium. The sequence continues at coordinate 19,985 of NZ_MKKH01000001.1, read as the reverse complement.
CGTGCCGTGGTCTCCGGCGACGACAGCCGGCGCGCCCGTCGCGCGCTGCATGGCGAGGCGACCGCCGCGGACGCCGACGGCCGCACGTTCCCGGGTACGCCGCGCAACGCGCAGTGCCCGTGCGGCTCGGGCAAGAAGTACAAGGTCTGCCACGGCAAGAACGAGGAGTGAGGCGGGCGGGCCGTCGCCCGCCGTGCTGCCGAGGGGCGGTCGACCGGTGTCGGCCGCCCTTCGGCGTCCCTGGGAGTGACGCCCCGGTGCCGCCGAGCGGCGGAGGGGTTCAGCCGATCTCGAGCGCCACGACCCGCCAGGCGCCGCGTCGCGCCTCGAGGCGGGCCGCCGCGGCGCGGACCCGGCCGCCGTCGTCGACCACGACCGTCGCCTCGGCCACGTCGGCGCCGAGCCGCATGACCCGGGCGCGCCGGATCGTCACGGGGTACGCCGTCGCGTCGGCGTGACCGGGCGTGTCGACCACGAGCCTCGCCCGGCGTGCGAGCGTGTCGTAGATCTGCGGCGTCACCCAGCGGGCGAGCTGGTGGACGGTCCGGTCGCCGCGCAGGACCTCGACCGCGGCGCGCACGACGGCGCAGCACAGCGACGTCGGGTCCGGGAGCGGCACCGGGGCCGCGGGGGCGAGCGGTCGGGACCCCGCGACGTGCCGCGGCACGCGGGGGCGCGCCTCCTTGTCGCGGACGTCGACGACCGCCGCCGTGCGGTCGGCGACGCACCGCAGCAGCCGGCCGGCCGGTGCGGCGGGCACGCTCGTGGAGCGCGGTGCTGCGGGTGCGAGGGGCAAGAGGCTGGTCGTGGTCATCGTCGTGTGCTCCTTCGTGCGGTCGGTCGCTCAGGCCGTCGGTGCGACGAGCACCTGACCGGGTCGGATGAGGTCGGGGTCGGCGCCGATGGTGTCCTGGTTGGCCGCGTACCAGCGCTCCACCTCCGCGGCGACGGCGGCGTCGGTGGCGTCGGCGGGAAGCGTGCGTGCGGCGATGGCCCACAGGGTGTCCCCGCGCAGCACGACCACCTCGCCGGCCGGTGCGGGGACGTCGCGCGTCACGGCGAGGGCGGCGTCGCGCTCGGCCGCGGGCAGCCGGTCCGGAGCGCCGGAGGGCGCGCCCGACGGCGTGCCGGGCGCGCTCGTGCCGGGTGCGGGCGTACCTGCACCGGGTGCGGGCGTGCCCGTCGGTGCGGTGGCGGGGGCCTCGGCCGGGGAGGCAGAGGTCGTCTCCCGGTCCGCCGTCGTGGACCCGGCCGAGCGGTCGGGCTCCGCGGTGCCGACCGCGCCGGGACCGACCACGCCGGGACCGTCCGCGTCCGCTTCGTCCGTGTCCGCTTCGCCCGTGTGCGCCCCGTCCGTGTCCGCTCCGTCCGCGGGGACAGCGGGTTCGACGCGTTCCGGGCTGTCCGCGGTGCCGGAGTCCGCGGAGGCGTCGGTGTCACCGGGGGCGACCTGCGGTGCGGAGGGCCGCCACCCGAGGTCGACGACGGCGACGGTCGTCGTGTCGTCCGCGACGTCCGGCGCGGCCGCGTGCGCCGACCCACCGCCGAGCACGAGCCCGGCGCCGACGGACACGCTCACGCCGATGCGGGCGGCGCGCCGCACGACCGCGGGGGCGTGGCGTGCCACGAGGTGCTCCCCGCGTGACCACGTCCGGCCGGCCGTCCGGGCGGCGACGCAGACGAGCGCGACGAGCGAGCTGACCCCGACCCAGGCGGCTGCGAGCGCTCCGCCCGCGAGGACGGGGAGCTCGAGGTAGGTCTCCACCCGTGTCGACGGCAGCGTCGAGGCGACGTCCAGGCCGCGGACGACGAGGGCGACGACGGCGGCGGCCATCGCGACGACGAGCAGCGTGAGGAGGGCGGCGCGCCCCGCTCCCGCAGCTGGCGCGGCGCTCTCGGGCCGGTGCTGGCTCAGGCTCCGGGACCGGGTCTGTCTCCGGTTCGTCGGTCGCGGCATGGTCTCGTCTCCTCGTCAGGTGTGCGGCGGTCACCACCGAGTCACCGTTGATCGCGTTTGATGCTGTTTGATGTACCTAGAAGCATTTAAGGGCGTCCGGGTGCCGTTTGTCCAGGGCGCGGGCGTCGTGTGGAAAGCGCGACGTCGTCACCTGTGCAGCCGGTACGGTGTGCGCGTGCGATGGGATGCGCTGTTCGACGACCTCGCGGCGCAGCTCCTCGCCGCCGAGCGCGCGGAGCTCACGGACGCCGTCGCCGACCTGACCCGCGCCGAGCACGCGACGATGACGCTCGTCGAGCGTCTGCGTGGCACGGAGGGGGCCGTCGGGCTCGACCTGGAGGACGGGTCGCGCGTCACCGGACATCTGCGCGAGGTGGCCCCGGAGTGGGTGCTCGTCGCGGAGCAGGCACGCCAGCACCTCGTGCCGGCGTCGGCGGTCGCGGCCGTCACCGGCGTGAGCCGGTTCGCGCGCCCCGACGGCGCGACGCGCCCCGGGGGCCGCGCACGCGGTCTGGGCCTCGGGCACGTGCTCCGTGCCCTCATGCGCGACCGGCTCCCGGTCCAGGTCCGGACGCGGGCGGGTGTCCATCCCGGGTGGATCGCACGCGTCGGGAAGGACCACCTCGACCTCGAGGCCGGCCCCGGTGCGCGCGACGGCGCGCGCGTGGTGCCCTGGTCCGCGCTCCTGTGCGTCAGCGACACGCCCTCCGGCGTGGTGCTGCGATGACGCCCCGCGTGGGCGTCAGCCCTCGAGCTCTCCGGCCTCGATGCGTTGGCGCGTCTGCGCGTACATGCGCTGGATGTACGCCTCGAGCTCGCTCGCCTCGACGCGCCACTGCCCCCGGCCGCCGACCTGGATGGCCGGCAGCTCGCCCGAGCGGACGAGCGCGTACGCCTGCGCGGCGGAGATGTTGAGCTCCTCTGTGACGTCGGCGAGGGTGAGGAAGCGCTGGGCCATGTCGTCAGTGTGGCACGCGGGCGCCGCCGCCCGACGGTTGTCCACACCCCCTCCCGCACGGCGCGCCGAGCCGCCACGATGAACCCCGACGACCAGCCCCACCAGCACACACCGGAGAGATCTCGATGACGACGACCCTGGACCGCAACGCCCGGGACGTGACCGCCGGACCGCACCCCGCGGCACGCCTGCGCCGGCCGACCTGGCGCGACCCGCGGCTGCTCGTCGGCGTGGTCGTCGTCGCGCTGTCGGTCGCGCTCGGCTCGTGGGCCGTGAGCGCGGCGGGTCGTACGGAGGCGGTGTACGCGGCCGCCGGGGTGCTCACGCCGGGCGACGTCCTCACGGCGGACGACCTCCGTACCGTCGAGGTCCGCCTCGGTGGCGGGACGGACGGCTACCTCCCGGTGAGCGAGGGGCTGCCGGACGACGCGTGGTGCTCCGCCCGGTGCACGCGGGCGAGCTCGTACCGGCCGGCGCGCTCGGCGCGGGGGAGGACCTCGCGGTCCGCGCGGTCGCCGTGCCGGTCGCGAGCGGGCTGTCGGACCGGATCGTCGCCGGTGCCGTCGTCGACCTGTGGCACGTCCCGCCGGCGCCCGGGGGAGCCGGCACGCCGGGCGAGCCCTCCGCGGCGGAGCCGGTCCCGCTCGTGCAGGGCGTGACGGTGGCCCAGGTCGACGAGGAGGCCGGCACGTTCGTCGCGGGCGGACCCGTGACGGTCCACGTCCTCGTCGCCGAGGAGGACCTGCCCGCGGTGCTCGGCGCCGTCGCCGGCGAGGGCTCCATCGCGGTCGTCCCGGTGGGTGGCACGCGGTGAGCGGCGCGACCACCGTGGCGACCGTCCTGTGCGCCGTCCGCGGGCCGCTCGAGGCGGACGTCGTCACCGCGCTCGACTCACCGGGCCTCCAGGTCACGCGCCGCTGCGCGGACGTCGTCGAGCTGCGGGCGGCCGCCGCGGCCGGGGCCGGGCGGGTGGCGCTCCTGTCGGCCGACCTGCCCGCGCTCGACCGCGAGACCGTCGGCGAGCTCCACGCCCACGGCCTCGCCGTCGTCGCGCTCGCCGCGCCGGGGACCTGGGAGGAGGACCGCGTCCGCGCGCTCGGGGCGGACGTGGTGGTCGACGTCGCCGCGCCGTCGGACGTGCTGTGCGAGAGCGTCCGCCGTGCGGTGGTGCGGACCGGGTCGGACGGCGCCGACCCGCAGCAGCCGTCCGCGCCCCTGGTGCGGCCGCCGGCCCGGCCCTCCCCGCGCGCCGCGACGGCCGCGTCGTGGCGGTCTGGGGCCCGACGGGGGCGCCGGGGCGCACCACGGTCGCCGTCAACCTCGCCGCCGAGCTGGCCGGACCGCCGACGGGCGACCGGCGCCGCGTGCGGCGTCGCGACCGCCGCACGCCCGAGGTCGACGTCCCGGCCGTGGCGCCCACCGGCCCCCAGGCGACCGTGCTGCTGGCGGACGCGGACACGTACGGCGGAGCCGTCGCCCAGCACCTCGGGATGCTCGACGAGTCGCCGGGGCTCGCCGCCGCGGCCCGCAGCGCCGGCCAGGGTGCGCTCGACGCCGCGGGCCTCGTCGCGCTCTCGCCCGAGGTGCTGCCACGGGTGCAGGTCCTCACCGGTCTCGCGCGGGCGGCGCGCTGGCCCGAGCTGCCGGCGTCGTCGCTCGACGTCGTGTGGGACGTGGCGCGCACGGTCGCCGACTGGACCGTCGTCGACTGCGGCTTCGGCATCGAGCGCGACGAGCTGCTCACGTACGACACGCGCGCGCCGCAGCGCAACGGCGCCACGTTGAGCGCGCTCGCGGCGGCGGACGCCGTGGTGGTCGTCGGCGGGGCGGACCCGGTCTCGCTGCAGCGCCTCGTGCGGGCGCTCGACGACCTCGCCGACTCGGGCGCAGCGGCGGGAGCGCTGCGGGCCGTCGTGGTGAACCGGGTGCGCTCGACCGTGGCCGGTCCCCGCCCCGAGCGGGCGGTGCGCGAGGCGCTCGCGCGCTACGCGGGGGTCGAGGAGCTGCACGCCGTGCCCGACGACCGCGCCCTGGACGTCGCGCTGCGCGAGGGCCGCGCCCTCCACGAGGTCTCGCCCGGCGGGGCCGCGCGCCGCGCCGTCGCCGGTCTCGCGGCGCACCTGCGCGAGACGACGCCGGCTCCTGCGGCGACGGGCGTCGGCGACGCGTCGCTCCAGACGGCACACTGAGCCCATGCGCATCTACCTGCCTGCCACGCTCGACGAGCTCGAGACCGTCACCGTCACCGCCGACGCGGCGCGCTGGACGGTCGCGCCGCGCGCCGCGCACGCGGTGACGACCGCGCTCGGCCGCGCGCTGCCCGACGAGGACGACGAGGGCCTGGAGTACGCGGCCGCCCTCGAGGCCGCCGACGACTCGCTCGCGCTCGTGGCGGCGCGGCCGGACGCCCCGCGCCAGCGCCTCGTCGTCACGCTCGACGTGCCGGACGGCGCGGTGCAGACCGTCGAGCCGCAGCCCGGGACCGCCGACGAGGACGCGCCCGCCCCGAGCGCGGTCGAGGTCGTGCGCACCGTCCCGGACGTCGCGATCGTGTGCGTGCACGTCGACGAGCCGGAGGCCGCCCCCGACGTGGAGGCCGTGCTCGCGGCCGCGGACGACGAGGGACCGGACGCCGACGCCGCCCTCGACGTCGCGCTCGAGCGCATCACGGAGCGCGACCTGCTCTGGTACGACTGGTCGGAGCTGGCGGACGTCCCGCGCGCCTGACCCGCCCTCCGGCGGGGCTCGGCGGCTCAGCCCAGGCGGCCGAGCACCTCGTCGTGCAGGTGGGCGTTCGTCGCCACGGCGTTCCCGCCCCACGGGCCCTCGGTGCCGTCGAGCGCGGTGAACCGCCCGCCGGCCTCCGTGACGATGGGCACGAGCGCCGCCATGTCGTAGAGCTCGAGCTCGGGCTCCGCGGCCGCGTCGACGGCGCCCTCGGCCACGAGCATGTACGACCAGAAGTCGCCGTATCCCCGCGTGCGCCACGCGTCGCGCATCAGGTCGAGGAACGGCTCGAGCCTCCCGCGCGCCTCCCAGCCGTCGAGCGACGCGTAGGCGAACGACGCGTCCTCCCACCGCGAGACGCCGGAGACGTGCAGGCGCGTCGCCGCCGCGAGCGACTTGCCGGTCCACGCGCCGGTGCCCTTCGCGGCCCACCACCGGCGGCCGAGCGCGGGCGCCGAGACCAGGCCGACGACGACCTCGTCGCCGTCGGCGAGGGCGATGAGCGTCGCCCACACGGGGACGCCCCGGACGAAGTTCTTCGTCCCGTCGATCGGGTCGACGATCCAGCGCCGCGAGCCGTGGCCCGTCTCGCCGTACTCCTCGCCCACGACCGCGTCCCGGCCGCGCGCGCGGCCCAGCTGCGCGCGGATGATGTCCTCCGCCGCGCGGTCCGCGTCGCTCACGGGCGTCGCGTCGGGCTTGGTCTCGACGTGCAGGTCGAGGGCCTTGAACCGGGACATCGTGTGCGCGTCGACCTGGTCGGCGATCACGTGGGCGAGGCGCAGGTCGTCGTCGTAGCCGCGCGTCGAGGGGGGCGTCATGGCTCACACCGTAGCGGTGCGCCGGCCTCGTCCCGGCTCAGGCCGCGCCCGTGCGCGACGACAGGACCCGGCGGAACGACTCGACGCGCGCCGCGCGCGCGGCCCTCTCCTCCTCGCCGGTCGCCGCCGCCACCCAGTCGTCGAGCGCGCAGTCCGGAGCGTCGTCGAGGTGCGTGCAGCCCCGCGGGCAGTCCGTGGCGACGGCGTCGAGGTCCTCGAACGCGTGCAGAAGGTGCGCGACCTCGACGTGCGCGAGACCGAACGACCGCACCCCGGGGGTGTCGATGACCCAGCCACCGTCCGGCAGGCGCAGCGCGACGGCCGAGGTCGACGTGTGGCGCCCCCGCCCGGTGACGTCGTTGACGACGCCGGTGGCCCGGCCGGCGTCGGGCACGAGGGCGTTGACGAGCGTCGACTTGCCGACGCCCGAGTGCCCGACGAGCACGGACGTGCGGTCCGCGAGCGCGTCCCGCACGGCGTCGACCGGCTCGATCGCCCAGCCGTCCTCCGCGAGCCCGTCGGGCACGCGGCGGGTCACGACGACGGAGACCCCGAGCGGTTCGTAGAGCGCGCGCAGCGGGGCGGGGTCGGCGAGGTCGGCCTTGGTGAGGCACAGCAGGACGTCCATGCCGGCGTCGTAGGCGGCGACGACGCACCGGTCGATCATGCGCGTGCGCGGCTCGGGCTCCGCGAGCGCCGTGACGACGACGAGCTGGTCGCGTTCGCCACGATGACGCGCTCGTACGGGTCGGTGTCGTCCGCGGTGCGGCGCAGCACCGACGAGCGCTCCTGGATGCGCACGATGCGCCCGAGCGTCCCGGCGTCACCGGTCGCGTCGCCGACGACGTCGACCCGGTCCCCGCACACCACGCGCGTGCGGCCCAGCTCGCGCGCCTTCATCGCCAGGACGGTGCGCTCCTCGTCGGCACCGGCGTCCACGAGGAGCGTGTAGCGGCCCCGGTCGACGCCGGTGACGAATCCCGTGACCGCGTCCGCGTGCTCGGGGCGCTGCTTGGTGCGCGGCCTGCTGCCGCGCTTGCCCGGCCGCGACCGGAAGTCCGACTCGTCGGGCACACGGCGCGCCATCAGCGGGTCGCCGCTCCCTCGGTGGGCGCCGGGGGCGGTGACGCGGGCGCGGTCCCGAGCATGCGCGCCCACATGTCGGCGAAGCCGGGCAAGGTCTTGGCGGTGGTCGCCACGTTCTCCACGACGACGCCCGGCACGCGCAGCCCGAGGAGGGCGGCCGACGTCGCCATGCGGTGGTCGTGGTAGGTGCGGAAGGTCGCACCGTGCAGGGGCCGCGGCGTGATGACGAGCCCGTCGCGCGTCTCCTCCGCGCGGCCGCCGAGGCGCGTGATCTCCGCGGCGAGCGCGGCGAGGCGGTCCGTCTCGTGACCCCGCAGGTGCGCGATGCCGCGCAGGCGGCTGGGGGAGTCCGCGAGGGCGGCGAGAGCGGCGATCGTCGGGGCCAGCTCGCCCGCGGCGTGCAGGTCCACGTCGACGCCGCGGACCTCGCCCGTCCCCGTCACGCTCATGACGCCGTCCTCGAGGGTGGCCGTGCCGCCCATCGCGGTGAGCAGGTCGCCGAGCATCGCGCCGGGCTGGGTGGTCGTCGTCGGCCAGCCCGGGACGCGGACGGTGCCTCCCGCGACGAGCGCGGCCGCGAGGAACGGCCCCGCGTTGGACAGGTCGGGCTCGACCTGGACGTCGCGCGCGGCGACCGGTCCGGGCTCGACGCGCCAGATGGCGGGCCGCGAGGCGTCGACCTCGACGCCGACCTCGCGCAGCACCTGGACCGTCATGTCGATGTGCGGCATGCTCGGCAGCGTCGTACCCACGTGCCGCAGCGTGAGGCCCTGCTCGAAGCGCGGGGCGGCGAGCAGGAGACCCGACACGAACTGGCTCGACGCCGACGCGTCGACGTCGACCGTCCCCCCGCGCACGCGGCCACGCCCCCGGACCGTGAACGGCAGCGTCGTCGGCGTCCCGGGGCCGTCGCCGGTGACGCCCACGCCCAGCGCGCCGAGCGCGGCGAGCACGGGACCCATGGGGCGGACGCGCGCACCCTCGTCCCCGTCGAACCGGACGGCGCCGTCGGCCAGCGCCGCGACGGGCGGGAGGAACCGCATCACGGTCCCGGCCAGCCCGCAGTCGACCTCCGCGGGGCCGCGCAGCCGTCCGGGCGCCACGCGCAGCTCGCTCGGCGTGGCGCCCTCGGCGACGTCGACGCCGAGCGCGCGCAGACCGGCGGCCATGAGGTCGGCGTCGCGGCTGCGCAGCGCGCCCCGCAGGACGCCGGGGCCCTCGGCGAGAGCGGCGAGCACGAGCAGGCGGTTGGTGAGCGACTTCGAGCCCGGGACCTCGACCAGCGCGTCGAGCGGTCCGCCCGCCACCGGCGCGGCCCAGCCCGCGGTCTCGCCGGGGCCGGGTGCAGGGGCGGGAGGGCGCTCGTCCGTCATGGTGCCCAGGCTAGTGGAGCCGGTCGCCGCGACGACCGGCCCACCCGCAGGACGGACGACGGGCGACGCCTCAGGCGACCTTCGCACGGACTGCGGCACCGGCGTCGTGCAGCGTCGACGACGCGGTGGCCGCCGCGTTCCTCGCCGCTCCGGTGAGGCCGTCCGCGGCGCGCCGTGTGCCCTTCACGCTCCTCGTCGCGCCCTTGGCGGTTCGCCCGAGGTTCTTCGCCGTGCCCTTGACGCTCTTCGTGGCGCCCTTGGCGGGGGCCTTGACGCTCTTCGCGGTGCCCTTGGCGACACCCTTGGCGCTCTTGGCCGCACCCTTCGCCGTGCCCGAGACGCCGTGGGCGGCGCCCTTCGCGCCCGCGACGGCCGCCTCCTGCTTGGCCTGCGCGGCGAGCGCCAGCTCGTGGCGGGCCTTGGCGAGCCGCCACGACACCCCGGGGCGGCCCTCGTAGTCGGCGCCCGCGATGAGTGCGGCGCCGATCGCGCCCAGGTTCGCGACGAACTTGCCGGTGCGCTCCTGACGCTCGTGCCCCCGTGACGTGAACGGCTGGTTCACGACGGCGAGGGGCACCGACAGCGCGGCCAGCGCGAGCGCCGCGGTGCGCGGCGCCTTCGAGAACGCGAGGCACAGCCCCGCGACCGCCGTCGCGGCACCGTGCGCGCGCACCAGCGCGGTGACCTGGGACTCGCTCAGGGACGCGTCGACGCCGGTGCTGCGCTCGACGAGCTCCACGCCGTCGCGCGCGGCGCGCACGTGCTCGGCGGGCCTGAGCGCGGTCTGGACCCCGTCGTAGACGAACCAGGAGGCCAGCATCGGCCTCGCGACGTGACGCAGCAGCATCGGATCACTCCTTCGGTAGCGGTCGGTCTCAGCCTGCCGCGCCGACGGTGCGCGCGCCACCGGCACGCGTCCGGAGGGCGCCGCTCAGAGCGCGCCGCCCGCCGCCTCGGGCGCGTCGGGCGACTCGCCGGCGTCGCCGACGGTCTCGCGCGCGACGAAGTTCTCGAGGTCGAACAGGTTGTCGCCCGCGCGCTGGGCGACGGTGAGCAGCGTGGACGCGGAGGCGACCTCCTCGACCTGCTCCTTGAGGAACCACAGGAGGAACTGCTCGCCGAGCGCGTCACCCTCCTCCCGCGCCGCGCGGAAGGCGGCCTCGATCTGCCCGGTGACCTGCTTCTCCTGGTCGAGCGCGAGCTGCAGCGGCTCGACGACGGACGAGAAGTCGTTGCGGACGGGGCCGGTCCCCGGGATGTCGACCGGAAGGTCCCGGTCGAGGTGGTAGCGCACGATCATCATCGCGTGGTTGCGCTCCTCGACCGCCTGCCGGTAGAAGTGCGCCGCCAGCTGCGGGAGGTCCCGGGCGTCGAACCACACGGCGATCGCGACGTACTGCTGGTGGGCGTCGAACTCGTGCGCCACCTGCTCGCGCAGCAGGGTGAGGAACCGGGACGGGCTCGCGGAGGTCGTCATGGCGACACGCTAGCGACACGCGGTGCGGGCGAACACCCCCGGTGTGCCCGGCCCGCGCCGTGGCCACGGGGAATGGGCGGGCCGCCGTGATGGTTGCACCACGCGTGACCATCCTGCTCGACGCCTCACGGACCGCCGCCCGGGCGGCCCTGCCCGCCACCGCGGACGAGACCTTCGCCGCCGCCTGGTCCCCCCGCACCTCGCTCGGCACGTCCGCCCGCACGACCGGAGGGGGCTCCCCAGCGAACGTGCGGGCTGACGGAGGGCTAGGCTCGTGGTCGATGAGCGAGCGAACCCCCGGGAGCCCCGACGAGCCGACGACGCCGGCGCCTGACGGACCGCTGCCCGAGCGAGACGACGCCGCGCGTGCCGACGCGGCGGCCGGCGGTACGGCTGCCGCCGTCGCCGAGAACGCCGAGGACACGGACACGAACCGCGCGCCCGAGGCGGAGGACGACGCCGCCCGCGCCGCGCGGTTCGAGCGCGACGCCCTCCAGTACCTCGACCAGCTGTACTCCGCGGCGCTGCGCATGACGCGCAACCCGTCGGACGCCGAGGACCTCGTCCAGGAGACGTTCGCTAAGGCCTTCGCCGCGTTCCACCAGTACCGGCCGGGCACGAACCTCAAGGCGTGGCTGTACCGCATCCTGACGAACACGTTCATCAACACGTACCGCAAGAAGCAGCGCGAGCCGCAGCAGGCCCAGACGGAGGACGTCGAGGACTGGCAGATCGCGCGCGCGGCGTCGCACACCTCGCAGGGCCTGCGGTCCGCCGAGGCGGAGGCCCTCGACCGGCTCCCGGACACCGACGTGAAGCGCGCTCTCCAGGAGCTGCCCGAGGACCGGCGCATGGTCGTGTACTACGCCGACGTCGAGGGGTTCCCGTACAAGGAGATCGCGGAGATCATGGGGACACCGATCGGTACGGTCATGTCCCGCCTGCACCGGGGCAGGCGTCAGCTGCGCGAGCTGCTGGCGGACTACGCCGCGAGACGAGGACTGGTAGGGGCCAAGGCTCCCGGAGGTGAGTCGTGAGCATGTCGGAGCGCTGGGACCGTGACACCCAGGACGCGGAGGCGGCGCAGGGACCGGTGACGCCGATCCCGCACGCCACGGAGGGCGAGTCGGAGTGCGAGCACGCGCTCACGCACCTCTACGAGTTCCTCGACTCGGAGATGACGCCGGACGACGAGCGCCGCATGCGTGCGCACGTCGCGCACTGCTCGCCGTGCCTGGCCGAGCTCAGCGTCGAGGAGCTCGTCAAGCAGCTCGTGCGGCGCTCGTGCCACGAGCAGGCGCCCGCGGGGCTGCGCGAGCGCATCCACGCCCAGCTCACGGTCATGTCCACGCCGACGATCGTGACGACCACGACGACCGTCGTCTCGAGCACCGTGGTGACCGAGATCCGCTGATCCGCGCCGAGGACGACGAAGGGCCCGGACCGACGACGTCGGTCCGGGCCCTTCGTGCTCGTGCTCGCCTCAGGCGTTGGGGCGCTTGCCGTGGTTCGCGGCGTTGCCCTTGCGGCTGCGACGCTTGCGTCCGCGCTTGCTCATGGTGATCTCCTAGGTGCTCGGGAGTCGTCGGCGGTGCTGCCGTGCTCGGGGCGGCCGTGCCGACGTGCTCGACGGCTCGTGCGTGCTCGGCGTGCCCGGTCCGCCGACCATCGTCCCACACGTGGCCCGTTGCCCGTCGCGCGGACGCGATATATCGTGTCCGGTGCCAGGGAGGAGGCGGTGCGCGATGAGCGACGTGCCCGGTGTCGCCGGAGGATCCCGCCGTCGCCGCGTCCGGGGACGGCGCGCATGACCACCGTCTTCGGCCACGGACAGCTGCGCCTCTACCTGCTGGCGCTGCTCACCGCCGGGCCCAAGCACGGCTACGAGCTCATCACCGAGCTCTCGGAACGCTTCGGCGGCACCTACCGGCCGAGCGCGGGCACGATCTACCCGCGCCTCGCGCGGCTCGAGGAGGAAGGGCTGGTCCGCCGCACCGACACCGGACGGCGGTCGACCTACGCGCTCACCCCGGCCGGGCGCGCCGAGGTCGAGGCCCGGCGGGCGGACCTCGTCACGCTCGAGCAGGCCGTCGCGGTCACGGTCCGCCGGCGGGCCGAGGCGATGCGCGCCGACGTGCAGGGCACGCTCCACGGGCTGCGGGCCGAGCTCGCGGCCGCCGCCCAGTCCGCGCGCGCCCGTCCGCCCCGCGACCCCGCGGACCCCGCCCGTCCTCGCGCCGCCTCCCGGGGCCTCGAGGCCGAGGCGATGCTCCGGCGCTTCGCGGACGACGTGCGCGCCGACCTGCACCGTGCCGGTGCCGCGGGCACCGTGACCGACCTCACGCTCGACACCCTGAGCGCCGTGCTCGACGGCGCGCGCCGCGCCGTCCGGGCGACCCTGCGATGACCCATCACCCCACCCGAGGAGAGAGCGCATGAGCACCGAGTCATGGACCATCACCGCACCCCAGGACGTCGACGTCGCGGACGTGCGTCGCGTCGTCGTCCAGCTCACCGACGGGTCGGCGGACGTCGTCGCCGACCCCGGCCGGGAGGACGACGTCCGCGTCGAGGTCGCCGAGGTCTCCGAGCGGCCCCTGCAGGTCAGCCGGCACGACGGCGAGCTGCGCGTCGGCTACGACTTCGCCGGCGTCGAGGGGCTCGTCGACCGCGCGCGGGGCGTGCGCGACAAGGACCGCGCCGTCGTCCGGCTCGTCGTGCCCGCGGGCGTGCCGGTGAAGGTGACGACGGTCCGGGCGGCGACGGTCGTCACCGGCGCGGCGGCGGACCTCGCCGTGGCGACGGCCACCGGTCCCGTCCGGGTGCAGGGCACCACGGGCAGCGTGTCCGTCCGCTCCGCGTCGGCCCCCGTCGACGTCGCCGAGCACGTCGGCGACGCCCGGGTCAGCACCGCGTCGGGAGCGGTCACGGTGGCCGGGGCGCTGGGCCGCGTGTCGGTGAGCACGGTGACCGGCGGGGTCGAGGTGGTGGCGCGCGAGAGCACGCCGCTCGTGGACGTGCGCACCGTCTCCGGCGACGTCGGTGTGCGCCTCGGCGCGGCGACCCCCGTCAACGTCCGGGCGCGCAGCGTCACGGGGACCGTCTCGCTCGACGGGGTGCGCCTCGAGAGCGCGGGGCGGCGCACGACGGCCGTCGACCACGCCGACCGGCCGGCCGAGCAGCCGGGCGTGGGCGCGGCGTACGTGTCGTCCAGCACGGTCTCGGGGGACCTCGCGGTCTCGCGCGCCTGAGGAGCGTGCCGTCGGTCCGCCGGCGCGCGTCAGACGGTGTCGTCCGGCAGGCCCAGCCAGGCGTGCCAGCCGGTGTGGAGCACGAGCCAGGCCATGAGCCCGTAGCCCGCCTGCCCCGGGAAGCCGTCGCCGCTCTGCGCGAGGTCGGCGAGCCACTGCTCGTGCGTGACCAGCGGGCTGAAGGTGTCGACGTACGGGACCCGCCGCCGGTTGGCGACGTCGGCGAACGCGTTGGACAGCTCGGCGAGCCGACCCGCGTCCTTGGGGTGCCCCGGCGGCGGACCGACGACGAACGCCGGCAGCCGGCGCGACTCGGCGACGTCGAGCATGTTCGCCAGGTTCAGGCGCGAGCGCGCGACCGAGAGGCCGGCGTCGAGGTCGTGGCGACCGAGGCCGACGACGAGGCGGTTGTCGGCGTCGGTCTCGGGCGAGAAGCGTCGTGCGGTCTCGGCCTCCCAGCGCTGGCTGAGGGCCGTGGTCGTCTCGCCGGGGATCGCGAGCGTGAAGACGTGCGGCGGCCGAGGGAACCGGGTGCGCGCGACGACGCGCCCCGCCCACCCCAGGGCCTTGGCGTCCCCGACGCCGGCGCTCAGCTCGTCGCCGACGACGCAGATCCGAACTTCTCGCTGTGCCGCGTCCTCCACGGACGTCATTGTCCCCGACGCCGGGAGCGGCGGGCGATCCCGTCCGGTTCGTCCGGCGTGTCGGTGCCGACGACCCCCCGGGGACCCGGGGTCGGCACCGGGCGGCGTCGCTCGGGGCAGCGCCGCCCGGTGCGCGTCACAGGAGCGTGGCGCCCCAGGTCACCTCGTGGGACTCGCCGGTCCCGAGCCGGACGAGGCGGTCGCCGGTGCGGAAGGCGTCGGCGATGCAGCTCATCGGCTCCGCCGCGACGCCCGAGCGCCGGAACGCGGCGTCGCCGACGTGGTCGCCGGTGCAGATCTGCCAGGTGTCCATCGATCCGTCCATCCACACGGCGGCCGTGCGGCCGTCGGGGGCGCCGAGACGGATCCAGGACAGACCCGCGTCGTCGCGCGTGACGTCCACGTACGCGTCGTCGAGGTCGACGCCGCGCAGCGAGCGCGTCTCCCGCAGGTCGTAGGTGCCCGCCGCCGGCTCCGTCCCGGTGGGCAGGAGGCGGTCGTCGGTCGTGACGCGCGACGAGGCGTCCAGCCGGATCGTGCAGTCGTCGAGGTCGGCCCCGGCGGGGGAGAGCCACGGGTGGAAGCCGACGCCGTACGGCGCGGTGCCCCGGCCCGCGTTCGTCGTGCGCACGTGCACGCGCAGGCCGTCGTCGTCGAGCGAGTACGTGACGCGCGACACGAGCGCGAACGGGTAGCCGGGCGTGGGGACCAGCTGCAGCTCGAGGCTGACGCGCGCCTCCTCGTGCTCGACGACGCGCCACCGCTGCCAGCACGCGAGCCCGTGGAGGGCGGTGCTGCGCGCGAACTCCGTCACCGGGACCTGGTACGTCGTGCCGTCGATCTCGTACTGCCCGTCGCGCAGACGGTTCGGCCACGGCAGGAGCACGGCCGCGTTGAACGCGGGGGAGATCTCGTCCTCGGCGAAGGGCACGAAGACCGGTCGCCCCGCGACGGCGTACTCGCGCACCGCCGCCCCGACCTCGGTGATCGTGGCGACGTGGTCGCCGTGGACGATGCGCAGCTGGGCGCCGGAGGGAGCGTCGGTGTTCACGCCCACATACGCTACTCGGCGTTGCGGGGTGCACGTCCGGCGTCCGCCCGTCAGACTCGGTGCTCGGGCGCGTGCACCGTCGCGCCCGCAGCAGCACGAGGAGGAACGATGGAACGACGGGTGCTCGGACGCACGGGACGGCTCGTCTCGGTGGTGGGGCTGGGGACGTGGCAGCTCGGCGCCGACTGGGGCGACGTCGACGAGGGCGACGCCCGCGCCGTGCTCGACGCCTCGGTCGAGGCGGGGGTCACGTTCTTCGACACCGCCGACGTCTACGGCGACGGACGCAGCGAGCAGATCATCGGGGGCTACCTCGCCGACAACCCCGGTCACGACGTCACCGTGGCCACGAAGATGGGGCGCCGGGGGGAGCAGGACCCCGACAACTTCACGCTCGCGACGTTCCGCGAGTGGACCGACCGCTCGCGCCGGAACCTGCGCACCGAGCGGCTCGACCTCGTGCAGCTGCACTGCCCGCCCACGGCGGTCTTCTCGCGCGACGAGGTCTACGACGCGCTGGACACGCTCGTCGCGGAGGGCGCGATCGCGTCCTACGGCGTGAGCGTCGAGACGGCGGACGAGGCGCTCACCGCGATCGCGCGGCCGGGCGTGGCGTCGGTCCAGATCATCCTCAACGCGTTCCGCCTCAAGCCGCTCGACGCGGTGCTGCCCGCCGCGTCCCGGGCCGGGGTGGGGATCATCGCGCGCGTCCCGCTGGCGTCCGGGCTGCTCTCGGGCCGGTACACGTCCGAGACGACGTTCGCCGCGGACGACCACCGCAGCTTCAACCGCGACGGCAGCGCGTTCGACGTCGGCGAGACGTTCTCCGGGGTCGACTACGAGACCGCGTCCGGGCCGCGGGGGAGTTCTCGGCCCTGGTACGCGACGCCGTCGGCCAGGACCTCACACCCGCGCAGGCCGCGATCGCCTGGGTGTGGCAGCAGCCGGGCGTGTCGACGGTCATCCCGGGGGCGCGCAACGCCGAGCAGGCGCGGGCGAACGCCGAGGCGGGCTCCGCCGACGTCCTCGGTCCGCTCTTCGCGTCCGGGGTGCGCGAGATCTACGACGCCTACCTGCGCGAGAAGATCCACGACCGCTGGTGAGCCGCTGACGACGAAGGCCTCCTCCCGCCGCGGCGGGAGGAGGCCTTCGTCGTGCTCAGGGCGCCGGGGTCAGCGGGCGAACGCCTGCTCGAGGAGCACCGCCTGCTCGGCCTGGTGCTTCTTCGCCGTGCCGGCGGCGGTCGACGCCGACGCGGGGCGGGACACGGCCCGCACGCGCGGCAGGTCCTCCGGCAGGTTGATGTGGACGAAGGACCAGGCGCCCTGGTTCTCCGGCTCGTCCTGCACCCAGACCACCTCGGCGTCGCCGTACCTCGCGATCTCGGCGCGGATCGCCTCGACGTCGAGCGGGTAGAGCTGCTCGAGACGCACGATCGCCGTGGCCTCGTCGCCGCGCTTGGTGCGCTCGGCGAGCAGGTCGTAGTAGACCCGGCCCGTGCAGAGCAGGACGCGGTCGACCTTCGCCGGGTCCGCCGCGGCGTCCCCGATCACGGGACGGAACGTGCCCTGCGTGAAGTCCTCGACCGGCGAGGCGGCCGCCTTGAGGCGCAGCAGCTGCTTCGGCGTGAAGACGACGAGCGGGCGGCGCGGGCGGGCGTACGCCTGGCGGCGCAGGAGGTGGAAGTACGACGCGGGCGTCGAGGGCTGGGCGACCGTCACGTTCTCCTCGGCGGCGAGCTGGAGGAACCGCTCGATGCGCGCGGACGAGTGGTCCGGGCCCTGCCCCTCGTACCCGTGGGGGAGCAGCATGACGACGGAGGAGTACTGGCCCCACTTCTGCTCGGCCGACGAGATGAACTCGTCGATGACCGTCTGGGCGCCGTTGACGAAGTCGCCGAACTGCGCCTCCCAGAGGACGAGCGCGTCGGGGCGCTCGACGGAGTAGCCGTACTCGAACCCGAGGGCCGCGTACTCCGAGAGCGAGGAGTCGTAGACCCAGAACTTCGCCTGGTCCGCCGAGAGGTACAGCAGCGGGGTCCACTCCGCGCCCGTCTCGCGGTCGTGCAGGACCGCGTGCCGCTGCACGAACGTGCCACGGCGCGAGTCCTGGCCGGCGAGCCGCACCGGCGTGCCCTCCATGAGCAGGGACCCGAACGCGACGAGCTCGCCGAACCCCCAGTCGATGCCGCCGTCGACGGCCATCTGGCGGCGCTTGTCGAGCAGCTGCGCGAGCTTGGGGTGCACGGTGAAGCCCTCGGGCGGGGCCACGTGCACCTGCCCGATGCGCTCGACGACGGACGGGTCGACCGCCGTGCGCCAGCCGACCATCGTGCCGGCGTCCTCGCGCTGGGACTCCGGGCGCTCCAGGCCCGCGACCGGCTCGGTGGAGGCGGCCGGTGTGAAGCCGCCCTCCTTCGTCTCCGTGAAGACGCGCTCGAGCTGGGCCTGGTAGTCCTGCAGGACGTGCTCGGCCTCCTCGAGCGTGATGTCGCCGCGCGCGACGAGGTTCTCGGTGTAGAGCTTGCGGACCGAGCGCTTGGCCTCGATGAGGTTGTACATGAGGGGCTGCGTCATCGACGGGTCGTCGCCCTCGTTGTGCCCGCGGCGGCGGTAGCAGATGAGGTCGATGATGACGTCGCGGTCGAACTGCTCGCGGAACGCGAAGGCGAGCTCGGCGACGCGCACGCACGCCTCGGGGTCGTCGCCGTTCACGTGGAAGATCGGCACCTGGTAGCCCTTGGCCACGTCGGTGGCGTACGTCGTCGAGCGCGACGACGACGGCCCGGTGGTGAAGCCGACCTGGTTGTTCACGACGACGTGGACCGTCCCGCCGGTGCGGTACCCGCGCAGCTGCGCGAGGTTGAGCACCTCGGGCACGACGCCCTGGCCCGCGAACGCGGCGTCGCCGTGGATGAGGATGGGCAGCACGGAGAAGCCGTCGCCGCCGAGGTCGATGCGGTCCTGCTTCGCGCGGACGATCCCCTCGAGCACCGGGTCGACCGCCTCCAGGTGGGACGGGTTCGCCGCGAGGTAGACCTTCGTCGTGGCGCCGGACTCGGCGGTGAACGTGCCCTCCGTCCCGAGGTGGTACTTCACGTCGCCGGAGCCCTGGACGCTCTTCGGGTCGAGGTTGCCCTCGAACTCCGCGAAGATCTGCGCGTAGCTCTTGCCCGCGATGTTCGCGAGCACGTTGAGCCGCCCGCGGTGGGCCATGCCGATGCCGACCTCGTCGAGCCCGTTCTCGGCGGCCTTCGACAGGATGGCGTCGAGCAGCGGGATGAGGGACTCGCCGCCCTCGAGCGAGAAGCGCTTCTGGCCGACGAACTTCGTCTGGAGGAACGTCTCGAACGCCTCCGCGGAGTTGAGCCGGCGCAGGATGCGCAGCTGGTCCTCGCGCGGCGTGCGGGCGTACCCGGACTCGAGGCGCTCCTGCAGCCACTTGCGCTGCGTGCGGTCCGCGAGGTGCATGTACTCGACGCCGACCGTGCGGCAGTACGAGTCGCGCAGGAGGCCGAGGATGTCGCGCAGCGACGACTTCTGCGCGCCGCCGAACCCGCCCGTCGGGAACGTGCGGTCGAGGTCCCACAGCGTCAGGCCGTGGTTCTGGATGTCGAGGTCGCCGTGCTTGCGCTGGCGGTAGGCGAGCGGGTCGGTGTCCGCCATGAGGTGGCCGCGCGAGCGGTAGGAGTGGACGAGCTCGGCGATCTTCGCCGGCTTCGCGGCCTCGATCTCGGCGTCCGTCGTGTTGTCGCGCACCCAGCGCACGGGCTCGTACGGGATGCGCAGCGCGGCGAACACGCGGTCGTAGAAGCCGTCCTCGCCGATGAGCTTGCTCGACAGGATGCGCAGGAACTCCCCGGACTGGGCACCCTGGATGATCCGGTGGTCGTAGGTCGACGTGATCGTCAGGACCTTGGAGATGCCGAGGCGCGCGAGGCGCTCGGTCGAGGCGCCCGCGAACTCCGCGGGGTAGTCCATCGCGCCGACGCCGATGATCGTGCCCTGGCCCTGCATGAGACGCGGCACCGAGTGCACGGTGCCGATGCCGCCCGGGTTCGTCAGCGAGATCGTGGTCCCCGCGAAGTCGTCGACGCCGAGCTTGTTGCCGCGCGCGCGGCGCACGAGGTCCTCGTACGCCGCCCAGAACTGCGCGAAGTCCATCGTCTCGGCCTTCTTGATGCTCGGCACGAGGAGCTGGCGCGAGCCGTCCGGCTTGGCGAGGTCGATGGCGAGGCCGAAGTTCACGTGCGCCGGCTGGTTGACGGCCGGCTTGCCGTCGAGCTCGGTGTAGCTCGCGTTCATCACGGGCATGTCGGCGAGCGCCTCGACGAGCGCGAAGCCGATGAGGTGCGTGAAGGAGATCTTTCCGCCGCGCCGCGCGCGAGGTGGTTGTTGATGACGATGCGGTTGTCGACCATGAGCTTCGCCGGGACGGCGCGCACGGACGTCGCCGTCGGCACCTGGAGGCTCGACTCCATGTTCGTCACGACGCGCGCCGCGGGGCCGCGGAGCTTCTGCACGTCGTCGACGGGCTGCGCCTCCTCGTCCGGCGCGCCGGCGACCTTGCGGGCCGGGACCTGGGCGTAGGGGCCGTGGCGGGCTGCGCGGTCGCGACCGGGTCGGCGGCGCGGACGGCCT